>JAFPWS010000094.1 GCA_017412705.1 Prevotella sp.
CTGCTTTGTCGTTTTTTTTCAAACGGCCGAAATACCCCCCTTAGAGATAAGTGCCACTTATCTCCGAGATAAAAGGCACTTATCTCCGAGATAAGTGGCACTTATCTCTGAGTTTGCTTTACCCTCCCCTTAGCGATGTAAAGTATTTTCCGTTTCCGTCCCTGCTTGCGAAGCCGATGCCATAGGCATCTGACAGGGGTAGCCAGCCATTTCAACGGCTGGCTACCGCTATCAGGCCCCTGCGGGGCATTGGCTGCGTATGGTCAACCTGCAGGCGATGCTTCTCGCCGTGAAGGAGATGGCAGGCTGGACCCTCTGGGCATGTCTCGCCATCGTCCTCATCCTGCTCATCATCCCATGGACAAAGCGACGCTTGAAGCCCGCTGAGGTTCCAAAGGACTTATTGACAAAGTGAAAGGAAGACTACACAACCTGTAGATTGCCCACGTTGGCAGGATGACCAATAGCAGCAAAGCTGTCTCGACAAAGGCATACGAACCGAAATAATCAACCAATGTCTGGAACTTCAGAACTCCATCTACAAGAAAGACCAAAAGGGGGAACCAGCAGAGAAAGAATATTGCCGAATACTTGATTTTCGTTTCTTCAGTTTCATCATTCGATAGTTTAATACCACTTATATCCGTGTTCCTTACAATAGTCGATAGCTGGCTGATAGCCTTGGAAGGTAGCTTTGTGAATCCACTTTAACCCTTTGCGCTCATCCTTCGGTACGCCTGTGCCAGTCATCAGAAACCAGCCATTCTTTCATAAATTGAAATTTACCTAAAAGAGTTATTCAAACGTTCCATTCTCGTATTCTTGCTGGAATTGTGTACACGTCTTGCCTGTGGCTTTCTTGAAGAACCGCATCAGATGTGAAGGCTCTGAGAAGTGGAAGTCGTAGGCAATCTCGCTGACCGTCTTGTGGCTGAACAACAGTCCGTTCTTGATTTCGGCCAGCAGGCGTTGCTTCAGCAGGACGGTGGCTGGAACACCATATTGCGCCATGACGCTCTGGTTAAGCGTCACCCGGCTGACGTGCAGCAGGTCGGCATATTCCTGCACACGCTGCAGGTCGCGGATGTGCTGCTCCATCAGTTCCACAAACAGGAAAGCGTAGTGGTTCTTCGGCAGTTCAAAGGGCAGACTATATGTCTCGGTATAGCGTCGGTTCAAGACGGCCAGCAGATAGTAGAGCACGCTGACGATGATATGGTAGCTGTCGGCTACAGGCTGGCGCAGTTCGCTGCGGATTTTCTTCAGCAGCCGTTCGTATTCCGTCAGTTCGTCGGCTGTTGCCATGAAGTATGGTGGCGTGTCGGTCTGCTGGCAGTACTGCAGGCGATAGACAAAGAACTTGTCGGCAATAAACGTACGCATGAAGTCGTTGCGGAAGATAAGGAAATCGTAGTCGAGGGCATCTTCGTCAATGTGCCATTCCTGCTGCTGGTGGGGCTTCAGGATGAGCACCATGCCATCGCGCAGTTCTATCTTCTGGTAGCCCAGCAACAGATAGCCATTGGCCTTACGGAAGAAGAACATCTCGAAAAAATCGGTCTTGAACACGGGGTATTCCGTCAGCACGCCCCTCCGCTCACTGCCATGGGCGGTGTTGATAAAGAAATCTACACCACATTCCGTCTTGCTGAAAGGCACCTCTACGAGCCTGTATGTTGTTTTTGCCATACCTCTTTTATATGATTTCGGCTGCGAAGGTACGAAAAAACCGTGATTTATCAAAATGGCATAACAACATGTTGTTCTGGTATAGACATCTTTAACATTTCGCCGTACCTTTGCACCCAGAAATCAAAAAAACAGAAAAGAACATGAAGATTCAACAGATTAGAAACGCTACGATTAAGATTGAGTATGCCGGTAAGGTGATGCTGATAGACCCCATGCTGGGCGAAAAGGGCTGTATGCCTCCGTTCCCGTTCTCGCACCATCAGGAATTGCGCAACCCGATTCACGACCTGCCGATGACGGTGGACGAACTATTAAGGGATGTGGACTGCGTGTTGCTGACCCATCTGCACACTGACCACATAGACGATGCCGCTTATGAGCAGCTGCCGAAGGAAATGCTCATCGTCGTGCAGGACGAGCTGGACCGTGAGGTGGTCGTGTCGCATGGGTTCAAGCAGGTGAAAGTGATTGAGGGCGAGATGCAGCTGGGCGATGTTCGTCTGTCGAAGGCTGAGAGCCATCACGGCCACTGGTGGATGCTGCCGAAGGCCGGCCACACCTGCGGCTATGTGTTCCAGCACCCTGCGGAGCCTACGACCTATCTGGCTGGCGACACCATCTGGTATAGTGGTGTGCGTCGCAACCTTGACCGCTGGCAGCCCGATGTGGTGATAGTCAATGCTGGCGGCAACAAGTTTCATGTGGGAGGGCATGTCATCATGCACATTCCCGATGTGCTGAAGACGATGGACTACGCACCGAAGGCCACCTTCGTGGCCACCCACCTGGAGGGCGTGAACCACAATCACGTCACCCGTGCCGCACTCCTTCAGGCTGCCAGGGAGCATGGAGTGGCTGGGCGCGTCCACATTCCCGAGGACGGTGAGAGCGTAAATGTCAGCAAGTAAACGAGAGACGATGAGTGTTTGTATCAAAGACCTGATTCAGAACATGAATCTTGTGATTGGCTGTAATATCGGCTGTAGTTATTGCTATGCCCGCAACAATTGTCGTCGCTACCACATTACAGACGATTTCTCTGTGCCGGAATTCTATCCTGGCAAGCTGCGGCTGATGGACAATCCGAAGCCCCACAACTGGCTGCTGACAGGCATGAGTGACCTCGCGGGGTGGAAAGACGAATGGCGTGAACTGGTGTTCGACAAGATGCGCCAGAACGTGCAGCACCAATATCTGTTTCTCAGTAAACGGCCCGACCTGCTGCACATGTCAGTTACACCCGACAACGGATGGTTTGGAGTCACGGTGACCTCTTCGAAGGAAAAGCAGCGTATCGACCAGTTGCGGGAGAATGTAGGTTCAACTCACCTGCATGTCACCTTCGAGCCGATGTTCAACGATATTGGAGAGGTTGACTTGCACGGCATTAGCTGGATTGTGATAGGAACGGAAACGGGTAAGCGCAAGGGCAAGGCCGTGTCGGAAGTCAGTTGGGTGGAGAATTTGACAGAACAGGCACACCGGCTGAACATTCCCGTTTTCATGAAGGAAGACCTCGTTCCCATTATGGGGGAGGCAAATATGGTACAGGAGTTGCCACAGGAATTTAAGGAAGTATTAAAACAACAGGGTTATGATTATAAATGACAAACAAGTGCAGTCGGTGATGACAAAGTCATCGCTGCCTGTGGGCGGTTATTCCGTCAATCCGTACGTGGGCTGTACCCATGCCTGCAAGTACTGTTACGCCTCTTTTATGAAGCGCTTCACAGGTCATACCGAGCCGTGGGGGACTTTCCTCGACGTGAAGTACTGGCCTGCCATAACCAATCCGCACAAGTACGACGGCGAGCGCATCGTCATCGGTTCGGTGACAGACGGCTACAACGAGCAGGAGGCTGAATACAAGCGTACCCGTGCACTGCTGGAACAGCTACAGGGTGCCGACTGCGAGATTATCGTCACCACGAAGAGCGACCTCGTGTTGCGTGACCTCGACCTGCTGAAAACGTTCAAGCGCGTCACGGTATCGTGGTCTGTAAACACCCTCGACGAGCAGTTCAAGGAAGCGATGGACGATGCGCCCAGCATCGAGCGACGACTGGCTGCAATGAAGCAGGTCTATGAGTCGGGCATCCGCACCGTCTGCTTCGTGTCACCCATCTTCCCAGGCATTACCGATGTCTTTGCCATCATCGAGCGTGTTAAGGATTATTCTGACCTTGTATGGCTGGAGAACCTGAACCTTCGCGGACAGTTCAAGCCCACCATCATGCAGTACATCCGCGAAGAGCATCCCGACCTGCTACCGCTCTACGACGACATCTACAAGCGCAAGCGCCGTGACTACTGGCAGACGCTCGCCCTGCAGGTGGAAGCCTACACGAAGGAGCACCAGATGCCCTACGTCATCAACGACCTGCCCTATGGTCGCTCAGAGTATGGCCATCCCGTCGTGGTCAACTATTTCTACCACGAGGAAATCAGGCTGACGCGATAGCATGACTTCGATTTCAATTATATTGCCGCATACGTACAATACTGCCGTATGCGGTTTTATTTTGCAGCATTAACAAGCCGTTTC
>JAFPWS010000095.1 GCA_017412705.1 Prevotella sp.
GTCGTGGTGCCGTTACGGTAGTAGGACTGGTTCTGGCGCAGGTTCTCCTGGGCAGAGATGACGTTGCGGCGGGCGACATCGATTTGCCGGTAGGACTCCACGAGGGAGTTCCATGCATGCTCAATGTCTAAGCGCAAGTTCTGACGAGTGTCTTGCAGTGCGAGTTCAGCCTGCTGACGGTTATTACGTGCCTTGCGGATGGCATGACTGCCTCCCCACCATGCGGAGATGGGGACGCTGAGGGTGGCGTAGAGAATGCCGTGTGTCTCATTCTTCTCCATCAGGTTAGCATAGATACCATTCACACCGACACCAAGCGTAGGCAGCAGTTTTCCACGTTCCATACGTAATTGAAGTCGGCTTGCATCGACGGCGCGTTCTTGCAGCAGATACTCACTGCGCTGGGTGGCAGCATCGTCGGCAGGAATGAAAGCTGTGACGGGGTCTGCAGGCTGTGCAAAGGTGGTGTCGACGACGGAGAATCTTTGCCAGTCGATACCCATCATGTTGGCCAGCGACATCTGGCAGAGGCGCAGGGCGTTGTCGATGGAGAGTCGGCTGGATTCCAGTTCTTGACGGCGCAGCTGCAAGCGCAGCGTGTCGGCCGGCAGGCGTACCCCGGCACGGACATAGCTGTTTGTCATACGCAGGAGTTCAGCCAGCAGACGGTCGCTACTGTCGAGCGTAGTGAGGTTGGCTTGCAAGCTGAAAATCTGCCAGTAAGTTTCGGTAACGCGCTGTAGGACTTCGTTCTCTGTGAGATGGTATTTCAACGCCGACACCTCTTGCTGTACCTTCGCCAAACGGTTGGCATTGACAATCTGCCCACCGGCAAACAGGGGTTGCGTGGCACTCAGGGTAGCCATCCTTCCGTTTTTCAACATTGCCGTTTGCCCCATCTGAATCATATAGTCATCAGCCCAGAACGCGGCACCCATGCCCGACACTTCAGGGAAATAGGCTGTAAAGGCTTTGCGTTTGTCTTCGTCGGCTTTCGACATGTCGAGACGGGCTGACTGTAGGGTACGGTTTCGCTTCAGTGCCAGTTCGCGGCATTGGTCTAATGTGTATGGCTGTGCTGCTGCTGTTATGGGGAGCAACAATAGCAGTATTGACAAGTGTTTCGATAAGTATTTCATTTTCATCCTCTTTTTTCGTTAATTTTCCAATAAATGACCGGTAACACGGTGACGACCAGCACGAGCGCACCCAGGCCGCCAAAAAGAATAGTGATGCCCACGGGCTTCCACATGGCGGAGCCCGCAGCAATCATCGGCACGACGCCTACGGCAGTCGTTACCGTTGTCAGGAAAATGGGAACCATTCGTCGCTTGCCCGCTTCGAATGCTGCTTCGCGTGCCGACAGCCCGTTTTTCATTCCTCCCTCGGCATGCTCGAAAATGAGAATCTCATTACGCATAATCAGCCCCATCAGCGTGATGAACCCGAAGATGGTTGTCAGTCCCATTGTGGTGTCGGTAATGAAAAGGCCGAACATGGCACTGGGGATGAATAGTATGACAGCGAACATGCAGACGAACGTCAGCTTGTATTTCTTGAAATTGAACAGCAGGAAGAAGAAAATGATAATCATGGCTATGAACAGTCCCGCTCCGAGCTGCGGCATGCTCTCTTTGTCGTTTTCTATCTCTCCGCCTAACTCGGTGGTTACACCTTGGGGCAAGCGCATCTCTTCCTCGACAAACCGCTGTAAGTCGGGGGCGAAGTTCTCCGCTGTCATGGTGCGTGGAAGTTCGGCCGTCACCGTCATGCAGCGCACACCGTTGCGGTGGACGATTTTCGTCTCACTCCACTTGGGTGACACTCCGGCTACCTGTTTCAACTGCACCTTCGAGGGGGATGTCATCGGCTGCAGGTGGATATGACCGAAGTCCTCGAATCCCGCATCGTCCCAACGGTCGTCCTTCAACATGACTGGAACTCCGTAATCCCCCTCCCACAGGGTTGTTACCGGACGGGCATCAATCTGTGACATCAGACCGAGCGAAAGAGACTGGCGACTGATACCCAACTGTGCTGCGGCTATCTCGTCGAGTGTAACTTCCACTATCGGTTCCGGCTGTTCGAAGTCGGTGCGCACCCACATCAAGTCGGGATTGCTGCGCATATAGTCCATAAGCTGCCCGGCAGCACTATGCAAGGAGTCCAGATTTTCCCCATAAAAGCGATACTCCAGTGCCTGAAACACTTGGGAGTCCAACTGCTTGAACTTGACAAAGGCATTAGGGAAGGCTTCCGAAAGTCGTGCCGTGTATTCGTCCACGAGTTGCTCCGTAGCCTCGTTCGAGATGGTGTTCACGATGAACTGCGCATAGTTCTTTCCACCTTGCTTAGGGGTGTAGGAGGCTTGGAAACGGGGCGATGCACAACCTTTGAACGAGGTGATGGCTCGCACCCGCTCGTCGCTGCCCAGCACAGTATAGACAGAATCGGCCACTTGTACCGTCTCAGCCAGTCCCGTTCCTTTAGGCAGGTAGATCTCCACGGCGAACTGGTCGCGCTCCGAGCAGGACATCATGCGCCGTTTGACCTCGCTGGCATAGAACACCGTGGAGAGCAGAACGGCGACGGCCATGCCCAGTGCCAGCCATGCGTGACGGAATACCCAGCCGAGCAGTCGGTCGTATATTTCCTGCACGTAGTCGGTAATGCTTTTACGTCCTTCCTTATGAGTCTTCTTCCGGATAAGAGTGACCAGCAGTATCGGAATAACGACCAAAGCCACGAACAGCGAGGTCATCAGGTTAATAGCGATGGCAATCGGAAAGTCATGCAGGAAATCTCCCTTCTGCCCAGTACAGGTAAGCAACAGCGGGAAGAAAATGGCACTGATACAGGCAGTAGCCAACAACATGGGCATAAAATAGGTCGAAATGCTCCGGCAGGCAGCGTGCCAGCGACTCATCCCTGTGTTGAGGTATTCCAGATAGCCGTCGATGACAATGACTGAATCGTCCACGACCATACCGAGTACCACAATCAGAGCTGCGAGCGTAATCGTGTTGAGTGGGATGCCGGCCAGATACATGATACCCACCGAGATGAACGTCGTCACGGGAATTGCGGTGGAAGCAACCAGTGCCGAACTCAACGGGAAAAGAAGCATCATCGTGAGGATGATGACTACCATCGAGACGAACAGGTCACGCAGGAATGAATTGACGCTGGCACTGACCACACTGGCTTGGTCGCTGATGGTGTGTATTGCCACGTCATCCGGCAGTTCGGCGGCCTTGACCTCTGCCAGCAGGCTTTCAACGTCTCGCCCATATTGCACGATGTTGTTGCCTGCCAGCATTTCCATCGAGATGATGACGCAGCGATGCCCGTTGTACTCAATGAAACCATCCGTCAGGTCGTACCCGCGTTCAACATGCGCCACGTCCTTTACTCGGACTACCCGGCCTGCGGCATCGCTGTATAGAATCTGTTCGGATATTTCATCTTCGCCCCGTAAGGCGGGCGACACATGGACAGGCATATCCTTCTGCCAACCGCTCACACTTCCGCTGACAGTGGTGATGCCCTGCGCGGACAATGCGTCGGCCAGATGCTGGCTGCTGATGCCGTATGCCGACAGCTGGTCGTAATCGACGATGACGGAAATCTGCTCTTTCACGTTCCCCAAAATACGCACATTCGAGACGGAAGGCAATGTTCGCAGGCGGTCGCCAATCAGGTCACAATACTTTTCCAGCTGCCTGTAATCCCGGCTATCGCTTTCAACGGCGACAAGCAGCGCTGACGTGTCGCCGAACTCGTCATTGACCACAACGTCTGCCACACCTTTCGGCAAAGTACACTTAAATGCATTCAACCCGTGTTTGATCTTGCTCCATACTTCATCCTTGTTATTTACATCATCGTTCAGTTCCACCATAACACTGCAAATCCCGTTCTGGCTTGTGCTGGTGGTCTTGGAACGGTTCACCTCCTTGAAAGTAAACAGGTAGCGCTCGAGCGGCCTTACAAGCTGCTCTTCCACCTCCTCGCTGGTGGCTCCCGGGTAGATGCCTACCACAACGCCCGTCCGCAGGGTAAAATCAGGAAACTCAGCTTTAGACATCCTACCCAGTCCGTAGATGCCCAGAATAAACATCAGCCCCACGACCAGAAAGGTGAGGCGGTAGTTGCGCATCATCCACGCCACCCACCGGCTGTTTTTTTCCTTGCTCATAACGCCGACACTTTACTTCCGTTACTCAATTTTTGCCAGCCAGCAGTCACCACGCTGTCGCGCTCCTTCAAGCCGTCGGTGATGACGATGCGACTACCGTAGGTCTCGCCAGTCGAGACGGGCTGCTGTCGTACCCGCCCGTTGCTGATAGTCCAGACATATAGCGACTGGCCTTGCCCGCGCTGCACGGCGGTGACAGGAACGGTTATTTGCGGGTTGCACTCATGGTTGAACCTCACAGTGCAGACCATGCCAGGCAGCAGGCGCCCCGAGGGATTGGCGAGGTGAATCTGGATGCCGTAGCTGTGGGTCATAGCATCGCTGGCAACGTGTTTCACGATGCGTCCGCCCTGGAAAGTCTCGCCGCCGAGTGCCGCTACCTTGATGGTGGATGCGACAGAGGTCGGAATGCCGTTGATTTCGTTTTCAGGCACAGAGACTTTGACCTTGACATGGGATATGTCGAGTAGTGTCACCACAGGACTGCCGGGCATGGCCGTTTCACCGGCATCGACGAACTTCTGACCGACGATGCCGCTGACGGGAGCCACCAGACGGCAGTCAGCGACATTCTTCTTAGACAGTTCGTAGGCCGACTGCGCCTGCTGCAACTTACTCTGCACCTCCACCCACTGCATCTCGGGCAACGTCTGGTCGTCGTGCAACTGCTTCATGCGCTCATAGGCATCCTTAGCCTGCCGCAGGCTGGCCTCGGCGGCCAGCAGGGCATTGCGGGCAGAGGTGTTATCCATCTCGGCTATCAACTGGCCACGGCTAACACGCTGCCCCTCCTCTACATAGACACGGCTCACGGTGCCTGCCGACATGAAGCTGACAGCAGTACTTGATGCCTCCTGAACTTGTCCCACGTAGGGACTTTGGGCGTAGTCCATCCCTAGACTTACTTTCTCTGTGGTCACTCGCACGGGAGCCGCCTCCCGTTTCTCTTTCTGCCCGCCGCAACCTGCCAGTGCCAGTAGCGCGAACATCATTAATACATGATTTTCCTTTTTCATACTTTTTTACTCCTGTATAACTCGAATTTTGTTTTGTAGGCGCAAAAGTAGCACAAAAGGAACATGCAATGATATTCCATACGGCGAAGGAAATGTGCTAAAAGTCGAACTGCACGGAAAAAGCACACAATTTTCGACGTAAAGGACACGACGAAAGAAAAATATTCATTACCTTTGCAACCGATAATGGATAAAAAAGACATAGACTATATCGACGAGTGTATCACGCAAATGCGGAACATTACCGACCTGTCGCGTCTGAACCATACACAAGCCGACGGCTACATATTTATTATGTGCCGTCAGGGACTGGTGAAACTTCACCTCAACGGACAGCCGCACGACATCGCCGAGCATACATTCATCGTCTGCATGCCAGGACAGCACATCGACCACCTCTTGGTAAGCCCCGATACCAAGGTCAACGTGGTGCGGCTGTCTGTAAGGCTGGTACAGGAACTGATGCGCAATAACATCAAGCAGTGGAACCGTATGCTGTATATCAACAAGAGACAGGTAAACAATCTGTCAGAGCAACACCTGCAGCAATTGGCCTACTACGACTATCTGTTGGAGTCGAAGCTACAGACTCCCAATGAACCCTATCATAAGGAGATTATCCGTACTATCATTCATGGCTTGCTCTACGAGATTCTGTCGATGATGGAGCAAAGCGAGTGGCAGACCGACATGACCGAAGATGCCAGTACTGGACATATGCACTTCAAGAGATTCCTCGACACGCTAACGAATGCCACCGTCAAGAAGCAGACGGTAGAATACTACGCCCGGCAGCTCTGCATCACGCCCAAGTATCTTGCCACCATCTGCAAAGCTTGCAGCCAAAAGTCGGCCCACGAGTGGATTGCTGATATGGTGAACGAGGACATCCGTTACTTGCTGCTCTCCACCGACCTTAGTGTCAAGGAGGTGGCCCTGCGGCTGGGCTTTGAGAACACCTCATTCTTCGGCAAGTACTTCAAGAAACACTTTGGCTGCACACCAATGGAATATCGCATCAGCCATACTCAGTCCTCACAGACACCGGACATCCCATAAATTCATATTATTTTCACCACTCACGCTGATAGTATCTGCAACGACTACAGGCCGTCCGCCGTTCAAAGGCGAGAAGTCCAGTCCGTTGTGCGAGATGACATAGTAAACTTGTTACTCTGCCGTTTCGTCACTGGTAAAGTAGGCGAAGAGGTAATGGCTGAAAATTCCTTCCTGTGCTCCAGCGAGTAAAGTGTATAGGCACA
>JAFPWS010000057.1 GCA_017412705.1 Prevotella sp.
GCCGCCGTTGACGTAGGCGTTGACAATGCGCTCGACACCCTTGTTGCCCATCACGTGTACGTGCATGGTCACCCCCTTCTCGTTAGCCCTGCGCGTGATGTCTGTCAGCTCCTCTTCCGACCAGTTGGGAATGCCCTGGTGGCCGTCCACATAGAGGGGATCAATAAATCCGGTGCCGCTTTCCACCGTTCCGTCGACGAAGAGCTTGAGCCAGCGGGGCATGACGCGCGTGGAAGCAAATTTACTGACGTCGGCAGCCCGCTGCAAGGCCTCGTCCACATCCATCCAGCTCTCTATCTCGTAGGGCAGGCCCAGCACGAAGTGCAGCTGCCCGGCCTGGTCCTGCTGCTGGGCGGCCTGATAGTAGTTGGTGTTGACGAAATAGTTGCCCCATCCAGCCGGCAAGCATACCCGCTGTAAGGATGAGGCTCACCATTGCCGCGAGCGTCATCATCTGCCTGATGCTCTTTCTAATTGAACTTTCCCATGCTTTCTCAACACAGAGGGCGCAGAGGACACAGAGAGATGAATACTTTTGCTACAGAGATTACGCGAGGAGCCTGACGGCTCTTCACAGAGGGCCGTCACCCGCTCTTTCGTGCGCAAACTCTTTGTGTAAGCAGTATAGCCGCTCTGTAAACCTCTTATACTCACATACATATTACTCTGTGTTCTCTGCGTCCTCTGTGTTGAAAAAATCATGGGAAAGTTCAATTCTTAACTCTTAATTCTTAACTCCTATACACTTCCTCGCCGTCGACGATGGTGGCTACGATGTTGGCCTGGGCCACCTTCTCGATGTCGTCGTGCAGGAAGTCGCAGTCGAACACCGCCATGTTGGCTATCTTGCCGAACTCGATGGAGCCCATGCGATGCTCCTGGTGGAACTGGCGAGCCACGTTGATGGTCATGGCCCTCAGCGACTGCTCGCGGGTGATGGCCTCCTTCATGTTGCGCGGAGAGGTGACGCCGCCGAATGCCTCCTTGGGATAGTCACGCTTTTCTGCCGAGTAGATGCTGTATTTCACATTCATCAGCGGAGAGACGGGATAGTCGGAGTGGAACACCACGCAGGCGCCTGCATCATAGAACGACTTGATGGGGTAAGACTGATCAGCCAGTTCCTTACCGACATAGGTGACTTCCTGCTCATACATTCCAGGATAAGCAGGCGACCACAATGGTGCAACGGCAGGCACAGAACCCGTGGCAGCCATGCGGCGGATGTCCTCGTCGGTCACGAAGTGCAGGTGTGCCAGCACGTTGCGCTGGTCCATGTTGCCTGTGATCTTCTCGGCATCCTCGATGCAACCGAGCATGAAGTGGGTAGCACCGCCGCCCTCAGAGTGAGTGTGTACGGACATGCCCTCCTTGTCGGCCTCGACAATCATCTCAACCATCTTGTCGTGGTCGTTGAAGCGCTCTGCACCGTGGTAGCCGGGCTCGTCGAGATAGTCCTGATTCTGCCAGCCCGTGTGTGCCTCGGTCACACCGTCGAGGAACGCCTTGGCTCCGATGATGTGGAAATACTCACCGCTCATCTGGGCACGCTGTGCAGCGATGCGGGCTATCTCTGCCTTGGGGCTCTCAATATTGTCGGTCACGTACATATAGGCGTAGGTGCGCAGCTTCAGCTTGCCTTCCTGCTCCAGTTCGTAGTATGCCTGAGGGGAGAGCGGGCAGGCCACCTCGGCACCGGCGTCGCCGACGGCGGTATAGCCGTTCTGGAGGGCATAATCCTGCCAGGCGAGCAGGAAGTTCTTGGCATCGTCGAGGGTGACGGGCAGCTTTGGCACGATTTCGAACACGGGGGCTTCGCAGACGTAGCCGTCGGGTTCGCCGTTCTCGTCGACATGCACCAGGTCATAACCCGTTTTCTTGGCGTACTCGGCATCGATGCCGGCCCACTCCAGCGCCTTGGTGTTGAGCAGCATGGAATGGCCGCCGCCGGTATGCATGAACAGAGGCTTGTCTGAGCAGATGTCGTCAAGATATGCCTTGCTGACGTATTCCTCGTTTTCTATCCATCCCGAGGCCAAGTAGAACTGGCGTTGTGGGTTCTTCGCAATGAAGTCCTTGATGATTTCGCGGTACTTGGCATAGTCTGTACCACCAGCCTCCATCAGGTGTGCCTGACCTATCATGCGGTCGCCGGCCAGATGGCCGTGGCAGTGTGACTCCATAAAGCCGGGATAGATATAGTTGTCGCCGTAGTCGAGCACCTGTGCGCCCCGGCTGGCGAGCCGTTTCGCTTCCTCTGCGCTACCGATGTAGGCAAATACGCCGTCCTTCACTAATGCGGCCTTGGCAAAGGGTCGCTTTTCATCCATCGTGATGATGTTGCCGAGAATAAGAGCTTGTTTCATAAATTACGGAATTATCTTAGGTTGTGAAATCATTTCATCTTCTTTCCGCAGAAATACACCTCCTGCGGCCTGTTGTGGCTGAAGCCCGTGTGCTCAGCCGTCAGCAGGTCGTTGTCGAACACCAGGAAATCTGCGTCCTTGCCGGCCGTGATTGACCCCTTGACATCCTCGATGCCGAGTTGTTTGGCACCATTGATGGTATATCCCAGAATCATTTCCTCAATGCTCATCTTCTCAGTGGGGGAGGGGAACTCGGCAATGACCTTGCTGATCTCGGGAGCCTGGGTATGCTCGTTGATATAGCGCGTCATTCCCACCTCCATACCTAAGAAGGGATTCCACGACACGAAGTCGCCATAGACGATGTTGTCGCTCGACCAGGTCACATTGGCACCTGTATTCCACATCGTCTTGCAGCGGTACATCTTCTTGGCGCGCTCCTCGCCAAGCAGGCTGCTCCACAGCTCGTAGGGATTGCCGCCCGTGCATCCGGAATGCCACCAGGGGGTGTAATTGGCATGAACGCCCAACTTGGCGAAGCGGTCCATATCTGCGTCATCCTGTATCTCCAGGTGGGCACAGGTGACCTTCACGCGGAAACTGTCTCCGAGCTGCTTTTGGGCCAGTTCCACACCGTCGAGGACTGTACGGGATGCCCCCTCGCCGACGGTATGTGCATGGAAGTCCAGGCCTTCGGCATTAAGCATCTTCAGCACCTCGGCCACCTGCTCGCGGCTGAAGGTGGTGGCTCCCGTCTTGCCGGTGTCTGCGTAAGGGGTAACCTGGCACGCAGTCTCGATTCTCAGCGTTCCGTCCATGAACACCTTGAAGGTATGCACTTTCAGATGCTCCGTGTTGAACTTCTCCCTGAAACGGCTCACGCCCTCCACGACCTCCTTCATCTTTTTCGGGTTGGTAAGCGCAATGCTTCCGTCGATATAGACCGGCAACTTGCCCTGCTTGTCCAGTTCGCGGAGGCGTTCATAGGTGCGCTCATGAAGTACCTCTCCCTCTGGATAGCCTGCGTCGAAGACCACGCTCACGCCGGTATTTACAGAATACTCTATCCAGCGCAGAAGCTCTGCGTCGATCTGCTCGTCGGTCACTTCGAGGTCGTCGAAGAGCATGTGCCACCCCGAGGATTCGAAGGCATTTCCTGTTACATGGCCGTCTTTACGCACATAATAACTGAGTCCGGGCACACGGTCGGGTGTCTCGTCGGTGATGCCGTGCCTCTCGAGGATTCTGGAGTTCACCCAGACGCTATGGCCTTCGCCTTCCAGAATCAGGAGCTCGGCATCCGGACAGATGGCATCGAGGTCTTCCTTGACGATGTCGTCTCCCCCCAGGTATTTCCGCTCCAGGATGAATCTGTAACGTTTCAAGCCGGGGGTGCTCTTGATATTCTCAGCCATAAAGTCCAGCGCTTCCTTCTTGCTGGAGCACACGACGTACTCACCCGGATCCATATAGCTGAAACCGATACTTGATGTCACATGCACATGACTGTCGATGATGGCGGGCATGACGAACTTCCCGCCAAGGTCGGTGACTTCTCCCTCATACGCCGAAAGACCGGCATCGTCGCCCACATAGACAAACTTGCCGTCTTTGACAGCAATGGCGGTAGCCTGAGGGTTGGCATGATCCGCTGTAAAAATCTTCGCGTTCTTAATAATCTGATCTACCTTCATAATGTTGTTTCTTTTGTGATTGCAGTGCAAATTTAGATAAAATGTGTTCGACACTTTATGAGTTCAGAAAGCCTTCAGGGTGATACCAGCCACGAGATAAACGTCTTGGCTGGCAGGATTGGCAATAAGCTGACCAAACAGCGGCAGCGAGAACGAATCGGTGATCTTGATGTCTTTGGTTGCGCGAAGCGAGAGATTTGTCACGCTGAAGCCTCTGGTGTTATAATAGTCGGAAAGCCAGGGCACCAGGCCAGCCTTGGCCTCCCAGCGGCAAGTAATCAGGCGGAAGGGTGCCACCACCTCGAAATAGGAACTCCAGGCGCGCTTGCTGTTGTCCTCCCGATAGTCGTTGCCGGCGAAGAAGGTCTGCCACGAGATGCTCAAGGAGCCAAAGTCGTAGCTTACAAAACCCTCGACGGAATGGCCAGTGGCGTCTTTCTTGAAGTAGAAGTAGCGTGAGTCGTGCTCGTTGTTCCAGTAGTCTACGATACCGACGGAGAATCCTCCGGTCTCATACGACAGTGTCAGGTCGATCTCCCGCAGGTCTTTGTAGTTCGACAATCCTACACTGCCCCATGCCGAGAGGCTCAACCCCTTCCATTCCACCGACAGTTCCGGCTGTATAGACACATGGCCCAGATGCTGTCCGCGCCAGATGTAAGTACTCACGAGATCCACCTTCAGGTCGCCGTCTATTTTGTCTTGCGCCTGAGAGCTGGCCACGACTCCCAGCACTGCGATGAGCAATAACGCCTTTTTCATTTACTTTACCGATTTACTATTTGCTATTTAAGATTTACTATTTCTTGGACAAGCCAAGCACGTAGCGAGTTCTATTATGGCTCTTTCCTATCTGCCACAAAGCAAGCCACGAGACCGTACGTAATCGTCGGGCGAATCCATATCTCGGTGAGGAAATAGTTGGTATATTCGTCGGTAACCTCAAAATAAACGATATTGATATGGTAGAGTACGGCTATGAGTGTGTCGATGGCAAAAATAAACCACAGGTTCTTCTTGGTGTAGGTCTGCCACTCCTTTCGGGCATAGAAGTAAGTGAGCGTGCAGAGCAGTAGCACCGAGAGTGTGAAACATATAGCACGTAAGGGATAATTAGCCAAAGGCGGCGGACAGAGAATGTCGCGCAGCAAGACTGTCATACCGATTGAGACAGAACACCAATAATTGAACTGCTTGGTGGTGATGCGATAGTTAAAGAAATACATCCAAATCATCACTATACAGGCCACATAAAACGTATTCAGTATCAATTCGGGCCAGGTCTTGCTGAATCCAAAATGATTAATTCCATACAGCACCACACCCACAGACAGCATGACGCTGACAGCCATCATAACGATGTCTAAAATCTTGGCCTTTTCATTAAATCTTGTCTTCATACATGTTCAATAATCTCATTGTCTTGTTTGTTTCTTGAATTATCGTTTAGATGAAAACAGAGGATGTGCCCAGGCACATCCTCTATTGATGAGCTACGCTTTGTAAACTTCTTCGCCATCCACAATGGTGGCAATGATGTTGGCCTTCTCAATCTCTGCAAAATCGTCGTGCATGAAGTCACGATCCAAAACTGCAAAGTTGGCGAGCTTGCCCAGGCTGATGGAACCCATCCTGTCCTCTTCATGCCACATATAGGCCACATTGCTCGTGAGGGTCTTCAGTGCCTCATGGCGGCTGATAGCCTGGTCGATATTTCTGATATACTCATCCGGCTGTGAAGGCAGTTTCTTCAATACGCCATAGCAGAATGCCTCAACAGCACTGAACAGAGGCGAAACGGGGTAGTCCGAATGGTTGGCCACCACTCCGCCTGCATCTATGATGGACTTGACTGGATAGGCGTTATAGGACTTCTCTTCGCCGACATACTCCACCTCCTGTGCGAAGCCGGCTGGATGCTTGAAGGCCCACATGATGCCGCATACGGCCATGACATTATATTCTCCTAATCTCTTCACATCTTCCGGCGTAACTTCCTGCAGGTGGCAAAGGGCATTTCGCATATCGAAATTACCCACTTCGGCCTGAGCCTGGGCAATCGCATCAATCCAGGCCTGGGTGGCGCCATCGCCTATCGAATGAACATGGACATTCATATCATGTGCGGCCGCTGCCTTGACCAGCCGAACCATCTTGTCATGGTCATCGAATCTTCTTACGCCTTTATACCCGGGCTTGTCCACATAATCATCCAGCATCCACGCGGTGTGCCCCTCGACAACACCATCGGCAAAGACCTTAGCGCCAATCACCTTTACGTGCTTGCCGTTATATTCCTTTGCCTCCTCCGCAATTTTGTCCATATCCTTTTCAGGTGTCTCGGTATTGTCATTGACGAAACTGCCGCAGAAGGAATACATCTTCAGCTTGCCTTCATCGTCGAGCTCCTTGTAGGCACGGGGGTCATGCTTGGTCAGAAGCTGGTAACCGGCGTCATACACACCCGTATAACCGTTTGCAAATGCGAAATCCTGGAAACCAAGCAGTTCCTTCTTCGCTTGTGCTAGATCTGGCTCGACCCTTTTGACCAAATCGATGGCGGGCTTTTCGGCCAGCAGACCATTCGGCTTGCCATTCTCGTCAACATGGATACATTCCGTCCCCCACTGTTTCACGGCTTCTTCATTGATGTCGTAGGCCTCCATCGCCTTGGTATTGACCCACATCATGTGACCGCTGCTGCTTTGATTGATCAATGGCTTGTCAGGGCATATCTCATCCAGTTGCTTGGCATTCAGCTGATACAGCAGATCATCCGCCCAGCCCGAGCCAACGATGTGCGGTTTGTCCTGATTCTCTTCCACATACTTCTTCAAAATGGCCAGGTAATCCTCCGGCGTCTTGCCTACAGCCAGGTTTGCCCTGCCGAACATGATGTTGGCTGCAAATCCAGGATGGCAATGTGCTTCCAGGAACCCAGGATAAATGGAATTGCTTCCATAATCCAAGACCTTGGTCTTATCCCCTTGAAGTTTCATGGCCGCATCCTTGCTTCCAACATAGATGATTTTTCCATCAGCCACTGCAATGGCCTCTGCATAGGGCTTGAACTCATCCATTGTGATGACATTACCCAAAATAATTGTCTCTGCTTTCATTGTCACATTCTTTTTTATTATTAACTTGCTCGTACTTATCGAGCCCACTTCTGTTTTTTATTTTAGTGTTTGCTTTATGTCCTCTTCAATCTCGGAATACAAATCGTTCACCTCTTTGTCCGTGTAATCGGAATCGTCAAAAGCTTTAGAGAATTCCACCTTGATGCTTGCGAGTCGGCCTGCCAGGCGCTTTTTTTTGCGAAGATCATGTCCGGTCAGAAGGATGTAGTCAAACAGGGCATCGCCGAAAAACCAGAACAGGACAAATAAGATTTCCCGCGACAATTCGCCCATTCCTTGCGAAAGCCATAGCAGTCCGGCTGTAAGGACCAGGCCGACGGACATGAGGATAAAGCGCTCTTTATGCCGTTTCACCTTCTCTTCCAATATGCCGAGTTGATAGGCATAATAATCCTGGATGGTCTCGGTGATGGTCTCTCTTTCCTCATCTGACAAGACATCTTCAACGATGTTCAAGACAAGTGGACATTCTTCCGGCATCACGCTGGCGGCAAGATCCAACACCTCGACGAAATCAAAGTCCAGCGTTTCGACCCCCTTGACGCTGTAAGCGTTAATAACCTCGTAGTAATCCTTGACACGTATAGGGATGGTGCCGATTCCATTACTGACAAATTCCCGCTTGACACGGGCGTCAAGATGCCCCTTTCGGGATTCGAACAAATTGGCAATCTTTTTTTTTCGCATATCAGTCGTATTTAAAGTGCATGCAAGTTGTGCATTGTTTCAATGTGTGGCATACTCCTTTAGTTCTCATTCTTTCCACTCTTCGAATTTTAAAGCATTCGATATTTTGTCAGGAAATAGGTCCTTTCCCAATCGACTATCTTCACGTCTGCTTCCTTAGCCGGATGGATGTCGAACTCGTCGAGCACCATCACGCGCTTGTCTTTCTGGTCGTAGAGCGGCCATTCCTTAGCCTTGCCGTCAGGAGCCATCTCTGCTGTGAGCGACGGATTGCCCGTCTTTGCAAACTGTACCCACATCTTGCGCATGGTCTTGCAGAAAGTCTCATCGAAGGCTCTGCCCATATCTTCGGTCATTTCCGGATGATTGAATACAACGGCCAGTTCTATGGCGTGTCCGCACTTCATGATGGGGTCGGGCGACTCTGGCGTGAAGTAATAGGTGTAGCATTTACCACCGCCCTTGGCCTGCTCCTCCGACAGGCGGATGACAGGGGCGATAAACCAGCTTTGGCTGAACAGACAACTGTCTGGCTCATAGTAGTCGCCTTTCACATCTTTCATATAGCTCTCGAGCAGTGCTTTCTCGTCGGCAGGCAATTTGTCAAACTTCTCCGCCTTGCGATTGGCGACAAACGTATCCCAACCTTCCAGTCCGAAACTGTAAACGAAGAAGTCCATCTCATCCTTGTTGCAACCCACAAGAATCTGTATATCCTTCGCAGCTCCGTTGGCGTAGGCTTCAAACGGATCTGTAGGCAGATGGATACCGTCGCTTTCAGGTGTCTGCTTGACAAAGAGCACGGAAGAAGCTTCCAACAGCTTTTCGGCATCAACTTTCAGCAGGTCACTGACGGTCTTGCATCCGAGAATTTCCATGAGTCTATTGGTACACTCGATGCTTTCTTCCGGCGTCCTCGTCTGGTTGACGGAACCACTCTCGGCGATAAGGCGCGTGAAGTAGGCTTGCGAGCCTTTGATAAGCGGAAGCAGGGTACAGCTGGCTGCACCGGCTGACTCACCGAAGATGGTCACGTTGTCGGGGTCGCCGCCAAAGCCTGCAATGTTCTCATGTATCCACTTCAGTGCCTTCACCTGATCCAGGAGTCCCAGATTCTGTGAGTCGGGATAGTCCTTGCCGTCTGCGAGATGAGACAGATGCAAGAAACCCAGTGTGCCGAGCCTGTAGGCGATGGTGACCACGATGACATCCGGATTCTCCTTGATGAAATTGCAGCAGTCAAACATCGGGTCGATAGTTCCGCCCGCTTCAAAGGCTCCACCGTGAATCCACACCATGACCGGCTTCTTCTGAGCAGAGGTGTCGTCCGACTTAAATACATTCAGGTACAGACAATCCTCATCCATATAGTAAAGGGAACCTGTCTCCAATTGTCCGTTGCCATAGGCACTCTTGGCATTATAGTAGGCTTCATAAACGCCATCATTGGGAGCAACGTCCACCGGCGCTTTCCAACGTAGTTCGCCAACGGGCTGTTTGCCGACATAGGGTATGCCTCTATAGACAATGATATTCTCCTTTTTGCTGCCAACGAAGGTTCCGTTGACACACTTGATTGCGAGCGACTGATCATAATTACCGTCGGTAATCGGCTTGTTCTCGCCACCGTACATGCCCTTTAGGGCGTCTCTAATTTCTTGTAAATCCATAATAGACCATTTTAAAGTAGTTGTTTCTGACGATGCAAAGGTAGTCAAATTCCGCAAAAGAGCAAAGTCATAAGTGCCTGGACCCTCAAGTTTTGCAGATTTTGAAGTAATTATTGTTATTTTTGAAGTTTAGACCATGCATTCACGGTCTGTCCCATGCGCTGTTTGAAGGCAAGATTGAATGTACTGTAACTCCGGTAGCCGCTTTCGTTAGCCAATTCCTGGATAGTGAAGGAGCGATGGGTAGCTACTGCTTCACGGTAGAGACTAACGAAATGATTGACGCGGAGATCGTTGATATAAGTATTGTAATTCATGCCCTTGCTGGAGAAATACTTGCTGATGTAGAAACGGTTGGAACCGATAGCCCTGGCAAGTTGGGGAAGAGTCAACTCGTGCTGCAGGTAAAGCCGTGTGTCGACGCAATACTTCTGTAGCAACGGTTCGATATTGTCGGTGAGGTCATTTGGGCTTATGCTACTCTCGTCCTTGTCGGGATTATCCAAATACGTAGGAAGGTCCTGCTCCTGGGAGACACTAAGTTCGCTTAATGTCTCTACCCGCCACAGGAGATAGCAGACAAGCACAACGTCAGTCAACTGTATAACGCATTCGAGAACCAGTCCTTCGGTGGTATACGTATAAATGCCTAAGCTTAAAAGGATGAAGGCGAGTATTATGAAGCTCTGCCATACTTCCTTTTGCTCCAGGTCGGCATAGTTGTCGCGCAGCCATCGTCCGTACTGTCTCACCGCACGTACCATATATATGATTAAGCCAATGCCAAACAACGGGAAGTAGGCATAAAGCGCCGGCAGGAGGTCGTCGCTACGGTTGGCAACACACCATGCCATGATGACAACGAACGGTGCTACCATGATGGCAACAGGCCACAATGGTCGCTTGCGGTCTTGCAGTAAAGCGAGCAATATGACTATTGCCAAAGGTCCAACCGTCATGCAGTCGAGCAATCCACCAACGAGATAGCTCTGCAACACATCAGCGCTTGAGGTATGGAAATACATCGGCAGGTTCCACAGGTGGCTCAATGCCGAGGCAGCAAAAAAGACTGCCGTCCACCGGCGCAGACGTACTGGCGGCGTGACGTCGGGGGCGATGGCATTGGCCCTGCGCAGCAGCAGATAGCAACATGCTATTAGAGACAGCATTGCCACTGCGCTGTAAAGCATCATATAGATAGTGTTTTCCGGAATCTGTTCGTACATGGCTATTCTTGTTAAGCTATATGCTACCTCACCCTTTTCTTCATGGTGCAAGAAACTTGACATGGATGTAGATGGCCAGTATGACGGCAGCAAACAGCAAGACCATCATGAAGCAGAAGATGACAAAAGCCACCGTCACGCGCCAGACGGTGCTCACGTAGCTATAGCCCGACAGCTGTTTGACGGGGATGAAAATCAATAGCATGGTCAGCAGGTTGTAGACGATTTCTGCCTTCACACTGAAGCATAGCAGCGAGGGTATGATGTTGTAGAGGATGAGCATGTTGGAGATGTAGACCATGGTCACGAAGCACTCGGAGAGGCGCAGGTCGGGAATGGCCGGGCCGCGGCGAACGAGCAGCCAAAGGGGCAGCGAGAACAACAGCAAGCCGACGAGCATGACGAGCGACGAGTGTTCATCTAAACATTTCCGGACATTATCAACTATCCAGTCGATGTCACGGTATCCCTGCTGCCTTTGTTTCTCTTTCTCAGGATCAATGGTTTCCTTCTTGGGCGCCGGCTCAGCCGGTTTTTCGGTGCTGACAAGCTGGTTGGCGAAGTCGACCATCTCGGATTGGTTCTCTGCATCGCGGTTGATGCCCTGGATGTTCAGGCCGGAATCTATCACAAGCGCCAGGGCAAGCAGCAGGAAGTACATCTTGAAGGGCGGGAAGTAGGCCATCTGCATGCCGCGCAGGTAGTCGCGAATCATGTAGCCCGGGCGCAGAAGCAGATCACGGATGCTGCGGAACATGCCCCGGTTGCCCAATCCCCACACGTCGAGATACAGCAGTATCGCATTCTTGAAGGAATAGCGCCCTATCTTGGCCGACTGTCCGCAACGAGGGCAGTAGTTGCCTTCGTAGCGGGTGCCGCAGGTGGCGCATCTGTGCACCTCCTCTGAGAGTGGAGCCACCTGATGGGGGTACTGCTGCCACTCCTTGAACCGACTGTATCTGTCTGTCACTTCCTTCATAAACGACGGCATGTTTGTATCACCATGCAAAGATACAACTTTTTTCTGATACCGCCTAAGTTTTCGCCCAAAAAAGATGAAGAAGAATCATCTGTCCCCGCGATTGAACTATAGCCGCTCCATCCAGTGAGACATAAAGATGTCACTGACGGAATAAGCAGTGCCGTCAAGGCTGCTGTTGTCGTTCAGCAATCCTTTTTCGCAAAGTGCATCGGCAAGTCGGCGGGAGACGGAAGGAGTTCCTATCTTGTGGCGTTTCAGAAATTCTGATGCTGTAATATGCTGTACACTGTCTTCTTTTGCCACTGCTATGAGATAATTCCACTGCTTGTCTGTCAGCATCTGACGGTATTGCAGATAGACGTCCTCACCCTGCCCCATCAGCTGTTCACAAGCCGATTTCACCTTTTCAATGTCTACCGCTTCATGTCCATTGGCAAAGATATCTGCCATCAAATGCTTTTTACTTCCACTGAAGATGAATGCCATGAGCCGCTCGCCAATGGATGTTTTAGGACGAAATGATTTCATGGTTGCTTCTGCCAGCAGTTTGATAAAGTCATCAATACAGCGAGAGGCAAAAATATCCAGATAAATAGTATGAATGTCAGGCCTCACAGTATGCAATTCGTCAAACAGACGAAGTGTCAGCCCGGTTTTGCCCATACGCCGCTGTGATATCAGCGTCATATCCGACTGGTTGGCACAGTATCGCAACATCAACTGCAATTCTTCCTCACGGTCAAAAACAATTTCTTCGACTCGTAGGACTTAATAACAAACGGATTGTCCATAGCTTTGCTTTCTAAATGACGCCTACAAAGATACGGTTTTTTATCGATTACACAAAAGGTGTTACTCAAATGTGAAAGTATCATCCCCCGATAAAATATAAACAGCAAACCAAGGTTTAGATTTATCAATCAACGCCTTGGTTTTATTAATCCACGCCGTTGATTTAACAATCAATGGCGTGGATTTAACTTTAGCCGGCATCTCCTTACCCTTTGCAGCGTAGCTTAAGACTTTTTGCAACGGACCTTAAGCCCTTTTGCAACGTGCCTGTAGGCTGTGCGCGAGGGTTAGAAGGCATAGTACTTGGTCAGGAAGTAGGTCCTCTCCCAATCCACGATCCCGACCTCAGATTCTTTGGCTGGATGGATGTCGAACTCGTCGAAGACCATCACCTGCTTGTCCTTCAGGTCGTAGAGCGGCCACTCCTTGGCCTTGCCGTCGGGTGACTGGTCGGCGCTGATGGACGGGTTGCCGGTCTTGGCAAACTGCGCCCACATCTTGCGCATGGTCTTAGAGAAGGTCTCGTCGAAGGGGCGCCCCGTGTCGCCGTCTAGGTCGGGATGCTTGAACAGGGGGGCGAGGGCCATTCCGTGTCCGCACTTCATCAGCGGCAGTGCCGACTCTACGGTGAAATAGTAGGTGTACGACTTGCCTCCGGCCTTAGTCTGCTCCTCCGACAGGCGGATGCACGGTGCGTTGAACATCAGCTGGCTCAACAGGCGGGTGTATGGCTCGTAGTCCTCTCCCTTCACATCCTTGCAGAAGCTCTCCGTCAGGGCTTTCTCATCGTCGGTCAGCGGGGCGAGCTTCTTCGCCTTGCGGTCAGTAGCCCACTCAATGAAAGGCTCCGGTCCTCCCATTCCGACGAGGAAGAAGTTCATCTCGTCCTTGTTGACGCCCTGCAGGAACGTGATGTCCTTCACCGCGCCGCCGGCAACGGCCTCCCACGGATTCTGAGGCAGCAAACGTCCGTCTCTCTCCGGTGCCAGGCGCAGGGGGATCACTGCTGTGGCTACGCTCACAAGCTTCTGTGCGTCAATCTTCTGCAGGTCGGCGACGGTCTTGCAGTCCAGTGCTTCCATCAGTTCATTGGTACAGGCGACGGCAGCTTCCGTTGACCTCGACAAGGCGGGGGTGCCGCTCAAGGAAATGACCTTGTTAAAATACTGATTCGAGCCGTTGATGAGTGAAAGCTGGGTCACGCTGCCGCCGCCAGCCGACTCACCCATGATGGTCACGTTGGCCGGGTCGCCACCGAAACCGGCGATGTTCTCATGCACCCACTTCAGAGCCATCAACTGGTCCATGAGTCCAAGATTCTGCGCATCGGGATAGTCCTTGCCGTCGGGCAGGTGTGACAGGTGCAGGAAGCCGAGCACGCCGAGCCTGTAGGCAGCACTCACGACGATGACGTCAGGGTTCTCCTCAACGAAGTTATGGAAGTCGTAGAGCGGGTCGACCGTTCCGCCGTATGCGTATGCACCGCCATGTATCCATACGATGACGGGCTTCTGCTCTTCCGTCGCCTTGGCAGACTTCCACACATTCAGATACAGGCAGTTCTCGTCCTGATAGTAGTAGGAGGACACTTCGACCTCCGGCTGGCAGGCACTCTTCGCGTTGTAATAAGCCTCATAGACGCTGTCGCAGGGAACGACGTCCACCGGTGCCTTCCAGCGCAGCTCGCCCACGGGTTGCTGACCGACATACGGAATGCCCCTGTAGGCGATGACACCATCCGCCTTTTTGCCGACGAAGGTTCCATTGACGCACTTGACAGCCAGCGACTTGTCATAGCTGTCGTCAGTAATCGACTTGTTCACACCATACCAGGATCTGACGATCTTCTTATATTCTGCAGCTTTGTCACTCGCTTCATCTGCAGACTGTTTGCCGCCCTTACAGGCCACCAGGATAATTCCTGCGCAGCAAATCAAGATGGTGGCAAGTATCCATACTTTATTCTTCTTCATAACGTTATCTTATTTGTTAAATACTTTCTTTCCCTCGAAATAGGTGGCAGCGTTCTTGGCCGTGTGGATTTCTGTCACGGGACAGGTCAGCACATCCTTGTCGACAAGCAGGAAGTCGGCATACTTGCCAACGCTGACGCTACCTCTCTCATTCTCGATGAACATCTGTTTGGCCACATTGATAGTCAGGGCCTCCAGAGCCTGCTCGCGGGTGATGAGCTCTTCAGGCCACCAAGGCTTGCCGTTCTCTCCTGCCATAACACCTGTCACAGCAATCTCCATGATGCTGAACGGATCGTCAGGAGAGCCGCTCAGTGCAGGGAAGTCTGAGTGTGAAGACATGTTGACGCCATTGTCGAAGTATGATTTCATAGGATAGCCCTTGTCCTTCAAGCCCTCAGGGAGGATGCGCATCAGCTCATCCTGCAACTCCTTGTCTGCATGATGCCACAGCATGCCTGAGGTGACGTAGATGTTATTGTCGGCCATGCGCTGATAATCCGGCTCGCTGACACCATACACGTGTACCAGCGTGTTGCGC
>JAFPWS010000058.1 GCA_017412705.1 Prevotella sp.
CATGCCATTGATGATTTTGCTTGTCTTGATTTTGCAGCACTAAGGTAAGTGAAAAATCTGACACGGCAAAATCCTGGGCAACTTTTTGTTGCTCAGGAACTTATTAAAACAGTTAAACTAAAGTGCTGCGGAATTTAGGTTTAAAAAAGTCGAGAGCAAAACAAAGAAACTCGTTTATTTATTTTGCCGAGACGTAGCCCGATGTTTTTTGATAATAATCCTTAAATTTCACACGCTTGTGAATCACACGCTTGTGAAATTGGAGAATTCTTCATAACTTTGCTGAGTAAAACCCAGCAAAGTTATGAAGAAAAGTTTTGTTTATGGTGTAGCTGTCACCGACTATAACTTCACAGGTAGGGAAGCTGAAATCCGTCATCTGAAGGCCAACTTCGAAAATGGCATCAACTCTATCCTTATCTCACCACGACGCTATGGCAAGACGTCTCTGGTAAACTACGTCTGTCGGAGCCTGTCAGAAACAGACATCATCATCGTCAGGTTAGACATTTTCGGCTGTAAGACGGAATATGAATTCTACAACATGCTGGCCGCCGCCGTGTTGAAGCAGACCGCCACAAAGGTTCAGCAGTGGATGGAGGAGGCCCGTGACTTCCTGGCCCGCCTAACCCCCAAGATCGGCATTCCGTTAGACCCAACCCAAGAGGTGAATGTCTCGCTGGGCATCACCCCTCAGACCCACTCACCAGAGGAGATACTCAATCTGGTAGAGACCATTGCCCAGCGCAAGCAGCGGCGTATTGTGGTCTGTATCGACGAGTTTCAGGAAGTGGGCGAGTTTGCCGACACCAAGCATGTGCAGGGACGGCTGCGTGCGGCATGGCAGCATCACCATTACGCATCCTACTGTCTTTTTGGCAGCAAGCGCCACATGATGAGCAAAATCTTTATGAACCGCAGCATGCCGTTTTACCAGTTTGGCGACTTGATATGGTTAGAGAAGATACCTACAGCAGACTGGACAGACTACATTGTCAGCCATTTCTCGGATGCCGGTCGCCATATTAGCGCAGCATTGGCCAACAGCATCTGTAAGGTCGTCGATGACTACCCGTCATATGTGCAGCAACTGGCATCTATCGTGTTGAACCACCTTGAACCAGGAACGACGGCAACCGAGGAAGTGCTGAGGGAGTCGGTACGCGAACTGCTGCTTGCCAACGAAGCCCTGTTTATGCAGCAGATAGAACCGCTGACCGTCTATCAGATGAACATGCTCCGGGCTATCGTCTCCGGCATCCATTCGGGCTATTCCGAGACAGCAGTACGCCGTAATTTCGATTTGGGCAGTCCTTCAAACATCGTCAGGCTGCGAGAAGCACTTAAAGAGCGCGACCTAGTCTATTCAGAGCTAAAACTACTATATATCACCGACCCAGTCTTTGCCCTGTGGTTTAAAATGCGCTTTCTATGAACTAAAAGGCATAGTAGCTGCTCAGGAAATAGGTTCGGTCCCAATCAACGATCTTACGCTGCGATTCCTTTTCCTGATGGATATTGAACTCGTCGAACACCATCACCTGCTTGTCCTTCAGGTCGTAGAGCGGCCACTCTTTGGCCTTGCCGTCAGGCGACAGGTCGGCGGTAAGCGACGGATTGCCGGTCTTGGCGAACTGCACCCACATCTTGCGTACGGTCTTCGTGAAGGTCGCATCGTATTTCCTTCCCGTGAAGCCGTCGTACTCCGGATGGTTGAATACCACAGACAGTTCCGACGCATGGCCGGCTTTTATCAGTGGCAGGGCGGATTCCACCGTATAGTAGTAGGTGTACGACTTGCCTCCGGCCTTGGTCTGTTCCTCCGACAGTCTGACGCAAGGTGCGTTGAACATAATCTGGCTGAACAGACGGACGGTAGCCTCGTAGCTTTCACCCGGAATGTCGTTGCAGTAGCTCTCCATCAGCGCCTTCTCCTTGTCCGTCAGCTGGGCGAGTTTCTCAGCTTTTCGGCCATTGGCCCACGCATTCCAGACGTCCACACCGACGGCTCCGAGGAAGGTGTTCATCTCATCCTTGTTGCAGCCCTGAATGAAGTCAATGTCCTTTGCCGCTCCGTTAGCGTAGGCCTCCCATGTGTCCAAAGGCAGGTGGATGCCGTCACGCTCCGGGAATGTGCGCATGCCGAGAACCTGATAAAATCCGTATATACCTGACCACGTGTCCGTGAAATCCTCGGCGCTGACCTTCAACAGGTCGGCGACGGTCTTGCAGCCGAGTGCCTCCATCATCTTGTTCGTGACTGCGATAGCCTGTTCCGTGCTTCTTGTCATGATGGGGGTACCGCTCTGCGAGATGACACGCTTGAAATACTTCTGTGAACCCTTTATCAACGGGAGCAGCGTGCAGCTCGAACCGCCGGCAGACTCGCCCCAGATGGTCACGTTGTCGGAATCGCCGCCAAAGCCTGCAATATTTTCATGCACCCACTTCAGAGCCATCAGCTGGTCTAACAGTCCCAGGTTCTGCGCATCAGGATAGTCCTTGCCATCAGGCAGGTGAGACAAGTGGAAGAAACCGAAGAAGCTGAGTCTGTAGGTGATGGTAACGACGATGACTTCGGGGTTCTCCTGAATGAAGTTGTGGCAATCGTACATCGGGTCGGTCGTTCCGCCCACATCGAAAGCGCCACCATATATCCACACGATGACTGGCTTCTTGTCAGCCGCCTCGTCAGAGTGCCAGATGTTCAGGTACAGGCACTCCTCACTCGTGCCATATTCGGCGGCAGGGTCGCCTTTCGCCTGGACAGGGGCTTTCCCATAGTAATAGGCTTCATAAACACTGTCGTCGGGTGTGACGTCCACCGGTGCCTTCCAACGCAGGTTGCCGACAGGCTGCTGGCCTACGAATGGAATGCCCTTGTAGGAGATGATGTTCTCCTGCTTTTTGCCGACGAAAGTACCATTGATACACTTGACGGCCAACGACTGGTCGTAATGGCCGTCGTTAATCTTTCTGTTCTCGTTCATATCACTTATCGTTTTATACGTTTTGTCTTAATTCATCTTCTTTCCGCAGAAATATACTTCGCTCGGCCTGTTGAAGCTGAAGCCCTCGTGCTCTGCCGTCAGCAGGTCGTTGTCGAACACCAGGAAGTCGGCATCCTTGCCGGCCTCGATGGAACCTTTTTTCGCCTCAATACCCAACTGTTTGGCGCCATTGATTGTATAGCCCAGCATCATTTCCTCAATGCTCATTTTCTCGCAAGGAGAAGGGTATTCAGCAACGACTCTGGTTCTTTCGGGAGCCTGGGTCTTTTCGTTGATATATCGCGTCATGCCGATTTCCATACCAAGGAACGGGTTCCAGGTTGCAAAATCACCATAGATAATATTGTCACTCGACCAAGTCACATTGGCACCGGTGTTCCACATCGTCTTGCTGCGGTACATCTTGTTCGCGCGTTCCTCGCCAAGCAGACTGCTCCAAATCTCGAATGGATTGCCGCCCGAACATCCGGAGTGCCACCAGGGCGAGTAATTGGCTGTAACGCCCAGCTTGGCAAAGCGCTCCATATCAGCATCGTCCTGAATTTCCAGATGCGCACAGGTCACCCTGACATGGAAGTTGTCGCCAAGCTCCTTTCGGGCCAGCTCTACACCGTCCAGCACGGTACGGGACGAGCCCTCACCAACAGTATGTGCATGGAAATCCAGTCCTGCCTCGTTGAGCAGCTTCATCACCTCTGCCACCTCCTCTTTACTGAATGTCGTAGCACCTTTCTTATTGGTATCTATATAGGGGGTGACCTGGGCAGCTGTCTCGATTCTCAGGGTTCCATCCATGAAGACCTTAAAGGTATGGACATTCAGATGGTCGGAGTCGAACTTCCGGTTGAAACGCTTCACCTCTTCCACGACATCCTTCATCTTCTTGGGATTCGTAAGCGCAATGCTTCCGTCGATATAAACCGGCAGCTTGCCCTGTTTGTCCAGCTCGTACAAACGCTCATAGATACGCTCGTGGAGTGCCTCACCCTCAGGATAACCTGCGTCGAAGACAACAGTCACACCGGTCTTTACGGAATAGTCGATCCAACGCTTCAGCTCAGCATCAATCTGCTCGTCTGTGACATCTAAATCGTCGAAGAGCATGTGCCAGCCCGAGGACTCGAATGCATTTCCCGTCACATGGCCGTTCTTACGTACGTAATAGCTGAGTTCGGGCACGCGATCGGGGGTCTCGTCGGTAATGCCGTGCCTGTCGAGTATCCTGGAGTTCACCCAGACGCTGTGTCCTTCACCCTCCAGAATCAGAAGCTCGGCATCTGGACAGATGGCATCGAGGTCTTCCTTGACGATGTCGTCCCCGTTCAGGTATTTCCGCTCCAGAATAAATCTGTAACGTTTTTGTCCGGGATTGTCTTTGATTCGCCCGGCCATAAAGTCCAGCGCCTCCTTTTTACTGGAGCACACAATGTACTCACCTGGATCCATATATGCGAATCCGATGCTTGTGGTTACATGTACATGGCTGTCGATGATGCCTGGCATGATGAACTTCCCGCCCAGGTCGGTCACCTCTCCCTCATACGCAGAAAGGCCAGCTTCGTTGCCTACATAGACGAACTTGCCGTCTTTCACCACAAGTGCACTTGCCTGCGGACAGTCCGGGTTAGATGTGAAGATTTTTGCGTTCTTGATAATCTGATCTGCTTTCATGATTGTTTTCTTTTTAGTTAGTAATACATGTTTGCTGCAAAGTTAGTAATATCCCCTGAAAAGGAATCACGACCCATGTCCTGAGCCGTGATTCTTGCGTTTTTCGGTACTTTTTTTGCTGATTTCGTTACTTCGCCTCGCCCATGGTCCGCATCCAGGCAGTCACCGACTGGCCCGTCCTGCGCTTAAAGGCATCGCTGAAGGTGTTGTAGCTTCGGTAGCCACTCTCGCTGGCCAGTTGCTGGGCGGTGACGGGGCGTCTGGTAGCATGTGTCTTGTGATAGAGATCGATGAAGTAATTGATTCGCAGATTGTTGATATAAGCATTGTAGTTCATGCCCTGACTGGAGAAATACTGGCTGAGATAGAGGCGATTGGTTCCAATAGCCTTGGCCAGTTGTATAAGGGTGAGGTCGTGCTGCAGATAGAGTTGCGTGTCTATGCAATACTTCTGTAGCAACGGACCGATAGCCTCACCTCCAACCCCTCTCCTGAAAGAGAGGGGAGTCTGATGAGTCGGGGCGTCAGTAGTCAGTATGACACCCACCTCTCCTTCAGGAGAGGGGTCGGAGGTGAGGCTCCCCAGCGACTCTACCCTCCACAGAAGATAGCAGATAAGCACAGCGCTGATTACCTGCATGGCGTATTGGCAAGCTGGCCCTTGTCCGATAAACGCATAGAGAGCGAACAACAGCAGAATGGCGGCCAGCACCAAGAAACTCTGCCACACCTCCTTGTGCTCCAGGTCGGCATAGTTGTCGCGCAGCCAGCGTCCGTATTGTCGTGTCGCGTGTACCATATATATTATTAGGCCAATGCACATCAACAGGGAATATACGTATACCATCGGCAGAAGGGCATAGCTATGGGTAGCAACGTTGAACACCCCTCCTGCAAAAAACGGTACCATCATCACAGCAACAGGCCACAGTGGACGACTACGGTCTTGCAGCATGGTGAGCAATACGATGATGGCCAGAGGAAAGAATGTCATGGTGTCTAGCAATCCGCCTATAAGGTCGGTCATCGTAATATCCTCACTTGAGGTGAAAAAGAATATCGGCATATACCACACATGGCTCAACGTCATGCTGGCAAAGAAGGCTGCGGTCCAGCGGCGCAGGCGTAATGGCGGTGTGACATCAGGGGCGATGGCGTTAGCCCTGCGGAACAGCAGATAACAGCTTGCTATCAAAGCCATAGCCGTCACCATAGCATACAATATAATAAAGAGAATATCTCCCCTGGTTTGTTCGTACATGACTATTCTTGTTAAATCAGGGTACAAAGATACAGTTTAGCGAGAACAATACAAAACAAAAAACGTTTTTTTTGTTTTATCAGAGCCATCCGATTTAAAAAACAGTTACCAGACCGATTCGTCTGCGTCACAGTCAAAAGAGGTAAGACGGCTCTTTCGCCGCAACGAAAAACCGCCCTTCTATACAGATTTAAAAGCTTAAGTCGATAAAATGTTTTTGTTCTATAGCACTTTCAGTGTGAGTCCAAAGCCAAAGTTGATCACTATCATTTCACATTGGATAAACCTTTTTACCCTCGAAATAGGTAGCGGCAGGCTTGGCCTCGTGAATCTCCTTCTCAGGGCAGGTCAGCACATCCTTGGTGAGGAGCAGGAAGTCGGCATACTTACCGGTTTTGATGCTGCCACGCTCGTTCTCCAGGAACATCTGTCTGGCCACGTTGATGGTCAGGGCCGTAAGAGCCTGCTCGCGAGTGAGGCATTCTTCCGTCCACCAGGGCTTGGCCTTTTCGGGCTGATAGATGCCTGTGACCATGATCTCCATGATGCTGAACGGGTCGTCGGGACTACCGCTCAATGCGGGGAAGTCGGAGTGTGAGGAGATGTTGATGCCGTGGTCGAAGAACGACTTCATCGGATAGCCCTTGTCCTTCATGCCCTCTGGGAGGATGCGCATCAGCTCATCCTGCAACTCCTTGTCTGCATGATGCCACAGCATGCCTGAGGTGACGTAGATGTTATTGTCGGCCATGCGCTGATAATCCGGCTCGCTGACACCATACACGTGTACCAGCGTGTTGCGC
>JAFPWS010000059.1 GCA_017412705.1 Prevotella sp.
ATATTAATAGTATAATTGATAACTACTTCCTACTACTACCACATATAGGTCCTTCCCAATCCACCAATACCTAACCCTCAAAGTCAACGAAGTTAAATGTCAAAAGTGGGAAAGTGGGAAAGTGGGAAAGTTGCGGTTAAGCGAGTGCAGTGCCATGCTTGCTTGAACACTGCCGAGTGTGAGAGTTTTCGACGAAGTCAAAAAGTTCCATTCATACCCAATAAATCGTTAAAAAACCTTTCATCTCGCGTATAAAATAGGTGTTTTTCTGTCTTGAAGAAACATTCTCGCAGAAAATTCGTATATTTGCAGCGTAAAAGCCGCGAGCCTGCTAACGCTCGGCAAATGAAAACTTGTTTTCTTTGCTCTCGCTGAATCGCAGCCTTGCACCCAGTATAGCATCAAGAGTGGCTCATGTAGCCCACCAACCAGCCTACAGATAATATCGTTGGCAACGGTGGTAAAACGATGCGAGTGAACGAGACAGATCTATTCACTAAACAGTAAACGATATGGAACGTGGAAAACTTGATTTGGATTACATTCAGCTGTTCCCAAGGACAGTTGAGCATGGTTTGGCTCCCCAGCATGTGGAGCAGAGTGATTTTGCGGCCGAGTGCCGCTATGTTGAGGGCTTTGGCGATGCCTGGTTGTTGCACCAGCAGAAGCCTCCCCACCTTGTTGCCCACGTGCAGTTTGCCACAGACGAGGCCGACTTCGACAAGAAACTTGGCACCGCCATTGCCCTCCAGCAGCTGCACGAATACATTGAGGGTGACCTCACCTTTTTCTGTATGCTTGCCGGCATCAACGCTGACGAAGTGCCACCCACTTGGCCAGACAGAATCCGCATCCCTGTACGTGCCCTCAGTGCCGCCACAAGGTGGTGGCATGAGTATGGTAAGGAGGCGCTTTCTCTTAAATAATGTGTAAAATTGTGCCAAATCGTTATAAATCTCACAAATAATTGCTATCTTTGTAGGCTAATAAAGCGTGTCGGCTCGTAGAGCTGGATGATGCGCTGCTAATTTAAAACGAAGTTGAAGTGAAAACTGAGATAAAGTCAAAGAGAGTACGGGCTGTCGTAGACGAGCTGAAAGACCAGTACATGGAGGCAGACAAAAATTGCCGTCCGTGGATTATTGGTTTCTCGGGCGGCAAAGACTCAACGGTACTCTTAATGCTCACTTGGATTGCAATGCAGGAGCTGCGTGACGAAGGCATAGAGTTGCGTCGTCGCGTCTATGTTGTTTGCAATGATACGATGGTGGAGAATCCTGTCATCGAGGAATATGTTACTACGGTTTTGTTCGAGATAGGCAAGGCGGCTCAGGAACAGCACCTTCCTGTGCAGGTGATGACAACCACCCCACAACTGGAAGATACGTTCTGGAGTTGCGTCATTGGCAAGGGCTACCCTGTGCCCAACAATGCCTTCCGCTTCTGCACAGAGAAGATGAAGATTAAGCCCACCTCGAAGTTCATCACAGATCAGGTGGTGGCAGATGGCGAAGCCATTGTCCTGGTGGGTACACGTCTAACGGAAAGCCAGCAGCGTGAACGCTCTATCAAGCGACATGAGATTAAGGGCCATCGCCTTTCGAAGCACCCTCTAAATCCCAATACTTTCACTTATGCCCCCATCAAGGAGCTGATGCTTGAAGAGGTTTGGTGGGTCATTAATGCTATCCCTTCACCTTGGGGCTTCGACAACGAAATCTTGTATAAGATTTATCTGGATGCTTCTGCTGACGACTACGAATGTCCAACTGTGGTAACAGACGATAGTCATCGCTCCTGCGGACAGAGCCGCTTTGGCTGCTGGATTTGTACTGTGGTGAAGGAAGACAAATCTATGTCATCACTGATTCAGAATGGCGTGTCATGGATGCAGCCTCTCTTGGACTTCCGCAACAAGCTGGTAGAGAACAGAAACGTTTCAGAACTACGCTGTTCTACTCGCCGTAATGGACAAGCTGCCGTTGACAGCACAGGTCACAACCTTGGTAACTACACGATGGAATATCGCATAGAAATGCTGAGAGACCTGTTGAAAGTGCAGAAGAAAGTTCAGGAGGAGCATTCGAGTGTACGTCTGATTACAAGCCAGGAACTGATTGCTATTCAGGTTATCTGGTTCCGTGATGGCAATTTCTCAACAACAGTAAACGACATCTATAACGAGATATACGGCTACAGCATCCCCAATTTGGAGATAGGTTTGCAGGAAAGACTCATACTGGAGCGTTCTTGCAAAGACCCAAGCCACTTCCAATTGATTCAAGAACTGCTGGCCCTGCAAAAGAGCAAGGTTCTGCTGATGAGAAAGTATGGCTTGCAGAATGATTTGGATGAGCAGCTTGACCGCTATGTAAAGAAAGGAGGTTAAGCATGCTGATTAATAAAATCATCCTGAATAACTATCGCCTTTACGAAGGAGAAAACACTATAAGTTTCAACTTCGACGAAAGCAGGAACATATATCTGGTATGTGGTGAGAATGGCTTTGGTAAAACCACATTCCTCCATTCTTTGCTTTGGTGCCTGTATGGACGTTTCGTTGGCGACATTCCAGTTTCAGGGCAAGACGCAGGCAACTATACTGCTACTCTGAAAGGCAATTTGAACCTGAGTGCCGCCAGGCGTTATGAAGAGCTGGCTACTCCTGATGCCATAGCAGCCATCAAGAAAAGCGGCTACACAGGATATGAAGAGATACAGAAAGACAGTATTTGTAGTGTCACCATCTGTTTCACAGAAGTAGGCATCCCTTCAATCCCTTGCCGCAATATTTCTGTAAAACGCAGCTATGATGCGCTACTCCAGAAAGAAGATGTTGAGATTCTGATAGACGGTAATCGCAATGAGTTGACAGATGAGATTGGGCCAGATGTATTCATCAATGACTTCATCCTGAATAAAGATATTGCCAGTCTTTTCTTCTTTGATTCAGAGGAAATCGTATCGCTGGCAGAAACCAGCACTATTGCAGAACGTCGCAAGCTGAGTCAGGCATACGAAGAGGTGCTTGGTATCAGAAAATACGTAGAACTGAAAACCAACCTTGAAAGCCTGAGATTGCGCTATCGCAAGAAGTCGAAAGATTTGAGTCTCAGAGACAAGCTTGAGTCGCTGGAAGCAGAAAGAGATGCGAAACGCCAAGAAGCCCAGAATTTGGAATCTACCATTGAGCAGATGCAAGGATCTATGGATGCTTTGCGTGAGGAAAACGAACAACTTCAAACCAAGTTGTCTCGCGAAGGCAGTAGCGTGAAGACAGAAGAACTGCAAAGAGTAAAGGCAGTGATAGAGCATTGTAAACAGGAAGATACCAGAATGAAGAATGCCATCAAGCAGTTTATCGACTATGCTCCATTTGCTGTTGCCGGCAATGTGTTCACCCAAGCCTACCAACTTGCAAAGACAGATCACAACACCACTGCCATTAACAATGCAGCGGTGGCTCAGAATAGTGTGCTTGATGCACTCAGTAGCGATATGCTTCAGCTTCTAACCTCTATGCCTTTGAAGCAGAAAGAAACAGAAGAGGCCCAAAAGAAACTGGAAAACATCATCGCAAAATATCGTGGTGGCACCTCAAACAGAGAGATTCGCCTGAATATCTCTGACGAGGACTTTGCAGAAATCGAAGCCGTTTACAATAGCCTGACAACAACTTACAAGTTGGAATTCTCAACCCTTGCTGAGGCATATCGCAAAAACAGGATTACTCTGGAACGTAATGCCAGACGTTTGGCAAACATTCAGAGTAAGGAAAGCGATGAGGTTGTAAAGGCTCTTCGCGATAAGAAAAACGAAATCGAGCAGAAGATTAAAGATACAGATGAGCAACTTCGCCAGAACCATGTTAAGACTGGTGAGTTGAAACTGACATTGGATTCTTTGAATAAGCAGATCAAGGAACTGAGTCGTAAGGTTAGTGTCGATGATGCTGACGAAGAGAAAGACAAAGTTGCCAGCGAGCTTATTGGCGAACTTGATACCTTCTTGTTCTCATTGAAGGAAACCAAAAAGTCATCATTGGAACTGAGAATAAGAAATGCCCTCAACACATTGATGCACAAGGAAGATTTCATTGGACGTGTAGAGGTTGAGTTGGAAGATGACTCAATGGATATAAAGCTATACTCACCAGACGGATTTGAGATTGACAAATCTCTTCTGTCTAAGGGAGAAAAGCAGCTGTACGCCACATCTATACTAAAGGCATTGGTGGATGAAAGTGGTATTCAATTCCCAGTATTCATTGATAGTCCTTTGCAAAAGTTCGACAAGAGCCATGCCTCGAAGATAATCATAGAGTTTTATCCTTCTATTTCCAAGCAGGTCATCCTGTTCCCATTGCTTCACAAAGAGCTGACGGCTACAGAATATGATATGCTGAAACCCTATGTTGAGAATGCCGTTGTCATTTCTAACGACACAGTGCGTTCTACATTCAAGAAGGTGAACACAGACAAACTAATGAATTGACGTATGAGCATAATGATAGCACAAATAAAGACCAGCTCTGAAAACAAGGAGCGTGTGCAAAGACTGACACGAAAGTTTGGTCTTGGCGCAGAAAACGTGATAGCACGTATCGCCATTGCATACTCCCTGAAAAGTGGGCAGCGGTTTTCACCAACAGAAGTGAAGGATGCTGGCGGCAAAGAGTATAGCAGGAGTGTGCTTTTCGGCAACCTGTATCCGCTATACCTTGCCATGATATGCTCACACTATGGCATCAAAAGTACAGATAAAGATTTGGCCCGCTATTTCAAGATGCACTTGGATGACGGGCTGGAGCTGATAGATAAAGACGTAAAAGACAACCCCAATTTGGTGGGATTCGACTATTTATTTGATAAGATAGAAGAAGGATTGAAGGAGTTATGAGTGTTGACCTCTTTAGGCGGATGGATTATGCCGATGTGTTCGACTTTGACAAGTTCCACGAGGCGTTTAAGCAACAGTTAGCTGCTGCCAGAGGAGGTGAACGCTTTACGCTACAGTCATATATCGAGGAGCACCATGAATTATGGCGTGATTATGATGTGGCAAAAACTGCTCAAATAGCAGAGACATTGGAAACAGAGGTCTCTGATATCTACGGCATTTTCCCTGATCCTGAAGATTATATAACTCTACCTACACCACAATGGCCAGAAAGAACGAAAAGAAGAGAGTCTTCCATTAGGGACTTGGCAAAAGAGTATCTGGAGAACAAACCAGCTCCCCAAGACTTGAACTATATTTTGGGTTATGTCAATGACCACAGGGAGAAGAAAACAAATCGAAATAGTCTTCGAACTTCTTTGGGGCAACTTAAGGATGTCTTTGTTCATTTCCAAGACATAGACAGATGGGGACTGTGTAGCATAGACTATACAAAGCAACGTGTTCAAGACGAAGAGTCCACTTATGAAGAAATCGAAGATGAAGGTGTCTGGTGTGTAAGAGAAGATGAGCCTGAATATAATATTGAAAGGACCAACTTGTCGAGCCAAAGTTTCGAACTGCGTTATTCTACACGTCGTGAACATAAGCCAACAGACTTTTTCACTAAAGCATTGTCAAACAGCTCTCGACTGGATTTAGGACTTGGCTATTTCAGCAGTGCATGTTTTAATGTACTAGCTTGTGGCTTTGCCCATTTCGTTAAGAATGGGGGCAATATGCGACTCTATATCAATCCCAACGTCACAGAAGAAGATTATTATCTGTTACGAGGTTATGATCAAAAGGAGTTCGAAAAACACATGATAAGCACCTATGAGAGATTGCTAAAGATTTTCTCACGTAGGGATGAATTGTTCTTTAGATGTCTGTCATACCTGATAAGCCGCCATCGTATTGAAGTGAAAATGGTTTTGCTGAAAGAAGATGGTATCGCACATGAAAAGTTTGGCATTTTTACTGATACAGAAGGTAACGAGGTCGCTTTTAATGGCTCAATGAATCTTACAGCGTCAGGTCTTACAAAAAACATAGAATCTATTGACTCCATCTGCTCATGGCGTTCTGAAGATGACAGAGACAGAATTAAGTGCTACCATGACGATTTCAATAGCATCTGGGAAAGTAGAAATCCTGACGTAATGGTCTTTCCTGCTGATGAATTCTGTCAGCGTATCGTAACAGAGTACCCACCAGCTGTTGCTGTTGACGATCTGGTTAAACTGGAGAAAGAAGTATTAAAAGAACTGGAAACGGAGCACGTTGTTTCAAATCAGGATGAACCACATTTCCCGTCTAAATTCAAAGATGGCCCACGTCCGTACCAAATAGACGCATACCAAGCGTGGGTGAAGAATGGAAAACAAGGTGTGTTTGCAATGGCAACGGGTACAGGTAAAACCATTACATCGCTGAATTGTGCATTGGAAGAATATCTTGACGATGGATTCTATCGTCTTTTAATATTGGTACCCTCGCTTGCATTGGTAGAACAATGGGGTGACGAAGTGCATAACTTTAATTATAGGAATGTCATTAAGGTCTCTTCAGAGAATGCCTCATGGAAACAGGAATTGGCAAAGATGACCATGAAAATAGGTCTTGGGCGTAATGTGAACTACGTCATCATTTCCACGTATCAATCATTTGTCATGAATGATTTCCAGGTGTTGCTTCCTAAATTATCAAAGGGTGCAATTCTCATAGCAGACGAGGCCCACAATATAGGCTCTTCTTCTGTAAGGAATGCATTCCACAGGCTAAGTATTACGAGACGAATAGCGCTTTCAGCTACGCCAAATCGCATATATGATGAAGAAGGTACAAGGGAAATAGAGGGTTTCTTTAACGACACCCATCCTTACACCTATAGCTTCTCCATGCGTAGGGCTATTCAGGAAGAGAGGCTGATGCCATATTATTACTTCCCATATCCTGTAAAGCTCGAAGATGAAGAAATGGTGGATTATGCCAGAATCACACGCCAGTTGATTCAGCTCTACAACGACAGGGGTAGCTTCTCAGACCCAGAGCGGGCAAGAAGGTTATTACTGTTAAGAAAGAATATCCTCCACAAAGCAAGAAATAAGATGGTCGTTTTTCGCAATATTATAAAGGATATTGGAGAGGACAAGTTGAAATATTGCTTTGTCTATTCAGCTGCAGGTAAAAGGGCGCATAGTGATGAGACTGACGATGAACAGTTAGATGAATACATTTTGAAAGAGATGCAGAAGGTCCTGAAAAGTACTTTCCCTAATGTGACATGCAACTCATATACAGGAGAAGACTCCAAGGAAATGCGAAAGCAGAAACTGGCAGCTTTTGCAAATGGCCAGTTGAATGTACTATTTGCAAAGAACTGTCTTGATGAAGGTGTTGACGTACCACGTGCAGAATATGGCATCTTTACGTCAAGCACAGGAAACCCACGCCAGTTTATTCAGAGACGAGGCAGACTTTTGAGAAGACATGAGGATAAACATTTTGCCTTTATCTTTGATATGGTTGTCATACCAGATTTTTACTCACCTCATTATGAAAGAAGATTTTGGGGATTGGAGAAGAAACTTGTTGAGAATGAAATGCGGCGAGTTGCTAATTTTGGCAGTCTTGCTAGCAACTACTATACAGGTGCTCTAAGCACATTGGAAGAAATCGTCTCGTTCTATGAAATAGACCTTGACGGAATGGTACTTAATGAAGATAATTAAAAACCCTAGCAATATGGAAGCAGAGCAGATATTCAAAGAGTTAATGAAGTCAGAAGAGTTGCAAACTCATTTTGGCATTAGTAAGGAAGAGTTGGCTGATGCGTCTTATGTTGGCGACTCTAACAACACTACTATAGAGATTGTTAAAGACGTTATCAAGGGGATTGCCAACAGAAAATCCCCCAATGTGGTCTTTCAAGGTATATTGAAAAAAGTTTCTGACTAATAATTCTGTAGGTATATGGGTACATTTATCAAATCAATTAGTTTCCAAAACTTCTATAATTATTATGGGAGTTACGCGGACAACACCTATACCTTCAAGGAGGGTATAAATATCATCAATGCAGATAACAATATGGGAAAGTCGAAATTTTATAATGGCTTCCTATGGATATTGGATGATGAAGTTTATGATTCAGATGATAAGAGAATCTACCCAGTTTCAGACTCCACCTATGTCAAGATGATGTCAAAAAAGGCTAGTCGTGAAAACGTGGAGTTGGACATGGGCGTTACCATTGTTTACGAATCTGAAGGTATTAGGTATAAGGTAACTAAAGAGGTGCATTGTAAACAGGAAGACGGCGGCTGGCTCTTCGCACCTTCAACAAAGGTCTTAAAAACATCCAATAACGAGGATATGCCCGTAATGGATAAGCAAGAACAGCAAGAAGCCATAAGAGTGCTTATACCTGCTGATATGGAAAAATATGCTCTGCTTCAGGGGGAGTCAATGGAACGACTTGTTGATCTTTCTACTCTTAATGGTTTGGAGAATACGATCAACGCCTTAGCCGACATGAATAACCTTATAAGGATGTGTGGTCTTGCTGCAGATCTAGTAAAACTGGCCAAGCAAGAGTACAACAAAGAAGAAACAAAGAACAGAGGAGCAAGCAATGAGATTCTTAAACTTCGAGAAGAGCGTGACAATCTTGAAAAATGGATAGAAGATGCAAATGGCAAAATAGACCTTGCCCGCCAAGAATTGCTTAAAGCTAAAGAGAAGGAACAGCAATTCGAATCAGACTTTTTTTCAAGCAAGAAGCGTGTTCAATTAAGAAAAGAATATGATGACGAACGTGATAAACTAGAATCCTTAAGGAGGGAGAAAGCCGAGCAAGAACTGTCTATCACAAGTAGACTTTTTGACGAAAACTGTCCTTGGATTCTGATGGGACTAGGGAATGAAACAAGTGATTTTGACACAAAGCGAATTGAACTGACAAAGATGATTGCGGCAAAAGAGATTTCTCAAAATCCACAAATACTTCTGCCAGACGATTCACCTGACGCTCCTTCCCTGAGAAGAATGCTGGAACATGAACATTGTGAGGTATGTGATAGAGAAGCAAAAAAAGGAACCGCCCCATGGCTTCATATCAAGCAAGTGCTTGAAAGACCACATAAGGAAATGCGTACCTCTGCATCATTCATGCAGTTCTATAGTGGTATACAGAATACTACTGGTAGATATGAGGCAACAATTCCTCAAATCCAAGAAAGTTTTGAACAGTATATGAATAACATCTATGATTTGGATGAGCAGATAGAGGCTCAGGAAAGAATTGTAGAGGCCAAAGAAAATGAACTCACATTGGTTGGTTCAGAAAACAGCACAGAGGAGGAAGACCGCAAAATCTTGTCAGGCTATAATCAGGCAAAACAGACCATTACCAACAAAAATGATGAAATTCAAAGATGGACTGGAAAGATAAAAATCTGGGATAGTGCTTTGTCAAAGGCGAAAGATGAACTGGATAAGAGACAGGGCTCTACACCTATCAGAAAGGCGAAGGAGTTGTATGACAACATGCAGGTCATAAAGACGATGTTTGACTTAACTAAGGAACGTATTTTCCAAAATATCGTTGACAATCTTCAGACAGAAGCCAATAAGATGTACTCCACCTTAACTAAGGGAAATCAGACAGTTGGTGGCACATTAACCTTCAACAGGCAGGACAATGGTACTGTTCGTGTTTCTGTGATAGATTCTCAAGGAGAGGAACTGTTTGGTAATGGTACAGGATTCCAGAGAATGAAGCAATTGGCCATTGTCATGTCTATTATTTCATCCAAGGTTGGAAACAAGAGTTTCGATTATCCGTTTATTTCAGATGCGCCTTTCTCAGAATTCAATAAAAACTTCATAAATAATTTCTTTGAGATAGCACCAAATGTATTCCACCAAAGCATCATTATGATAAAAGAATTCTATGACTCTGCAGATAGAAACTTAATTAGCGAACATGGAAAAGCCATTGTGAAGCAGATGAATGATGGTCAGCTCCAGGGTACCTTTTATGTTAATTATGCAGAAACACCGGCTGATGCAGGAAATCTTGTGACGAAGAAATATTGTTATACTAAATAAAGAACCGCTTTATGAACAGTTCAACGTTTAGAGAAAAAGTTTTGGATTTGCGTCCACAATATAGTGATCGGTATCGTTCTATGATTGATGCCATTTCCAATAAGTTGGAAAAGACAGGTAAAGGTAATGTTGCCCAGTTTGGTGCCTACTATCAGACATATATGTATGCTTGCATTATCGGCCTACGCCTGGGTAAACCTAAATACCTGGAGGCAAATGAAAAGTCGTGGGAATTCGCTTTGATGAACAAGTGGAAGCCAACTCAGATACGTGATTATGTCATTATGATGCTTTTCAATCGCTCCAAGGATTATGGCTACGATTGGATGGATTTAGAGGATGCAAGCGATGAAACGATAACTGCATTCCTGCGTACTTTTGAACGCGAAATGGAAGGCTATGCTAATAGAGGCTTAGAGTATATAAACAATTTGTGGGTGAACCAGCGAGTTAGATTTGAGTCGCCAACGATTTTTGTAGAAATCCTACAAGAACTTGATAATGCATAAACTTCCTTATTAAGGTAAATGGCAAAGTCTGAATATCTTGAAACACTTGAAAAGCTACAGAATGCTTTGACACAATTTGACATGTCGTTTGGCGTGTCAAATAGGATTTTTCGTCTAGCATTAGTTTCTGAGATTTTAGACACAGCTTGTTTGTTTGAGCAACTCTATGATAGTTGGAGTGAACACTTACCTTATGGTGAAGGGCCTGATGCTGACGTTGATTTCGCATACTGGAAAGAATTGAGTACCTGGGAGACGCTTCTTAATAGTGCCAAACAGAATGCATGTATTGATGACTTCCCCTTTGACATGGGTAACGGAGTAACATCAGATAGAATACATGGTAATCGAAGAAAATCTTATCTTAAGACGATCAATGGCGTTCTTCGACACTCCAAATACGCTGGTAAAGAGCCTACGTCTGCTTTTGTCAAAACTATCAATAGTGATAAAACTCACATGATAACTTTTGGCAACATGGTGTTTGATGCCTTGTCTTCATTATTACTAGTCTTTAGCAAAATAGAGACCCTCTTATCTAATCCTCCCCAAGAGCTATTTCTTAATTTCTATGAGATGCAGTATAATCGCTTCTGTGAGGAATGGTTTTCTTATAGGACACGCATAATTGAGATTTTAAACGAGGATATTTCTAACAAGAGAAGATGTAATAAGTTCTTTGCGCTGAAGGATGAAGTTTGGAAGAGTCTCTATGAATCGAGTTTCCTTGACGCATTGAAAGACGGCATCAATATATACGACATCCATGATTACGAGAAAGAGCATCCAGAATCTAGTAAAACTGAGGATGAAATCCGTGAAGTGTTAGCATTAGCAGAGTTGGTTGATAGTGAAAACAGACCATATAAAGAAAAGGTAGGTAAGTATATTTTCGAGCATCGCAAGTCTTTATCGTATGCGGACATCAGTACATTCTTCGTTTATCTCGATGCAGTACCAGACATCCTCAGTAACATTGAGAAGTTGAAAGAAGGAAATTGTGATGAGACAGCAGCTCCCCAGCCAGTAGCAAGTGATAGCACATCTGAGGTGGGACAGGTTAATCCTGTTGTCGATGCTATTAAGGAACTGACTGGTGTTGTGAAAGAATCGTTGAAAACTCCCAAGCAACAGTTTACCGTCTATCCTCAGGATGGCAGTACGGCTAACTTGGGGTGCCAGATGCAGAGTCCGCAATTTCAGGTGATACCTTCTTCGACGGAGCAACAGCCGAAATTGGAAAGCCGCTCGGCGACACAAGGAGACGCTTGCCAGAGCAAGAATAAAAAGGGCGATGAGAACGTTTGATTAATTAGGTAGATTATGGAAGAAAAGAATAAAGATATAGTGGCTGGAGGTCAGCAGGAAACAATGCTGTATCAGGATGCATGCCAGATTATTGAGCAGGCACAGAAGTTGGCTTATCGTCAAGTCAACGAGACGCTGATAAAGCGCAATTGGCTCTTGGGTTTGCGTATCAATATGGATGTGCTGAAAACACAACGTGCGGAATATGGCGAACAGATTGTTAAGACCTTGGCAAGATCATTAACATTAAGGTATGGTGAAGGCTTCACTAAGACCAATCTTTACAATTATATAGGCTTTTACCAGAAGTGGCCAGAGATTTTCCACGCAGTGAGTGGAAAATCTATTGACCTCGATAACATTTTCCACGCAGTGAGTGGAAAATCTGAAAACATTCTGCAATCAGTGATTGCAAAATCTCCTATTCGTTTATCTTGGACGCACTATCGCATCATTCTGCAAGAAAACAACAAGGAGGCTCGCGACTGGTACGAGCAGGAGGCGGCTCGCGAAATGTGGGGTACGCGTACACTACAGCGCAATGTGAGTAGCCAGTACTATCATCGATTGCTTCAGTCGCAGAACAAGGATGCCGTAAGAGGAGAAATGAAGCAGCTGACGGCTCCACTACAGGACAAACTGGAGTATATCAAGAACCCTGTGGTAGCAGAGTTCCTGGGATTCAAGAACAGGACTGACTATACGGAGAGTGAACTGGAACAGACCATCATAGACCACCTGATACCATTTCTGATGGAGTTGGGAAAGGGCTTTGCACTGGTTGACCGGCAGAAGCGCATCCATACCGAGAAGGACGACTACTACATAGACATGGTGTTTTATAACTATAATTTGCGTAGTTTCGTTTTGATCGACTTGAAGACAACTAAGCTGTGCCATCAGGATGTGGGCCAGATGGATATGTACGTGAGGATGTACGATGAGATGATGTGTCCGCAGGGGCACAATCCAACTATCGGGCTGATACTATGTGCTGACACCGATGACGATGTGGCTCACTACTCTGTGCTGAATGGTAGCGACCAGTTGTTTGCCGCCAAGTATCTGACCTATATGCCATCAAGAACTGATCTGCGCCGCGAGATAGAACAGCAGAAGGAGTTCTTCCTGTTGCAACATAAAAATGGGAAAGACGATGAACGATAAGGAGAAACAGGCACAGGCTCCCATCAATGTGTGGGGCATAGCGAATATAGGCTGCTCGATGGAAAACGTTACGTTCCAGACGCTGGTGGCGGCTCCTGAAGAGACGAAGACGGAGGAAGCAGAAGCGGTGGAAGAGGTGACGGAAGTTACAGAGGAATGTGACGAGTTGCTGGTCAACGATGTTTTCTCTGACGAATTGTTTACGACTAATCAGCAGTTGTTGCAGTTGCGAACAATCATCAATGAATCCGTTGGCATGGGTGACCAAGAAAAGATAGACCTGAGCAAAGGCTTGGAGTGGTTTTGGTTGTATCAGGCCATTTACGATGCCGGATTGTTTGAAACACGCAGCAATCGCGAAAATGTCGCGACGGTTGTTGGCTTTGTGCGCCAGATAGCCAAATGGCTCTCTGGTATCATCAACATAGATGACGAAGAACGTATTCGAAACATCTGTAAAAGTGTTTCTGCCGAGCAAGGTAAATGGATGATGAACGGCAAACCCGTGAACCTTGTAGATATCGAGGCTAACAAACGACGCATGACGGTAATGAAGCCCACGAAAATTGAACGTATTGTTAGGGTTGCCTATCACGGGCTATACACAAAGCTTGTTGCCCTGAAGCAGGATATAATGAAGGAGAAGGTTACACGATAGGTTTCTTCAGAAATGCGACCAACTCATCAAAACGCGCCAAGATCAGTTCAAGGTCTGGGTGCGTTTTTTTATATTTTGGATTTAAGATGAGTATTCATTACAGTCAAGTGAGCGCGAAGGCTTTCTACAGCCTTCTGCATTTCTTCATTTGAACGTGGTGTGAATCTCTTGTCCATCTTTTGACCTTTCTTCTTTTCTTGGTGCAAAGATAGAATTAATTTTTGATACTTCCAAGGAAAAGCGAAGAAATGTGCATTTTTGAGGCTTCTTTTGCATTTTTGTTGGACATTGGAATAGACATGTTAGACAGAAAACGGCGAATGAATTAGACTCGTTAGACAACGCAGGATATATAGGTTTCATAATTCTCTACCTATAATAATATCACCTAATTTTGCGCTTGCAAACCCCGGGACGCTGGGATCAAGTTTGCAAGAGTTCTTTGAGCTTCGCTCGAAAACGGAGGCGCCTCAACAAAGCCAGAAAACGAGATTTTCCGCTTTGTATTCGGCTTTCGCGTTCTTTGAAATATTGACACAACGACACATACGCAGCATATCGTTACTTGATAGTCTGAACTGATCTTTCTTTCTCTCTTCAGGAGCTGCTGAGGTAATTGCCTCGGTAGCTCTCTCACGTACACACGTACACGTACATTTTATTTTTTATCATCACATAAAGGTCGCCTTCAAGGGGGCGACGTTAAATAAACTGTCTGCCTTATGAACAGAACAGAGATTCAGGAATTTAAGAGATTCCTACACGTTAGAGAACTTTTTGGTATGTTCTCACAGTACTACCGTACTAACCACCTGACTTCGAACCCCGCCTCTTTGGATGCCTATCTGGAGAAGGCCAAGGCTGAGAGTGTCATCCCACTGGCTTTCGTCTATCCGAAGACGATTTATGGCAAGGACTTCTGGTTGGCTATCCACGAGGAATGGAACCAGCACCTGCAGGAAGAGCGGGCTGAACGTAGCGAGGCTGACCAGCTGAGCAGTCTGGGTTTGGAGGTTATCGACATCCAGACGAGGACTACCTGCACAGGTCTGCCGAAGAACACTTGTTCGCTGAGTCTCAGAGGCGGTAAGCGTTTCTCGCTGAACCTGGAGCACTCGAGGATGGTGGCTAAGAAGCTTTCGACTCACATGCTGCTGACCCGTAGCCGACAGACTACCGACGTAGTCCTGATGTTTAACCGACAGCGGGGCATCGAGGTGAAGTTCAAGCCGGGTTCGAGCAGTCTGCAGTTCAACAATGCGGAGTTGGCTAATCAGCTGATTAAGCTGCTGGAACTGGACCCCGAGAAGGAGTATTTCCAGATTGGCATTGAGGTGCTGACGGAGTCGAAGGACTACCTACTTTTCATGCTTAAGAAGTGAACACGAATTTCACGAATAACACGAATATAAGGAAGAAGATTAAGGATAAGGTTTGTAAATTGTAACAGGTTAAAAGAAATGGAAAAGACTGTTAGAATTTTGGATCAGTCGGCACTTTCCACGAGAAAGTACACCGACAAGAAGACTGGTCAGGAAAAGGTGATGAATGCAGTTACCTTTAAGCTGACTGATGGTATTGACACGTTCTTGGGCGAGATGACAGGCGAACGAGCTGTTAACTGTCCGATGTACGACAAGAACTACTTCTACAGGGTGCAGTGCTCTATGGTTGTGAGAGACTGGTTGTCTCAGCAAACTGGAGAACAGATGCAGGCTACGACGATCTATATCGACAAGATTGCGATAGCGTAGATTATCTATCAAGAATTTGAGAATTAGAGAATCTTATGACACTTGAATATCAACAATTATTGGAAGATATGGAAGAGATTAAGAAGCAGGAGAATGAGGTGCAAGGCACCTCTTCTCCACGTAGGAAGCTGGTGGAGAGCTATAAGTCGAATACACGTCGCTACGATGATGGGTCGATAGAGATAGCTCCGCAAGAGAAAGGTGAACCGAGTCAGAAGGATGTGAAGAAAGTGGGTCGCTCTAAGCGATATGCCACTACCGGCAAGAATCCCCTGACTTGTATTGAGCTGAAGTGTCCTGACAACGTACCTGACAAAGCTGCCTTCTTCCACAAGGAGTTGGCTAAGTTGACTAAGGACATGGAGATTGAGGAGCCGCAGTTGCCTGAGGGGGAGTTCCTGTTGGATGAACCCTGCGTAAAGGTTCGCTTTGCGGCAAAGGAGCACAAGGTTGTGGCCTGGCTCACATTCGAGGCTAAAGGATTGATAGACGTAAGGAGAGAGCTGTACAATCTAACAAGCAAGATTGACAAATGTTTTGTAATCAACAGCGATTCGATTTGCCCACAGCCATAGTGACCGCTGCAATCTTCAATAGTTTGGTGGACAGTGCCCAGACCAAGTGGCTTACGACTCAACACCGTAAGCTGAGGGAGGCACTGCCCTCCATTCTTGAGGGGAATGCGGAGTTGCTGGCTCAGTGGACCGGTGACGAGAATTTTCAGAAGTTCTGCCAAGCTCAGGAGGCGAGCAAGAAGCGTGTGGCTGGAGGTAAGACCAAGGGTGAGGTGTTTAAGGCTCTCACCATCGAGAAGAAGCTCCAGACCTACTGCGACTCGCTGAAGAAGTCGTTGCCGTTTGTGATTTTCATTGCTACCTATATCGAGACCGTTTCTGCAAGCGGTAAGTTGGGTTGCTGGAGAAAGCAGGCGGCTTGTAGGCTGAACGGATTGTGTGTGATAGACTTCGACCACATCAATGGCGATGTCAGGGAGGTATGGGCTGAAGCCTACTCGCTGCTTAGCGACGAGGACAAGGCCCGTGTGCTACTGGTTTACGTCACACCGTCGGGACATGGACTGAAGGTCATTTTCATTGCCGACCCGCAATACAATCTGATAGACAATCAGAAGGTTTTTGCGGAGAAGCTGGGAGGTGAGAAGTTCGGTCTGACGCCAGACTCCGTTTGCCGCGACGCTTCGAGAGGTGCCTTTTTGACTTCGCGTGAGGACATTTTATTGATTAACGAAGAAAAACTGTTTACGTATGAGAACAAGGATTTTGGCGAGAAATATAACTCGCAGTATCGTGCTGGTAAGTCTCAGCCTACTCTTGACTTTGCTCCGAGTGGTGCTGATACTCGTAGTGTATCCACCCTTCAAGCTGCTGGAGAAAACCAACAGGCTGTATCAGGAGTCGATGGAGGAGACCTGCGGAATGCTGAGTCTATGATGTATAATGGCGTCAGTTACGCCAAAATCATCGAGGCTTGGATGGAGGGCAGGAACCTCACTAACCATCGGCATGATACGTTGGTAGAACTGACGGATCATTTGAGGTACTTGATAGGTAAGAACCCTACCAAGATTACCGAGGTGGTGATGACGTTGCCCTGGGTGCAAGACCTTGCTGCCGAGGGTGAGGATGTGGCTGGTACAGTCAGTTCGATTATGGGCTGGCGGTATAAGCAGAAGAAGCCGGAGGAGGTTTTGGAGGCGTTGAGGAAAGCGGGAGCAGAGTCGCAAGACGCTTCTCTAAACTCTCAACCCTCAACTCTCAACTCTCAGAACGACAACGACGTTTACGCCGTGCTGCCCTTGGAGGCTTGGGCTGAGGAACTGCTGGAGATGGCAGAGTACTACCCCTGCTTGAAGGAGCTGTTCCTGAATGTGCATCCCCACAAGTTGCCTGCGGTGTGGTTCTCTTCGGCGGCGTTGTTCGGAACGTTGATGACAAGGGCTTTTTATCATTTTTGGTATGAGCCAGAGTTGGTGCGCCGACTGAACTACTGCATCTTCATTATTGGTGACCCGGGTGCCGGCAAGAACGTCATCGAGAAGTTCTACAAGAAGATTGCCGACCCGATGATTCAGGCTGATCAATGTCTGATTGATGCGGTGAACCGCTACAAGGAGGGCAGAACGGAACGTACCACTTCGACGAAGGCCCAGAAGGGCGAGGCGCTGAAGAAGCCTGTGGTGGGTATCAGAGTGCATCCTGCAAGAACAGCTACGGGTGAGTTTATCCGCCACATGCTGGCAGCTGTGGAGACAATACAGGACAAGCCTCTGAATCTGCACATGTTTTCGTTTGATGCTGAGCTGGATAACGTCACTAAGCAGAACAAGGGTGGCGACTGGAAGGACCGAGAAATCCTCGAGCTGAAAGCTTTCCACAACGAGGAGGACGGACAGATGTATGCCAATCAGGAGTCTGTTACGGGTATGTTCAATGTATTCTGGAACTTCATCTACACGGGTACGCCGTATGCCCTGCACCGCAAGGTGAACCAAAGGAATTTCGGTACGGGTATGAGTACCCGACTTGCCGTTATCCCACTGCCTGATAAGGGTATGGCGAAGCGACACCAGCAGGTAGATCCGTCAGCCAACGAGACGCTGCAGACGTGGGCTTACCGACTGGACAAGGTTGAGGGTGAGCTGCCTATTGAGCCGCTGAACGACGAGACCTACGAGTGGCAAACCAGTCACTTGGAGATTGCCGAGTTTAACGACGACAAGGCAGACAGAACGCTGTTGAAGCGTATTCCGTACTACGGCATTGGCATCTCCCTTCCCTTCATCCTGATGCGTCATTGGGATGAGTGGCAGGAGAAGAAGACGCTGACGATGGATGAACGCGACAAGAGGCTCTGTAGGTTGGCTATGGAGATTCAGTACAAGTGCCAGCAGTTCTACTTCGGCGAGATGGCCTACAACTACTTTGCTGACCAGAACAAAGAGTTCGTACAGCGTCGCCGCACCACCCGCTATGATGACTGTTTCCGCAAACTGCCTGACGAGTTCAAGACGCAGCAGTTCATGGACATCTTCAACTGTTCGAAGACGGCAGCATCGAGAGCCATCATCCGCTTTCAGGATGAAAAGGTGGTGGAGAAGGTGAAGTACGGATTGTATCGGAAGGTGGTACAGGAACTGCCTTAAAGACGGTTTCAGGTTTCAGGTCTTGAAACTTGGATCTTGAAACTTGAAACCATCCGGTTTCCCACTTTCCCACTTTCCCACTTTTGACATTTGACATTTGAATAGTTAAGAATTAAAAGTTTATAGTTATGTTACCAAGAGGAATTAGGAATAATAACCCGCTGAACATCCGTCGCACAGCGAAGGATCAGTGGAAGGGCCTTGCTGCCCAACAAAGCGACAGAGCATTCTGTCAGTTCAAGTCTTTAGAATGGGGATGGCGTGCAGCCTTCCAACTGCTCACCCGTACGTACTATCACAAGTACCGTCTCTACACCATCCGCGGCATCATCTCGAGGTGGGCACCATCGAGCGAGAACGACTCTCACAGCTACATCGAGAACGTCTCTCGCCTCACCGGCATCGACCCCGACGAGCCGATAGGCATTCCGTCGGAAAGGCCCAGCCGATGGATGATGGTGGGTGTGGCTATGGCGATTCAGGAAAACGGAATGTCAAGCATTGACTATTTCGCCATGCTGCGAGGATGGGAGTTGGCAAGGGGTAGTCATCTCGACTAAGCGAAGCGCATAAAGGAACAAAAGAGGCTCCAACCCAAGTGATGATGAGGGTTGGGGCCCAGTCCCACTTCTTGCAGGCTGCCACGTTCTTTTTCTACAGGCACCTCGAAAATGCAAAGAAAAATGCTTTTTTCTTTGAATTTAGCTCGGTTTTCACTAACTTTGCGCGCTGATAGGAAGAAACAGGTAAGGACTTGAAGTTATGAAGATGAAAGACAACCAGGAAGAGGTTTTCCCCATAGTGGATGAAGAGGGGACGGTGACAGGCAGGGCGACGCGTGGCGAGTGTCATAACGGGTCACGTCTGCTGCATCCCGTGGTACACCTGCATGTGTTTAACTCGCGCGGTGAGGTGTACCTGCAGAAACGGCCATTATGGAAAGATATACAGCCCGGAAAGTGGGACACTGCGGTGGGTGGCCATTTGGACTATGGCGAGACACCAGAGGAGGCGCTGCGAAGAGAGGTACGCGAAGAGTTAGGCATCACCGACTTCGAGCCTGAGTACATAGGCAAGTATGTGTTTGACAGCAAGCGCGAAAGGGAGCTGGTGTACGTGAACCGCACAACCTACGACGGTGACATCAAGCCTTCGAAGGATGAGCTGGACGGTGGGCGTTTCTGGACGATGCAGGAGATTAAGGCTGCGATAGGCAAGTCCGGCCAGTCTGATGCAACGGAGTTGCTCACTCCTAACTTCGAGCAGGAGTTTCAGCGTTTCTTCCTTGAGAAATCATTATAGAGATTTCTTAATAGGGCCATTTGCCAGCGCCAATGCCTGCAAGGATACCCTCGATGGCGATGGGGTTGAAGACCTGCAGACGCTGTCGGTCGATGACAGTGAAAGTGCCCTGTTCGCCTTTGCGGTCAGGGACGTTGATGTCCCAGAGCATGGTGACGCAGCCATGGTTGACAGCACGGCGGTTGAGCTCGCTATACCAGTAGCGGATGGAGGCGTCGTGCCGGGCCTGATGGTGGGGCACCTGGCGCCAATTGGCCCCACACTCACCAATGATGACGGGATAGCCGCGGGAGACGAACTTATCGTCGAGGGCCTGCATCATACGTTCCATGTGTTCCTCGTTGCCCCATGAGCTATTGTGGTCATCGCCCTCCACGAGGTTGTCCTTACCCCAGAACCATGCGCCGTCGGCCTCCTGCCCGCAGAAGTTCCATGGCTCGTAAAAGTGTACCTCTACCATCAGATGGTCTGCGCCAGCCAAGTCGGAAGGCACGCTGAAGGCCACGGCGGGGTCGGTGGCTGAGGCGATGCTGGTACTGGGAGTCTGTATGATGAGCGTGCGCTGGGCATTACGCCCTCCCGTGGCACGGACGGTATTGACAAAAGCCTGATTGTATCGCATCAGGATGGGCGTCAGTTCCTGATGGCGGCCATTGAACAGGTTGTACTGCTGGAAAGGCTCGTTGAGTCCGGCAAAGAGCAGATAGTCGTCGAAGTCGCGGAAGGCAGTGGCTATCTGCGTCCACAGGTCGGCCAAGCGGAGTATCTTGTCGTTGACAATATCGTCGGTGACAGGCTGGAACGCCTTGGTGGAGCTGCTGAAGCCCTCGACCTCTATCCAGCCGCCATCCCAGTGGTCGTTGAGCACGACATAGAGGCCGTCGTTCAGACAGTAGCGCACAATCTCCTGGACACGGCTAATCCATGTGGGGTCTATGCGTCCCTGGGCATCGCAATGGACATTCCAGGCACAGGGTATGCGTACGGAGCGGAAGCCCTGAGCCTTGACAAAGTCGATGATCTGCTGCGTAGTACGTGTGCTTTGCCAGCCTGTCTCGCCCTCGGTAGCCTCTAATGTGTTGCCGAGGTTCCAGCCGGGATACATCTGCCGTGCCTGCTCACGGGCACCGGCATAAACTACTGTGACAACCAGTAGAGTTGCCAGCATAAGGAGGTAGCGTCTTTTCTGCATTCTTCTTGAACTTTATAACATGTTTCTTTACTGCTTCTTCTTGGCAGAGGTCTCGCGGATGACGAGCTGCTGGGGCACAATCTCCTTATACACCTTGGCATCGCCATTGATGTTCTTGAGCAGGAGACGGCAAGCGGTGACACCCATGAGGTGTGACTGGTCCTCAATGGCTGACATCTGGGGGGTGACATAGGCCGCATGGGCATCGTCGGTGAAGCCTATCAGGGCAACATCGTCAGGAATGCGCAGTCCACACTCCTTGATGGCTGTAAAGGCCGCAAAGGTGATGATGTCGTTGAAGGCGAGGATGGCGTCGGGACGGTTGGGCATCTGCAGCAGGCGCTTGGTAGCGTCAAGGGCTACCTGATAGTCTATCTTGTCGCAAACGACCAGGTCGCGGTCTATGGGGATACGACGCTCACGCAAGGCCTCCAGATAGCCATGTTTACGGCGTCGCACCATGTCCAGGTGGTTGGGGCCTCCCAGGAAGGCTACATGCTGGCTGCCGGTATCGATGAGGTGCAGGGTGGCCTGCTGGGCTGCCTCGTCGCCATTGGCGGTGACGCAGGAGAACTGGTCTGTCAGACAAGTGCGTCCGAAGAAGACCAGGGGGATGCCCATATCGGCTATCTCCTGATAGTGGTGGTAGTCGGTGGTGTTCTGCGCCAGACAGGCAATGATGCCTTCGACATGCAGTCCTACGAAATTGTCGACAGCCAGCTCCTCGTCCTCATAGCTCTCATGGCTGTTGGCGCTGATGACACTATAGCCGGCACGACGGGCCTCGTCCTCGATGCCGTCGAGCACAGCTGCATAGTAGTGCGTCACCAGATTGGGCACAACGACGCCTATCATCTTGGGAGCCTCCTTGCGCAGACTCTGCGCAAAGGGGTTAGGACGGTAGTTCAGCCTCTTGGCCAGATCCTTCACCCGCTGCTGCATCTCCTTACCTATCTCGGGGGAGTTGCGCAGGGCGCGGCTGACGGTGGCTATGCTGACTCCCAGCTCTTGAGCCAAGTCCTTCAGCGAGGTGCGGCGTTGCTTCTTATTTACCATGTTGAGGTCTATTGTCCGTGCAAAGATACACAATTTTGGGGAATCCGCAAACGTTTACGTGAGATTTTTACGCATTTTTGTTGCAATCGTAGGAAAAAGTGCGTATCTTTGCAGCGTGAAATTCAGAATGAGTAATGAATAGTTGATAATAAGTTAGTTAGAAAAGAATTAGGGATGTCGTGAGACATCCCTAGTTTTTTGTACCTCTATTTCTTCTTGACGTTCAGTGACGAGATATCGATGTCGCCAGAGCCTCGCTTATAATAGTTATACTCGTTGACATTGCCGGAGAGCTTGATGTCGCCGGAGCCTACCAGCCGCAGGTCTACCTTACCGCAGTCCTTGAGGTGCATCTTGATGTCGCCGGAGCCCTTCAGTTCCATCTTCGTCAGGGCGGCCTTCTGCTCATTCATCTTCAGGTCGCCAGAGCCTACTACCTCTATCGCCGTGTTACGGGTGACAACCTTCTTCAGCTCCACATCGCCCGAGCCAAGGAGTGATACCCTGACATTGTCGCAGATGATGTCGTAGAAGTCGATGTTGCCAGAGCCCTTCAGGCGGATGTCAAGGTTGTCGGTATCGAGGTGTCGCTTGCACTCGAAGTCGCCGGAGCCCTTCAGCTCTATGCCCAGGAAGTCGGGGGAGGTGACATATACCGTCACGTCGTCGCCACTGTTGTTGCCGAAGCTGAGCATCTTTCCTTTCATGTTAACCACCAGCTTGTTGCCCACCACACGGGTCTCCACCTGCTTGATGACACGCTTGGGAGCTTTGACAAATACGGAGAAGGTGTCAGCCTGCTGGTACTTCACATCCAGCGAGCCCAGCTGCTCTATGCGTTCAAAGCCCTTCAGAGAACGGCGTTCCACTACTCTGTTGTCGCCACTGATTTCCGTCACTACCTTTGCACTCACCGACAGCACGCCAAGTACCATCACAAACAACAATAACTTTTTCATATACTTTACATTTTAGGATTGTTCTTACTGGTTAGACGCAGAAAGCCAGCAAGAAGTTGCAAAGGGAAGAAAAAAGTTTTGCGCGTACCTTAATATAATATATAAGATAAGGAAAACAGGCCTTGGCAGGGTCATGCCTTGCCCAGATCGAGCCAGAACGTAGAGCCCTCGTTGAGCTTCGACTCGACACCCACCTCGCCATTCAGCGTCAGCGCCAGGCTGCGGCAGATGCTCAGGCCGAGGCCTGTGCCAGGAATAAACTCATCGACCTTGACGAAACGCTCAAAGAGGTGCTCGTTACACATCTCCTGGGGTATGCCCTTGCCAGTGTCCTGGACATAGATGCGCCACTTGCCTTCGTGCTCTGTACAGCCCAGCGTCACCTGTCCGGTTGTGGTAAACTTGATGGCGTTGTTCAGGTATTGGTTCAGGATTTCACGCACTCTGTCGCGGTCGGTAGTCAGCATGGGCAGGGTCTCCTTCTGGCCCACGACGATGCTTAGGCCCTTCTCGTCGGCCTGCTGCCGGTACTTGTCTGTCAGATCATTGAAGAGCTGGCTCAGCTCGAAGGTAGACTTCTTAAGCTCACCACCGCCACGGGCCTCCAACTTCGACATGCTGACAATGTCGTCGAAGATGCGCAACAGCTGGGTGTTGTTCTGCTTGATGAGGGCTATCAGGTTCTGACGCTCCTCGTCGCTCTCTGCCATGGGCAGCACATCGCTGAAGCCCACAATGGCATTCAACGGGGTGCGGATCTCATGACTGATATTGGCCAGGAAGGCAGACTTCAGACGGTCGCTCTCCTCAGCATGGTAGACAGCATCCATCAAGGCGCTCTCAATCTCCTTCTGCTGGTCGATGCGCATCAGTGTGCCGACAGCACTCAAGGGATTGCCCTGATAGTCGCGCTTGTCGATGGTGGCATATATCTCGCTCCAATAGGTGCGGTCTGTATGGGGCACCAGCATCTGGTACTGGGCATGGAACACATCAATCTTGCCTGCAAGCAAGTCCTCGTAGCCGTTTCTCACCATATCCTGATATTCCGGGGCTACGTGGTCGATGACGTCGTCTATCTTTGTTCCCGGCGGGATGACGACACTGTCGCTATTGTCACGGTAGTCAGTATCAAACGAGAAAACGCGTGTCGGCACATCCATGCGCCAGATGGCCAACTTCATAGCTTTCAGCACGAGGTCATATTCCACGGAGTGTACCTTAACCTTGGAAAGCTGCTTCAGGTCGAACTTCAAGGCCTTATGCTGACGGTACTGTAATACCAGCATGACGAGGGTTATCACCAAGACGGGAACACCCACCAACCATACCAGTATCTCCAGTTGCAAGAGCGAGCGAAGACTGAAAAGCAGTATAGAACAGGTTACGGTCATAGTCAGCATTTTATTTATCAAGGGCAAAATTACATAAAAATCATGAATTATGGATGAAGTATTAAGAATTATTTGTATCTTTGCACCATATTTATAAAATAACATCATGACACAAGAGTTTGAAATGATCGCCAAGACCTTTATGGGCCTTGAGTCCGTTTTGGCGAAAGAATTGACGCAGTTGGGCGCAAAAAATGTACAGGAAGGACGTCGCATGGTGTCCTTCACAGGCGATAAGGAGATGATGTACCGTGCCAACTTCCAACTGCATACAGCCATCCGAATCCTAAAACCCATCAAACACTTCAAGGCTTTGTCAGCTGACGATGTCTACGAAGGTGTCAAGACCATTGACTGGACAGAATATCTGGAGCTGGACAAGACATTCGCCGTAGACTCCGTGGTATTCTCCGAGGAGTTCCGTCATTCCAAGTTTGTGGCCTACAAGGTCAAGGACGCCATCGTAGACCAGTTCCGCGAGAAGACGGGACAGCGTCCGAATATCAGCATTACCAACCCTGACATCCGCCTGCACATCCATATTGCCGATGTGGCTCCCGGCAAGAGCGAGTGTACGCTGTGTCTGGACTCCAGCGGTGAGAGCCTGCATCGTCGCGGCTACCGTCAGGAGTCTGTCGAGGCCCCTCTGAACGAGGTGTTGGCAGCAGGCATGATTCTGATGACGGGCTGGCAGGGCGAAAGCGACTTCATAGACCCCATGTGCGGCTCCGGCACCTTGCTCATCGAGGCTGCCCTCATAGCCCGCAACATGGCACCGGGTCTGTTCCGCAAAGAGTTTGCCTTCGAGAAATGGTCTGACTTCGATGCCGACTTATTTGACAAGATATACAACGACGACTCGCAGGAACGTGAGTTCAACCACCACATCTATGGCTACGATGTCGACATCAAGGCTGTCAACACAGCGCGGCTGAATATCAAGGCTGCAGGTTTGACAAATGTCATCACCGTGACGGAGCAGGATTTCAAGGACTTCACACAACCCGGCGAGCCTTCCATCATGGTGACGAACCCTCCCTATGGCGAGCGCATCTCGACGCCTAACCTGCTGGCTACCTACAAGATGATTGGCGAGCGTCTGAAGCATCAGTTCACCGGCAACGACGCCTGGGTACTGAGCTACCGTGAGGAATGCTTCGAACAGATAGGCTTGAAGCCCTCTATCAAGATTCCTTTGTATAACGGTTCGCTGGAGTGCGAGTTCCGCAAGTACCAGATGTTTGACGGCAAGATGCGCGTCTACCGTGAAGAAGGAGGCGTCGTCAAGACTGAGGAGGAGAAGCGCCAGATGGCAGAGAAGCACCGTTTCAAGAAGGAGCGTGAGTTCAAGAAGCGTCTGGACGAGCAAGAGGAGAACGAAGGTGCCGACATCCGCAACTTCAAGTTCCACTCGCTGGAAGACAGGAAGCCCCGCGAACCCAGAAGCTCCCGTGAGCCCAGGGAAGACAGAGACAGCAGAGGTGCCAGGGACGCCAGAGGCTCCAGACCCTCGAGAGACTCCAGAGGTCCTAAGAAGCCCTTCAACAAAGGCGGAAGGAACTTTGACAACAAAGGTGGACGCAGCTTTGACAAGAAAGGCGGACGCGACTTTGGAAAGAAGAACAGGAGGTTTCACGATGAAGACGATGACTAAGCAACTGCCGGCCCTGCTGGTTCTCTTATCCCTACCCTATCTGCCCATGAGTGCACAGGAGAAAAAGCTTTTCACGCTGGAAGACCTCAACTTCGGAGGCAAGAACTTCCACAACCTGCAACCTGAGAACCTGTGGCTGACGTGGTGGGGCGACCAGCTGATGTATCAGGATGCGGAAGAGGGCGGTACGATAGAAAGCACGAAAGACAAGAATGCTGCGGCAGGCACCAAGAAAACGAAGCTCTTCACGCTGAAGGAGGTAGGCAGCGATTTCCACTCTGCCTTCTCAGCAGCATACCCCTATGCCGACCAGCCCCTTGTCCTGCTTAAGAACAGCAAGCTGCGCGTGCTCTATGACTGGCAACAGAAGAAGACCATTTGGCAGCAGAGCTGTGAGGGCGAGACCAATAGCGACTGGAACAAGCAGTCACGTGCCGTAGCCTATGTCAAGGACAGCCAGCTCTATATCCGTCAGGCTGACGACAAGGAAGTACAGCTGACAAAGGACGGCAGCCGTGAGATAGTCTATGGACAGAGCGTACACCGCAACGAGTTCGGCATCAGGAAGGGCACCTTCTGGAGTACCGACGGACAGCGGTTGGCCTTTTACAGAATGGACCAGACGATGGTCAGCGACTATCCGCAGGTAGACATCTTCCCCCGTGTGGCCTCTTACGAGCCAGACAAATACCCCATGGCTGGCGAATCATCGCATATCGTCACCGTTGGCGTCTACGACCTTGCCACCGGCAAGACCGTCTATCTGAAGACACCCGTGGGTGCTGTCAGTGGCGACTCCACAGCATGCTCTACGCCCGTCTACTTCACCAACATAGCCTGGAGCCCTGATGCCAAGACGATTTATATGTTCGAGCTGAACCGTGACCAGAACGACTGTCGCCTTGTAAGCTACGACGCCCTGACTGGTGAGCGCATGGCCGAGCTTTATAGGGAGACCAGCGAGAAGTACGTAGAGCCGCTGCACCCCATTCAGTTCCTGCCGTGGAACGAAAACCTGTTCATCATGCAGAGCCAGCGCGACGGCTACAACCATCTTTATATATATAATAAGGAGGGGAAGCTCATCAAGCAGCTGACCAGTGGACCGTGGGTGGTACAGGAGGTGCTGGGCTTCAACAAGAAGCAGCGCAGCATCCTCATCACCTCCAACGAGGCCAACCCCATACAGCATAACACCTGGGCTGTCGATGTGAAGACAGGACGCCGAACCCTGCTCGACAACGGGCGTGGCTCACACCATGCCATGCTGTCGGAGAGTGGACAGCTGTTCTACGACAAGTATACTGAGCCTGACGTGCCTCGTAACATAGACCTGGCTGACATCCGTCACACTACCCCGAAGGTCTCACACCTTCTGATAGCTGCCGATCCGTGGAAGGACTACGTGCAGCCCATCTTCGAGTGTGGCACCATCAAGGCTGCTGACGGCGCGACAAACCTTTACTACCGCATGGTGAAGCCCCACGACTTCGACGCTGGCAAGAAATATCCTGCCGTGGTCTATGTCTACGGAGGTCCTCATGCCCACAACGTCGAGGCAGCCTGGCACTGGTATAGCCGCTCCTGGGAAACCTACATGGCACAGAAGGGATACATTTTGTTCATCCTTGACAACCGTGGCAGCGAGAGTCGTGGACGCGACTTCGAGCAGACTACCTTCCGCCAGCTGGGACAGGTGGAGATGCAAGACCAGATAAAAGGTGTGGAGTACCTGAAGTCCCTGCCCTATGTCGATGCCAACAGGCTGGGTGTTCATGGCTGGTCGTTTGGTGGCTTTATGACCATCTCGCTCATGACCAACTACCCGGATGTGTTCAAGGTGGGCGTGGCCGGCGGTCCCGTCATCGACTGGAAATGGTACGAGGTGATGTATGGCGAGCGCTATATGGACACGCCACAGCAGAATCCGGAGGGCTATGCCAAGACAAGCCTCATCGACAAAGCCAAGAACCTGAAGGGCCGTCTGCAGATTATTACCGGCTACAACGACAATACCGTCGTGCCTCAGCACTGCCTTTCCTTCCTCGATGCATGTATCAAGGCTGGCACTCAGCCCGACTTCTTTGCCTATCCTGGCGAGGAGCACAACATGCGAGGCCATGCTTCGGTGCATCTGCACGAGCGCATCACACAGTATTTTGAAGACTACTTAAAATAAGACTATGAAAGAAGAGCAAATCCTCGTCCGCATCACAGGTCAGGACCGTCCTGGCCTTACTGCCAGCGTCATGGGCATCCTTGCCAAGTACGACGCACAGATTCTGGACATCGGCCAGGCCGACATCCACTCCACTCTCTCGCTGGGCATCCTTATCCGTATGGATGAGATGAAATCAGGACTGGCCATGAAGGAACTGCTGTTCAAGGCTACCGAGCTGGGAGTCAACATCGGCTTCTCGCCCATCAGTGACGACGAGTACGAAGACTGGGTGGGCCACCAGGGCAAGAACCGTTACATCCTCATGGTGCTGGGACGCCAGCTTGAGGCCAAGCAGATAGAAGCGGCAACACGTATTCTGGCTGACCAGGGGCTGAACATCGACAGCATTCTGCGCCTGACAGGCCGCAAGAGCATTAAGACTCCAGGCAAGCATGTCCGTGCCTGCATCCAGTTCTCGCTGCGTGGCGAGCCTCACAACCGTCAGGAGATGCAGTCGAAGCTGATGAAGCTGTCACAGGAGATGGAGATAGACTTCTCGTTCCAGAAGGACGACATGTTCCGACGCATGCGCCGACTCATCTGCTTCGACATGGACTCGACGCTGATACAGACGGAGTGCATCGACGAGCTGGCGGAGCGCAATGGCGTAGGCGACAAGGTACGTGCCATCACCGAGAGTGCCATGCGTGGCGAGATTGACTTCAAGGAGAGCTTTACACGGCGTGTAGCCCTGCTCAAAGGACTGGACGTCAGCGTGATGCAGGATATTGCCGAGCACTTGCCCATCACAGAGGGTGTAGACCGTCTGATGAAGATTCTGAAGACCTGTGGCTACAAGATTGCCATCCTCTCAGGTGGATTCACCTATTTTGGCGAGTATCTGCAACGCAAATACGGCATCGACTATGTCTATGCCAACGAGCTGGAGATAGGCGACGACGGCAAGCTGACGGGACGCTACGTAGGCGAAGTGGTTGACGGCCACCGCAAGGCTGAGTTGCTGAAGCTCATTGCCCAGGTGGAGAAAGTCAACCTGGCGCAGACCATTGCCGTAGGTGACGGTGCTAACGACCTGCCGATGATTAGTGAGGCCGGTCTGGGCATTGCCTTCCATGCCAAGCCTCGTGTGGTGGCTAATGCTGAGCAGAGCATCAACACCATCGGTCTCGACGGTGTGCTCTACTTCCTTGGATTCAAGGATTCCTACCTTGGTGAACAGGGCAAGCTCTGACAACTGAAAGTTTCCTACCGAGAAACTCATCGTTTCCTACCGACAAAGCAACAGTTTCCTACCGAGAAACTACAGGTTTGTCGGTAGGAAACTGTTTATTGCTGGAAGACGTCAGGATATTGATGGATGAAATAGACCGGTGTGCAGCTCCAGGCATGGCAGGCGGAGTTGACAGGGAAGAAGGAGTAAGGCGAGATGTAGTCGTCCTTGGGGTCGTAGGCTTCCCAGAAGGTGTCGGCCCCTTTGCTAACCATGCCTCCCCAGTAGTCAATGAGATAGTCTTTAGCCTCCTGCTTCATGTCGCATAGCAGCATGGCGTCAATGAGGTAGTGAGTGGCATAGGGAGTTCCCGGCATCAGCACGCCATCGGTTTGCAGAGCGGTACGAATAGCCTTGGCACCTTCCTTCTTACTGAGGACACCAGCTTTGATAAGCCATGTCTGAGAGAGGATGCTCACCTGCTTTGCGGGACCGCTCTCCATCACACCGCGTTTAGCGTTATAGAGGAACTTGCGGGCTGCCTGTGTCATCTTCTTAATCAGAGCGGGATAAGACGCCACCTCCTTCTCACGGCCCAACAGCTTAGCCAACTCGTAAGTCTGTCGCAGGGCGAAGATGGCGGCACCCTGCATCGGTGTATTCACGTCAAGACCCTCACGCCAGTCAAAGAAGAGCCAGATATATTGGCCACGCTTATGCTGGTCGAAAAGTCCTTTGTCATCAACATAGGTAAGGGCATCTTCCGTCTGACGCTTCGCTACCTGCCACAGGTCGTTGGCAGTCTCCTTGTCGTCAGTATCTTTCAGATACTCCAACAGGGCCGAGTTCCACAGCAGACAGTAGGTCAGACAGTAGGAACCGTACTGAGGATGCGGCTCAGGTTCCTCAAAGCAGTTGGAGATGAGTATGCCATCATCTGCTGCCAAGCCTGCAAAGAGGTAGAGGCAGTGTTTGGTCAGCTGATGGTTCTTAAAGGAATAACGATTGGCCAGCGACTCCAGGTACATATCACCAATCCAAAGTCTGCGGTCTCGCTTGGGACCGTCTTCATAGACTGTCTGCATGCACTCCCGCAACGTCTCGATGCCTATCTGGTTGATTCGGCGCACCATGTCAGGGCAGGAGGGTTGCAACGCCGTCAGCACCTCGCCTGCTGATGACTGGGCAACAAACTCCACATCGTCAATAGCAAAGTCGAAATCCTGCGAGGCGCCAAGCAGCTCTATCTTCAGATAGCGTGCAGCAATGCGGCGTGGAATGGCTATCCATTGGTCTGCCTGCGTTACTGTCACCACCTCGTCCTGCATCCAGGCACGGCTGAGCCATCCCTTCCAAGGGTCGAGGGGCGTATTCAGCTCGGCAGGCAACTCGCCAAAGAAGAACTTCAGTCGCACTGGAGCATCCTGACATCCTCTGGTCGTCTTGATATGAAAGCGGAAATAGCCTACCATGTGACGGCCAAAGTCAAGTGTCAGTTCCTTAACATCCTTGAAATTCTTGGCGTAGAGCTCTGCCTGCGGATCACCTGTCCGCTCATAGCGCCAGCCCTGGAAAGCCTTGTCATCCTGCATTGCCTTAACCGTAGCCACAGGTTTGAGTGTCTGAAACTTCAGCTCAGGCTTTGTCGCCTCAGCTATCTTCATCCAACGGGTCCTGTCGTTCTTGTAGACATCTGCTGCCCTGACGGTCTGACACAGCATGAGGGTCAGCATCCCCCATAGCAAGATTCCTTTTTTACCCATCACTTATTGAATAGTGTGTTCCTTCTGCCTGATTGCCTGCCTACATTCCTTCGGTGCGCTCAATGATTTCGAGGCACATACGGCTGTTGTGGTAAGGACATTTCCAGAAGCCTGCCTTGTCATCGACGGTGTTTAGGCTTCCATCTGGATGACGGCTCCAGTGCCACTCACCATGCTCATAGTCTATCAGTTGGTCTTTGATGTACTGCCAGCAACGGACAGCCTTGTCGAGGGCGTCCTCGTCGTGGAAATACTGATAGAGGTTGAACCATCCTACCACATTCTCAGCCTGTACCCACCAATGCAGGTCGTCGTCGACATGGCCCGTATCGAGGTTGGCCTCGTGAATCATGGATCCGTCGGGGCGCAGTCCCTTGGCAGAAGCCTGAGCCACAATGCGGACAATGGGCTCTACCTTATCCAATACATCTCTGTCGCCCAGCACAAGGGCAGCCTCGTGCATCAGCCATGAGCACTCAATGTCGTGACCATAGCTCTCCAAATGGCCTGCACCACGTGTCCAGTCCATCTCGAAGAAGAGGTCAAGATGGTGTGTCTCCGGATTGAGAATCTTGTCTGTAAAGATATTGATGATATTGCGCAGCGATGCCTCAACGCTGTTGATAGTCTCCTGAGGAACCGTCACATTCACCGGGAGCACAGAGCCAATGACAGGCACATAGTCGCATGACTCAGCTGCACGCAACTCGCTCAGGCAGCGATAGAGGTTTGCGTAGGGTTCAATGATGTGCAGATGGGTGTTCTGCGATTTGGGGAAGTTGGCATCCAGCTCTGACAGGCGCATGTCGGCAATAGGCTGCCAGTCACGTGTCATGGCCTCGATATAGCCATTATACTGATGGTCCAGCGCATGCTCCTCGATGCAGGAGTAAAGCTGTAAGGCACACTCCAGCGCCTCTCTGTCGCCAGTGGCACGGGCATACTCCGACATGCCGTAGAGCGCAAAGCCTATGGCATAGAACTGCTTACGGGTGTTCAGCGGATTCCCCAAATAGTCTAAGCTCCAGTAGACACCGCCATACTCCTTATCTATAAAATGCTCTATGAAATACTCTTTGGCATAGGTGGCCATCTCCAAGTACTCAGGCTTACGGAGTACCCGATAAGCCGCAGAGAACGTCCAAAGGATGCGGGCATTGAGGATGGCACCTTTCTCTGCATCCTTATGCAACACCTCCTGAGCATCGATACGACCGTAGAAACCGCCATGCTCGCGGTCTACCATCTTATCCTGCCAAAAGCGCAGGATGTTGCTTTCAACAACATCCTGCATTTCTTTTCTTAATAGCTTAATGTCCATATCAATCTTCGATGGCACGTACTTTCTTCAGTTCAGCATTAATCTTATTGATGCGCTCTGTGGTCAGAGGATAGAACCAGACGATGCACACAGAGAGCAGAGCCACACAAGCAGGGATAAAGCTCATAAGCCAACGCAGACATGTCAGCGCACTGTCGGGCTGGATGATGTTGCCTGCAGCCAACATCTCCGGATCGGTAATGTAGCCAAAGCCTGAGAGCAGCCACAGCACAGCAGCACCACCAATGGCACCACCAAACTTCTGAGCCATCGACGACGACGAGAAGATAAGACCTGTCGAGGCTGTCTTGAACTCGAGCTCGGCATAGTCAGAGACGTCAGCATACATCGACCATACCAACGGAGACATGATACCCGTCAGAATAGAGATAAGAATCTGGAAGATGAGCATCACCCAATAGCCTGACGGTGTACAGGGGATAAAGAAGAACAGCACGCTGAGCACTACCAGTGAGGCATTGACCAGAATGAAAGTAGTCTTCTTACCCAACTTACTGGCAATAGGCACACACGATGCCACACCTACCATGTTGCTGACCTCACCGACACCCAGGAAAAGTCCTGCATAGAAGGCAAACACGATGCCGAAGAAGGCCAGGCTGACACTCGGTCCGATGATGTCCTGGAAGAAGTAAGCCACCGTGGCACCACGCACCGTATTGAACAGGTTGAAGCAGAGGGCTGCACCAATGAGCAGCCACCAAGGCTTGTTCGAGAGCAGGGCTTTGAAGTCGCTGCCTACGCTGACGGTAGAAACGGTCTTCAGGTGCTCCTTGGTCATGAAGAAGCAAAGGATGAACATGACGAAACAAGCTGTTGCTATGGTTACCATAGCCCAGAACCATCCACCAGGGCTGTTATAGCCGCCCATCATGTTGGTCAACGGTTCCCAAAGGAACAGCGAGATGAACGAACCACCGTATGCAAAGAACATACGGAACGAGGAGAACACGGTCTTCTCGTTAGAGTCGTCTGTCATCACACCCAGCATGGCACCGTAAGGCACGTTGATGCCAGTATAGACTGTCATCATCAGGATGTAGGTAACATAGGCCCATATCAGCTTGCCACCATAATTCAAGTCAGGGGTGGTAAACAACAGGATACCGCAGATGGAGAAAAACGGTGCTACCCACAGCAGGTAGGGACGATACTTACCCCACTTGGTCTGCGTACGGTCGGAGATGATACCCATCATGGGGTCTGAGACAGCATCCCAGATACGGGTCACCAGCACCAGCACGCCTGCGTCTACCAGCGAAAGACCGAAGATGTTTGAGTAGAAGAAAGGCAGGTAATAGGAGAATATCTTCCAGAACATGCTGGATGACATATCACCAAAACCATAGCCTATTTTTTCTTTTAGATTAGATTTAGCCATTTTGTTTGTTCTTTGCGATTAGTTTCTTAATGGTTTCGACGGATGCTGCAGTACATAGGCCATCCTCTGGCGTGTTCATGCAGTAGTCAATCAGCTTGTCGATGGTTGAGGTAGCAACATGCATACGGGTATCGGCCGAGGCATAATAGATAAACACCTTTCCGTCCTCGTCAGCAATCCAACCGTTGGCAAAGGCTACATTCATGACGTCGCCCAGATACTCATCGCCCTGAGGAACCAGGAAGAATCCACCCGGCTGGGCTATCACCTTCGTGGGATCCTCCAGCGAAGTCATGTACATGTAGAGCACATAGCGCAGTCCGTCGGCAGTGGCACGAACGCCATGAGCCAGGTGCAGCCAGCCCTTAGGAGTCTTAATGGGATGTGGACCCTCGCCATTCTTTACCTCAGTGATGGTGTGGTAGTGACGGGCATTGATAATCTTCTCGTCCTTGACCTCTGCATGAGTGATGTCGTCTACCAGTGCCCAGCCTATACCGCCACCGGAACCTGTATCGATGAAGCCATCCTGAGGACGGGTATAGAAAGCATACTTGCCATTTACAAACTCAGGATGCAGCACTACGTTTCGCTGCTGGCTCTTGGTCTTCAGGTCTGGCAGACGCTCCCAGGTCTTGAGGTCCTTCGTACGGGCAATACCTGCTGTAGCGGTTGCTGCCGAAAGGTTGCCTGGCTGCGAGTCGTCATGACGCTCAGCACAGAAGACACCATAAATCCAACCATCCTCATGAGCCGTAATGCGCATGTCATAAATATTGGTGGCGGGAATCACGTCATCAGGCATCGTGATGGGTTCTTCCCAGAAACGGAAGTTGTCGACACCATTGGGACTCTCTGCCACTGCAAAGAATGACTTGCGATCAGCACCCTCAACACGTACTACCAGGCAATACTTACCTTGCCACTTGATGGCACCTGAGTTGAGCGTGGCATTCATCATGATGCGCTGCATCAGGTAGGGATTGTCCTTCTCGTTGAAGTCATACTTCCACTCCAGCGGTGTATGCTCAGCAGTCAGTATCGGGTTTTTCCACTTGTCATAAATACCATTGCCCCACTCCATGGGCTCGTTCTTACGCGTCAGCAGCTCCTCGTGGTGAGCTCGCAACGCCTTTACTCTTTCTTGAAAATTGCTCATTTTTTATATCCTTTTTATGTTTATTTTGATTATTCTGTAATATCTTTAAGGAAAAGAATCTTCTCGTCGTTATAGAAGTCTACGAAATACTTGGCATCGGGTTTCGATGTGGAAGGTCCGAACCACTCATCCTTGTAGTTACGCCAAGTAAGCAGGTAGCAGATGGGGTATTCCTTTACAGCTGGCAGCAGGGTCGAAGTCCACCATGTAGGCTCCGTCAAGTTCTTCATGCCACACTCTGTCAGAGCCGGAATCTTACCGTGTGCCTGAGCTACTTCGCAGAGTACGCTGAGATTCTGCTTGGTACGGGCAAGGAAGGCATCCTTCTCTTCTGGTGTCCACTGATAACCGTCAAGTCCTAACATATCTACACGGTCGTCTCCAGGATAGCGGTCAAGGAGACGTTCTGCCGTCAGATTATCCTGACAACCAGGAGAATAAGCCCAGACAAGATTGTCGAAACCATCGGCCTTCAGTTTATCCTGTAGCATATTCCAAAGGGCCTTGTACTCCTCAACGGTACAGAGCTTCTCGCCCCACCAGAACCAAGAGCCTGAATTCTCATGCCATGGGCGGAAGATAAAGGGAATCTTCTGTCCGTCTTCAGTCTTTAAGGTTGCGAGGAAGTCAGACAGACGCTGCATCCATGTCTGGAACTTCTCGTGCTGCGCTCCTCCAGGGAGGATGCTCTTGACGACAGTTGTGTCGGTGACGTCCCAAGCTGTACCCTCAGGGAACTTCTGTCCGGCATTGCCACCACCCTCTATCGTCGTGATGGGATTGCGCGGATGCCAGCTGATGGTAATAATGCCACCACGCTTATAATGGTTGATAATCTCTTCTGTGATGCGGGTAAAGGGCACACTGTCGAGACTCTTCTCGTCGCCCATCTCAATGCCGCCGAGCTCAAAGCCCATGACTGCGGGATAGTCACCGCAAACATTCTTCACGTCACTACTGTCCTTATCGTAGGACCAGGTCAGGCCGTAGAAGGGGTCATCCTGATGACCGTACATAATACCCTTCTTGCAAAGGGTGTCCAAACGTTCTGCCAACTGCTGACCGAATGTCTTCACTGGCTCAGCCTGCTTTGTTGCACAGGCGACCATTGTCATTGCCGCTACTGCTATTGCCAATACCTTTTTCATATTACCTTAATTTATTTCTTTACATTCAACTCCTTTAACAGCCATGCCACCCACTCGTCCCACTGCTCCTGGAACCAGAAATGCCATGTAGCCTGATAGGGAGAAATCTCCTTGGGACCTGTTACTATATTATAGGTTGCCCAGGCTGTTGTCGGGGGCACCACATCGTCGCAATAGCCAAACGAGAACCAACCCTTCTGTTTGTCAGTAATCAGACGGGCAAAGTTGACACCATCGTAATAGCGTGAGGTCTCTATCTTCAGCTCCTGACCTTTACCCTTATTCCAATAGAAATAATGTGGCCAGCCACAGGCAACACCCTTCAACGATGCAGTATGGTCGCAAAGCGCTGCATGCACAGCACCATAGCAAGTAACACGCTTGTCAAGACCTGCCGTTGACAGCGTCAGGAAACCTCCCTGACTGGAACCTGTCACGCCATAGTCCTTACCATTCCAGGGAGTGTACTGCTCAATATAGTCAATGGCGCGGATACAACCCAGCACCACTCGTTTGTAATAACTGTCGTCACGATTGTCCATACCCCAGTTCCAATAGTTCATCAAGGCGCCATTGAAGACATCGTCGTACACTTTTTGATCCATGGTAACAGAAATACCGTGAATGCCAATCTCCAGGGTAATTACTCCCTGCGAAGCCGTCCACACATCGCCCCCATAGGGACGTACGCCAGCACCGGGAACGCGCAGCAAGGCGGGATACTTTCCCTCTTTCACCGGTACACAGAGGATGCCGTAAGTACGATAGTTCCACTGCACATTCTGGAACGACACCTCATAAACATTCACGTCCTTGGTGCAACGCTCTGGCAACAGGCGCTTCGTAGGATTCAGGTCTACCTTACGCGCTTCCTTAATGGCATTCTGCCAATAGTCATTGAAGTCCTTTGGCATCACCGTCGTGGGCTGAAGTTTCTCTGGAGAGAAGGCTGCCGCACAGGCACCTTTATATTCCTTGCCGCCGACATATGCTTTCACATCAACACGATAGAAACCCGGTGTTGTCATCTTGCCCTTCAGCGTCAAAGTTCCGTCTTTCAGTACTACTCCCTTCTTTTTCACATCCTGATACATCTCAGGACCTGCCTTGTAATCAACCATTACATTATCAAGCAAAGTATTCGACTTGGTCACACTGACCTTAAAGGTAGCAGTCTGTCCCACTTCGTAACGCCAGTCCTGGTGGTCTGGAACCACCGTAACCTGAATATTATTACCTCGTATTTGTGCGCTAATGGGAAGCATTCCCGTCAGCACCAACAACAAGAAAAGGAGTCTTGTATGTTTCATTGTTCCTGGTTTTTAGTTGCATTATTTATAAAGTTCGATGCAAAGTTACTACTATTTTTTGAATAATTACAATACTCTCATGATAATCTTCCACACTTTTCTTCAATTTATCCTTTAAAAAAACTTAAAAGCAAAAAAGTACACGTCAAATTTGCACAGGTATTTAAAAATATATACCTTTGCAGCAAAAATACGATGGACAACTATACAATACTGAAACCATTGTCAAAAGACATCTTTGACAAAAGGCTCATCGAATTAGAGACACTTGTACGTGAATACCTTCAGGCTGAAAGCCTTGAAGGCAGGACGTTGCAGTGGTGCAAAATCTTTCTCAGCGATGCCCAAAACCAATACACACAACTAATCGAGTCAGACCTCTACCAAGACATTGTTTCCACATATGCCTCAACCATCGTGGAACAGGCACCTGCTGACGGAAGTAAGATTGCCATGCTAATCAAGACCAGTACAGAGCCTGCTCCCTACATCTTCCAGAGCATGAGACTGACGGAGGGTGAAACACGTGGCACCAGTTCCTATCTGCAGACGATGATGCTTTTTGAGAAATATGTCAGATGGCTGAAAGAGCAAGGGCTCAGGCTGGACACACATTGTGTCAGGACCTGGATATACGTCAATGACATCGACAACAACTATGCCGGTGCCGTCAAAGCCCGCAATGACATCTTTCGTCAACACGGCCTGACCATCGATACGCATTTCATTGCCAGCACAGGCATCGGCGGTGCCTCTCATATCCAGTCTGCCCAGGTGGCGATAGACTTCCTGACCTATCCCAACATTGAGGAAAGCAATAAGACCTATCTCAAGGCGCTGGACCACCTGAATCCGACACACGAGTATGGTGTTGCCTTCGAGAGAGGCACCAAGCTGTCTTTGGCAGACAAGACCATATTCTATATCTCTGGCACAGCATCCATCGACCGTCATGGACATGTCATCTATCTGCGAGATATCGGTCGTCAGGCTAAGCGTCTGTTAGAGAACATCGGTGCCCTGCTGAAGGACGGAAACGCCACCATGGAGGACATCAAATACTTCATCGTCTACCTGCGTGACACTTCCGACTACGAGCAGATAGAGAGCTTCATGCAACAGAATTATCCCCATATTCCCCATGTCATAGTCCGTGCCAAGGTATGCCGCCCGGAATGGCTGGTGGAGATGGAATGTTTAGCGCAACAATGAGACTTGGGATTCGACCGAAGGGCATTCAATGGATATTGGCAGGAATATGGGCCATTGCCTGTTTTTCCTTCTTTCAGTGGTGCTATCCTTATCATTTCTTTTATAAGGAACAGAACCAGTTGTTCCTATGGTCAGGGGACTACCTCGCCACCTACTTTGACCAGCCTGCATGGCTGGCCTGCCTGATTGGCGACTTCCTCACACAATTCTACTATTACCTTTATGCAGGTGCCACTATTCTGACACTCTCCCTACTCTTATTAATAGGAGTAACCTATGCCACGCTAAGACTGCTGGGCATGAACAGATGGCTGGCAATAGGGGTTGCCCTCGCGCTTGCCACGCTGGAAGCCGTCTTCCATCTCCGTTATGATTTCAAGCTCTCGTCCACCTTCGCACTCATCGGATGGCTGACCATCCTTTTAGTTGTCATAAAGGCTGTGCCTTGGCGTCGTTGGTGGACATACGCCCTTGCCTTGCTGGTGGCGCTCCCCCTGGCCTATTGGATGTTCGGCTACCAGGTCGTAGGACGCATCAGCTCCCCCAGCTGGTATTTAGAGAAACAACTGGCCGTTGACAGTGAATACTATTTTGGCAATTGGGAGAAGGTTGTCACATTAGTTGAGAGCGAGGCGCAGCCTACGCCGGAAATGCTTTTCTTCTACAACCTTGTCAAGGCCCAGCAGGGACAGCTGCCTGATGTACTGCTAAAGTACACACCTAACGAAATGGGTACCTTTTATAAGATAGGTCCCGGCACGCCCATGCTAACCATCAGGAACATGAACGAGCTGTACTTTGCCCTGGGCGACATGACCTTCACGGAGCGGGCAGCCATGATGGCCTGCGTCTTCTCGCCCGACAACCGCAACAGCCGCATGATACGCCGTCTGGCAGAGTGTGCCATTATCAGTGGCGACACCTTGGCCAGCCGTAAGTTCTTAGGGCTGCTGGAGAAGACTTTTGTCTGGCATGACTGGGCTCGTCTGGCTCCACAGGCTGAACGTTATCGCAACAAGGCTCTTTTCAACAATCAGCAAGACACCCTATCGCTGTCAGACAACGCCCATTTCATCATGATGCAGCTGCTTGACTCCAACCCCCAGAACGAGACCGCGCTCGACTATATTCTGTGCAGCAACCTGTTGCTGAAGGACATAACGAACTTCAAGCGCGACTATGACCGCTACTGCTCAGACCGCCCCCGACTGAAGAAACTCTACCAGGAGGCACTCTGCATCTGGCTTGCCGGCAGTCAGGCCTCCCAGGAAGAGTGGCAGCACTACATCAAGAGAAATGACATTCTCCAGCAGTTCATGCAGTATAACCGGCAACGCGGAAGCAAGTCATTCCGTGACACCTACTGGTACTATTTTGACAAGATAAAAGCACCACAGCCATGAAGAAATTCCTGCTTTTATATATCCTCATCCTATCCCTGTTCGCCTGCGCCCCTACGCCACAAGACGTAAGGCAAAGCGACGAGCTGCCTCCTATCTACCCAGACTATTGTGATGTGACGATACCAGCCAACATCTGTCCCCTGAATTTCCTTGTCCGCGACGACATCGAGGCCATACAGGTCAAGGCAGGCGACATTACTGTCAATAAGCGCGGCAACGAGGTGACCTTCGACGAGGATGAATGGCGCGAGCTGGTGGCTAAGAATGAAGATATCACAGTTACGGTAACCACCTTAAAGAATGGAGAATGGACGGCATACCGCTCCTTCCACTGGCAAGTGGTGAAAGACTTGCTTGACCCATACCTGACCTACCGACTGATAGAGCCTGACTACGAGATATGGAACCGTCTGCAAATCAAGCAACGCTGCATTGAGAACTTTGACGAGGAAGCCCTCTGCGACTACCGACATGCGGACAACCAATGCATGAACTGCCATACCACAGGCAGTCAGGACCCCAACCTCTCTATGCTGTATGTCCGCGGAGCCAACGGAGGCGCCATCCTCAACCAGCATGGGCAGCTGCGCAAGCTGGCCATCAAGACCCAAGACATGATTAGCGGCTCCGTCTATTTCGGATTCTCGCCTTCAGGGCGCTATATCGCTTTCTCCACTAATATCATTATCCCTGGTTTCCACTCCAAGGCAGGCAAGCGCCTGGAAGTCTTTGACTCCAAGTCTGACGTCTACGTAGCTGACCTGAAGGAGAACCGTATCATCCGCTCACCATTGCTCAGCGACAGCACTGTCTTTGAGACCTTCCCCACCTTCTCACCTGACGGGAAATACATTTACTACTGTGCTGCCGACAACGTCAAGCTGCCCCAAGAGCTGAAGCAGCTGCAATATGCCTTGGTGCGTATTCCCTTCAACGAGAAAGACGGTAGCATAGGCACCCAGGCAGACACCCTTCTCGCAGCTCAGCCCGTTTCCGCCAATGCCAAGTCGTCCGTCTGTCATCCCCGCATCTCTCCTGACGGGAGCCGTCTGCTCTATACCGTGCAGGATTATGGCACATTCCCCATCTGGCATCAGGAGTCTGACCTGCGCCTGATGGACTTGAAGACAGGAACAGTTGATACGCTGGCTCTTGTCAACAGCCAGAAGAGCGACACATACCATTCATGGTCCAGCAACAGCAGGTGGTTTGTCTTCGCCTCCAAGCGTGACGACGGTCTCTATGGAAAACCCTATTTCTGCTATGTTGACCGTCAGGGCAAGGCACACAAGCCTTTCTGCCTGCCCCAGAAGTCACCGACCTTCTATGACAACACACTCAAATCGTTCAACACACCAGAACTGTCGAAAGGTAAGCTTCCCTTCGATGCCAGGGATGTGGAACAAGCCTTAAAATTAGAGGCAGAACCCTTCCGATAAGATTCTCTACTGTCTTGCTTTGGTTTCCAGCCGGCTGTCGCCCATAATCTCCTTGGCAGCAGCATGCGCGTCGAAGTCTACCTTGCGCTGGGTAAAGTCCGGGGTATTGAAGGAATAGAGGCTACGCTCATCATACTTCTTGGGGTTGCGCTGAGGCAGCATGAAAGGCTTGGAGCATTGTCCCTTGTCATCGATGCAGGCCAGATAGAGACGGCTGTAGAGTCCGTCGTCGCGACGCGATGTGAAGACCACCCAATGACTGTTTACATTCCAGTTATGATAGCTGTCGGCCCTGGGACTGTTCATCTCCTTCAACTCCCTGGCCTCCCCTGTGTCCAGGTCTAACAACCACTGGTCGCTTTCCTCATGCCAAATAGAGAAATAGCCATAGTCTGTCAAGGTAAACAAGATGTACTTGCCATCGTACGAAGGCCGGGGCCATGTCAGGCTTTTTCCCATTGCCACCGCATTGAACAGCGTATCCGCCTGCTGGCCAAATACACCCTTCTCGGCATCGAAGGCAATACGGCAGAGATTGTATTTCTCATCCTTATAGTGGGCAGGATACTCCTGTTGCTTGCAGGTCATATAATAGAGGTACTTGCCATCGGGCGAGAACACCGGGGAGTTCTCCGACCAGTCCTTCGTCATCAGCAGGGAGTCTGTCAGGATTTCCCTGGATACAGGGTTATACACAAACACATCCGATGAAAGGTCAAACACCTCTATGCGCTCGTCTTTGACGACGTGGAATCCCTGACGGGTCTGGTTGGTGGAAAACGCACAGTATTTACCTGTCGGATGCCAATAGGGATAGACCATTGAGCCACCCAACAAATCACTCTTGGCTTTTAGCCATTCTCGCTTTCCATTCATCTGCACCATCGTAGCACCATGAGCTCCTCTCACATGAAAGACAAAACGGTCCGGATTCGTGCGATTCGACATGTGGCAGTTGACGCACTGGCCTGGAATCTGCGTATTATCAATGATTGCCGACTCCTCGAAAGTAGCCAGCTCGCGCTGAAATATTCCCATATGGCTATACACCTCGTAGCCTGGAGCAATACGGCGGTAGGTCAGTCCCCATTCATCGAGGGCATAGTTGCTCACCATTATCTTGAAGTCCTGGTACTGTGTCCACTGACCAGCCTTCAACACGCAAACGGTATAAGTCAGCTCACCGCCTTTGTTCTGCGCCAGCAACTGATGCCACTCATCGATGTCGAAGTCAGCCCACTCGCCCTGAACATGCATGGTGCCACCCTTGCTACCCTTCACATTCACGTCGACAGCCTCCGCATTCTCGTCTTGCACGCTGAAATTCAAGGGAGCTATCCCTACAGGAATGGTAACCCCGACATAGTCAGGGTATAACTTGGGCAACTGGTCTGACTTCTTCACATCCGTCGGATTTGAAGAGCAACCTGTCAGAACTACTATGAGTAGAAATACTATAGATACCAGAGAGCTGTGCATGACATTGTTCATTTCTTCATTTACATTTCTCATTTATCATTTCATATTTAATAAATAGTACCATACCGTATTGCGATAGAGTTCCAGAGAAGCGTGACCGCTGTATGCCTTCGTAAACTGGTTGTAACGCTGCATGACCGACTGGCTGACAACTCCCTGAGGAGGTTGCTGACGTCGGCTGGCATAGGCAAAGGCTACGGCTTCCTGACACGAACGCGGCTGATACTGAGTATGTTGCGAGACAAAGCCCATATAATTCATGAACTTATTGATGTCACCCTGCAGAATAGGATACAACAGCAGGTATTGCAGAGCTATGCGGTTGTTGGGAGACTTTGCCACCAGCTGTCCACAAATTTTATCTAACTCCTGTTCACTGAACAGCAAGTCGTCAGTGAGTCGGACCTGACGCATATAGCCATAGACAGGATGGGCGTTGATGGCCTGTTCGTTACCCAAAAGGTCCATCGTACGCTGCGCCCACTTCCGATAGAAGATGGTCTTCTCCAGTAGTTTCAGGTATTTGCGTGACACCTCGTACTGGCCATTCACGAGATTGGTCTCAGCCAGACGACGGATGCAGCGACAGCTCTTGTTGTAATCGGGCAACGCCTCCATCGCCTCGAAGTAGAAACGCTGGGCAGTATTGACAAGTCCCAACTGCCAATACGCCTCGCCCGTCACGAGAATGGTATTGTAGTTGATTTCGAACGAAGGCAGCAAACCCTGTGTGCCATGCTGGTAGTAGTCGAAGGCTCGCTCACCCAGTTCACCCTTCATGGCGAGTGCCAGATTGGTGGCACAGACACTCATGGGCAGGTCAGGCATTTTCTTGTCGGCCTTGGCAATGATGCGGTCCCACTGCCCTTTTCGTACAAGATAGTCATATTCGATGAGTTCGTAAGTACGGGCATCGAAACCCTTCGACAGGGTAACGGTACTAGGATACCGATAGTAGCCAATGCCGCCCCAAAGTACCTCAACGGGATATGGCACCACCAGACTACTGATCCATACGAACAGTGCCATTGCGAGTACTGGCAACGTGGCCACAATGGTGGCAAGGATTCTTCGCGATACGACCTTCTCTGAGAACTGCCTGCTCAACAGCGACCCCATCATCCAAAATGCCAGCAGCAATGCCAACGGTCCTGCCAGCCAATAAGTTATGGCGAGCAAAATGATATAAGATGTATGAAGTAAGACGGAAGACGTAATAAGCGATAACCATCTGGCAACGAGCATCATAGCAAAGACAAACCCGACAGCCACTACGAATCCCAACAGCACTTTTTCATCACCCATCTGCCACCAGCAGAACAAGGGTGCAATGAGACTGATGACAGCCGTCAGCAGCGAAGAACGAGTAGCCACAAGTGCACACATCATGCGATGTATCAGCATCAACAACAAGGCAATGATGGCTGCTCCCACCATGACGATGTTGTAAAACTGCACCAAGAACTCAGCCACATAGCGTGTCAGACCACCAGGTACAGCCAGACGCTGCATAAAGTATTCACCATCGATCAAGAACAGTTGGAACTGCTCCTGATAGCTCAGTGCAAAGGAATAGCGCAGCCACCAGAACAGGAACACAGCGATGCCCAACAGCAGCGTTAGCGTCCACGAGCCGTATTTATCAATCAATCGGTTCATTTGTATCGGCATCATAAGTTGTTTCTGTGCCGTCAGCGCTTTTCTTTGTGTAGGTCTTCGGATACATTGTTCCCAGGAACTTGCCCAGCACCGTTTCCTTCAGATTGGCTGCCAGACTACGAGTCTTGTTCTTATAGACCACATGCTTGTCGTGAGCATCCTGTTTGATTCTCGCAGCACCGATGCTGTCGCCTTTGCGCTGGCATTCCATCATCTGCTGATTGGCAATGGCGTTCTCTATCATATGACGCTCTGTCAGCACTTTCCAGGCTTGAAGCGAGTCGTTCTGAGGTGTTCCCGATGCTGAACTGATGGAATCGATGTGCACGTTGACCTCTCCACCTTCGGTCACCACCAACAGGGGTTGAAGGTTCATGCGATAGTGATAATCCATAACGATTTTCGCCATCATCACCGTATCCTTCTTAAACTCAAACTGACCATTGGCCACCTCCATCGAGTCGACGTATTCTGCTGTCTTGGGACCTTCCATCGGCACGAGGAAAATACGCTTGCCATTATATTCGGGTGATATGGTACCCTTGATTACACATGGGCCTTCAATCTGTCCGGATTGATGATCCTTACAGCCTCCCATTACGATGGCTCCAGCGGCCATCAAACATAATAATAACTTTTGTTTCATTTCGTTATATGTTTACCAAATTTACTTTTTCACCTTTACCTTCTCTCTTTCATTGCGGAACACCTGCTCATGAGCCTCGCGGATATCGAAGTCCACCTTGGTCTTCGTGAAGTCAGGCACATTGTACGAGTCAAACATCTCCCGGTAGTACTTCTTAGGATTGCGCTGGGGCATCAGGAAGGGTTTCGTGACCCTACCCTCCTCGTCGATGGAGGCAAAGTAGAGGCGTGCAAACATGCCGTCCTCACGCTTCGACGAGAATACGAACCAATGCGAGTTGTCCGACCAGTTATGGTAGCTGTCCGTATTGTCGCTGTTGGCCTCCTTCAGCGGACGCGTCTCTCCCGTCTTCATATCCATCAGCCACAGGTCGGCATCAGGATGGAATACAGGGAAGTTGCTGCGACTGGTGACGCAGTACATGAGCCAGCGCCCGTCATACGAAGGACGGACCAAGGTATAGCTGCAGTCGTCCTTGGGACCGTTGAGCAGTGTGTCCACCTCATGGCCGAAGGTACCCGTTCCAGCATCGAAGGGGATGCGGCATACCGAGCACTTTACCTTCTCATACTCCGCAGGCACACGGCATGCCTTCGACGTACTGTAATACAAATACTTACCGTCAGGCGAGAAGGCAGGGAATATCTCCAGGTCTGTCGTCGTCATCAGCTCTGGTGTCAGTATCAGCTCGTTGGTGCGGACATCCAAGACTATGACGTTACTGAACTCGTGGTAGGCCTCGATGCGCTGTCCCTTGCCCACAAAGAAGCTCTGATGCACAGAGTTGGTGGCGTAGGCGCAGTAGTTGCCCGAGGGATGCCAGTAGGCATAGGAGCCTGCTGCCTTCGTCGAGTCGGTCTTGGTGTTGAGCCATCGCTGCCGTCCGTCGGCCAGCTGCACCAGCGTGCCTCCACCCTCACCGCGTATCTGCAACGTCAACTGGCGCGGGTCAGTACGATTAGGAGTATGGCAGTTGAAGCAACGGCCTGGTACTGCGGATTCCCGCATGATAGCATATTCGTCAAACGTATGGATGTCGCGCTGGTAGATGCCAATGTCGCCCCCCACCTCGTAGCCTGGAGCTATGCGACGGTAGGTGACTCCGTATTCGTCCATCGCATAGGGGCTTACATAGACTACAAAGTCCTTGTACTGCAGCCACTTGCCATCCTTTCGGGCGCAGACGGTCAGCGTCAGCCGGCCTCCCTTGTTCTGAGTAGTTAACGCATGCCACTCGTCAATATCAAAGTCAGCCCACTCACCCTGCACATGCAGTTCGCCACCCTTACTGCCTCTAACCTGGACGTCGACGGCATCAACGCCAGCATCAACGATATTGAAATTCAAGGGAGCAATACCGTCGGGAATGGTCACACCCACATAGTCTGGATAGATAGGTGGCAGCGCATCAGTCTTCTTGACATCCGTAGGCGTCGACGTACACGACACCAGCAGCCAGAAGCCTACAGCCAGAAGCCAAAGACACCTCATTGAGCACCTCCTTTCATACTCATCATCCGACGCACATACGTCCCATATTTCGTTCCTTGGGCTTGTCCGCGACTCTGAATGGTGCGGGCCGCATCCTGATAACCCGCCGGCATCCTGCTATAACCGCCATATTGCTCTGCCCAAGGCATATACTGGGCTACGCCCTGCACATTGCCGCGAAGCAGCATCTCTGCTATGAAATAGTCAAGAGCCATCTTATTGTCATGATTGTCCATAAACAACAGGCCGAATATCTTATCCTTCTCAGCATGGCTGAACAGGAAGTCATTCTTAAAGCGCAACTGACGCAGACGTCCCCAGACAGGGTGCCGGTCCACCAGGTCATCCCTGTTCAAACAGCGTTCAGCCTCCTCAGCCCAACTGCGATAGAACAACGACTTCTTCAACAATGCGATATACTTCTCGGCGGTCTTGTAGTGTCCATTCACTATCATGCACTCCACAATACGCTTCGTGCAGCGCCCGCTCTTCTTGCCATTCAGGATAGACTCCTGAATGTCAAACATATAACGCTGTGCCGAGTTGACCAGTCCCAAACGGAAGAAAGCTTCCGCAGAGGGCAGGTTGCTTGTCAAGTCACGATGGCGAGGCATGATAAGCGCATCGTCGCCACTCTGATAGAAGTCGAACTGACGCTCTGCCAACAGCCGTTTCTGCGACAAGGCCAGATTGACGCAGTTAGACCAGAAAGCCGTTGGAACAACATGCTGTTCAGCCCGGCTTATGACCTCATCCCACTGCTCATTGCGTATCAGGCAGTCCATGTTGATGAGCTCGTACTTTTCCTCATCGTAGCCCGAAGGAACGTACAGCAAAGCAGCGATGGCACAGCAGGCAGAGGCAGCCCATCTTGTCTTGGACGACTTGCAGCAGCGCTCGAACAGCAGCGCCCCGACGACAGCCAACGGAATCAATGCCATCATCAGCGGCATTTGCATGGGAACACGGTAGTAGCTCATCGAGAAGAACACAGCTGGATAGGGCCACTGCTGCATCACCGTCAGCATAGCCAGTGCCATCAAGGCTGGCAGGTAGGCCAGCAGCCACACATGGCGCCATCCCAGCTGCAGAACCCGCATGGCCACATAAAGCCAGCACATGGGGCCAAAGAGCCAATAGATGACAGGCACCAATAGCAACTCCCAGTACCACTTGACGTTACGGAACAAGCGACTGCACAGCAAAACTCCAGCCATGGCCACTACATAGGCCGGCAACACACTCTCATTACCCATCAGATGGAGCAACAGCAAGTCTATCGCTACGCCCCAAAGGGCACCAACCAGGCGTTGTATCAACACAAACAGCACAGTCAACAGCAAAGCACCCAGCCAAGGTACGTAATAAAACTGAGCCACAAAATCGCCCAGCCAGTCAGCCAAGCCCCCTGCCACGCTCAGACGCTCTCCAAAATAATCGGCTGTCCAAAGGAACAGCTGGTACTGCTCCTGATACGATAATGCGTGCGGATAGGCAACATACCAGAACAAGAATATCCCGATACCTACCAGCACCGACAGTCCCCAGTCAGTATACTGCAACAACCGTTGTTTCGTCAACCCCATCTGCTTATAACATCAATTCCATCTTATGCGATGTCACTTACCCATTCTTCTGGAATACGGGTATCTACATTGAATTTAACACCAACCTTTACCACTGTCCGACCATCTGTTTGATATGGAATGGCATAATCGCGATGATTGATCTGGTCCAATGCCTTTCGGGCTGACTCAGACGTCTTCATCTCAAATACATACGTCGTGTCTGGCATCCATACTACCATATCCACACGCCCGCCAGCACATTTCACCTGAGTCCGGACATAAACGTTAAGCATAGAGAATATCAAGTACATGGTGTACTCATAGAATCCTTCGGCGGTGGCAGCGTCGGCCAACTTTTGCTTAAAACCTTCTACATAGGGAACCCCGGCAAGATATGCCTGCATCTCACGCATCGCCAGGTCTACGTCGCCCTTCTTCAGTGCACGCCAGAACTTGGCTGCAAAACCTACCTGCACATCAGCATCATCAAGACCAATATATGTGGGAAGCAACCCCCTGACATAACCTATACGCACCTCCTGATTGGGGATAGACAGCGTATAGATTTCTCCTTCTCGGTCGTAGTCCTTGATGGTGAGATAGCCACTCTGATATAGCAATGGTAAAGCATTATTCATGTTCTCGGTAGGCTGATCGAATGCCGACGAGGGTACATCAAGACGGTCGAGCGACATAATATCGGTTTTGAAATGCTGAAGTTGGCGAATAAGGAATGTCGGAGTACCCGAAGCAAACCAATAGTTGTCGAGTTTCTGATCGCCAAGGGCATTCAAAATACTGTAGGGATTATAGATGTCATCTGACACCTCGGAGAAATGGTAGCCGTCGTAACGCAATTTTATTCTCTGAAACATCTCGTCGAACGTGTAACCCAAATAGTCGGCCATCATCTGAATGTCTTCTGCAAGATCATCTCTAACCTCCTGCTCCGTTATTCCGCAAATGGCAGAGAAACGAGGAAGCAATGTCACGTTTTTAAGGTTATTAGTCGTTGAGAAGATGCTTAACTGCGAGAACTTAGTGATACCAGTGATGAAACAGAACTTTATCTTCGCCTCCTGCTTCTTAAGTCGCTGGTAGAACTCCTGCATCACCTCGCGCACCTCTTTCAGCCTAATGTCTTCATGGAGGACATCGAGCAATGGTGCATCATACTCATCAATAAGAACGACAACCTGACGGCCAGTCTGTTCATACGCCCTGTCAATAAGACCGCCCAAACACATACCGGGTGTGGTCTCTTGAGGATTCCCACCATAAATCTTCTCATACGGAGCCAGTATATTTTCCAGTTCCTGTCTGACCTGTGCAGGGGGCATGTGCTTGGCGCCGCTCAAGTCAAGATGCAGTACTGGATACTGTTCCCATTTCTGTTCATACTGCATAATCTTCAGCCCCTCAAAGAGTTCACGTTCACCCTGGAAATACGACTCCAAGGTAGACGTAAGCAGCGACTTACCAAACCTGCGCGGCCGGCTCATAAATATAAACTTGGCATATTTTGCTAACTGCCAAACAAGGTCTGTTTTATCTATATACAAATAACCTTCACGAATTACTTCTGAAAACGTCTGAATGCCAATAGGATATCGTCTTTCTGCCATCGAAACTATTATTTATGATTGCAAAGATAGAAAGAATAACTGTAATATCCAAATAATTGCACATTTTTTTAATTTGTGACAACTATCAGCCACTTTTCTTACATCGAACCCACGTTTATTCAAATAACATCTGACACTTCTAACACTTCTCGCGCTAATAATTGAAAATCGGATAGTTATAAAACCAGCACCTTACACCTAACCTTGCACCTAACCCTCACGACATCCCCCTATTCCCATTAGGCTTAACCACCATCAGAGTCGGAGTTACATGCCGAGAAACTACCAGTTACATGCCGAGAAACTACCGGTTACATGCCGAGAAACTACCAGTTACATGCCGAGAAACTTTATGTAAGCTTAGGTGTCAGGTCAAGTGTAAGGTACTTTTTTGTAACCATCTATAAATCAATATTTAGTGTAAGAAGTGTAAGAAGTGTCAGGTACTATTTACTTTAAGAGCATTTTGGGATTCTTATCTCGATATGCTCAATGCTATTTTAAAATGATTCGTTAAAAACTTAAGCGAAACGAATCCGCCCTACAGGCTTATGCGGGCTTAGCAGGTTTATGGGATTATCGTTTCTTGTATGTCTTGCTGAACAAGTCGGAATGTGTGCCTGTATTTAGGAGTACAAGGACAAGTTCTTGATTGCGTATCTCCCAAACGAGCAGCCAGTTGGGCTGGATTGGCACTCCCACTGCCCTTTGCGATCACCTGTCAACATGTGGGGCTGATACTTTTCTTCGAGCTGCTCACCATTGAGCAATTTCCCGACAACCGTCCACAGTTCATTCATCGGCAGGCCACGGCGCTTGCAAAGTTTCATATTCTGCTTGCATTCACCTGTAATGCGCAGCTTATATTTCGTGCTCATCCCTCAATCTCTTTGATAAGGTCATCCAGGCTTTCGTACTCAAAAACACGCCCTTCGTCGAGGTCGCGCAGTGAACGCTCGTATGAGGACATCCTCTGGCGGCGGGGGACGGTGACCTTGGTGACACCGCGCACCATGCTAATGGCTTTTTTTATGTCGCGGAGCATGCTGATATCCTCAATGTCAACGGTGAGGGTGCCAGGCTGCGGAGGGATTGCTGTCAGTGTTGTCATATTCGTCTTGTTTCAGTTTCGACAGCAAAGGTACGAAGTTTTTCCGAGACAGCCAAATGATTCGTTAAAAACTTAAGCGAAACGAATCCGCCCTGCGGCTATGGGAAGTCGCAGGGCGGAATGAATAATTTGTTTAGAACTAATGTTCTGTCTGTTCAGAGGTTACTTAGCCTTGAAGTGCCAGAATGTTGCTTCCGACCAACTGCCTAGGCCTTTTTCAGCAGCTTCAGAACCTGGATAAACAAGAGTCATCTTATCAGAAGTCAAATATACAACTTCGTATGATCCAGATCCCCAAGTAGCTTCAGATGGCTTAGTAGCATTTGTATTGATAATCCATGGCCAGAGAATAGCATCGGTTTTCAACTCAGCTACTTTCCATTCATTATTCTCAATCCGAGTAAACTCATATGCGCCAGAACGAATAGAAGAACCATCAGCAGCATAGCTTGTCAACATTCCTTCTGCATCGAAAGTCATGTAGGCATCAAGATCGCCATCACCGTGGTTTACTTCACCCTCAGAGTGCTGTAACTGGTTGTTGAACTCTTCAGAACTATCGATACCCCACCACTGACCGTTACCAGAGGTTCCAACATCAGCACCTGCACCACCGCAGTAGCCCATGTTACCCCAAACAGCGCCTGTGATAGACGGATCCCAGGTCCAGCTCTTCTTGGCTTCCTTGCCATAACCCAAAGCCATACCTTCGATATCACTATCGCTCTTGAAGTGCCAGAATGTTGCTTCCGACCAACTGCCTAAACCTTTTTCAGCAGCTTCAGAACCTGGATAAACTAAGGTCATTTTGTCTGCTGTCAGATAAACAATTTCATAGCCACCAGTCCCCCAGGTTGCCTGAGAAGGCAGAGTAGCATTAGTATTGATAATCCACGGCCACAGGATGGCATCAGTTTTTAATTCACCGACTTTCCATTCACCAGAAGGATTATAGTTCTCAACTACATAGGCACCTTGGCGGATAATGTTGCCTTCTGCATCATAACTTGTTACTATACCCTCATCATTGAAGGACATATAAGCATTAAGGTCACCATCACCGTGGTTTACTCCACCCTCAGAGTGCTGTAACTGGTTGTTGAACTCTTCAGAACTATCGATACCCCACCACTGACCGTTACCTGAGATACCAACATCAGCACCTGCGCCACCGCAGTAACCCATGTTACCCCAGACAGCACCTGTGATAGAGGTATCCCACTTCCAAATCTTTGAGCCGTAAGCATCAGAAGCAAGCAAGCGGATTTCCGGATCAAGTTCCTGCTGCACATAAACGTTCACAGTCTTTGTAATCTCTACAGGCTGGTTGTCTGAGCCAACAAAGCGTACATGGAATGTTTGGTTGGGGTCAGAGCCACGCTTTGGCTTGATGGCGAACGAGCCACTCATGCCTCTAGCCAACATATTCTCAGAGCCGTCACTGAGGAAGTTGTAGACCGTCAATTGCATGGCGGGATTGGTAGTGAAAGTGAAGTAGTTGCCATCAGCAGCAGGATTGCCATCGGCATCAGTCTGCACGAAGGTGACAGCACTCTCAATCTCATTGGCCGTCACAGTATAGAGGTCAAGATCCCTCTCCTCTTTGATAGGATTACAGGATGTAACCATGGCTGCGGCAGCTATGAAGCAAAAAATTGATTTTTTCATATTACCTATTTCTTTTTTAAAGTTACGAAATTAATAAACAGGAGTACCACTCATGTTGGCATCAGCTACACTTGCACCCCATCCGGCATTCTGCTTTAATACATTCTCATCGTCTGTGATAAGAATCTGAGAGGGAGGTATCTGCAGGAATCCATCAGTAGCAGCATAACGTGCTGCCCATGAAGAAGCAGCGTGGTGCATAGTTGTCCATCTACCACAATAGTTGACGCGAGTACCATTCTGGCGTTCCAATGATGTGGCAGCTTCACAAGAAGCACCACCGTTCTTACCTGACCAACGGCGCAGGTCGTTAAAGCGCAGGCCCTCACCAGCAAGCTCAAAACGACGTTCGTCCTTGATATTTTGCCACGAGTAAGTTGTTGGGGCCAGACCAGCACGCGCACGAACCTTATTCATCTGATCAGCAGTACCAGTCAGCTCTGAGTGCATCAGCATCACATCAGCTAAACGGAGCAGTACAATGTCGCCGAAGTGGTCGCCCTGGAACGAATTGTCGTTAGGTGCACCAATCTCCTTAGAATGTCTGTAAACACCCCACCAAGTATAATATTGGTTGAAGTCGTCGAAAGAAGAACCTGAACAAGTAATTGGCATCAGCTTCTTATTATAGTAGCCGGCATCCTCAGAGCAAGAGGTGGTGAATACGAATCCCGGGCACTCAGCCTGAGCATCAAGGATGGTAGCTCTCTTACGTGGATCGGAGTCTGACCAGTCGTCCCACAGCTGTGCATTGATGGTACCTTGTCCCCAGCCCTGTCCGAAAGGCATCGTTCCGGCATCACCATTCTTATGACCAGCACCATCGTCATCGCAGCGGAGACCACAGTACAGAGAGGCCATATTGGTGAAACCCATACCGATGTTACCATTCCATGAACCTGCATTCATGAACTGAACCTGGAACATCTCCTCAGAGTTGCCGTCACCAGCCCAGTATTCGCCTTTGGCAGCCAGGTCAGCAACAAACGGATAATCAGGAGCAGTCAGTTGGTTGGTGTACTGCCACAGTAAGCGGAAGTCCTTCACGAGGCTGTAGCCACCATTATTAATGGCATCTTCAAGGAATGCAATCACCTGTTCCTTGGTCAGAGAATTGCCTGCACCTTCCTGGTTGAAGCCCTCGAAAGAGACAATAGGAAGTTCCTTGCTACCCCCCAGTTCACCTTGTTTCAAATAGAAGCCCTGATAGAACATGTAGGCACGAGCCAACATACCCTCAGCAGCGCCCTTAGTGGCATGACCGTCGCCACGAGTGGTAGCACCATGGGTCATCAAGTTTGATGCACTAACAAAGTCGGCCAAAATATGAGGATAAATAACCGTCTCTGCATCCTGCTGAGGGCAGGGATCAGGAGCTGCAGCAGCCCAGTATGCGGGGATATTGCCCCAGAACTGCGATCCCCAAAGGTAGAAGAGACCACGCATGAAGTAAGCTTCACCAAGCAGCTGGTTACGGGTAGTCTCCTGACCAGTCCAGTCAAAAGCATCAACAGCATAGATGATGGCGTTAGCACGGGCAATACCTACGTAAGTATTATGCCAGGCATTGTCAAAGATATTCTCTTTGTTAACCATCAGGTGACCAATAGCATGACACTCTACGTCACCAGTACCACCGGCGCCATTGGCATCGTCAGACATCAGATAAGGAACAAACCAAGGAGACTGCAATGGGTCAGTACTGTATTGGTTCATCACACCATAGAGGGCTGCCAACTCCTTGTTCAAGTCGCCTGCTGAAGCTGGATAGTTGGCTGTATTGGCCTCTGTGTAGTTTTCGGAATCGAGGAAGTCTTCACATGACGTCATACCGAATGTGAAAGCAGCCGCAATTGCCATTAAATATATCTTTTTCATATTTTCTTATCTCTTAATTCTTAATTAGTATTTAGAATTTAATGCTTGCACCAACAACCCATGTACGTGCCGAAGGATACAGACCGACATCGATGCCACGGATGAAGTTCATGTTGTCAGCAGACTTACCACCATCTGAGCTACATTCGGGATCAACACCCGTGTAACCGGTAATGGTAGCAATGTTCTGAGCCTGAACATAGAAACGAAGCTGCTGGAACGGAGATGACTTCCAAATCTTAGTGAAGTCGTAACCCAGCGTGATGTTCTGAATCTTGAAGTAGTCAGCATTCTGCATGTAGCGGGTAGACACCCACTGGTCATTGATGTGACCAACGGTCAGGCGAGGCTGTGTGTTGCTGGTACCCTCACCGTGCCAACGATCGAATGCATCGACGGTATAGGTATTGTACTGGTTAGCGAGCAGGGCAGTACGGTAGCACTGCATAATCTGCTGTCCGAAAGCACCAAAACCGGTAATACCGAAGTCAAAACCTCTCCAATCGAAACCAAGGTTAACACCAAGAGTTACCTTCGGATGAGGCTGACCAATCTCGTGACGGTCGTTGTCGTAGTTGATAATGCCATCTTCATCATAGTCATCCCAGATGGGGTCGCCAGGCTGAGCACCTGCGAGCACGGCCTTGCCTGCTGCACGTGCAGCGTCAATCTGAGCCTGGGTCTGCCAGATGCCACTATAAGACATTCCGTAGAAATAGCCTACAGGGTGACCTTCTTCCACGATAGAAACGTATGAAGAGTTCTGGAACAGTGAGCTGGCATACTTGCTGTCAGTACCAATCTTGCCACCAGCTGCAGCCAGACGTGTAACCTCGTTCTTATTAGTTGCGAAGTTTACATTAGCATGGTAGTTGAAGTCCTTACCAATCTTGTCACGCCAAGAGAGGGCAATCTCAATACCGGTATTCTTGATGTCACCACCGTTAATCATAGCAGGCTCCTCATAACCAAGAACCTCGTTCATTGGAGCTTGTACCAGCCAGTCCTTGGTCTTCTTGACATACCAGTCGAAGTTCAAACCGAGACGACCGTCCAGGAAACGTGCATCCAAACCGATGTTGGTCTGCTCAGAGGTCTCCCATGTCACATCCTCGTTGGGAACGTTCTTGGCATAAGCACCTGTTGTATAGTTGTTACGCTGGATGGTTTCATCCAAAGAGCTATAGAACTTATAACCATAGTCAGCATATCCAGAAGGTGAGAAGCCGATGTTTGAAAGATAGAAGAAGTTACCGATATCGCAGTTACCGTTCTGACCCCAAGAAGCACGGATCTTCAAGAAATCAAGCCAGCTCTTGGTCTTCTCCATAAATGGCTCGTTGGTGATAACCCAACCTGCTGATACAGAGGGGAAGGTACCCCAGCGCTTGCCCTTGGCAAAGTTGCTAGAACCGTCGGTACGCAGGATGGCTGTCAGCATGTACTTCTCATCGTAGTTCCAGTTGGCACGTGCGAAGAACGAAGCGATAGAGCCCTGCCAGGGATTGTCATAACCACTGTGACCATTCATGTACTGGCTCTCGTAGTTAGAAGGAATATTGTAGTTCCAGCCATTAAGTACCAATGAGCTGACAAATTGAGAAGGAACAGAGAAGCTCATGCTCATGCCAGAACTCCAGTTAGAACGCTCGAAAGACTGACCAACCAACACATCAATGTTGTGCTTGCCAAGTTTCGGCAGAACATATGAAAGGGTATTCTCCAGCGTGAAGCTTGAACTCTGGCTTTCGCTCATGTTCAGGTTATAACCGTCGCTGGCACTGGTGCTGCTTGAAGAATAAGGCAGCGAGATGCTACGGCTGTTACTTGCACTGTAACCGGTATTGAACTGACCACGATACTTCAAGTTCTTAATCGGTTCGATGATCCAGTAGAAAGTGGCACCCACACCGAAGTCACGGTTTTTGTTGATAGAGTTAAAACCACCATTGAGGAAGTGATTCAGCGGGTTATTGTAAATCATACCAGAATAACCTGCACCATTCTTGGTATAAGATGTCAGATTTCCATCAGCATCGAATGGCTCTACCAATGGAGAAGCAACATATGCAGCCTGCATGATGTTCCAGTAACCATTGCCCTCAGCGAGGTCGTGAGAACGATGATACCAATAAGAAATGTTTTCACCAAGAGTAATAATGTCGTGCTCCTCACCCAGCAAGTCCTTACCTTTATGAAGAACGTGCTCAGAGTTGATACGGCCACCATAACGCTTATAGTTTGAAGCATTGTCGCCACCCATGATACCTTCGTTAGAACTATAGTTCAAGCTCATAGAGAACTTTGAGCGGTCGGTACCACCTGTGAGTGTCACGGCGTTGCTGAACTGCAAAGCGTTCTTGTTCTCGTACTCCTTGAACCAGTCGGTACCTGCCCAGCCACTGTTCACCTTGTCGAGAATGCTCTGTGGAACGAGCGATGACCAGTTGGTGGCTGTTCCGTATGTATTGAAGTTGGTTTCATTGATAAGCTGCATATACTGCTGAGCATTCACCAGACCGGGAACTTTGTAAGCATTTGACCAACCTACGAAACCGTCATACTGGATTGACAGCTTACCAGCCTTACCCTGCTTGGTGGTCACCAAGATAACACCGTTGGCAGCACGTGCACCATAGATGGCTGCAGAGGCGGCGTCCTTCAGCACGTCGATGCTCTCAATGTCATTTGGATTCAGACCATTCAGACCGTTATCAGCAGTACCGGCATTGATACCGTCGATGATCAGCAATGGTGAAGAGTTACCGATGGTACCCACACCACGGATATTTACCTTAAATCCCTTACCAGGCTGTGATGAACTCTGCGTAATGTTTACACCGGGAGATGCAGACTGCATGGCAGTCAGAGCGTTGGTAGTGTTCAGCTTAGCGATGTCCTCACCCTTCACCTGAACGGTAGCACCAGTGACGAGCTTTTTCTTCTGGACACCATAACCCACAACGACGACTTCCTCAAGAGAGGTATTGTCTTCCTTCAGGGTGATTTTAAATTCTGACTGATTGCCAACGGCAATCTCCTGAGTAGTAAAGCCAATGTAGCTGATAACGAGCGTAGCACCTGGCTTGACGTTGAGTGTGAAGTTTCCGTCGAAGTCGGTCACCACACCATTGGTGGTACCCTTTTCAACGACACTAGCACCAATCACGGGACCCATCGCGTCGGATACAGTACCCGTAACCTTCTTCGTTGACTGTTGAACAGCCTGTACCGATGTCTCGGCATTAGCCGTTATTGGTGAGTACATTCCCAACAGGGAGCATGCACCCATCAACAGCGCTGTCTTTCTGATTTTTTGATTCATACTTAAGTATTTTCTTTGAATTGATTGGATAAATACAATGTTTTAGTTAGTAGAGATATAAAATCTCCTCCACGCCAAGCCCACCAGGCCCGCAATGGTGAATTTCCGCTTTTTTACTCTCTCTTTCTCATTTAATTTAGTTTTAATTTTATATGTTAGTAATAAAGTTATGTTCATACGTGTATTCCACCGTGCAAAGATAATACTTTTTTGTGAATTCGTAACATCTTTTATTGATTATTTTTGATACTTTTTTGCTTTTCCGCCAAAATGACCACGATTTTTCCACTATGAGAACAAGGACTTAGTACAATACGCGCGTACATTAATATAATTTTACTCTGCAAATGCTTTTTCTTCTTTGTTTTACAGGATAACACCAATTTAAAAAATATTTTTTAATATCATTGGCTATTTCTTTTTTATTTCGTATCTTTGCATCGCCTTATATGGCAACATACCGATAACTCGAGAAAAAGTATACTATTAACTAACTAAAGAAGTATGAATCTAAATTGCAGTAAGAACTCTCTGCTGGCGGGATTATGCGCTATAGTCCTGCTGGGCCATTCGCCCGTGATGTATGCAGCAGGGGGCAGTGCACCACTGCCCGCCGTGCAACAGGCGAAGAAGATTACGGGTACGGTGACAGACGCCATGGGTCCTGTCATCGGTGCAAGTGTAGTTGTGAAGGGAACTTCGAACGGTGTAGCTACCGACTTCGACGGAAACTTTACGCTCAACGTCAAACAGGGTCAGACCATCGTTGTGTCCTACATTGGGTACGTATCGAAGGAGATCAGGATTGACGGCCGTAACAATTATCAGATTACCCTCGAAGAGGACAAGAAGGTGCTCGACGAAGTGGTGGTCGTAGGTTATGGTACGATGAAGCGCTCTGACCTGACCGGTTCAGTAGCCAGCATCGACGAGAAAGCCATTAAGCAAGGTGTCAACACCTCTATCGAACAGGCCATGCAAGGTCGTATTGCCGGTGTGGCTGTAACCCAGAACTCAGGTGCCCCAGGTGGTGGTATCTCTGTACAAATCCGTGGTATCAACTCTCTGAGCGGTAACGAGCCTCTGTACGTGATTGACGGTGTCGCTATGTCTGGACAGACCAGTGACAACTCATCAGTACTGAGCACCCTGAACCCATCGGATATTACCTCACTGGAGGTATTGAAGGATGCCTCTGCAACGGCCATCTATGGTTCACGCGCATCGAATGGTGTCGTTCTGATTACCACCAAGAAGGGACAAGAAGGCAAGCCCAAAGTCAATTATGAAGGTATGGTGGGTTGGCAGTCGCTGCCTAAGCACCTCGACATGATGAACCTCCAGCAGTACGCACAGTTCTATAACGAGCGTGCCGCATTATGGGGCTGGGGTGCTATGGAGCAGTACAAGGACCCTTCCCTGCTGACTACCGGTACCGACTGGCAGAAAGAGCTTTTTCAGGTGGCATTCATGCACCAGCATCAGTTGGGTGTCAGCGGTGGTACCAAGGACTTGAACTATAACCTCTCCGGCGGCTATCTAGACCAGGATGGTATAGGTGTCGGCTCCGGATTCACCCGCGCCAGTTTCCGTGCCAACGTGGAAACCAATGTCAACAACTGGCTGAAGGTGGGTGCCAACGGCTACTTTGCCCGCACGAAGCAGATTATCACCTTCGACGATGCCAACGTCATTCAAGATGCCATCTCCATGACGCCCGATGTGGCAGCCCGCAATGCCGACGGAAGTTACGACTCTGGTGCCGAGAACGAGTATAACTATACGGAAAACCCTTTGTTCAAGGCACAGCAGATTGACAACAACAACAAGAAATCACAGCTGGACTTCAACCTTTATGGCAACATCACTCCTATCAAGAATCTGATTATCCGCATAGAGTATGGTGGCAGCTTCTCTTGGGCCAACTCCTATTACTTCCGTCCTACCTATACCTATGGTTCCAACAACCAGAAGGTCGAGTCCTTGGCTCAGCGCAGCTCCTCTACCAGCAACTATCAGAGTTTCAAGCAGTATGCGACCTACGATTTCGACCCTTTGGAGCACCACCACCTGCAGATTATGTTAGGTCATGAGGCCCAGTGGGGCGACTGGGGCAACCTCTCCGGCTCACGAAGGGGCTACATCTCCGACGCCATCCATTCACTGCATGTAGGCGATGCCACAACGGCGACCAACGACGAGCAGGGCAGCGAGTGGTCTATTGAGTCTTACTATGGTCGTCTGAACTACAACCTGATGGACCGTTATCTGCTGACGGCCACGCTTCGTGCCGACGGCTCGTCCTCTTTCGGCCCCAACAACCGCTGGGGTTGGTTCCCCTCGGTGGCTGCCGCCTGGCGTATCACCCAGGAGCCTTTCATGAAGAACGTCACGTGGCTGAGCAATGCCAAGCTGCGTCTGGGCTGGGGTCTTGTAGGTAACCAGCAGGCCGGCTCTTATTCGTATGGTGTGGCCATGAGCTCCATCTCAACGGCCTGGGGTACCGGCTACTATTCCGGCAACTACTCCAACCCCGACCTGAAGTGGGAAAGCACCAAGGCTTGGAACATCGGTCTGGACCTTTCCTTGTTCAACAACCGCATCGAGTTCATTGTGGATGCCTACTACAAGAATACCGATAACCTGCTGATGTACTCGGTGCTTCCTACCTACTTGATTGACGAGGAAGGCTATCAGTACTATTTCGGCATCAAGCCCCCGTACGTCAACGCCGGTGCCATCCGCAACAAGGGTATTGAGTTTACCTTGAACACCGTGAACATCACCAACAAGGATTTCCAGTGGCGTACCAGCGCAACCCTCTCCTTCAACCGTAACAAGCTGACCAAACTGAACAGCGAGGACTCCTCCTTGCAGGGACGCATCGGCAGCGACACTTACACTCTCTCTGAGGTCGGTGGACCTGTTGGACGCTTCTATGGTTACAATGTCATTGGCATGTATACCAAGGAGGATGACTTCTATCAGAAAGACCCCGACGGCAACTTCATGATTGACAAGGACGGCAACCGTATTCCCGTTGCACGTCCTGTTGACAGCGACGGCAACTTCTACGACATCAAGCAGAATGGTATCTGGGTTGGTGACTATATCTTCGAGGATATAGACGGTGACGGCAAGATTACAGAGTCTGACCGTACCTATATTGGTAATCCTAACCCAAAGTTCACATTCGGTCTCAACAACACCATCACGTGGAAGGACTTTGAGTTGTCCTTCTTCCTGAGCGGTTCTTATGGCAACGATGTGTATAACGTGCTCCGCCAGACAAAGACCAATCCTTCAGGCTGGGGTAACAAGATGTCGTATGTGGCCAATTGTGCCAAGATTGCCATGTATGACCCAGAGGGCTCTCTGAGCGACATCTCTAATGTCTATATCTCAAATGCCGGCTCGGCAGAGTGCTGGCGCATCGAGCCTTCCGGCAGTGGCCAGAACAACAACAGCCGAATCTCCTCAAAATTCGTGGAGAACGGCTCGTACATCCGACTGAAGTCCCTCTCTTTGGCTTGGAACCTGCCTTACAGGTGGATTTCCAAGATAGGCATGCAATGGTGCCAGGTTTATGCCAACGTGCAGAACCTCTTCACCATCACTGGTTACAAGGGCTATGACCCTGAAGTCGGTGCCCAGGGACAGAGCGTGATTCTCCAAGGCCTCGATAACGGCCGCTATCCTTCCCAGCGCATTTGGAACTTTGGTGTAAAACTTAACTTCTAAAACAGCATAACAATGAAAAAGCTAAATATATTTTTATTGGCAGCGTCTCTGACAATAGGGGTACTGACAACCAGTTGCAGTAAGGATTTCCTGGACAAGACCCCCCAGCATGACTACACAGCAGACACCTACTATTCATCAGACGAGGCTGTGATGAAGGCCATTGAGCCATTGTACAACTACGCATGGTTCAACTACAACTACCGTGCCATGGTTGGTATGGGCTCCGCCCGTGCCAACGACGGATGGAACCCTTACCTGAATCCCCAGTTCGCCACCTTCCAGGTAACAGGTCTGGACGGTGACTTGAGCAACGCCTGGAAATCCTTCTACCTGGTCGTGTCCATGTCAAACCAGCTGATTTCCGACATCAACACCTACTGCACTGATGCTGTCAGCGAAGACACAAAGAACCTGGCACTGGGCGAGGCTTACCTGATGCGCGGCACCGCCTACTTCTATTTGGTCCGTGCCTGGGGCGATGTCATCGTCTACGAGAACAACTTGGATATGACCAATACTCCTGTCGTTCCCCTGACAAAGGAAGAAGACGTGCTGAAGTTTGTCATCCGCGACTACAGGCGCGCCGTCAAGCTCCTGCCGGAAGCCAGCACCAGCATGCACGCCACCAAGTATGCCGCAGAAGGCCTGCTGGCAAAGGCGCTGCTCGCCTACAGCGGCTGGAACAAGACCACGCGTGACGAGTCAGTCCTTCGGGAGGTCATCACGCTCTGCGACGACGTCATCAACAATGGTCCCTATTCACTGATGAGCGACTATGCAGACCTGTTCAAGTACGCATCGAACAACTTCTCTATGCAGAATTCGGAGACTCTGCTGGCTATGCGCTGGGCAGACCCTCTGACTTCTTCTTGGGGCACATATAGCGCCAACTTCTCCGACCTGGCTTGGAGCGGTTCCTCAGACGTGACGGTATGGGGCGGCATCTATGCCTCTCCTGACATGCTGGACCTCTATAACGAGGATATCAGCGACTCCATCCGCTTCCAGGCCACCTTCTGTCTGCCGGGCATCTATTATGACTATTGGGACACGGGCAACGACCTTGTCTCCGCAGCAGACAAGACGCCGGCCAATGGCTATCCTAAGACGTCAGGCTACGTGTATAGCAAGAAGTACTGCCAGCTGAAGAAGTGGGTGGTAGGCACCAAAGCCGACTGCAACGGCCATCTGGCCCAGATGGCGTCGCCCCTGAACACCTACATTATGCGTCTTGCTGACTTATACCTCATCAAGGCCGAGGCTGTGCTGGGCAATAACGATGCCACTTCCGACGCCGCAGGCCTGGCCGCCATCAATGCTGTACGTGCAAGAGCCAAGGTGGACAAGATGTATGACTCTTACGGTTTGGAAGAGTTGATCAAGGAGCGCCGCAAGGAGTTCTGCATGGAGTTCTCCAACTGGTACGATATGGTAACCTGGTATCGCTGGAAGCCCCAGTACATGCTGAACTACTTCAACAACAAGCAGCACCGCGCCTTCATGATTAACAGCGGCGATGTGCTCTTCAACGCAGACCGCACCATTTCCTACCGCACGTTCCCCAACCGCCAGTCCTCCCCCTGGTACTTCTACGACAACACGATGAATCCTCGCGGTTGCTACTGGAACGACTGTATGCGCGAGGAAGACAGCGAGACCGTCATCATGACTAAGGATCAGGGATATGTCTATGACGTGGACGCCCTCTGCCGGGCTCAGGACGGTTACGACCCCGTCACCTTGAATGAGGAGAATATCTTCATGCCTTATCCTGAGGCTGACGTCATTCGCAATCCTTACTTCAAGCAGCCTGCCCAGGACTACGATTTCGGAGATGAAGAAGAGTAATAACTTAAAGATGACAAAGCTATGAATACAATATCAAAAATGAGTAAAGGTGTCCTGATGACGGCACTACTGGCGGTCATCACGCTGGGCTTTGCCGCATGTAGCGACAGTGATGGCAGTAGCGGACAGCCTGAGATTACCGGTGTTCGCGTCTGCGACCCCGAAAAAGCCGACAGCCTCTTCACCAAGTCGGCACAAGGCCAGGTGATTGCCATTATCGGTAACAACCTGGGAGGAGCTACTGCCGTATATATCAACGACCAGAAGGTGGGCTTCAGCACCACGATGAATACTGACCACAGCATTATTGTGACGGTGCCCACAGAGGCTAAAGGATTCCAGCTTACGGCCTTCAATTCTGAGCTTAAGGATGAGATTCGCGTGGAGACCACCCATGGAACAGCCACCTACGGCTTTAAGGTTTTGGGAGCCTCTCCCGTGATGCAGCGCATCCAGGGTTCTTATCCGCGTTCTGCAGGTGACATCCTGAATGTCTATGGTCTTAACCTCTACAGCATCGAGAGCATTTACTTCACCGACGCTACCGCCGAAGAGCTGGCGACGACAGAGTGGAAGACCGTTCCCGGTAACCACACAGCAGTCAGCGACTATAAGGTAGTGAAGCAAGACCGCTATATCAATTCCAGCCAGAACTATGAGGTATCCTCACAAATCCAACTGGTAACTCCTTCTCTGAACTTCGACGAGGGTTGCGTGGTTCTGGAGTGCTCTGCAGGTATCGTTTACCTGCCTTACACCAAGGTTCCTGGCAAGCCCGTCATCACCAGCATCAACACGGATATGCCATTCGAAGGCTACGACCTCGTCATCAAGGGCCGTGAGTTCGTACAGGTGGAGTCCGTCACCTATGGCGATGTAACGTTGACTGCTGACGACTTTACGGTGGCAGACTCTGAGGACGAGATTACCGTATACTTCAAGAAGAAACCAACAGCAGGCTCTGGCACGTCACTGACTGTGACTACGCCTGGTGGTACGTCTACCCTTGACTACTTCTACGTATACGATGGTCTGCTCCTGAACTTCGAGCCTGACTACGCTACCGATAACGGATGGGGCCCGAATGGTGAGCTGAAGACACAGGCTACTGGCGAAGTTATTCCTTATATCAGCGACGGTCAGTACTGGCGCATCAAGGCCTCTGACGGTGGTTGGAACTGGTGGAACACCATGTGCTACTTCCGCAAGGACTGGAATGGCAACTCCTTCCAGCTGCCTGGCTTCGACAAGATTCCTGCCAACACACCTACCAGCGAAGTTTATCTGGCTATGGAGGTATGGGACAACAATACTGACTTTGGCACTGCCCAGTGGCCATTCATTCACTATCAGATCCAGACCATCGGCGATGCACAGACCTACACCTTCGCTAACTTCATCCAGAATGATGTGGAATACATTGAGAAGGCTCTCAAGGACATCGACAACAACCAACCGAAGGAGCAGTGGTATCGTCACGTGACAGCCCTGAGCAACTTCGACGGTTGGGCAGGAAAAACCTATGCAGACGTGGTGGCTGACGGTATTAACCAAATCCGCCTGATGCACATGAACTGGACTGGAACACCGTCGTCTATCGATGTGATGTTCGATAATGTTCGTATCTTATATATTCCTGCTGTTAAGTAACTCGTCAAATATAATAAGAATAAAAGAATATGAGAAAGAATATAATGAATGCCGCTATCCTGCTGCTCCTTGCCTTCGTGGCAGGAGCATGCAGCGACAGCGATACCACGAAGACTGTGGACAACGGGCGCCGCTATGGAGACGCTACTGTCTTGCAGGTGTTGGACGACAACGAATCGGATGTGTCCACTATGAGTTTCTCGCTGGGCGCCAGTAGTAAAATCGTCGGCATCAACTGCGACGGTGACTGGAAGGCTACCGTCGATGCCGAATGGGTAACGCTGTCAAACTACTCGGGTTATGGCTTTGCCAACAAGTACAGCTACGACAAGATTACGGTGGAAAAGAACAAGGGCAGCGAGCGTACTGCTACCGTGACCTTCACCTCTGGAAGCATCAGCAAGCAGCTTGCCATTACACAGAAGGGTGCCGGCGGCGACCCCGACGACCCGTTCGAGACCTCCTTTGAGCTGATAGAGAACCTGAAGGTAGGCTATAACCTGGGTAACACCCTCGATGCCAACCCATGGGATCCGACGTACACATGGTGGGACCCCGCCAAAAAGACTATTGCAGACTGGGAAACCAGCTGGGGACAGCCTCTGACCACACAAGAGATTATTGACTACATTGCCTCGAAGGGCTTTAACATCATTCGTGTGCCTGTGACTTGGTATCCTCACATGGATGCTAACGACAATGTCAGCGAGGAATGGATGGCTCGTGTTGAGCAGGTGGTCAAATACGTGCTGAATGCAGGTTGCTACTGCATCCTCAACATACAACACGACAATGGTGCTGCCAACGGACGTACCGACGGTGGAGCATGGCTCTATGCCGACATCAACGACTATCCCGCACTTACTGTCCGCTATCAGAAGCTGTGGCTGCAGATTGCAGAGCGCTTCAAGAACTACGACGAGAAACTGATTTTCGAGTCGTTCAACGAGATTCTGAACAAGAACTACTCATGGACTGCTCCCTCTTCTACTGACGACGGTGCCTATCAGGCCATCAACAAGCTGCAGCAGGACTTCGTGAACGTAGTTCGTGGAACTGGTGGCAACAACAAGTATCGCAACCTGGCTGTGACGACTTACTCAGCCACAGGTACCAGCGATACGGCTCTTGCTGCCTTCACAGTTCCTGAGGATCCCTCCAGCAACCACATGTATCTGTCTATCCACTCTTACGACCCTTACAACTTCTGCAACAACAATGCTGGTAAGAACGACGACGGTACAGAGTACAACTACAACATCGAGGTGTTCAACGAGGAGTGCACAACCGTCATTGACGCTGTGTTTGCCCGTGTCAGCAAGAGAGCCAATGAAGTTGGCATCCCCTTCATCTTCGGTGAGTTTGGTGCCATCGACGCTGGCAAGGCTTTGGCCGAGCGCATCAAGTACGCCAAGTACCTGAAGCAGAAGTTCGCCCAGTACGAGACGGCCGGCCTGTGGTGGATGGGCCTCATTGATCGCAAGACCTTGACAACCAACGTAGTTTACGACAGTAAGACTGTTGACGAGGGCGAGATTATCGACGCTTTGATGAAATAATCCCCCTGATATCCAATACAAAAAAAGAGAGGCTCACCCGTGTGAAGCCTCTCTTTTTCTATTCCTGTGTGATTGCTATCCAACATTATTTCACCTTGCTCATCCTGTTTACCTGCTCCTTGACGACTGCAAGGGTGGTGGTATCGCTGGCAAAGACTGAGTTCAGGCCCTGGGCCTCCTGCGCCGGGTCGTTGGTATAGTCGTCGCCAACCTGCCATTGCTCGTGTTTCGGCTTTGCGAAACCTCCCCAGCCCCAGAAGTTGCAGCCAGCAAAATGGCCTCCGCTCTCAGCATTGTCTGCCACCAGCGAGAACACATACTTATAATAGCCGTCGCGTCCCTGCGTCGGGGTGTCGAGAGTGAACTTGAAACCATCGCGAGGATAGCCGAACTCCTCCATCACCAAAGGCTTGTTCAGCGAGTCGCAGACAGCCAGGTGCTGGTCTATGTACTCCTTGGTGTTCTGGCAGGCACGAGGCAGATGCTCGATGAGCGAGTCGGGCTTGGCCCAGCCCCAGTTGTAAGGCCACAGGTGGACATTACAGTAGTCGATGTTCTTGTCTGCACAGATGCGTGTCCAAGAGCTGAGGTCGTTCTCGCAACCCCATGAGCCCTCGCTACCTACGGAGATGAGGTGGTTCTTGTCGAGTGAGCGGATAAGGGCCGAAGCCTCAGCCAGCCACTTCTCAAAGGCAGGAAGGGCTTCCTTTGAGAAAGCACGAGGCTCGTTGCCTATCTGCCACGACATGATGGCAGGGTCGTCAACATACTTCAGATTTGTATAGCGATTGGTTCTGCCCAGGATAAAGCGCACATAGTCGTAGAACAGCTCATGGGCCTTCTCGTTGGTGGCATACTTGGACATAGCCTCCATAAAGGCAGGATAGCCTGCCTCATCGGGACGGGGCTGCTTGCCCTCGCCAGCATGCTCCAGATAGAAGCCGTAACCCCCACTCCACTCCCAGGAGTTGTTCAGATAGAGCACCGCCACCATCTGTCGCTTTCCCATCTCCATGAGCAGGTAGTCAAGACCTGCCAGAATGGTATCGTTATACACGCCGGGCGCCTCCTGCAGCGTAGGCTCTACCTTCGTCTTCACGCCACGCTCACCATCAGAGCCCACCAGAATGCGCAGGTTGTCGATGCCCATGCGCTTCATCTCGTCCAGCTCCTGCGCCAGACGCTCACGATTGCCACCCTGACCTTCTGAGCCCAGTATAGCGCCATACCAGAAGTTGGTACCTACATAATAATAAGGTTTGTCACCACGCATAAAGTGTCCATTCTCTACTCGCACGAAGTCTGACACCTTCTGCTCTTTCTGCTGACAGGCCACCACCAGGGCAGCTACCGTCACAATAAGCAATAGTTTCTTCATAGTCTTGTTCATTTATTTTTTAGCCTTATGAGGTTTGGGGTCTTATGGGTCTTATAGGACTTATACGACTTATAGGACTTATATGCCTTATAGCTCCTATAGCTTCTGTTCATGGTTTCTATAATTTAGGCGGGCGCGGGTCATCTCTTCCCTGATGCCGCCTTGTTCTACAAATTGCTGTTTCAGCCGTTCGATGAGCCTTAGCAGCATGGCATCAGTCTGGTGGATAAGCGTAATGGCTATGTTGGCTATGGTCTCTGCTGAACGTACTGCAATGGCTTCACGGTAAAATGAAGAATCGTTGTGACGCATAGTCACCTCACGCGTCTGACGGTACCGGATATCATTAGGTTGCCATTGCTCCATGCCACGCACGCGGAGAAAGTCTTCATAGTCAATAAGCAGTTCCTGCAGACTTGCCTTGGCAACATTCATCAGCTTCAATTCGGTTTCACGCGAAGTGGTACTGGCTGCACTGCCTTCTGCAATGTTCTGTTTCCCCGAGCGGGCTGCTTGAACCATCTGGTCGATAGTACGGTCTCCCATCTCAAGGAAATGGTGGGCAAAGTAGTAAGTGACATCGTAGATACATTCTGCCTTTTGAAAGACTATCAATTGCCGATAGTTGCCTTTTAGAGGTAGGAAAGACTTTTCTGTTGGCATATTCCTTTTTATATTGTTAATGATTTTCTTTTCTATGGCTTATTGAACTTATAGGTCTTATGGGACCTATAGGCCTTACCAACTCCTTATGTGCTCCCTTGTTTTTTGCAGATGAGGATTCTTGCGTATGACTTCACTGAATAGCCGTCTTCGTACTTGGTTAAGTTTGTATTCGCCATATATAACTGTTTGCATTTTCACTCAGCAAATTTACGAATTATTTGTGAGATATTTGTTTTCATAGTCTAAAAATACACATTATTTAATAGAAGGAGAGTCATAAAACCAAAAATGGAGTATTGCCAGTTCTTCACCGACTGGGACATAGTCATGCAAATTCTTCATCTCAAAATCCCAAAATCTACCTTCACCTTTCACACTCAGATTTCCATAAAACATTTCGCTGAGCAGTTTGACAAAATATGGGCTCTACAAGGCGTTTTAGAACCGGGCAGAGCCCTACTTCGGACGGGCCTCAGACGTTCCAAGCGCCATCCTCAGCCAGTCTCTGCCCCGTCCAAACTTCGCTTCTGCTCCGCACTATAAACGATTGGTGGGGTGTTTGGGGAGTGTTTCCAAACAATAATCAATAAAAAAGAGGGTGCGCCTATTTGACACACTCTCTTTCTCTTTATTTATCGGATAAGTAGTTTACTTCTGAACCATCTTACGTCCGTTCATAATCACTACGCCTTTGTACGACTCGTCAACCTTCTGGCCGGCCAGGTTGTAGCGGACACCATCCTGCTGCTTAGCTGTATTGATGGCACGAACATATGTGTCAACATTTTCCCAAGACAGTGTATAATTATGTACGGAATTAGACGATTTCTGCAATATTGCCGTTGAAACATAGCCTTCAGAATCTAAAGTGTAGGTCAAAGTCGTTTCTTTGCTTGTTCCGCTACTTTTTGTCTCAACACTTTTGGAAACTAACACTTCTGGCATTTTTCCCAAGATACCATTGCCCATCATGAGCCAAATGGAAGGCATATTTTTCAAATACGACTGATCTAACAGGGCAAAATAGCTAAAAAGCAAACTTTCTATCTCCGATGCCCACATCGATGTGTACTCAAAAGAAATCTGAGTACTGTTATTTATAACGTGAGTAAGATTCCCATTTGTCCATGTACCAGTTATTGTGGAGTTCAATTTGTCATTCACATAAACCTTTGCTTCGCTAAGATAGTCGCCATCAAAAGAAAACGTATTAAGAATAGACATTCCATCACTGCTAATAGTATTTGTTCGCTTAGATATTCGTCCACCTTCTAATATAATTTCTTCTATGTCCGAATTCCCATTAACGTAGCTTTTGTTTATCGTTATCCTATCACTAGCACTATAATCAAACGTTGATGTCATAACGCCTTCAACGGTAAGACTCTGTATTCTACCATTAGAATCATAGCTTAAAGTCATATACTCCGTCCCTGACGAATAAGTGTGTGTTATGGCGACCAGTCTACGGGTTGCATTTACTGTCGAAGAGATAAGAAGTGATGCAATCAGCAACAAGCAATAATTTGTAGTTTTCATTTTCATTTCACGTTTTTACTAACAAAGACATAAATATTCATGAATTGCCCTTTTGGGGTATTTGAAAAAAGATAGGCTACTCATTATTCAGGAATAGCCTATTCTCAGTATTTATCGATGCTTACGCTGTTTACTTCTGAACCATCTTACGACCATTCATAATCACTACGCCCTTGTAAGACTCGTCAACCTTCTGACCAGCCAGGTTGTAGCGAACACCATTCTGCTGCTTAGCTGCGTCGATAGTGCTAATGCCAGTACTTGTACCGATGTTAGCTTCAGGAGTTGCACTTGCAACAGCAAAATATGCTTTCTTGATAGTGTATGATGCATCCTTATTTCCCTGAATCCACATCTGCTGAACAGCATTCTTATTAGCTGCATCAAGAGCGATGACAATAATTGTAGCACCTACACCAAATTCAACCTTGCTACTAGCATTAGCACGACGTGAAGCCTCTGCGACTTCGGCTACATATTGTACTACAACTTCGCCTCCAACGGTTGTCGATTCAAGTTCGACAACGAAATTGTCGAAATGAGAGAAGTCTGCAGAACCTTGCCACCAGCCTGCACCACCATCAGGATCGCCCGTAATGCTCAATACACCAGTAGTTGCGTCAAAGGTAGCACGTCCTTCCCATGGATTCAACCCAGAAAGAGCAATCTCCTGCGTGTTATCATAAAGAATATTGTCCTTGTTCTCTTGGATATATGCAGCAGTAGCAAAGTAAACTGCCTTAACTGTAAATTCTCCTACTTGAGCATTCTGAAGTGCTGACTGCTTGATATGATTCTTGTTTTCGGAAAGTTCAAGGATAGCAGCCTTTTGGCCAGGTTGTACCTGAATAGAGACGTCATCTCCAGAAACATGCTGAATTACAAACTGTACGGTAAAATCTACAGGCTTTGCCAACTCAACTACCGCATAACTATAGTAGCTTGCATCATAGTCACCAAACCAAGCTCCGTTCCAGTTCCACGCACTAGCATTTACAAATGTCATTGTTCCATCATCATTCTTTGTGCCGTTAAACTTGCTCAAGAAATCAGAGGTATCAGGATACCAAGCCTCTGTAGGATTGGCTGCCACATCAGCCTCATACTCAGCTGTAGAGCCGAAATATACTTCCTCAATAATTATCGAGCCTTCACCCTGTGACTGCAAAAACACTTTATATACCTTACTCTTATGGGTGGCATCAAGTTGGAAGCCAACAACACCACTGGTGTTAGCTGTGAGTTCTGTTGTGGATTGATAAAGCTCTGGTCCCCACTGGCCTACAGTGCCTTTAGACTCATACTGGACACCAAAAGTGGTCTTTACAGAACACTGCTTATACTTAATGACCAGATAGTCATAAGCAGAGGCATCATAGTAGACGACACCCGCATCCGTAGCGTCAGCTGCTATTTCTGCACCAGAGAAGAGATTGGCTACATCTCTCCATGCCCAGTTGCCGAATTCTGTTGTTTTACCGGCTCCCATGTCTTCAGGAAGGGTCAGCACTTCCTTTGCATTTGCACCAACGGCCATGAGGGCCATTGCAATAAAAGTAAATAATTTCTTCATACGCGTTAAGTTTAAGTTATTAATATAATAAAATGAATATTCCGCTGCAAAGGTACGAAGAAAATCCGATACAATTATGGCACTCTATTGACAAATAATGATACTTTGTTGCTTTTCAGGACTTAAATTGGCCATGATAGGCTATCAGACCTTCCATTGGGCTCTGCGTAACCTGTCCCAAGATGAATCCTTCTGCCGCTGCGGCCTCTGCCAACTGCTGGGGATAATGGTGGGCCATAGAGCCTACGAAATGGACAGGAAGGTCGGGGCGTTGATAGGGGGTGATGTTGCTGCGGAAGAACTGACGGAAGTTCTGTACCACCAAGTTACTGAGCAGGGGGTTGTCCAGATGCTCCACTATATACATAGAGGTGGTTGCCAGGAAGCGGTTGGCCATGGGTTCGCGATATACCTTATTAATAATAGTGGCCTGCGTCAGCTTCTGCTCCGCCAGATATTCGTCACGAATGCCGGAAAACTGGGGATTCTTGAAGATAGCATTCAGGAAGAGGCGTCCCAAGACGGAACCGCTACCCTCGTCGCCCAGGATATATCCCAAGGCTGGCGTATTCTGCACAATATCGTTACCATCGTAGAGGCAGCTGTTGGCGCCTGTTCCCAGGATACAGGCAATGCCTGGCGCGTGCTGACAAAGGGCGCGTGCTGCAGCCATCAGGTCGCTATGCACCTCTACCTTGTCTGGTGTGAATACCTCACCCAGCATCTGCTTCATCATGGGAACATGGGCTGGCGTACATCCGCTGCCATAGAAGAAAACGTTCAAATTGGAAAGCAGAGGCTGCTCCAAAACGCCAGAGCTGATGAGAGCCGCCCTTGGAAAGGTGGAAAGCTGCCCCATCAGTTCCTGCCCCAGGATATAACGGATGGTGTCAGCATCCTGATGGATGGGGGTAATGCCCTGCGAGTGGAAGGTGGCAACCACCTTGCTGCCATGAGGATAAGGGGGAGTTAAAAGGGTCCAATCGGTCTTGGTGCTTCCGCTGTCTGCTATCAGTATCATATTTCTTTTTTCTGCAAAGGTACAAAAATATTGCGAAATGAGAAGCAATAATTGATATTTTTTCGTAATTTTGCAGCCAAAATTGGAAAAACTATGAAACGATTTCTTTTCATTTGCGTAATCGTCCTGCTCTCGACCCTGAAGGCCAGTGCTGTGCTGAAGGAGAAGGACCTGAGTCAGACGCTGCAAATACTACGTACGGAGTTGACCAACTACCACCATGAGTTGTCTGAACGACTCCAGATGAACCAGAAGCAGAGCGAGATGGTGCGCGAGCAGCTGATTTCAACCATGAAACGCTCAAACCAGAACTCGCTGATGCTCTACTCGCAGAAGCAGGAATACGTATTCGACCTGACTTACGCCTGCCACGAGGCCACGGAGCTGTATCAGGATTTCCACAAGCAGCAGCTGCCATTCAAGACCTTTATGGACAAGGCCGACATCGAGATAGCCCGCTACGACTCGCTGATAGCCAGTCTTCAGGCCATGCCGCAAAACGTGTTGGACCAGCGTACCAGAACTGACCGCAACGTCTGTCTGACACTGGCCACCAGTATCCGTAACTCGTTGGAGGAGAACCGTTCTACGCTGGCTGAGTACATCAACATCTATGACATGACGGAGAAGCATCTCTCCCACCTGAACGACTACGCCCAGAAGCGCTATAACGACATACAGACCAGCATCTTCAAGAATGGTGGCGAGTCCTATTTCACCATCATCAAAGACTGGGGCCTCTATTGGCAGAAGATGACAGAGACGGTGGTGAAGAAATACCAGCCTACCGACAACTCGCAATGGGACAGTCGCTGGATATTCGGTCTGCTCGTCAGCATCATCTTCTATGCCATCATAGCCTCAGCGCTTAACTTCACAGCCATCCGCTATGTGGTGCCCAAGCGCTTCCGTACAGAGGAATTCATGAAGAAGCGCACCTGCATCACCCTGGCCACCACGACAGTGACCTTTGCCATCATTCTGGGTGTGGCGCTGGCTGTGACGAAGCAGAACTTCATCATCATGGCCTCCAACCTGCTGGTAAGCTATGCCTGGCTGTTGGGCGTCATCCTCATCTCGCTGCTGCTACGCGTCAAGGGCAACCAGATAAAGAGTGCCTTCCGCATCTACACACCACTCATCATCGTGGGATTCCTGGTCATCGCCTTCCGCATCATATTGATTCCCAGCGAGCTGGTAAACATACTATTCCCTCCTGTGCTGCTGGTATGTGCCTTGTGGCAATGGAACGTCATCGGACGCCACAACCAGAACATTCCACGCTCGGACATGTTTTTCAGCTATATTTCGCTGGTGGTGTTCATCGTCTCCGTCATCTGCTCATGGGCCGGCTACACGCTGATGGCCGTACAAGTGCTGATATGGTGGATTATGCAGCTGACCTGCATCCTGACCATCACCTGCATCAGCCAGTACCTGAAGCTGTATGGAATGAAACGGCACTTCAGCGAGAAGTCCATCACCAAGACATGGGGCTACGACCTGATATACCAGGTGATACTGCCCTCTCTGAGTGTATGCAGCGTCATGCTCAGCATCTGGTGGGCCGCTGACGTCTTCAACCTGTCAGACCTCTGCTGGCGTATCTTCAACTACCAGTTCGTCAACCAGGATAACTTCCAGGTCAGCATCATAAAGATTACGATGGTGGTGTGCCTGTGGTTCCTCTTCTCGTACCTGAGCAAAGCCCTCCTGCAACTGCTGTTCCTGCACTTCCAGGTAAAGGACCCTGAATCAGCGGAGAATAAGACAGCCATGTCGAAGAACGTCATCCAAATCATCATCTGGGGTTCATGGCTACTGCTGTCGCTCAGCATCCTGAACATCAGCCTCTCGTGGCTGTTGGCCATTACAGGTGGACTGTCGACAGGTATCGGTTTTGCCTCGAAGAACATCATCGAGAACATCTTCTATGGCGCCTCACTCATGACTGGACGCATCAAGGTAGGCGACTGGATTGAGGTCAATGGTACCATGGGTAAGGTAACCAGCATCAGCTATACCTCGACCGTCATTGAGGCACTGTCGGGCGAAATCATCACTTTCCAGAACTCCCAGCTCTTCTCGAACAACTACAAGAACCTGACGCGCAACCATGGCTACGTGCTCGCTGTGGTGCCTTACGGAGTGGCCTATGGTTCAGACCTCCAGCAGGTCACACAATTGGCCGACAGTGCCGTTAACCAGCTGAAGCACAAATGGATGGACAAGTCGAAGCAGGCCAAGAGCGTTGTTGCTGAGCTGGCTGATTCAAGCATCAATCTGAAGATGTTTGTCTGGGCGGAGGCTCCCAAGAGGTCATACGTCATCAGCGATGTGCTGAAGTGCATCTACGACACCCTCAATGCCAATGGCATCGAGATACCTTTCCCACAACAAGATGTACATATTAAGAATTAAAAATCATTAAAACGACCAAAAAGTTGTCAGTTATCAGAAAAATGCTTACCTTTGCAAGGTAATATGCATGAACTAACTCTATTATGGCACAGACATTCATTGCGGGGCCATGCGTGATTGAATCAGCCGAGCTGCTCGACATCGTAGCAGCCAAGTTAGTGGAAATCAACAAGAAGCAGGGCACTGACATCATATTCAAGGCCTCGTTCGACAAGGCCAACCGAACGTCCCTCCGCTCCTTCCGAGGACCGGGCATCGACAGAGGGCTGCAGATGCTGAGCGACGTAAAAGAGAAGTACGGATTGCGGCTGCTAACCGACATTCACGAAGCCTGGCAGGCGAAGGCTGCAGGCGAAGTGGTCGACGTTTTGCAGATTCCGGCGTTCCTGTGTCGTCAGACCGACCTGCTGACAGCAGCGGCCAAGACGGGACGAATTGTCAACATCAAGAAAGCGCAGTTCCTCAGCGGACGTGACATGCGCTATCCTGTGGAGAAAGCCCAGGATGCGGGAGCCAAAGAAGTATGGCTCACCGAGCGGGGCAACATGATGGGATATAACAACTTGGTGGTCGACTTCCGCAACATTCCCGACATGCTGGAGATTGTGCCTACTGTCATCATGGACTGCACCCATAGCGTGCAACGCCCCGGGGGAGCCGACGGCAAGACAGGTGGCGACAGGCGTTACGTGCCGCAAATGGCACTGGCAGCAAAGGCTTTCGGAGCCACAGGCTGGTTCTTCGAGGTACACCCTACCCCAGACAAAGGTCTCAGCGATGCCGCCAACATGCTGGAGCTCGACAAGCTGGAAGAGCTGATAGAGAAATTAATGTCGATATAACGACATCTCGATATTTCGATATAGAAAAATGACAACAAGAGAATACGCTATACAATGTATCAAGGACGAGGCACAGGCGGTGCTGAACCTGATACCGCAGATGGACGAGAACTTCGACAAAGCCGTAGAGCTCATTATGCAGTGCCACGGCAAAGTCATTGTGACTGGCGTAGGAAAGAGCGGACACATTGGTGCAAAGATAGCAGCGACATTGGCCTCAACAGGTACACCGTCGTTCTTCATCAATCCGCTCGATGTCTTCCATGGCGACCTGGGCGTGATGTCGAAAGGTGACGTGGTGCTGGCCATCTCGAACAGTGGACAAACGGACGAGTTGCTGCGTTTCATCCCAATGGTGCTGCACATGCAGATTCCCATCATTGCCATGAGTGGCAATCCACAGTCGCTGCTGGCCAAATATTCGACCTGTCATCTGAACGTGAGCGTAGAGAAGGAAGCCTGTCCACTCAACCTGGCCCCCACCAGCAGCACTACAGCAACGCTGGTCATGGGCGATGCGCTGGCAGTAGCATTGATGGAGAAGCGTCACTTCCAGCCGCAGGACTTTGCACAGTTTCATCCCGGTGGGGAGTTAGGCAAACGGCTGCTCACCACAGCACAGGATGTCATGCTGACAGAGAACCTGCCCCTCCTGACAGAGGAGATGCACTTGGGCGAGGCCATCATCCAGGTAAGCAAAGGCAAGCTTGGTCTGGGCGTAGCCATCAAGGACGGGCGTATCTGTGGACTGATAACTGACGGAGACATACGTCGCGCCATGGAGAAATGGCAGGCAGAGTTCTTCAACCGCACGGTAGGAGACATCATGACCCGTCACCCCAAGACCGTTGGCCCACAAGCCAAGATATCTGACATACAAAAGGCTATGAACAAGTATAAAATACACAACGTACTGGTTGTTGACGAGGGAAACCGTTTGCTCGGTATAGTCGACCGCTATGCATGTGTACTATAAGACAAACAACGTAAGGCTATGAACAAACTGAAAAGAATATTACTAATCTTCATGCTTGCACTGCCTTTGGCAGCGGCAGCTGTCTATCTTTTTAAGACCCTGGATGCCCGCAATGGTCTGATAAGCAGTCAGATTAACTGCATCCTGAAAGACCAACGCGGCTATGTGTGGTTTGGAACGCCGGCAGGCTTGTACCGTTTCGACGGCTACACGTTCAAGAATTTCCAGAGCAACTCTCAAGACGGTTCGTCACTGCCTGACAGCTATATCATCAGCTTGCAGGAGATGCTCGACGGTAACCTGTGGATTGAGACCTCGGCAGGCTTTTGTGTCTACCACCCCCAGTCGGAGAGCTTTGAGCGCGACCTGAAGCAGACCTATGCCAGCATGGGTATTGACGGCAGGCCCAACGTGGTCTATCTTGACAAACACAAGAATTTCTGGGCCTCCATTCCCAATAAGGGTGTCATAGCCTATAACATGCAGCAGCAAACCAGCTATGCCTTTGCCTATACGAACGACGCACACGGCATTCCCCAGGGAAACATCTGCTCCATCAGCGAGTGCCGTGACGGTACCATCCTGGTTTACGAGGACGGTCGTCTGGTATGCTGTGACATCATGCGCCAGCAACAGACGGTATGGCAGACTGACGTGATTGCCCAGCAACGCCTGCGAAAGACCAAGTCTCTGAAGGTCTTTGCCGACCAGATGGACAATATCTGGCTTTACGGACAAGGCACCTTGATGGTCTACAACAAGAATGCCAACACCTGGAACACCTCTATTGGCGACCAGCTGGGACTTAGCAGTATATCAGTAGACCATAGCGTTAACGGCATGGCTGGCGACCGTAGCGGGAACATCTGGATAGGAACAGACCAAAGCGGACTGATTCGTACTAATGTCAACAACCACGAGATGGAATACGTCCAACCTCGGAGCATCAACGACAACCATGCCACCGAGGAACATACAGCCATCCAGAGTGTCTATGTGGACGACACAGACCTGCTGTGGGTAGGTACCGAGAAGTCGGGTGTTGCCTATTACGGAAACAATATCTATAAGTTTGCCAGCCTGCTGAATGGCGACATCACAGCCATTGCCCAGACCAACGACAGTACCATCTGGTATGGAACAGGTTCCAGGGGCATCATCGGCTATAGCGGCCCATTGGCCAGCACAAAGGTGTCATGTATGGCTGCCACTCCTGACGGAAGCCTTTGGGTGGGCTCCAAGCAGAACGGTCTGACGCGCATCCAGAATGGCAGCAGCAAGTTCTACTCTGCTGCCCGCGACAGTGCGAGAACACTTATCGACGACCACATCAACGCTCTTTGTTGCGATAAGGCAGGCAACCTGTGGATTGCCACCAATGGCGGTCTACAGGTGTATAACCCCAAGATGAACTCGTTCTCAGCCTATACTCGTGAGAACGGCATGCTTAACACAAACAACATCACCTCGCTGTTCTACGGCAAGAACAACAACATGCTGATTGGTACATCGGAAGGCCTTATCATCCTCAACCTCTCTACCCGTGAGAAGAAGGTCCTGACAGGTAATTCGAGCAATATTGTCACCTTCACCAACAACTACATCACCCAAGTCTACGAGGACTCTCGTGGTCTGATATGGATTGGTACTCGTGAAGGTCTGAACATCCTCAACCTTGTGAATGACGAGTTGAGCCACCTGACGGAGAAGGACGGACTCTGCAACAACTCTATCTGCGGTATTGCAGAAGACAAGAACCACAACGTCTGGGTTTCCACCAGCAACGGCATCAGCCGCGTCGTCATCCAGCGTAACCACGAGGACGGCACCTTCAACTACGGTCTCTACAACTACAGCGTTTATGACGGTTTGCAGAGCAACGAGTTCAATATGGGAGCCATCACAACCCGCAACGACGGTGTTGTGCTCTTTGGCGGTCTCTATGGTGTAAACTGGGAACACCAGGGCAACAAGGACGATCAGGAGTCACTGCCACGCGTCATGCTGACCCAGCTGTTTGTAGGCGAGGAGGAAATCCTGACAGGCCACGAATATGGCGGTCGCGTTCTGCTGACACAGGCCCTGAACGAGAGTAGCAAGCTGGAACTGGCCAACAGTCAGAATAACATCACCATCAAGTTTGCCGCCGGTAACTACAACCAGGGCGAGCGCCTCCAGTTCATGTATTGGATGGAGGGTTTGGACCACGACTGGCGCAACGGTGACGCCCTGCTGCATGGTGTCAGATTCCAAGACCTGAGCAGTGGCACCTATACGCTGCATGTCAAGGCCGTCAGCGCCAACGGTGCTGTCAGCAACCAGGAGCGTACCCTTGAGATTACCGTCGACCGTCCCTGGTGGGTTTCATGGTGGATGCTGACCATCTACGTCATCTTCGCCATTGTCGCACTGGCCATCTGGCGCTATGGCTACAAGAAGGCCAAGAAGGTATGGAAGAGCAAGCGCACCGTCATTGACGAGCTGAAACGTCAGCGCGAGGAAATCAAGCTCACCAGCGATGACCTGCGTCAGCCTATGGCCCGCATGACCACTATCATCGGAAACCTGGCCATGAAGGAAGAGTCTATGGAAGGCCGCGAACAGCTAAACTCTCTGCACTTCCAGCTGCTACAGGTCATCACCCGCATCTCTGAGATGCAGTCTACATTGGAGAATCCTGAGCGCAAGGCCGAGTCAACAGCCAAGGACAAGATGGAACTGAACGACCGTGGCGAGGTGGCTATGATATCCAACACCTCTACCAAGGAGCTCACTGCGGAAATCAAGCCTCTTAAGTTCGACACACAGGCAAAGAAGTTCAGTGTAGTCTTCATCGACTCCAACCACGAGTTCCTCAACTTCATCAATGCCCATCTGCGTGAGGTCTATGACTTCCATATCTACGACAACATCAAGGCTGCCCTGCCCGACATCGAGATGCTGGATGCTGACCTCGTCGTTTGTAAGCAAGACATGGACTACATGACGGGTAGTGAGCTTTGCAACCAGTTCAAGATGGATTCACGCCGCAGCAAGACCAAGTTCGTGCTGCTTACTGATGGTGTGCTGACCCAGCAGGACATGACCGACCAGAACATCACGCTGGGTGCCGACGATTATCTGGCTAAGCCATTTAATATCCAAGAAGCTGTCATGCGCTTCAACAAGCTGATGGGTCTTGGTCCTATTGATATTGATGCCAACACCATTGAAGGCCGGGAGACACGCAGGCTGGAGAGCCGTAATGCCAGTATGACAACTGCTACCTTTAACTACGACGATGAGGGTACAGCAACCAAGCAGTCTGCACCTCAGGATGGAGAGCCAACCATAGCTCCTCACGAGGAAGAAGCCAAACCGTTGGACAACGCTCCTGCCACTACCTCACAGGGTAGCATGCTCATGCAGCAGTACTATGGCGACAACACCATTGGCGACTACTCGATGAGCAATGCAATGGACCAGCAGCTCATGCGTAATATTGAGCAGTTCGTGCTCCAGAACATGAGCCGGGGACAGATCAGTCTTGAAGAGATGGCCAGTGCCATGGGTATGGGTCGTGTACCGTTCTACCATAAGGTACGTGCCATTACCACCAAGACACCTGCCGAGATTGTCCGCGAGCTGCGTCTGAAGCATGCTTGTACGCTGCTCGTCAGCACCAATATCAATATGAGTGAGCTGGCTGTCAACATTGGTTTCCAGACAGCAGAGAACTTTGCCAGCATCTTCAAGGAGAAGTTTGGCATGACTCCGTTGGAGTATCGTCTGAAGTATAAGAAATAATCATGTTTCGGACATTCCTCCTAACCGTCATTTCTGTCATATCACTATCAGCGGGCGCCCAATCGAGCGACTCGCTGATTGTGCAGACCCTACGCGAGAGCGGAGTCCGCTTCTCGCACGACAACAGCGTAACCCTGCTCCTGTCAGGCCAGCAGAAGTTCGACGACATGTTCAAGGCTATCCGTCAGGCCAAGAGCAGTATCCACCTCGAATACTTTAATTTCCGCAACGACTCCATCGCATCACTCCTGTTTGACATTCTAAGGGAGAAGCGCCGCGAGGGTGTCGAGGTGCGTGCTATGTTCGACGGTTTTGGCAACGACTCCAACAACCAGCCGCTGAAAAAGTACCATCTGAAGGCTCTACGTGCTGACAGCATCGAAATTGTAGAGTACTCCCCTATTCGCTTTCCGTGGGTTAACCACATCTTTGGACGCGACCACCGTAAGATTGTGGTCATCGACGGAAAGATAGCCTACACAGGAGGCATGAACGTGGCTGACTATTATATAAAAGGCACGGAACAGGTTGGCGAGTGGCGCGACATGCACTGCCGCATAGAGGGCGATGCCGTCAACGACCTTCAAAGCATCTTCCTGCGTATCTGGAACCGTACCACTCACCAGAACATCAGCGGCATGAAGTACTACCGCGGCGGCACTCCTACCGTCTTCGAGGGTCTGAAGCCTGACACGACGCACACCAAAGGACGCAAGACGATTGGCATCATCAACCGTGAGCCCCACGTGACGCCTAAAATCATGCGTACCTTTTATATTAATGCCATCAACCAGGCCAAGGACTCCATCCATATCATCAACCCTTACTTCACCCTTATCCCTACTGTGACCAGGGCCCTGACACGTGCCATCCGTCGCGGTGTCAAGGTTGAGATTATGCTGTCGTCCAAGAGCGACATCCCCCTAACGCCTGACTGCGCGCTCTACCAAGCTCACAAGCTGATGAAGCGAGGCGCCAAGGTATGGCTTTACAAACCGGGCTTCCACCATTCCAAGATTATGATGGTCGACGGACTGTACTGCACAGTAGGCAGTACCAACCTCGATGCCCGCAGCCTGAAGTGCGACTTCGAGGAGAATGCCGTCATCGTCGACCCAGCCACCACCAAGGAGTTGGACGACATGTTCTGGCGCGACAAGCAGAAGAGCTTTGAGCTCACAGAGCAGTCGTGGGACGAGTTCCGTACAGGCTGGCAGAAGTTCCGCGGATGGTTTGCCCACCTGCTACAGCCTTTCCTCTAATATCCTAAGATTGTTTTTTTGATGCTTCAGCTCAACACCAGGGCTTTCATCATCATGATATCCGTAGGGCTGACACCATGCTCTATCAGCAGGGGTTCCTCGTTGAACAACAGGTCAATATTGCCATCCTCCAGCTTCACATGCTCCTTGAAACACCGGGCAGCCTCGGTGATGTTTCCCTCCAACCACAGGCAATAGGCCATGTTCAGGAAGTCGTCACTCGAAGGATGCTCCTGTGCTGTCAGCTCACGATACAGCTTCTCGGCCTGTTCCAGTTTGCCGTCACAGGTCAGCGCCCACGCCAGTGCCCTGCTCACCTGTATGTTCTCCGGGTGTTCGTAGTTCAGCTGGAACAATAGCCGCTGGGCCTCCTCATACTCCTTCAGTTCCACCAGACACACAGCCTTATTCAGCATATAGCCCGTCTTGCCCGGATACAGCAACAGCAAGCGGTCGTAATCTCCCAATGCCACATCAACCTCTCCATGGCTGAAAGCCCTTCGTGCACGGCCTACCAATGCCCGCTCGTTGTCAGGCTCCAGCTCCAAGGCCTTGTCGTACTGTTCCGTCCACAGGTAGAATTGCACATCACGCAGCTCCTTTGGCAGCGTGCCCAGCAATTGGAGAGCCGAATCCCTCAGTTTCTGCTTCATCAGCATGGCCACCACCTCGCGTTTGTATTCATCAAGGGGCGTACGCTTAAACACTTCCGAGGTAAAGAACATACACATGCCCAGCTCCCCCTTCGTCGTGTCAAACGGGTTGCACAACGCACTCCTGTTGGGGAACAGCCGGAAGAAGCGATAAAGGTCCATCAGGTAGATACGGCGCATATAGGCTGGCGACTGCTGCTCCACGGGTTCCAGCTCCGCCATTTGTGCCTCGCCCCGCCTCATCATCTCGCGCATATTGGCAGGCAGGGTTCCTATCAGCTGTTGGAAGGCCATGACAAAGGAGTATTTGTCGCTGTTACAGAACGGTCCCCGCTGCATCATCTGCTCGACGAAATGCCTGGCGTCCAGCTTCTCCACGAACTGGGCAATGTCAGGATGTTGCAGATAAAAGGGCACCAGCCAGTTGCTGATGTCATAGAAGAAGGGGAAACGTTTCATCTGCGAGAATCCTCCGAAGTAGACGTCCGAGCCTTGCTTCTGCATATCCATCATGCGTTGGAACGATGCTTCCAGCTTTTCCATCCGCTGCTCTGCGGCATCAGGATGCAGAATATCTTCCAGCGAGTCCTCGTCTACCTCCTGAATGCCGTTCTGCGTCAGTCGGAACGAGCTGTTCTTCAACAAGTCAGGCATAATCTCCTGCTGTATAGTCGTCGTATCCTTCTCGGCATTCAGCGTATATACCAGCTGCATCTGCAGCTCTGTCAGCTCACGACAAGCCTTCTTCGACTGCAACAAGTCCATAACGAGCTGCCGCTGTTCAGGATAGACGTGCAGCATGTGGTCGTCCAAGCCCAAGACCCAGCCCACCAGAGCCCGCTGTCTGACCTCCTCGTCTTGCGACGACTGGTAGACATTGACCAGCAAGCGGAACTTGACCATGTCAAAGCGGTTCATCAATGATAAGGTAATGGCCGACACCAGCAACTGCTGGTCATTCGTATCTACCGTAGGCGACAGCAGCAGTTCCTCCATGCCTCGCTCTATGCCCCCTGTCCAGATGTGCGACGTCAGTATGTAGTTGAACAGGGCATTCATCTGTTCCTGATGCTTTTTATAGAGAGCCAGGCTCTTCTCCTTGCGCATGTGGGCAGGTTCCAGCTCCAGCATGGCCACCTCGCTGACAAAGCCCTCCATCTCCTGTCGGATGGCATCCAGCGACCAGCTGCGCCCAGACTGGCGGGTCTGGCTATACAAGCCCTGGAGATACGACGATGCTGCCCGGTGTCTGTGAATGGCAATGTTGGCACAGAGCACATACGCCCGTTGCAGCAGACGCAGGTATTGCTCCTCCATCTGCGAGTCCTTGGCTCCATGCTGCCAATAGTCAGCCATCAGCTGATAGTCCGTCTTCAGCGTGTCCAGCTTCTCTTTGGTCTGCGGATGGGGCCACGCTGCCAAATAGGTCTCTGCTTCAGCAATGGCTAATCCAACGTTCCCTCCCGTCAACTGGGCAAAGACGCGCTCCAATGAAATATCCAGCGTTCCCATATCGGTTACCTCTTCTTTTTGCCTTTTGCCTTTTTGGTCTTCTTGCCTTTCTCCTTCTCCTTACCGGCATCCTTTGCCTTTGTCTTCTCCGGACCCAGCCATTTCTCCACGACGGCAATATCCTCCTCTCGTGGACCCTGGGCATGTCCGAACTTCAGCTTGTCGGGTACCGAGTCAGCTACGTTGCCCTTCAGCTTGCAGTAGTCCTTGATGAGCCCCTTGTAATGGCGCACACCATGTTTGTTGATGGAGTCGCACGCCTGGTTATAAGCCTCAACAAAGAGCTTCAGCTGCAGGCTGCGGGCCTGGCGCTGCATCTCCTTCTCGCGAAAGACGAGCACACCCAAGAGCAGGTTTTCCTTCTGTGTATCATAGACGACATTATGCTTTAGCATCCTTGCCGCCGTAGCCTGAGGCTCCGACAGCCATAGGGCATCCATCTCGTTGTTCTGCAACATCAGCAGCCTGACGCTCAGGTCGTTGATCTGCACCTTGAACACACGGTCCTTATCCAACTTCACCGAGTCGATGACGCGGTCCGTCAGCAGGTCTGTGGCCGAGAAGCGCGTCATGGCCACCATCTTGTCGTCCAGCTGTTTCAGCTGGCGCACACGGGCATTGCGGTTGGCCACCAGCTGCCACTGTGTATTCGTGGCAGCCACATAGCGAATCTTCGTGCCCCGCCGTTCCATGCGCTTGGCACGCACCAAGTCGCTGATGGAGCCCTCTACCCTGCCGCGCTCCAATGCCGTGTCACAGTCCATCTGCGCCATAAAGTGCTTCAGGCGCACTCCGCCACGCAGCGTGTCGAACAGCTGATAGTACTCGGCCACATACAGAGGCAGACAGTCCAGCGTAGGCATGACGGCCACCTTCAGCGCAACCGAATCCTTGCGAGCCGCCTCACGACGCTGCTGCCTCGTGATGCGTTTCGTCTCTTCGTAACTCTGCCCACACGCTGCCAACAGCAACAGACAGGCTATCAACGATAGTAATTGTTTCATATTTCAGCTGCAAAAGTACAAATAAATTTTGTAACGCAGAAAATTATTCGTAACTTTGTGCCTGATATGGCAAAAGACAAGACAATGTACGTCTGCGAGAACTGCGGACACGAGTCAGCGAAATGGATTGGGAAGTGCCCTGCCTGCGGGCAGTGGAACACGTTCAAGGAGATTAAAGCCTCACCCCAACCCCTCTCCAAAAGGCGAGGGGCTCTTGGCACCAGCGACACGATATCCGGCAGAGGACGCGATGCCGCCAAGGTGCTGCGCCTGCGCGACATCTCAGCCCACGACGATCCCCGCATTGACATGCACGATGCCGAGCTGAATCGCGTCTTAGGCGGCGGACTCGTCCCTGGCAGCATCGTATTGTTAGGCGGCGAGCCGGGCATCGGCAAGTCCACCCTCACCCTCCAAACCATGCTAAACCTCACCAATGACCAGTCGTCAGCAACCAAAAAGGTGCTCTACGTCAGCGGCGAGGAGAGCGCCCACCAGCTGAAGATGCGTGCTACACGTATCTTATCTGCAGACCCGGAAAACTTTCTCATCCTCTGCGAAAACTCTCTGGAGACCATCTTCGACCACATCAAGGAAGTCCAGCCCGACTTGGTAGTCATCGACTCCATACAAACCATCTCTACCGAGGATGTAGAGTCCAGCGCAGGCTCCATTGCCCAGGTGCGCGAGTGTGCCTCTGCCCTGCTCCGCTTCGCCAAGACCTCAGGTGTGCCCGTCATCCTCATTGGCCACATCACAAAAGAGGGCACGCTGGCCGGTCCGAAAATCTTGGAGCATATCGTCGATACCGTCATCCAGTTCGAGGGCGACCAGCACTATATGTACCGCATCCTGCGCAGCATCAAGAACCGCTTCGGCTCCACCTCCGAGCTGGGCATCTACGAGATGCAGCAGACGGGACTGCGCCAGGTGTCGAACCCCTCGGAGCTGCTGCTCACCGAAGACCACGACGGACTCTCGGGCGTGGCCATCTCCAGCGCCATCGAGGGCGTGCGCCCCTTCCTCGTCGAGACGCAGGCCCTGGTCAGCAGCGCAGCATATGGCACTCCACAGCGCTCCGCCACAGGTTTCGACCAGCGACGGCTGAACATGCTGCTGGCTGTTCTCGAGAAGCGCGTGGGCTTCAAGCTGATGCAGAAGGACGTGTTTCTCAACATCGCCGGAGGGCTGCGCGTCACCGATATGGCCATGGACCTCAGCGTCATTGCAGCCGTGCTCAGCAGCAATGTCGACACCCCCATCGAGGAAGGCTGGTGCATGGCCGGCGAGGTAGGACTCTCCGGCGAGGTGCGCCCCATTGCCCGCATCGAGCAACGCATCTCTGAAGCTGAGAAGTTAGGTTTCCAGCACATCATCATCCCCAAGTACAACCTGTCGGGCTTGAATCGTAAGAAATTCAAGATTGAGCTTGTACCCGTCCGTAAGGTTGAAGAAGCATTGCGTGCCCTATTTGGTTGACAAAAAACCAGAATCGACCGTGCGCTCGCAGATATGAGGGCGCCCGCCAGCAAATATAAGGGCGGGCGCCCGAATTGGCGAGGGCGGCCGCCCGAATCTGGTCATCTCCCTGCAAAGTCCCTCTTTGGACGGTTCAAAGTCCCTCTTTGGACGGTTCCGAATCCCTCTTTGCTCGGACTTCAATTTCTACAGACCGTACTCCGTCTTGTCGTCGATGCCCGCCTCGGCAAAGGCTTCGCGACGCTCTACGCAGGTGCCACACTTGCCACAATGCTTCTCGCCACCCTTGTAGCACGACCAAGTCTTCGCATAGTCAACGCCTAAAATCTTGCCCTTCCGGGCAATGTCTGCTTTCGTTATGTTCGTATAAGGCGAGCGCAGACACACTTTTACAAAGGTGCCTGCCTGTGCAGCCTGATTGAATGCATCTACAAACTGCGGAGTACAATCCGGATAGATGGTATGGTCGCCCCCATGATTCGCCATCATCACATACTTCAGACCATTGCTTTCTGCTATACCTACCGCAATAGACAGCATGATGCCATTGCGGAAGGGCACCACCGTCGACTTCATATTCTCGTCAGCATAGTGTCCCTCAGGAATCTCCTCCCCACCCTCCAGCAGAGAGCTCTTAAAGTATTTCGTCATGAAGTCCAAGGGAATTGTTATATGCTTGATACCCAGCTGTTCACAATGCAAACGCGCGAAAGGAATCTCACGCGCATTATGCTTAGAGCCATAGTCGAACGAGATGGCCAAGGCTATACGCTCCTGCTCATCATATAATAAGGTGACAGAGTCCACGCCACCGCTTAATATCAAAACCGAATCTTTCATAATTACTTGTACTGTTTTAGTAGGGTGATGATGTTCCCGATGAGTGCCGGTGTTTTGTATGGCTTCGCGGGATGCATGCCACGGACTACGGCAAAGGCGAAGTTGTCGGCCAGGCACTCTTCGGGAGCAATGACATAGTCGGTATTGCGCCCTACCACATCCCAGAAGTCACTGGCATCCTCTATGGGGTATGTCCGGCTCATGTCGTCGATGGGCACGAGGAAAGTTTTCACGAAATCGAAGAAAGAGACGTCGCCACCACGCTCTGCATGTGCCTCGGCCCACGTCTTGGTATAGAATGCTACGATTTCGCAGCGGGTCTTCTTACCGCCGATGGTGAACTCGCCATAGTTGTCCATGTGTTCCACGTCAGGATTGATGATGATTCTATTGGCGATGACTTCGGGGAACACGATGTCCTTGGGCATTACCGTAAATCCTATCAGGTCATACATCTGCTGGCGGAATGCAGGCGAGTTGCGCGTGGTGGTGTGGAACAGCTCATGCGCTACGACCTCGGTGAATTTCATCAGCGCTGCCTGGTTCTCTTCATCAGACTTCCCGACCTGAGGCATCAGTTTGGATATATATTTCTCGCCAAAGAATATCTGGTTCTTGATGGTGTAGGCTGCAGGACCGCCCTCTTCCTCCATAGTGGTCTTGATGAACACGATTTCGGGCGGTATGGGCAGACTGCAACCAATTTGGCGCAAGCTGTCCTCGACGATGCCGATAGCTGTGGCGAAGAACTGTTTTTCGCTCTCTGTGAAGTCGCGCGTCTGCTGCCAGGCCATTGCCTGCAGTTCGCTCAGCGTGCCGCCAGTCTTCTCCAGTCGCCAGTCTATATCCAGCTGGCTCATCTTGGCATAGTGCTCCGTGTTGCCCTGCATCAGCGTCCGTGCCTCGTCAGCTGTAGCCAGGTGGTAATTGATGGTGGTGCCTGAAGGCGGTGTGGGAGGCACCACGGGTATGTCACTTTGGGAACATGCTGCAAACATAACAGCCAGCAGCAGAATCAGAAATACATTGTTTTTCTTCATAGTTATACAGTTTTTGTTTTGGGTACAAAGGTACGAATAAGCGAGAACAATGCAAAACAAAAAACGATTTTTGTTTTGCATTGTCGAACGCCGGTACTGGTATTGAATGGGTAGAGGTGGATGCCCTCGCCGGTGTTATAAAGAAAGGATTGCGATTTTGTTACTTTGTTATTTGTTACTTTGTTATTTTTTCCCATTTTTTGTTCCCGGGGAGAGGAAAAATGGAGGGGGAAGAAAGGAGAATAGGAAATCATTAGTTCCCTCTTTGCGCAAATTGAAAACAGCAAAAAGTAACAAAGTAACAAATAACAAATAACTTTTTGCTGTTCCCCTAAAAGACCGAATGGTTTATTTGCATTTTAAAGGCGAAAATTAGGTTTCAAAAGTATGGTTTTTCGGGATTTTATTTGCAAGACATTTGAAAATTTCGTACCTTTGCATTGTCAATAGGAACGATGGATTTTGAGCGCAGGGCACCAAAAATTTGTTTTCAGGCCTGACAAAATTTTCTGCCTGCCCAGAGCGTAAAAAAGTAGTCGCGAATGGAGACAACAACCAACAAACAACAAACAATAACCAATAACCAATAACTAAAAAAATTAACAAAACCAAACTAAGAGGAGACAACAAGGCGAACAGTTAGCAACTAGATTTATTAATGCAAGTTTCTTTAAAAGGTGAAATAAACGTGATTTGACTTGCAGATTTTTAAAAAAAATTGTATATTTGCATCCGATTTGCTAAGAATCTAAAAAAGAAATGATTATGAAGACAAAAAAACGTAATTACCTGTTTTCCGCAATCCTAATGATGGGGATTGCGACGATGATGACAGGCTGTGTCAAAGAAGACATAGCCAGCAATGATAACGGCGGCGGTACTAATCCTACCGATATGAATGTGGACGAGTTGAATGTCAAGGTGACTGCCGACATGCCGACAGCCGTGCTGAGCTCGTTTGACGAGAACTCTATGGGTGCAGCCTTAGTGCGCCGTCTGAACATCAAGACCAACGAGGTGACCTCAGACACTAAGATGATACTCATCAAGGGTGAGGACATCCAAAATCGCCCAATTACTGAGTGGTTCCAGGCAGCAAAGATATACCTCCAGGGAGGATATATCGCAATAGAGAAGCCTCTTAATGCCCACATGGTAGAGGTGATGGAGCAGTTGTCGGCAAGATTTGAGCAGGCTACCGTCGAGTTGATGACACAGAGTGGGCATGTAACAATCACTCCTCCCAAGCAGCAGTCTGGCAATGCCATCAATTCTGATGCAGCGAGGATTAACGCCCGCGTTGCCAATATCGCTGCAATAGCAGGCACACGAGGTGAGGCCAGCGGAACAGATGCTGTTGCCGAGATGGTCATCTTCTCACCCATGGGTTACTACCAGTGCGAGCCTCACCAGGGTGTCTTGGTCAGATCCTCATACACAGATAAGGATGGCAACGAGGTTGTAAAAGAAGAGATATACAATCCCGACTACACCAAGCGCAGCAGCGGTTGCCTTGCCGACGGTGCTGCCATGTGGCTTAACACCAAGAATGCTCAGACACCTACTAACAAAGTCACCACCCGCGCTGACGGTCAGGGGGCTATCAACGAACTGATGGGCGCCAGCGAAGAGCATTACTATCAGACACATTTGGCGACTCGGGATTGGAATGGCCAATCGCGCCATAAGCCTAACGGCTTTACTGAAACCATCCGCGTGTGGGGCAGCCACAATATGGAGACTAACAAGGACTATTACTTCGTGGAGCAAAAAGCGCTGTCAGCCGTTGGAGGGGAGCAAGAGGGTGATGCCCGCTTTGATGCCAACAAGACCCTTTATGCAGGTCCTTACAAAGAAGATGAATGGATAGACGCAAATTACGACTATGATGGCAGGCATTACAGTGGATACTATGGTGCATGGTGGCAACATGGCGATTACTCATTGAACCTTGTTGGTTCGGGCACCATAAGGTTAGAGGATGCCCTTCCTACTACCGACAACAACACCACCAGCACATCTATAGCTGTAGGCGAGACGCACTCAGAGACAAGCACCGTTGGAGTCTCCATGGGCATGGTAGCTTTTAATCCTTCAGTCGGCCTCAATTACTCACACGGATGGACGAATGGCACCAGTTATACCATGACCACTACCACCAATACCAAGGAGATAGCGGTGCAGAAGAACACTGAGGCAAACAAGGTGATATGGAAATACGAGAACGGCCAGAAGACCTACGACGATTCTAATTCAGACAAGCACAAGATGGCTCCTGACGCAATCACCACTGACGTAAACATGGACAACCAGGCATGCTGGTCAGTAGAGAATCCAGAAGGGGAATACACCCTGGAGGTCACAAGCGATTCATGGATGGAGAGCATGTGGTCGGACAAAGACGACTGGATATTTGCCATGGAAACGGGAACATTCCCAGAGGATAATAAATATAAACTCATCGTGCCTAACCGTGCCGTACAGACATGGCACATGGACGTCACCTTCCCTGAGATTGGTCAGGAGGGTCATGAGGGACAGAAGGGCCTGCTCACCCAATACTTGAAAGAACAGTTCCCAGACCTCTATCAGACAAAACTGTCGCTTGCCGACAAGACGGCTGAGAGCGAGAACACCATCAAGATATTGGTCAACCAGGCAGATTATTTGCTCCACAACACTGATGGCGGTCAGACGCTGCGCGAGTATGCTCTCGACCTCGGCATCTCTCAATATACCATCAAGTGGTTTACCACCGATGACAAGCACAGCGTATATACAGTTGATGTTAAGGCAAAAGAATGAGTAACAAGATATGTCTTAACTACTTAACTACTTTATATTTATCCATAATCGGCCATAGGGGAGCAGGAAAATGCGTAAACATAATTATTAACAACTAAAAAAGTACATGACAAAATGAAAATTATTGATTGCGAATTTCATTATTATTTACCTGAGTTGATGGACTATCTCGCTACAAGAGATAAGGCACCGAGGTATTATCCAGAGACAAAAGTTCTGGAAGTGAGAGATAAGATCTATGCCCACCTCAGTGGTGTGACGAACAGCTATCCAATTACGGACGAGTTGATGAATTTCGGTGCGGAGAGAGTGGCTGAGATGGACCGTAACGGCGTTGACGCCGCTGTGATGTCTTCTTCGCCTGCGTTGGAGGAACTGCCTGAGAAGGAGTGCGTGTATTTCGCTAAGAAATCGAACGACGCTGTGGCAGAACTCATCAAGAAATTCCCCGGTCGTTTCTTTGGTGCTGCCGTGTTGCCGACACCATACGTCGATGAGGCCATCAAAGAGCTGGAGCGTTGTGTCAAAGAGCTGGGATTCAAATACTGGCACACACATTCCAATTACATGCACGAGCACCTGTATGAAGAGAAATACCTGCCGCTGCTGGCAAAAGCCGAGGAGTTGGGTTGTGCCGTCTATGTTCATCCGCAGGCTTCCGACGACAAGGATATGAAGGAGATGGGCTATGTGTATTCTTCGCCCGGTCTCGGCTTCGGACTGGATGCCATGAAGACATCGCTGAGACTGATTCTGAACGGCACCTTCGACAAGTTCCCTAAGCTGAGAATGATTCTCGGTCATTGCGGCGAGTTCTTCCCGTTCATCATCGACAGGGTGGACAACCGCTTTGCATGGATCAAGGACGACGAGGTGAAGATGAAGCACACGGTTGCCTACTACTTCCAGAACAAGAATGTAGTGATGACCACCAGCGGCATTATGTCTAAAATCACCTTTGAGTGTACCAAGCAGGCCTTCGGCATCGACAGCATCATCTTCGCCTCAGACTATCCCTACGAGTGTCTGGCAAACATGATGAAGTTCGTGAAGACGCTGGATCTGACGGAAGAGGAAAAAGAAAAGCTCTTCCACTTGAATGCCGAGAAGTACATTTTAAGCTAGCGTGGTGTGCACAGCGGAACCGACCCCGTTTGTGCACATTTCACCGTTTCTTGCGCACAGGATGTTTTTCACCAAGTATCATGTAGAATGTTAGTTCTACCTCTACTAAATTATCGTATTTGTTTCAGAAAGACGCTGATTTCTCATCGAACGCCTTCACAAACGCATGCGTGCAAAAGGAATCTCGCAAGCATTGTGCTTCGAACCATAGTCAAACGAGATGGCCAGCGCTATGCGCTCCTGCTCATCATATAACAGCGTGACGGAATCTACGCCACCACTCAGAATTAAATATCTTGATTTTCTCTGGAAGTAATTTCAAATACTCCGAATAGAAATTAAAATACTCCGAATAGAAATTAAAATACTCCGAAAGTAATTTTTGTTACTCCAAAAGTATTTTTATTATTTGACTACGAACGTCCTTTTTAGTCCGTAGCGTGCGAACTCGCAGTCCGACCCGAGCGGACTCGCAGTCCGTAAGGACGGACTAGATGCTCATCAATGGTGAGATATTTAAAATTGCTTAGTTGATTTCTTGCATATTTCAAAACAACTTGCTACCTTTGCATGCAAAATATGCAATGAATGAAAAATCTGCACAATAGATTCGACTAAATTGATAAGGCAAACTTTTTTTAAATAATAAATAATGTATAAACCACTATTCAACCAGCGCAAAGCCCTCCGCTTCCGACAGTTTACACGGAAGGGGTACGCCCTATTTGCCTGCTTGGGACGCGTTGTCACCATTGGTGTGCTGAGCGTAGCGACACTCAAGTCTGCTGCTGCGACTACAGCTGATGATGTCACCGTGACTGACGGTAACACCGCCAGTGTTGTCGTTTCCGACGACACCATAGACAAAGAGGCCAGGCTCGACGACGTCGAGGTGACAGGCTCGCGCGCACCGCTTGCATTAGGGCAAGCCGCGAGAATGGTCACTGTACTGAGCCGCGAGGATATTCAGGCGGCGCCAGTACAAAGTATTAACGATTTGCTGAAATACGCCGTCGGCGTAGATGTCCGTCAGCGAGGGCCCATTGGCGCGCAGACCGACATCGGCATCCGAGGCTCCACGAGCGAGCAAATCACCATCCTGCTGAACGGCATCAACATCTGTGACCCGCAGACGGGGCACAATGCCTTCGACCTGCCCTGCGACATCTCCGACATCGAGCGCATCGAGGTGCTCGAAGGTCCTGCCGGTCGCGTCTATGGCACCTCCTCGCTCGTAGGGGCGATTAATGTCGTGACGAACGACAGGGGCAAGGAGCAAGGAGAATTCGCAACGCCACACTCTGCAGAGCAGAGAAGGGGCAAGAGGAATGTAGAAGCACGAATAGAAGGCGGTTCCTTCGGCTATCTGTCTGCCGCAGCCAACTATTCTCTGACCCGTGGTCAGAGTGTGGCGTTGCAATCTCTGACCTCTAACCCCTTACCTCTTACCTCCACCATCAGTGCCTCCTACACGCGGTCCGACGGTTACAGCCGGTCGAAGGCAGGCGCACTGAACAGCGACTACACCGGCGGCAAGGTGTTCTATCAAGGCAGCTATTCTCTGACCCGTGGTCAGAGTGTGGCGTTGCAATCTCTGACCTATAACCTCTTACCTCTTACCTCTAAAATCTCCTGGTACGCAGGCCTGAGCATGAAAGGCTTTGGCTCGAACACCTTCTATAGTGCCAAGTTCGACGAGCAGTACGAGCAGACCACGAAACTCTATACGGCCATCAAGGGCGAGACCTCCGGATGGATTAACTTCAGCCCATCCATCTACTGGAATCGCTCTTATGACCGTTTTGAACTCATCCGGGGTTCTGAGGAGAAGGTGCCCTTCAACCACCACCGCACGGATGTCTTCGGGGTGAACCTGAACAGCTGGTTCGACTGGGTGTTGGGACGTACGGCCTTCGGTGCCGAGTTCCGCAACGAGGACATTGTGAGCAGCAACCTTGGCGAGGCGTTAAACGAGCCTCATGGAAACTACAAGGTAGGGCTGAACCGCTCGAACCTCTCGTTCCACCTGGAGCATAACATCCTCTTACGGCGATTCACCCTCTCGGCAGGCTTCATCGCTGTGAAGAACACGTGGAACCAGATGCCCTTCACGGTCTATCCCGGCATCGACGCCAGCTACCGCATCGGCGACAACTTCAAAATCTACACCTCGTACAACTCGTCGCTCCGCATGCCCTCGTTCACCGAGCTATACTACAGCGTAGGCGGCCACAAGGCCGACCGCTATCTGAAGCCCGAAGAGCTGCGAGCCGTCGAGGGTGGCGTCAAGTATCAGTCGCGCCTGCTGTCCGTCAAGGCCGGCGTGTTCCATCACCACCAGCGTAACACCATCGACTGGGTGATGGACACCCGCGAGGCTGACCCCGTATGGCAGAGCGTCAACCTGACCCGTGTCAACACCCTGGGCGTCGAGACAACTCTCAACTGTCAACTCTCAACTCTCAACTGTCAACTCTCCTACTGCTACCTCCACCAGTCGAAGGACATGCCCGAACACATGCAGTCGCAGTATGCGCTGGAGTACCTGCGCCACAAGCTGACCGTCCAGCTGCAGGCCCATCTGTTCGGCAAGCTTGACCTGACCCTCTGCTACCGCTTTCAGGACCGCATGGGCTCCTATACCGACACCGACGGCCAGATACAGCTCTACCACCCCTACAGTGTGGTCGACGCTCGACTGGCGTGGGATGCCGACACCTATTCTATATATATAGCAGGCAACAACCTGACCTGCCACCGCTATGTAGACTACGGTAACGTCCGACAGCCAGGCCTGTGGCTGACTGTCGGAGCGAAATACCACATCCGGCTGTAAGGGAAAGGCTTGATTTACATCTTGTAAATGTGAAAAAAATAAATAAGCCTGCCAAAGGCAACGATTTTATAGATTTTCTGCTTACCTTTGCCGTGTCAAAATTAAACAACAACAAAGAAAAATGAAAAAACTTTTAACAATGCTGACACTCATGCTGCCCACACTGGCCTTTGCACAGTGGCGAGTGGGTGTCAACGGTGGTGCTGACTACAACCACTTCATCATCGACAAACACTATCAGACGGACTACTCCTTTGAAGACCGCTGGGGCGTGACCCTCGGCGTCATGGGACAGTATGACTTCAACAACTGGTTAGGCATCCGCGCCGAGCTCGACTGGACGCAGAAGAACTACCGCCACACGCGCAAGTTGCAGAAGTCGATGTGCTACGACTACACCAACAACTACCTGCAGTTGCCCGTGATGACGACGTTCAGCTTCGGCGGCAATAAGCTTCGCGGATTCTGCAACACCGGTATTTATTTCGGCCATTGGCTGAACAGCGGCCGCGAGGGTTTCGACACCAACAGCTTCGGCTCTCGACAGTACAACTTCAGCGAGGACATCGAGTTCAACAGCCAGCGAGACCGGCGCTTCGACTTCGGTCTGCTGGCCGGCATGGGTCTGGAGTACCGGTTCCACCGCCATTGGGCTGCACAGGTGGAATTGCGCTACTACTACAGCTGCGTGAGCACTCAGAAGGACTATCAGCACGTCAGCGACCCGCGCTACAATTCGACCCTGGCCGTGCAGGCTGGCGTGTGGTACTGCTTCTAAAAGGGAATAGTGAACAGTTAACAGTGAAAAATATGCTTCCGACGGAAGATACCTATTATATATATATAACAATGAAGAATAACATCAAGATAATAGGAGCGTTGCTCCTGACACTGGCCGTCAGCGCGTGCCACAAGGATGCTGACACGCTGGTGAACTATGCCTACGCCGACAATCTGTCGTTCAGTGAGGCCCAGCAAAGCTATGCCGGCAAGTTCCGTGTATTCTGGAACGCCATGAACCAAAACTACACCCTCTGGGACTATGAGGGCGAGAACGGGCTGGACTGGGATGCCGTCTACGACGAGTACCTGCCGAAGTTCGAGGCTCTCGACGAGCCCGACACCGAGGTGACCGACTCGGCGCTCAAGGCCCTGATGACCGAGATGGTCGCCCCGCTGCACGACGGTCACATGTATGTAGAGTTTGTGAACCATCAGACCAAGAATTCTATCATCGTGTCGCCGAGTGAAGGTCGTAACGGCAAACGCGCCGATGTCGAGGAACTCAAAGGATTCCGACCCTCTATATACGAATACTATCTGAAAAACCTGCTGAAGCGATATATGAGCTACGACGCCACCGTGGCTGGTCAGCTGCGCAACATGTTGGCGAAGCCCGGCATCGGCTTCCAATGGGTGCGCACCCGCATGGCGGAGCTTGAGGCCAAGAGCAGTCTCACCGAGAGCGAGGTCATCCAGTATGAGGGCCTCAGCAAACTCAGCAAAGCGATGGCAAAACTCGTCAGCCTGCCGATTAACGGGGAGTGGCTGGGCAACTTCAACTCGCTCGTACAGCAGTACAGCTACCTGAACGTGCCCTTCCTGGAGCAGATTGACCCCCGCTTCGCAGACAACGGCATCAAACTCGAGTTTGCACAGACCAACGACGACATTGTCTATCTGCAAATCAGCGAGTTCGCACTCTCCGTCTACCTCGAAGACGATTTCTTCAACGAAGAGCTGGGCGGCAACAACCGTAACAGTGAAATCCGGCAGCATGTCGTAAAGATATGGCAGGCATGGTTCGACACCATCCAGGACCTCCATAAGGGCGGACGCCTCAAAGGTGTCGTCATCGACGTGCGCAGCAATCCCGGCGGATACATGAACGATGCCAACTATGTGCTCGGCGCACTGATCCCGTCGGGCGGACTGCAATACGGTTGGTCACGCTACAAGCGCGGTGTGGGCCGCTACGACTACTCGCCGTTAACGCCCAAGTATATGTTCACGATGGATGAGCCGCACGAAATCATCGACGACTGCCCCATCGTCGTGCTGGCCAATGCCGCGTCTGTCAGCATGGCGGAAATGACATCGCTCAGCGCGCAACAACTTGAGAACGGCACCGTCATCGGCCGGAAGACCTTCGGCGGACTGTGCGGACTGACCGGCAACAGCAGCAACTCAGACAACTACTCAGGCCACATCGGCGTGAAAGGCACAACCCCCGTCTATGTCTACATGCCTACGGAGTGTATCCTCAACATGGACAAGAAGCCCCTCGAAGGCATCGGCGTGACACCCAACATCGAGGTGGCCTTCGACCCCGATGAGTATGAAACCAACGGCAACGACACGCAGATAGACCGTGCCCTGCAGTTCATCCGGACGGGAAATTAACAGTAAACAGTAACAAACAGCAATTTATACATGACATACAGTATGAAAACAATAAACATACACAGCCTCATGGGAGTCTTGCTCCTGGCTGGCATCATGCTCACAGGCTGCACCAAAGACAACACCATGGACGAAATCGTCAAGCCTGCCGAGCAGGAGAAAACCACTGATGACTTCATCGAGGCCCTGAAAGCCATCGACGGAGTGCGCGACGTAGTGGCGAAGACCACCTCGTCGGGCGAGGAAACCGTCTACTATTTCTACTTCCGCCAGCCCATCAACCACGCGAACCCCGATGCCGGCACCTTCGACCAGCAGGTGGCCATCAGCTTCAAGGGCTACGACAAGGACGTGGTGCTCCACACCCACGGCTACACTATTTACGACATCAGCAAATTCTATCGCGACGATCTCTCCACACACCTGGGAGCCAACCAGGTGAACGTGGAGCACCGCTACTTCGGCAACTCGCTGCCCGAGCCGGCCGACAACCCCAGCTACACCTACTTCAACGCCGAGCAGGAGGCCTACGACCTGCACGCCATCGTGCAGATGCTGAAGAAAAACCTCTTCAAAACCGGCAAGTGGGCCAGCACCGGCACCAGCAAGGACGGCATCACCTCTGCCCTCTATGCCTACTACAGCGACCAGAACGGATGGAACGACATCGACCTCTTCGTGCCCTTCTGTGCGCCCTTCCTGCCTGGCAGCACCGCTGCCGACGGCACCTTCACGTGTATGGACACCCGCATAGGCAACTATCAGGACCAAGTGTGCGGCACGGGCTATGCCGCCGGATCCCCCGAGGCTATTGCCTGCCAGCGGCTGCACGACATCCCCTATTATATATGCACCAACAAGACATTGCGCGATGCCTGCAACAAATACACTCTCGCATCAGATCCCACCAGCTATCGCAAGATATTGGACCAGTACAACCAGCATAGCCCCATGAGCACGGGCGACCTGGAGAAAGACATCACAGCCCTGACTATTTCCACATACGTCGGCAATCTGTTCTCCAAGTTCTCCTACGTACAGTTCCCCCTGTGGGTTAAACTGGTGCCCGACCCTGCCAAGGCCATCACCGACGAGGAAGAGCGGGGTAACCTGCTCACCTTCATCACCATGGACCACGAAATCCTCTTTGACTCGCTGAAAGTCCTGAATGGTGCTAATGTTGATGATGATACTGAGGGAACAGAGACCAGAAGCGCGCAGGACGTGCTGAGCGTGCTGAACGACAGGTACGCACGATTCTGGAAATACATCAACGACTTGCGTGGTGATAATAGCTATCCCTACCTCATTCAGGCATTCAAAGAGCTGGGAGCTTCCGAGTATGCTTTCCTGCACGTCGACGGCACATTCCTGACCCCGACTCAGGTGCGCGATGTCAACGAAATCTTCTCCGTGCAGCATCAGTTTAGCGGCATCTTCCGCCAGGACGAAGGCGCCCTCATGCGCAATTTTCGCCAGTGGGTAGCCACAGAGTCGACACAGAACATCGTCTTCGTCTATGCCTACAACGACCCGTGGACTGGCGGACGCCCGGACGAAACAGCCATCAGTCAGAATCCGAAGACTGTGATGGTCATCGACCCCATATCCGTGCATAATGACTTCTTCCTCAACTCAAGCTATTACACCCCGCAGACCAAGAAAGTCATCGTCGATGCTGTCAACAAGTACATGAAGTAACATTATCGCGAGCAGCGACAATTATCAAAAGGAAGAGCCCTGAAAGCCAGCAACGGTTTTCAGGGCTCTTCTTTTGAGGATTTGTCTGGAACTTTCAAGTGTTATGACACACCCGTTCTGCTTTTTCAGGCCAGACAGAAATCCAGGTCCTTGGTAATCTGCTCCTTGTCGAGGTGCTGTCCGATGAAGACGAGCTTCTGCATGCGGTCGCCGTACTGGTCGTCCCAGTCCTTACGCAGCTGGGGGTTCATGGCCATCATGTTGGCCAGCTCGTCATTGGGCATGGTGGCGTACCACTGGCCGGCATTGCGCAGCGACACCTGGCGGCCTGCCTGCTCGAAGACGTAGCAGACGTCCTCCTCGCCCTTGAAGTAGCAGACGCCCTTGGCACGGATGACGCTCTTGGGCCACTTGCGGGCCACGAACTCGTCGAAGAGGCTGAGGTTCAGCGGTCGGCGGGCGTAGTAGACGAAGGTGCCGATGCCATATTCCTCGGCCTCGCCCTCGTCGTGATGGTGGTGGTGATGCTCATGGTCATGGTGGTGGTGATGGTGGTCGTCGTCATCGTCGTGATGATGGTGATGGTGGTCGTCGTCATCGTCGTCATCGTCGTGGTCCCCCTCCAACTCCTGAATCCAGGCGGCAGAGGTGGCCACCTCCTCGAAGTTGAACTTCTCGGTGTTGACCAGCTTCTCCATCGGGACGTCGCAATAGTCGCACTCTATGATGTCGGCCTTGGGCTGGATGGCACGGATAATGCGGCGCACCTCGGCCAGCTCATCCCCGGACACCTCGGAGGCCTTGTTCAGCAAGATGGTGTTGCAGAACTCAATCTGCTGGATGACCAGGTTCTCGATGTCCTCCTCGTCGATGTCCTTGCGCAGCAGGTCGTTGCCGCCCTTGAACTCGTCGCGCATACGCAGGGCGTCGACGACGGTGACGATGCTGTCGAGCATCAGGTAGCCGTCCTTGACATACTCCGGTCCTAACGAGGGGATGCCGACGATGGTCTGTGCAATGGGGCCCGGCTCGCAGATGCCGCTGGCCTCGATGACGATGTAGTCGAAGCGGTGCATGGCGAGGATGTCCTGCAGCTGCTTGACGAGGTCCATCTTCAGCGTACAGCAGATGCAACCGTTCTGCAGGGCCACGAGCGAGTCGTCCTGCTGGCCTACGACACCACCCTTCTCAATGAGGTCGGCGTCGATGTTCACCTCGCCGATGTCGTTGACGATGACGGCAAACTTGATGCCCTGCCGGTTCTGCAGGATACGGTTCAGCAGGGTGGTCTTACCGCTGCCTAAGTAACCCGTAAGCAGCAGGACGGGAATGTTCTTGATAGTCATACCGAATGTTCTCCTTATTGTTTTTGGCGTGCAAAGGTACAAGTTTTCCGCGACTTTTGCAAACTCAGCCTTACATTATTAAATATACTTAGCAAAAAAACGCTAAATGTTCCATGTTACGTGTTCAACGTTCGATGTTTTTTCGTATCTTTGCACAAGCTTTGAACGAACATTTCTTTTATCAAATAACAACAAAAGCATTATGACTATCAACGAAATGAACTTTGCCGGTAAGAAGGCAATCGTACGTGTAGACTTCAACGTACCCTTAGACGAGAATGGTAAGATAACCGACGACACCCGCATCCGCGGTGCGCTGCCCACGCTGAAGAAGATTCTGGCCGACGGCGGTGCCACGATCATCATGTCGCACATGGGCAAGCCCAAAGGAAAGGTGGACATGAAGAAGTCATTAGGTCAGATTCGCGAGGCTGTCGAGAAGGCACTGGGTGTTCCCGTGGCTTTCGCTCCCGACTGCGCCAAGGCTCAGGACGCTGCCAAGGCCCTGAAGATGGGCGAGGCCCTGCTGTTGGAGAACCTGCGCTTCTATCCCGAGGAAGAGGGCAAGCCCGTAGGCGTCGAGAAGGGTACCCCCGAATACGACGAGGCCAAGAAGGCCATGAAGGCCAGCCAGAAGGAGTTCGCCAAGACATTAGCTTCTTACGCCGACTGCTACGTGATGGATGCCTTCGGTACCGCCCACCGCAAGCACGCCTCTACGGCTGTCATCGCCGACTACTTCGACGCCGACAACAAGATGCTCGGTCTGCTGATGGAGAAGGAGGTACAGGCTGTCGACAATGTCCTGTCGAACATTAAGCGCCCCTTCGTGGCCATCATGGGTGGTTCGAAGGTATCTTCTAAGATTGGCATCATCGAGAACCTGCTCGGCAAGGTGGACAAGCTCATCCTCTGCGGTGGCATGACCTACACCTTCGCAAAGGCTCACGACGGCGAGATTGGCAACTCCATCGTCGAGATGGACAAGCTGGACGTTGCCCTGGGTGTCGAGGCTCTGGCCAAGAAGAATGGCGTAGAGCTCGTGCTTGGCTCTGACTGCACAGCAACCAACGGTCTCGACTTCGGTACCATGACTGTTAAGCCTGGCTCAGAGATTATCAACTGCCCCAGCAATAAGGTTCCCGCTGGTTTCGAGGGTGTTGATGCTGGTCCTGAGAGCCAGAAGGCATTTGCCGAGGCTATTAAGGGTGCCAAGACCATCCTGTGGAACGGTCCTGCTGGCGTCTTCGAGTGCGACGACTTCACTGCTGGTAGCCGCGCTATCGGTGAGGCTATTGCCAAGGCTACTGCTGAGGGTGCTTTCTCACTGATCGGTGGTGGTGACTCTGTAGCTTGTGTCAACAAGTTCGGTCTGGCCGACAAGGTGAGCTACATCTCCACTGGCGGCGGTGCCCTGCTCGAGGCTATCGAAGGTAAGGTGCTGCCTGGCGTAGCAGCTATCAAAGGAGAATAATCCTTTGTAAAGTGCATAGAATGCAACTTTAAAAGTGAATAATGAAGACATTTTATATCACAATCATGGTGGCCGCAATGCTTTCAGCATGCGGCCATCGTGCTTCTCAGCAGAATGCTGAAGGCGCTGTAGAATCAGAGAACTCAGAACTCTCCAAGGGTGCTGAGTTTACTACTGACAGCATTGGACTGGAGCGCGAAGACTCCATGGTCAGCATCAAGGTCAGCATCGACTGGCCCACAGGTAGCAACCAGCCACTGGTGAGCAATATTCGCCAATACATCTGCGAGGAGCTCGCCACTAGCATCGACCAGGAGAGCAAGCCTGAGGTAAAGCTTTTCGACGATGGCAAGACCGCTGTCGAGGCAACGGTGAAGAGGCAGTACGACGACCTGGCAGGCATGTGGAAGGAGTCGAAGGAGAACGGTATGCCTATGGACATGACCTACTCGTACTTCCTGCATGTCTTCAAGATGGAGGAGACAGAGCGTTACATCACCTATCTGAGTAAATCGGAAGGATTCCTGGGTGGCGCCCACGGCTATGCCACCGCAACGGGCATCACGTTCAGCAAAAAAGACGGCAGGCGCATTGGCTACCAGACGGAGTACAACCGCGAGAAGGATACCTTTGAGATGAAATACCAGACGCTGTTCAGCAATCCCAAGGCCGACGGGCTGGCACAGCTGATCAAGGAAGGCGTGCGCAGCTATTTCCAGGAGTTTGACACGGAGGAAACTACTGACGAGCAGCTGAAGGACATGCTTATCGGGGTAGACGACATCAACAAGATTCCCCTTCCCGTCAATTCGCCCCTCTTCACAAAGGAAGGCCTCAGCTTCACCTATCAGCAGTACGAGATTGCCCCCTATGCAGCAGGGATGATCAACTTTGACATCCCCTACGAAAAGGTCAAGCCCTTCCTGACAGAAGAGGCCGCTGACATGATAAAATAAATTGCAACGCCACACTCATACCTTCAGGTGTGAGAACGATTACGTTTAATATTTCATAATTCCCCGCTCACTATTCACAAATAATTCGTACCTTTGCATCAGGAAACTATTTAAAACTAAAGAATATGAAGACATTTGTAATTGGAGACCGCACCAAGGATGAGTACATCTCCGTATTAGACAGAGAGAACAAGAAACTCGAGTTCACCAACCACCTCGCATCAGCCAAGGAGTTCAGAGGCTTTGAAGACACCAAGGCCGAGCTGAAGGCACTGCAGGAAGAGACGGGCTACTTCCAGGACCTGCAGGTGTACATCAAGGACGAGGACAACAAGGCCCACCGTCCTGACGAGCGCGACATGATGCCATGGTAAGAGACTAACCACCGTTCAGAAAATGAACTATCGTCAATTAGGAAAGACAGGAATGAAGGTGTCGGAGCTGGGCTTCGGCGCCTCTTCTTTGGGTGGGGTATTCCACTCATTCAACGAGAACCGGGGCATCGACGCCGTCTTTGCCGCCGTAGATGCCGGCATCAACATCATCGACGTATCGCCCTACTACGGCCACTACAAGGCCGAGACAGTATTAGGCAAGGCGCTGAAGGACATTCCCCGCGACAAGTTCTACCTGTCGACCAAGGTGGGTCGCTACGGCAAGGACGGCGTGAACACGTGGGACTACTCGGCCCGTCGCGCCAAGGAGAGCGTCTACGAGAGCTTAGAGCGTCTGCACATCGACTATATCGACATCATCAACGTGCACGACATCGAGTTCCAGGGACGCATGGAGGGCGGACTGCAGAAGGTCGTCGACGAGACCCTTCCCGCTCTGCACGAGCTGAAGAAGGAAGGCGTGGTGCGCCATGTGGGCATTACCGACCTGCAGTTAGAGAACCTGCGCTGGGTCATAGAGCATGCAGAGGTCGGCACCGTCGAGAGCGTGATGAACTTCTGCCACTACTGCCTGTGCGACGACAAGTTAGTGGACTTCATGGATTTCTTCGACGAGCGCGGCATCGGTGTGCTGTCGGCATCGCCCTTCTCCATGGGATTGCTGACGGAGCGCGGCGTACCCGACTGGCATCCCGCTCCCAAGCCGTTGGTGGAGGCCTGTCGCCAGGCCGCCGAACACTGCAAGGCAAAGGGCTACCCCATCGAGAAGCTGGCCATGCAGTTCGCTTGCTCCAATCCGCGTATTGCCTCGACCGTCTTCAGTACCACGCGTCCTGAAGCCATCAAGACGAACATCGCCTATATCGAGGAGCCAATGGACGAGCAGCTGGTCCGTGAAGTGCGCGACATCATCGGCGACCAGCAGCGCGTCAGCTGGGCGAACACGTGATATCGATATAACGAAATATCGAAATATCGAAATATCGACACGACGACAATGACGACAATAAAGACAATAAAGATTATCGACGCACATGCGCACCTGTGGCTCCAACAGGAGACGGTGGTGAACGGTCTGGCCATTCACCAGCACCCGTGGAACCGCAGCCGGTCGGAATTCCTGGGCAATCCCGACGTGCAGATGCTGCCACCGTTCATGATTGACGGGAAGAACTCGGCAGAGGTGTTCCTCTCGAACATGGATTATGCGCAGGTCAGCGCGGCCGTCATCACGCAGGAGTTCATCGACGGCCTGCAGAACGAATACCTGGAAGAGGTCAGCCAGCGCTATCCCGACCGCTTCTTCTGCTTCGGCATGCCCGAATGGCGGAAGGAGGGGTATTACAACGAGGGAAGAACCCTCATCCACAGAGGCTTTCGCGGGCTGAAGATTCCTGCAGCCCGTCTGCCGAAGGACTTCCTGGAGCAAGACGAGCTGCGGCGCCTGCTGCGGCTGATGGAGGACAACGGCATCATCCTCGGCATCGAGCTGCACGACGGCGATGCGCAGACGGGCATGATGGAAGAGCTTGTCAGCGACTTCCCCCGCCTGAAGATAGCCATCGGCCATTTCGGCATGGTGACACGCCCCGGCTGGCTGAGCCAGATACGACTGGCACGCCATGAGAATGTCTATGTGGAGAGTGGCGGCATCACGTGGCTCTTCAACGACGAGTTCTATCCCTTCCCCTCTGCCGTCAAGGCCATCAAGGAGGCTGCCGACGAGGTAGGCATGGAGAAGCTGATGTGGGGTTCGGACTATCCGCGCACCATCACGGCTATCACCTACAAGATGTCGTATGACTTCGTCACCAAGTCAAAAGAACTGTCTGACGTGGAGAAGCAGCTCTTCCTTTGCGACAATGCCAAGCGGTTCTTCGGATTCGGAGAGTTGGCTGAACTGCCATACATAAAAAACATGAGCGAATAAACAATAATGAGATGAAAGCATTACAGATTACAGAGCCACACGTGATGAAAGTGGTGGAGATGGACCATCCCAGTTGCGGTGCCAACGAAGTGTTATTGAAGATAGAATTTGTAGGATTCTGCGGTAGCGACCTGAACACCTATCGCGGCCTGAACGCGATGGCCAAGCCACACGTCATTCCCGGCCACGAGATTGGAGCCGAGATAGTAGGCATGGGTCCCGATGTGCCCACCAACCTGCGTAAGGGCATGAAGGTGACCGTCAATCCCTATACCAACTGCGGCGTATGCCCGGCCTGCCGCAGTCGCCGCTACAATGCCTGCGAGCACAACGAGACGCTTGGTGTGCAGCGCGACGGTGCTATGCGTGAGTACATCGCCCTGCCCTGGCAGAAGATTATCCCCATCGGCGACATCACCACCGAGCACGCAGCCCTGATAGAACCGATGAGCGTGGGCTTCCATGCTGTCAGTCGTGCCCAGGCTGTCGATACCGACGTCGTGATGATTATCGGTTGCGGCATGGTGGGCGTAGGCGCTGTCATTCGTTCGCTGCTGCGCGGCGCCAAGGTCATCGCCTGCGACGTGGACGACGAGAAGCTGGAGATTGTGAAGCGCCTCGGTGCCGACTACACCATCAATACCGTCAAGGAGAATGTCCACGAGCGGCTGATGGAGATTACCGACTCGATGGGTCCCAACGTGGTCATCGAGGCGGTAGGCTCGCCTGCCACCTATCAGATGGCCGTCAACGAAGTCGCCTTCTGCGGACGCGTCATCTGCATCGGCTACTCGAAGAAGGACGTCGAGTTCACCACCAAGTATTTCGTACAGAAGGAACTTGACATCCGCGGCTCGCGCAACGCCCTGCCCGAGGACTTCGACGGCGTCATCCGCTACCTGAAGAAGTACAACCCGCCCTACGACGTGCTGACATCGGGCATCGTCACTCCCGAGCATGCAGAAGAAGCCATGAAGCAGTGGGATGCCAACCCCGGGAAGGTATTCAGAATCTTAGTGAAATTCTAAGGAACCAAGACTAATCAATTAAAAAAGCCTGCCAGAATACGGCAGGCTTTTATGTTTCGCCAAGGAAGCCCGCCTGTTTTGCAGGCGGGCTTCCTATAGGGATTAGTCTTCGTCCTTCATCTCGGCTTCGTGTTCCTTGATGAGGGTCTGCTGGATGTCGTTCGGCACAAGCTCGTAAGAGGCGAACTTGGTGGTGAACGAAGCACGGCCACCCGTCAGTGAACTGAGGGCGATAGAGTAGCTGGCCAGCTCCTTGAGAGGAATCTTGGCGGTCAGCTTCTGATAGCCTGCCTCAGAGTCCATACCCATAATGATGGCACGACGACCCTGCAGGTCTGACATCACATCACCCATATAGTCAGCGGGAACGAGCACCTCCAGATCGTAGATAGGCTCGAGCACCTTAGGACCGGCCTCCTTGAAGGCTGCGCTGAAGGCGTTACGGGCTGCCAGCATGAATGACAACTCGTTAGAGTCTACCGGATGCATCTTACCATCGTAGACAATGACGCGGACGTCACGGGCATAGGAACCTGTCAACGGGCCCTGCTCCATGCGCTCCATCACACCCTTCAGGATGGCGGGCATGAAACGCATATCGATGGCACCACCGACAACCGAGTTGATGAAGACGAGCTTGCCGCCCCACTCCAGGTCCTTCTCTTCCTTCGACTTGATGTTCATCTTGAACTCCTGGCCGTTGATGGTGAATGAAGTAGGATCGGGCATACCGTCGGTGTAAGGCTCTACTATCAGGTGAACCTCACCGAACTGGCCGGCACCACCCGACTGCTTCTTATGACGATAGTCGGCGCGAGCCATCTTCGTGATGGTCTCACGATAAGGAATCTTAGGCTCCTGGTATTCAATCTGAATCTTCTCATTGTTCTCCATACGCCACTTCAAGGTACGCAGGTGGAACTCACCCTGACCATGGACGATAATCTGGCGCAACTCCTTGGACTGCTCGACAACCCATGTGGGGTCTTCCTGACGCATCTTCTGCAGAGCGGCCATCATCTTCTCGGTCTCAGCCTCGTTGACAGCCTTGATGGCACGAGAGAACTTGGAGTTAGGATACTTGATGAAGTCGAACTTATTCTCGACATCCTTGCCATTCAGGGTATTGCCCGTCTTGACGTCCTTCAGCTTCACGGTACAGCCAATATCACCTGCCTTCAGCTCGTCAACCTGGATACGGTTGGCACCTGCACAGGCATAGAGTGTTCCGATGCGCTCCTTAGAGCCGCGGTCGGCATTGGTCAGGTCGTCACCACTCTTCACGACACCGCTCATCACCTTGAAATACTGAACCTCACCGATGTGGGGCTCAACACCAGTCTTGAAGAAATAGAGCGAGGTGGGAGCAGAAGCGTCTGCGGGAACATCCTTACCTGCTGCGTTCTGGACAACAGGCATCTCGCTGACGAAGGGAACCACATTGCCGAGGAACTCCATCAGGCGGCGGACACCCATGTCGCGACCGGCGCAAACACAGAATACAGGGAAGATAGAGCGGGTTACAAGACCCTTGCGGATACCCTCACGCATCTCGTCCTCTGTCAGGTCCTCACTCTCGAAGAACTTCTCCATCAGTGAGTCGTCACCTGCAGCTGCTGCCTCAACCAGAGCAGCCTTCATCTCCTTGGCCTTGTCGAGCTGGTCGGCGGGAATATCCTCAATGATGGGAGCGCCACCCTCGGGCTTCCAAGAGTACTTCTTCATCAGCAGCACGTCGATGACGCTGTTGAAGCCTGCACCAGTGGCAATAGGATACTGAACGGGAACGCAGTTGTTGCCATAAACCTCCTTCAACTGATTCAGGATCTGGTCGAAGTCACAGTTGTCGCGGTCCAGCTGGTTAACCAGGAAAATCACAGGCTTCTTCAGCTTCTCCGTATTACGGAAAGCGTTCATCGTACCTACCTCAGGGCCATACTGGCCGTTGACGAGGATGACAGCCTGGTCGGTTACGTTCATGGCGGTGATAGAACCACCCACGAAGTCGTCAGAACCCGGACAGTCGATGATGTTCAGCTTCTTGTTATTCCACTCTACATGAAAAACAGTAGAGAACACCGAGTAGCCGTATTCCTGCTCAACAGGGAAATAGTCGCTCATGGTGTTCTTACCCTCTACGCTGCCGCGGCGCTTGATGATGCCGGCTTCGTAGACCATTGCTTCGGCAAGAGTAGTCTTGCCGCTACCCGCACTGCCAATGAGTGCAATGTTCTTGATCTCGTTTGTCTGATAAACTTTCATCTTACTTATTATTTTAGGTTTGTTGTATGCAAAGCGGTCGTAAAAGTACGCAATTTCGCACAAAAAACCAACGAAAGCTTTCAAATATTAAACTTTATTAGTACTTTTGTAATCGATATGACAGGAATCTACATACATATACCCTTTTGCAAGAGCCGTTGTATCTATTGCGGATTCTACTCCACCACAGGGTTGGAGTTGCGCCAGCGATATGTCGATGCGGTATGTAGAGAGATGGAAATGAGAAGCCTCCCCCCACCCCCCTCCAGAAAGAGGGGGAGCATCGAAACCATCTATTTTGGTGGCGGCACGCCCAGTCAGCTAACGGGCGACCAGCTGCGCCAGCTTTTCCATTATATATACAAGGTATATGGCAACGAGGCCGAGGAAGTCACCATCGAGTGCAATCCCGACGACGTGACGGATGCGTTTGCCGCTGCGCTGTCACATTTACCCGTCAACCGAGTCTCGATGGGTGTCCAGACCTTCGATGACCAGCGCCTGCGGTTCCTACATCGCCGCCATACGGCTGCCCAAGTGCCACAGGCTATCCAAAGGCTAAGGGATGCCGGCATCCAGAACATCAGCATCGATCTGATGTATGGCTTCCCCGATGAGACGTTGGATGACTGGCGGCGCGACATCAAGGCGGCATTGGCTCTCGAAGTAGAGCATATCTCGGCCTACTGCCTGATGATTGAAGAGGGAACCCCACTCTACCAGATGGGAGTGGCTGCCGCCGACGAGGAAACGGAGCGTGCGATGTACGAACTGCTGACAGACAAGCTGACAGCAGCAGGCTATGAGCACTACGAGATTTCGAACTTCGCCCGTCCCGGTTACCGTTCGCGCCACAATAGCAGCTACTGGCACGACGTGCCATATATAGGTCTGGGGGCTGCCGCTCACTCTTACGATGGCAACAGCAGAAGCTGGAATGTGAGCGATATTCACCAATACATCGAGGCCATTGAGCATGGCAAGCTGCCTTCTGAACGGGAGCTGTTGGATGGCGACACCCGCTATAACGACCGCATCACTGTTGCCCTGCGCACCAGCGACGGGCTGGACCTTGCCTCACTTTCCGAGCAACATCGCTACTACTGCCTTAAGGAGGCACAACACTTCATCGACGACGGACTGTTAAGGATGGACGACAACCATCTGGTGCTCACCCGCAAGGGCCTCTTTGTCAGCGACATGGTGATGAGCGGACTGATGCTCGTCTGATGACATTTAAGGTTTCCCTGCGTCTTACATTATATATAATAATACGAAGCAATGAATACTTGGAAACCGAATCTCGAAGAAACCAAAGAGCGATATATCAACTGGTGGAACCATAAAGGTATCGTCCTCAATATGTGGGAGCACTTCCAAGATGGCGTCAAGCCTCATGCCGACGTGCCAGTCCCAAAGCCCTACCGCGATCTGAACCAGCGCTGGTTCGACCCAGAATGGCGGGCAGAATACCTGGATTGGTACGTCGCCCACTCCAGCATGATGGCCGATATGCTGCCTGTCGCCAACACACAACTTGGCCCTGGCTCATTGGCTGCCATCCTCGGCGGTGTGTTCGAAGGGGGCGAGGACACCATCTGGATTCACCCCGACCCCAACTATACGGACGACATCAAGTTCGACCCTGACCATCCCAACTACAAGTTGCATAAGGACCTGCTCCGTGCCTGCAAGAAAAAGGCGCAGGGCCACTACTACGTTGGCATGCCCGACCTGATGGAAGGTATGGACGTACTGGCTGCCATAAAAGGTACTGACAAGGTGCTGCTCGACACGGTGATGCAGCCTGAGGTGCTGGAACGGCAGATGCAGCAGATTAACGACATCTACTTCCGCGTGTTCGACGAGCTGTACGACATCATCCGTGAGGGCGACGAGATGGCTTTCTGCTATTTCTCGTCGTGGGCGCCAGGCAAGATGTCGAAGTTGCAGAGTGACATCTCGACGATGATTAGCATAGACGACTACCGCCGCTTCGTGCAGCCGTTTATCCGCGAACAGTGCCAGAAGATTGACTATACGCTCTACCACCTTGACGGTGTGGGAGCCATGCACCATCTGGACGCACTGTTGGAAATCGAGGAACTGAATGCTATCCAATGGACGCCGGGAGTGGGTGAGCCGCAGGGCGGCAGTCCGAAATGGTACGACCTCTATAAAAAGATTCTCTCTCATGGCAAGAGCATCATGGCGTGCTGGGTGACATTGGACGAGCTACGCCCACTGCTCGACAACATTGGAGGCGACGGCGTACATCTGGAGATGGACTTCCACAACGAACGTGAGGTGGAACAAGCCATGCGCATCATCGAGGAGTACCAGCAGGCCAGACAGACCAGTCCCCTACTAACCTCCCCCCACAGGGGAGGAAATCAAGACGAAGCCGACCGCGAAGTAGAGGAAATCATTCGTCGTGTGGAGAGCGATACCCTATCAAAACAAAAAGCATCCCCTTCGGGGGGACGTTTGGAGGAGGTTTCCAAGCTCCTTGTCCTCGACGGAGCAATGGGTACCATGATACAGCAGTACGGATTGCGCGACGAGGATTTCCGGGGGGCTCGCTTTGCCAACCATCCTAAAGAGCTGAAAGGGTGCAACGATGTGCTCTCGCTGACCTGTCCTGTGGTCATTCGTGACATCCACCGCAAATACTTGGCTGCTGGTGCCGATATCATCGAGACCAACACCTTCAACGCCCAGCGTATCTCGATGGGCGACTATGGTTTGCAAGACTATTGTAGGGAAATCAACCTCGCTGCCGCCCGCATCGCCCGCCAGTGCGCCGACGAATTCAGTTCGTCGGAAAAGCCTCGTTATGTGGTGGGCAGCATAGGACCTACGAGTCGCACGACATCGGTAGCTACCAGTGGCGAACCGCTCGATAAGGAGCTGCTTCGTCAAGCCTACGCAGAACAGATACAGGCCTTGGCTGACGGCGGTGTTGATGCCCTGCTGATTGAAACCATCTTTGATGTAGAGAATGCCCGCATCGCCATCGAGGTAGCACAGCAGGTGGCTCCTTCCTTGCCTGTCATGCTCAGCTTCAATGTGACAACGGCTGACGGCCACAACATGCTCGGACAGGATGTCTGCCAATTCATCAACACGCTGGGCACCAAGCCCTACTCCGTAGGTATCAACTGCGTAGCCGATGTCGCCAAGATGACACCACTGGTTTGCCGATTGGCACAATTCGGCACCAAGGTGAGTCTCTATCCTAATGCTGGCATGCCTGATGGCAACGGACATTATGGCAAGACACCTGAGAGTCTGTTGGCTGATGTATGGCCCCTGTTAGAGAACCATCGTCTGAACATCATCGGAGGATGCTGTGGCACCACCGACAAGCACATCGCCCTGATAGCCAAGGCCATTGAGCCTGTGTCAGGAATACGGCTCTCGCCGCTGAACGATGAGGTGAGGGGTGAGAGGTTAGAGGTTAGAGCACACACTCAAGCGCAGACTGCTACGCAGCAAGAGGCACCAACAGGCAATGCTGAGGAACGTCTTTTCCAAGCCATTCTGAATGGCAAGAGCGACGAGGCAGCAGCAGCGACAAGGGAGGCCATTGCCCAGCAGATAGCACCACAGGATTTGATTAACGGACAGATGATTCGTGCGATGGGTGAGGTGGGTCAGCGATTCCAGGACGGTAAGGCTTTCGTGCCCCAGCTGCTGATGGCAGGGCGTGCGATGAAAGCAGCTCTCGAACTGCTGAAGCCCATGCTCGCTGGTGCCGCATCAACCTCATTAGGGAAAGTAGTCATCGGCACCGTCAAGGGTGACCTGCACGACATTGGCAAGAACCTCGTAGCCTCGATGCTCGAAGGTTGTGGATTCGAGGTCATCAACATTGGCATCGATGTCTCTGCCGACACCTTCATCGAAGAGGTCAAGAAGAACCAGCCCGACATCCTGTGCATGTCAGCCCTACTCACGACGACCATGGGTTATATGAAGGAAGTGATTGACGCCCTTGAAAAGGCTGGTATCCGCGACCAGGTTAAGGTCATGGTAGGTGGTGCTCCTGTCACCCAAGGCTTTGCCGACGAGATTGGTGCCGACGGCTATAGCGACAATGCCAACTCAGCCGTCACCGTTGCCAAGCAACTCCTTGGCAAACTATAATGGAAAGAGCTTGAGATTTCAAGCCTTTTTCTTTCGCTTATAACACTTGTCGAAATCACAGAGTCCGCAGGTGTAATCCAATTTGCGGACTTTTTCGCCTATGCCGATGATGCCACTGACGGACTTGATGGGTAGCATGAGTGAGGAGTCGGTGAGCTGTACACCACAGGTCTGTCCACCGAATAAGGGGAAAAGCAACTGTTGCTGTGAGACATGCCACCCGCAATAGCCTGGCGAGAAGCGGTTGGTGTGGTGCCAGCCTAACTTGTCAATGCTCTCCTGCAGGTGCTCCTCCATCCTATCGGCGCAATGCTCGGCAATGACAGAGCCCAAGGCATCAGCGATAAATACCCGCACCATGTCGCCCTGCTTCATGAGCTGCTGTTGATAGGCCTCGTACTCCACACCACTGGTACAGATGAAGAAGGCATAGGCCTCTGAGCCTCGCAGCTGCCGGAGGATAATCTGACCCATATCGAAATCGGGCAGGTCGCGACTGACGAGGAAACAGAACTGGGGTCGTAGCCACCCACGCACCTCGTCGACGACAGCAGAAGTCTCAGCCTGCGTAGCCTGGTCGGGCAACGTGCCATGATAGCCCATCTGCTCGTAGATGTCAGCAGGGGTTATCTGAAGGTCGGCGTATGTCAGGGTCTTCTGAGTCACTGTTGGTTCCACGCTTTAAGGGCCTCGAAGAAGGCGTCGACATTGGCCAGCGAGGTATGGGGCGGCGTATCGCACCCGCTGGAAAGCACGAAATTAGGATAAGGGCGCATCTTCTCCAACAGGTCAGTTACCGTTTGACGCATCTGGAACGGCATACCGTCCTTGAAGACCGATACGGGGTCGATATTGCCCATCGCCAGAGCCGTGGGAGGAACGTCCTTGATGACTTCCTCCATCTTACACTTATTACCAAAGTGATAGGCTGCCGCTCCTGTAGCCACCATCGCCTGCGTGCACTGACCCGTATTACCACAATTGTGCAGGATGATGATGAAGTTTTCATCCTGCACTTTATTCACAATATACCTCACATACGCTGACGAAAACGCCTGGCAGTCGTCATTCGACATCAGCCCTGCGGCAGGCTCAGCCATCATCACGCCATTGGCTCCCGTTTGCTTCAGTGCCTGACAATATTTCTCGATGAACTGTGTACACTTGGCCAGCAACGTATGAGCGGCATCGGGGTTCTCGTAGATGAGCACCATGATGTCCGACATATCGTACAGACGACCTGCCAACGAGAAAGGACCGATACAGCCGGCAAACAGCGGGCGGTCGGTGACTTCCCTCACTGCCAACAAGTTGGCTTTCAGATACTGGGGTACACGACCAGCCGAGAGCGAAGGAACCTGAAGCCTATTGATGCTCTCGACGTCGGGCAACAGACGACCGCTGACTGCCGGCACGGCATCGTCAGAGAAAGCAATTTCGGCACCGAAGGCCTCAGCCTCGGTAGTCAGGTCCATGATGGTGGCGGCGGCCACGCTGGGATAGCGACGGGTGAGCGTCATGACTGCCTCATAGTGTACCCTTCCGTCGCTGACAGCCTGACGGACGGTATTCCCGTTCAGTTCAATGCCCGGATGCGTCATCACCGGCAGGGCCGTCACTTCTTTCTGCTGGATGATGCCAGCCACCCATTGCTTCATGTTCTGCTTCATATTCTTCTTATTTTTATTTAAAGACGACAACACCGCTGTTTTGTCACTAATGATGACAAAACACCATGCACAACGTCTTTAAATTATAATACTCATCAGACATGAAGCGACTATTAACCACACTGCTGTTGTTTTCCACCTTATACGCCTCTGCCGCTGAAATCATCGTCAAAGAGGGCGAAAGCATCCACGATGCCCTCCGGCAGGCCCGCGAGTGGCGACGTACTGGCGACCCTCGCTGCGAGGGGGGTATCACCATCACGCTGCAAGCAGGACACTACTATATGCAGGAGCCTCTCTTCCTGCGGCCTGAGGACAGCGGAACGAAGGAGTCACCGCTCGTCATCCGTGGTGAGCAGGGGGCCGTTATCTGTGGCGACCCAATGCAGCAGCATACACAGCTTTGGCCGAAGGTAGGGATGGAGCGGATGATTGACTTCAATACAACGACACGCACCATCACCATCCCCACCCCACCCCAATCAGTGCTTCGAGATTTTGTCTCGAAGAAGACCCCGCTCGAAATGCTGGTACATCAGCGCTGGGCCATCGCCATTCTGAGAGTGAAGGACATCCGTGTGGACAACGGTTCAGCCGTCGTGTCGTTCATGGAGCCTGAGAGCCGACTTGAGTTTGAACACCCCTGGCCGCAGCCCGTCATCGGAGGCGAAAAGGGCAACAGTTCCTTCCTGCTTCGCACCACCGAACAGCGCGACGGCATTGAGCAACTCGTCATCGTCGATGGTGCCAACTACGTATCGTTCGAAGGACTGACCTTCGAGAACACTTGTTGGAACCGACCGCTGCACAAAGGCCACGTGACGCTACAGGGCGGATTTCCGCTGATTGATGCCTACAAGCTGGCGGTCCCTGGTTTACCCTGGGACGAAAACCTCGAAAATCAGGCATGGATAGAGCGCCCTGTCAGCGCCGTCGTAATTCGTAATACCTCGCAGGTAGACTTCCGGCGCTGCATATTCAGCAACCTGGCCGGCACGGCACTCGACTACGAGAGCATTGACGGAGGCAGCATCGACCACTGCACCTTTGAGAACATTGGCGGCACAGCAATTATGGCAGGTTCATTTGCCGAGACTCCACTGGAGGTACATCAGCCATACAAGAATCTGGCAGAAAAGTGCCGTGGGCTCAACATAATCAAGAACACCATACGCAATGCCACCAAAGAAGACTGGGGCGCTGTCGCCATCAGCTGTGGCTATGTGCGCGACTGCACCATCGCCAGCAACAACGTATCAACTGTCAACTACAGCGGCATCTGCATCGGCTGGGGGTGGACACCACACTATACAGGGATGGAGAACAACCACATCATCGACAACAAGGTAAGCGACTATGCCCGACAACTGTACGACGCAGGAGGTATCTACACCCTGTCGAACCAGCCTAAGTCCACCATTCGCGACAACGAAATCAGCCAGCCCTACCCTGCCCCCTATGCCACCAACACCCGTGCTTTCTGCATCTATCTGGATGCACGTACCGACGGGTTTACGATAGAGAACAACAAGACCAGTGTGGTCGGAGGTTCTGCCTCCGACACCCTCCGCCTCATCCGCCGCGACGAGATAGGCGACAATCACCCCGGCCCCAACCTCATATTCAAACAATGAAACAAACCAACTATCATCTCTTCGACTTCATGGACTTTGATCTGGATTTACAGAAGGACGAAGCCCTTTGGAAGGCATACGCACCCACGAAGATACAGGAGCGCGACGGTGACATCATCGTCACCATCCCCTACCAGAAACAACTGCACCAGGAGGACATGGCAGCTGACGAGCGTACGCCCCAACAGAACTACAACCTCATCATCCGTGCTTACGACCCCAACATCGTCCGCCTGTTTACGACGATGGAAAGCCCCCTCCCGTCCTCCCCCCGAGGGGGAGATTCTTTGAGCGAGGAGGATGACATGCTTCAGTTCTCGCCAGAGGTGAAGCGCCTTCCCCTAACCACTTCCACCAAAGGTGGAATCGTGGAAATCCGCAAAGCCTCCCCAACAGGAGGAGAACGGGAGGGGGTTCCCTCCCCCTCGGGGGGAGGTTCGGAGGGGGCTCTTGTAGCCGCCATCGACCTCAGCGAACCCGTCATCGACTACTGGAGCGACCTGCAGCCGGCGCCCCAGCCGGCACCCTTTATCACTTTCTATCCCGATGGCGATACGGCAAAGGGCATCGCCCTGAGCGACGACCACTTCTCGCCCCCCCGCTACGATGCGCTGCCCCTCGGTTTTGTCAGCCGAGGCAGTGCCTCGGACTTCGAGACGGAAAGGGCAACCATCAGCTTCAAGTGCGAGGCCGACGAGTGCTTCGTGGGTACCGGTGAGCGTTTCCGCAAGATGGATCTGAGCGGCCAGACTTTCCAATTGAAGAATCAGGACGGCCAGGGCGTCAACAACCGCCGCTGCTACAAGAACATCCCCTTTTATCTGAGCAGTCGCATGTACGGCTGTTTCTACCATACCTCCGACTACTGCAAGCTGTCGTTAGCCGACCATTCTACGCGCAGCGTGCAGTTCCTCAACGACCACGCCACGCTGGATGTTTTCCTCATCGGCGGCCAGAACCCCGAGGAAATCCTTCGCGGTTATCGCATGTTGACTGGTTTTCCGCAGATGCCACCACTTTGGTCGTTTGGCATCTGGATGAGTCGCATGACCTATTTCTCAGCTGATGAAGTGGATGACATCTGCGACCGTCTGCGTCGTGAGCACTACCCCTGCGATGTCATCCACCTGGATACGGGATGGTTCCGTACGGATTGGCTTTGCGAGTGGAAATTCAATCCTGAGCGATTCCCCGACCCAAAGGCGTTCATCCAGCGACTGGCCAAGAAGGGCTTTAAGGTAAGCCTGTGGCAGCTGCCTTACATCGCCTCCGGTGCTGAACAGATTGACGAAGCCAAGGCCAACCACTACATCAGCCAGCCAAGCCCCCTCCAAACCTCCCCCCGTAGGGGAGGCTTACAGAAGCGTGACTACGACAATTACAAATTGGCTCATCCAGATAGATACCAAATCCTAAAGGATTTTGCCAAGAACAACAAGAAAGAGCAAACAGAAGCAGAGAATGCTTTATGGCAACTTTTGAGAAGTCATTCGTTAGGCGAGAAATTCAGAAGGCAGCATGTTATTGGTGACTATATTGCAGACTTCGTTTGTCTGGCTTGTGAACTTGTTATTGAAATAGACGGTGGATATCATCAGGAGAAAAAGCAACAAGAAATTGATAAGATAAGAACAGAATATTTAGAATCGTTGGGATTTCGTGTCATCCGTTTTACGAACGAAGAAGTTCTTCAAGACATCGAATGCGTAAAGAAACAAATTCTCAACGCCATGTGTACCCCCTCTTCGGGAGGGGGTCAGGGGGAGGCTTCTTCTTCCAACTTCTCCGCCCTGGACTATGCAGGTACCATCGACTTTACCTACGACAAAGCCACCGACTGGTATAAGTACACGCTGCTGAAGCCCCTGTTGGAGATGGGTGTGAAGTGCATCAAGACCGACTTTGGCGAGAACATCCACATGGACCACCAGTACCACGCGATGGAGCCTGAGCGGCTGAACAACATCTACGCCCTGCTCTACCAACGAGCCGCCTACGAGGTAACTAAAGAGGTAACAGGCGATGGCATCGTCTGGGCGCGTTCTGGCTGGGCAGGTTGTCAGCGCTATCCGCTGCACTGGGGTGGCGACAGCGAGTCGTCGTGGGCCGGCATGGCCGGTTCGCTGAAGGGCGGCCTGCACTTCGGACTCTCCGGCTTTGCCTTCTGGAGTCACGACGTGCCGGGCTTCCACTCGACGCCCAATTTCATGAACTCGCCCCTGCACGAGGATGTCTATGTCCGCTGGACGCAGTTTGGCGTCTTCTCCAGTCATATCCGCTACCATGGCTCGTTCAAGCGCGAGCCTTGGCACTACCCTGGCATCGCCCCCATCGTCAAGCGTTGGTGGAAGCTGCGCTATCAGCTCATACCTTATATTATAGAGCAAGGCGAGCTTAGCTGCCAGAGCGGCTACCCCATGCTGCGTGCCCTCATCTTCCACCACCCGCACGACCGCCAATGCTGGCACATTGACGACGAATACTACTTCGGCAGCGAGTTCCTCGTTTGTCCTGTCATGAACAGCGACAACCGCCGAGACATCTACCTGCCAAGCCCCAACCCAACCAGCCTCCCCCCGACCCCCTCCTGTAGAGGGGGAGAATCGACCGCGCAAAAAGCCTCCCCTACAGGGGGAGGTTTGGAGGGGGCTGGAGGTTCGGAGGGGGCAGACCTCTGGGTCAACTTCTTCACAGGCGAGCGTCTGGAGGGTGGCCGCTGGTACTACAACGTGGAAGTTCCGCTCGACCAGATGCCTGTCTTCGTGCGTCCAGGCGCCCTCATCAAGCTGTATCCTGACGAGGTCGACTCTACCGACGATATGGACATGAATAAAGCTGTCACCATCGAAATAACTAAAGACTACAAAGGCTTCGAAATATCGTAATAACGAAAACAGCTATGGAAAGTCACTACATGCAAGGCCTCGACTGGCTGATTCTGGGCATCTATTTTGCCATCCTCATCGCCATTGGCGTATGGGCAAGTACGAAACGTAAGAAGGGGGGCGCGCTGTTCCTGGCAGAGCACTCGCTGCGCTGGCACCACATCGGCTTCTCCATGTGGGGCACCAACGTAGGGCCGTCGATGCTGATAGCCTCCGCCTCGGCAGGTTTTACGACGGGCATCGTCTCGGGCAACTACGCCTGGTATGCCTTCGTGTTCATTGCCCTACTGGCCTTTGTCTTTGCACCAAGATACTTAGGGGCGAAGGTGCACACGCTGCCTGAGTTCATGGGCTTGCGCTTCGGCCAGTCCACGCGCAACATCCTGGCGTGGTACACCATCGTCACCATCGTCATCTCGTGGCTGGCACTGACGCTCTTTGCCGGAGGCATCCTCATCCGTCAGGTGTTCGACATCCCCATGTGGGCATCGGCGCTGGTACTGCTCTTCATCTCGGCCTTCTTCAGCATGTTAGGCGGTCTGAAGGCGGTGGCCTACACCAATGTCTACCAGATGATTCTGCTCATCGCCGTGTCGCTCATCCTGGTCATCGTAGGACTCGACAAGGTGGGTGGCATCCAGGTGCTGGTCGACAAGGTGCCCTCAGACTACTGGGTGATGTTCAAGCCCAACAGCGACGAGGCCTTCCCTTGGCTGCCCATCGTGCTGGGCTATCCCGTCATGGGTGTGTGGTTCTGGTGTACCGACCAGAGCATGGTACAGCCCGTGTTAGCCGCCAAGGATTTGCGTGAGGGTCAGCTGGGCACCAACTTCACCGGCTGGCTGAAGATTCTCGACGTGGTGCTCTATATCCTGCCGGGCATCATCTGCTTCGCCCTCTTCGGCGACACATTAGAGAACCCTGACGAGGCCTATCTGACCATGGTCGAGAACCTCTTCCCCGTAGGCATGGTAGGACTGGTGTTTGCCGTCCTGACGGCCTGCCTTGTGTCGACCATCGGCTCTGCGCTGAATGCGCTGTCTACCGTCTTCACGATGGATATCTACGTCAAGAAGTTAAACCCCAACGCCTCACAGCGCCGCATCAACTTCGTGGGTCGCATCGTCACCGTCATTGGTGCCACCATTGCCATCGTGCTCACCGTAGCCATCGACAGCATCAAGGGCCTCAATCTCTTCAATGTGTTCCAGAGCGTCTTGGGCTTCATCGCCCCGCCGATGGCTGCCGTCTTCGTGCTGGGCATCTTCTGGAAGCGTGCCACCACCCGTGCCGCCAACTTCGCCCTGACCGTCGGCACTGCCTTCTGTCTCGTCGTGGGCATCCTCTACCTCTGGCCGCCCGAGTGGCTGAACAGCGGTCTGGCCAGCGTCGGCATCGCCCTGCCCCACTTCATGTTGCTCTCCTTCGAGCTCTTCGTCATCCTTGTGGTGGCGATGGCCATCATCTCGCTAACCGACAGCGACAAGACGCGCTATGAGATTCCTGCCCCGGTACGCGAAGGGTGGTCGAAGCTGGCCATTGGCCTGTGGATAGCCCTCGCTGTCGTCATGATTTCCCTGTATGTCTATTTTAATTAACGTAAAGATATGAAAAGACTCCTCTTCCTATGTTTAGTCAGTTGCTGTGTCGCAGCAACAAACACAACAGCTAAAGGCCTCACCGACATGAGCCGTAGCAAGCAAGCCAAAATGCAGAACCTGCCGATGGGTGCCACCCGGTGGACGGGCGGTTTCTGGGGCGACCGCTTCCAGATGCTCTCCACAACAGGCATCTGGTCGATGTGGGACACGTGGAACACGCCCTACGAGACCATTGACGCCCTCGGACTGCACGGCAGCCATGGCTTTGCCAATTTCCAGGTGGCAGCAGGCACGGTGAAGGGTAAGCACCACGGCCCTCCCTTCCACGACGGCGACATGTACAAGTGGCTCGAGGCCTGTGCCGCCGTCTATGCCGTGACGAAAGACCCGAAGCTCGACGCCCTTATGGACCAGTTCATCGGGCAGGTAGCCTTGGCCCAGCGTGCCGACGGCTACATCCACACCCCCGTAAATATTGAGGAGCGGAACAGCCCCAGCCCAACCAGCCTCCCCCCGGCCCCCTCCTGTAGAGGGGGAGAATCGACCGCGCAAAAAGCCTCCCCTACAGGGGGAGGTTTGGAGGGGGCTGGAGGTTTGGAGGGGGCTGACAATGCTGCCGGCATTGAGATTGGCAAGGACCAAAAGCACGCCTTTGCCTCACGTCTGAACTTCGAGACCTACAACCTTGGCCACCTCATGACGGCTGGCATCATCCACAAGCGTGCCACGGGCAAGACCACGCTCTTCGACTGTGGCAAGAAGGCTGCCGACTTCCTCTACAACTTCCTGACCAACGACGCTGCCGAGTTGTCGCGCAATGCCATCTGTCCCTCGCACTACATGGGAGCTGCAGAGATGTACCGCGAGACGGGCGACGAGCGTTACCTGACGCTGGCCAAGGGTTTGATAGCCATCCGCGACAGCGTGACCAACGGCGAGGACCACAACCAGGACCGCCACAAGTTCCGCGACCAGTACGAGGCCATGGGACATGCCGTGCGTGCCAACTACCTCTACGCCGGTGTGGCCGACCTCTATGCCGAGACGGGCGAGGCACAGCTGATGAAGAACCTCGAAGCCATCTGGGACGACATCGTCAGCCATAAGATTTACATCATGGGCGGCTGCGGTGCGCTCTACGACGGCGTAAGCCCCGACGGCACCACCTACAACCAGCCCTCCATCCAGCAGATTCACCAGGCCTACGGACGCCAGTTCCAGCTGCCGCAGGAGGCTGCCCACAACGAGATATGCGCCCAGATAGGCATGCTGCTCTACTCTTGGCGCATGTTCCAGACCACAGTAGACCCCAAGTACATCGACAACATCGAGAACGAGCTTTACAACGGCATTCTCTCGGGCATCTCGCTCGACGGCAAGGACTTCTTCTATACCGAGGCCCTGCGCCGCACCAAGGAGTTCCCCTACACCATGCGCTGGCCCAAGCACCGCCAGCGCTACATCACCTGCTTCTGCTGTCCGCCCAACACGCTGCGCACGCTCTGCGAGGCACAGGAGTACGCCTACAGCATCAAGGGCGACACGCTGTGGGTGAACCTCTACGGACAGAACAAGCTGACGACCAAGGACCTCGAAGTGGAGCAGCAGACCGACTACCCGTGGGACGGCAAGATTACGCTCACCGTCAAGAAGGCCAAGACGCTGGCGAGCATCCGCATGCACATCCCCGGCTGGGCCACTGACATGCAGCTGAAGCTGAACGGCCAGCCCATCCTGGCCGAAGACCTGCGCCAGCCCCGCAAGTGGAAGAAGGGCGACACCATAGAACTCGACCTGCCCATGAAGGCGCGTCTCGTCGAGGCCAACCCGCTGGTCGAGGAAGCCAAGAACCAGATTGCCGTCATGCGCGGACCTATCGTCTACTGCTTGGAAGGCCAGGACATTAGCCCAACCAGCCTCCCCCCGACCCCCTCCTGTAGAGGGGGAGAATCGACCGCGCAAAAAGCCTCCCCTACAGGGGGAGGTTTGGAGGGGGCTGGAGGTTTGGAGGGGGCTGTGCGCATCAACGACATCGCCATCCCTGCCGACGTGCAGTTCACCGAGAAGAAAATCACGATGGAAGGCCACGAGATGGTAGCCCTCGAAGCCACAGTGCCTGTCGTCAGCCAAGGCGCCTGGAGCAACAGCCAGCTCTATCGCGACCTGCGTCCCGTCACCAAGAAACAGGTGAAGATACGGCTCATCCCCTACTACGCCTGGGACAACCGGGGCATCGACGACATGTCACTCTGGCTCCCCCTGGCCCGGTAGCCGCTATTCAGAGGCAAGCCTGCGGAAGTTCCATTTCGAGTTGTCTGAACTGAAGTCATACTCTGCCAGCGTGGGAGTACTGTCGCCGGCAGAATAGAGGACATAGCGCTTGTTCAAGCCTTCCCGTCCGGGAATCGCCTTTGGCATCAGCCGATAGGTCTGGTCTGTCAGCTGCTGGATGCACCAGAGCTGCTCCGGAGAACCCGTAAACTGCGGCACGGTAGTAAGCTCAAGATTGGCAGTAGCAGCCAGTGCACGCTGTGTGCCGGCTATGGTGATACGATAGTAGGGTCCACCCAAATAGCCTCCGGCCCCGGGCACGGCAGTGATGCACCAGTGCTGGTTAGGGCGGAACATATAATCGCTGCAACGGACGGCAATACTGTCCTTAGGCCAACCAGCGATGACATCGCCCAACTGCTGGCTGGCAATAGGCACTATTGGCTTGTCGGGATCGATGCGCCAGAAAGCCTCGCGCTCCTGGGGGATACGGACAAAGTCGGTAGCCAGTTCCAAGGCATAGCCGCGGCGCTCAGACGCTATCTCATAGACACCCTCCTTGAAAGCCTCGCCTGCCACAGGCCAGTCATTACGCCATAAGAGGGGACGAATGGCCAACACCGAGCGTCCTCCCATGTCAAAGTCTGCCTCAAAGTGACACGACATCACCTCGACACCCTCATCAATGACGGTGCGTCCGAAGTGTCCCGGCCCTGTCTTACGGTCTCCTGCGGCAATCACCAGACGTCCTCCGCCGTGGAACATGTCGCGGCCCACATTGTCGACATAAGGACCAGTAACACTGCGGGAGCGGCCCACCACGATATTATAGGTGGAGTTGACACCGTCACAACACGTGCCGTGAGTTCCCAGCAGATAGTACCATCCGTTACGGTACAACAGGTCAGTAGCCTCACAGTCTATGGCAATGTCCTGCTCTATGTTGCCTTTAACCCGCTCACCGGTCTTAGGGTCGAGTTCTATCAGGCGTATCGCACCGAAATAGGTGCCGTAAGAAGCCCACAACCTACCCGTCGCGGCATCGAGCAGCAGACTGGGGTCTATGGCGTCGCAGTCTTCCATGCCGTCGCTGGCCGCAACCTCAATGGGGTCGCTGAAACGGAAGTCCGCCGACCTGGGGTCCAACGACTTGTTCCACATGGTCAGGATGCGTCCGTTATGGCCGCCAAAAAGGCCGCCTCCGGTAGCTCCGTATATCACAAGGTAGCGGTCGCCAATCTTCAGCACGTCAGGTGCTGCGCCACCACCCGGACGCTCTGCCCCGCCATGCCATGACCAGCCGTCTTCAGAGACGAGCCCTCCGCCACCGGTACCGAAGGTATAGAACCTGCCGTCACACTCCGCAATGGTTGAGGGGTCGTGGATATAGGGCTGCCCTACCTGGGCTGTCAGCTTTTCAACAAAGAGACACAAGAACACTGCAGTAATAAGGAATTCCTTTTTCATCATGCTTTATGGAATGAAATAGTGAGTAACTGGGTTGCCTTTCTTGTCGACGAAACGCGCGCACACGTCGCTCAGCCCAGGGCCGTTGACTAAGCAGAAACGAAGGACGTTCAGCCCAGCCTTCAGCGTCAGGCGCTGCGACATGCCGTCATCCTCCACCATGCGCCGGTCACCGTCAAGCGTGAGCACAGGCTTGCCGTTGAGCCACCAGCACGAGGCTCCGTTGCTGCCTGCGGCAAGGCGCACATTGGCCTGTTCAAAAGGACAGACGATGGTGGTCTCGCCCCAGAACAGCGAGTTATACGGTTCGCATCCTGCCTGTTCGGCAAAGCGGAACAGACGTATGTTAAACGTATTGCTGTCCACCACGTGCCATTTGCCTTTCTTGCTGTCAGCCTTGGGCAACTCCCTGGCCACCATGTCCTTCAGGAAACTGTCAGAAAGCATGATGTTAGAGCGCACCTCATAGGGAACGGGTTCCCGCAAAGACCATCGGCGGATGAAGCCGGCAGAGTCCGGATACAGCGGGAGTCTGCCCGAGGGAACTGTTGTGAAGTAGTCAGGACGATTGCGGAACTGTATACAGTCTATATCGACCTCCTTGTCCTCACACCTTACGGCGATGTCCGCCACACCCTTGGGCAGATACGCCAGAGGAGCAGTCAGCGTGAGCCACTGGCTGCTCTGGTCACGACGGAACTGGCCCCGTTCTGTTATCACCGTTACCGGAATACGGGCCAGCAGCTTCCTCCCGCTACGAAGACTAATCGCCGTATTGGCCTTCGCCCTCACCCGCACGACAGCATAGGCACCAGCACGCAGACCGCTGAAGTCAACATCGGCATAGCGGAGCCAGGCATCCTTGGCAGCCAACCTGGCATGCCATCCGCGGAAAGGCTGCAACGTGTCGTTGTACGCTATCGCCACCCCACTGCCGGCCTCGCTGTAGCGGTCTGCCTCTATCAGGGCCGTAGCAGGTGTGACACCCACGCCGCGCAGCGTAGGCTTCACCTCGACAATCGTACCGTCACGACGGAACGACAGGCGGTCTATGCAGACAGAACGCAGCTTGTCGAACGAGGGGGAGTAGTCGTTGCGGTGGTAGAAGAGATACCACTGCCCCTTGTATTGCACGATGCTGTGGTGGTTCGTCCAGCACCCGTTCCCATGTTCCTCCATGATGAGCCCCTTGAAGGTCCAAGGCCCCAAGGGATTGTCCGACATGGCATAAGCCAGCGTCTCGGTGCCACCCTCTTTGCGCACCCAGGGGAACGTCAGGTAGTAGTGCCCGTCATGCCTGAAGACAAAAGGCCCCTCCTTGAATCCCTCAGGCAGTCCTTCCATGGCCTGCCCGCCTGTTTCGACGGTACCGCCCTGGGGCATTGCCTGCCTTGTCAGCGGGTCGGCCAGCTCCTTCATGTTATCCTTCAGCCGGGCGCCACGGATTCCCATGCCGCTCCAGTAGATGTACGCCCTTCCGTCGTCGTCGACCAGCACACAGGGGTCTATGCCCGTGACACCCCTGATGGGCTGCTCTTCACAACGGTAAGGACCCTCGGGACGCTCTGCCGTAGCCACCCCTACGGCAAAGCCCCGCCCGGCACCGGCAGGAGCCGCCGGGAAATAGAAGTAGTAGGTACCATCCCTGTACACGCAGTCCGGGGCCCACATGGCATAGCTGTCAGGCTTGACCCAGGGCACCCTGTTCTGTGTCACTATGACGCCGTGGTCCGTCCAGTTCACCAGGTCGTCCGACGAGAACACATGGTAGTCCTCCATGCAAAACCAGTCCTGGCGCTGACCCTCCGGGGCAGGGATGTCATGGGAAGGAAACACGTACATTCTGCCCTCAAACACGCGGGCAGTAGGGTCGGCAGCATACTGCCCCCCAGTAATAGGATTCTGGGCGGCAGCCCTGCCCGCCATGCCCAGAACACCTACAGACAACAACAAAAGGAAATTTTTCATACCTCCATGTTCTATCCATCCGTTAACAGGGGCAAAGGTAATCATTTCCTTCAAAACCCGCCGCACGTCATGTTACACAGAGTTTCTCCCATGTAACAGGCGCAAAAAAAGGCGGGTATTGGCACCCTGTGTTGATATGAACACAGTCCTGAAGGGTGTTCTGCCCCGTCCGCTGACAGTCTCTGCCCGGTCCGCTGACAGTCTGCGCCCCGTTCTCTGTCATATCGCGCCCCGTCCGCCAAGCCCTTCACTTCTTTTAGGCCGTTGACACCTGCGGGTGCATGGCGCCGTACAGGTGCAGCTCTACTTCGCCGTGCGCGATAGGAAAGCGCAGCACCGGAAAAGATGAGCGGTAAGCCGGGGGACGTGTCATACATTCAGTCCATGGGGTAGCGTACTCCCCACGCTTCCCTGAGCTGATCCATGAGTTGCATGACATAGAGCGTCTCCTGATGAGGCATCTCGCGGGGTTCCAACAATCCGTCAATCAAGGCTTGACGACAGGCGGCAAACTGGTATTCGTAGCCCGTAATCTGTTGGGGGACACGGATTTCCTCGTCGAACACACGGTCACGCTTGTTGACGGTAATCTTCTGCGGATTGTTGATGTTGTCGATGATGATGTTACCCTCGCTACCGGCGATGACACCGATGTTGTCGCCGACACAAGCCGCGCTCGACTGGACATTGGCCAGGATGCCGTCCTCAAGGACGAGGGTCATGGCGTTGGTCAGGTCCATGCCCGTATCGCTCTTCACACAGTGGCCGTCAAGGCTCTTGACGGCTGCATCGGTAAACATACGGACGAAGTTGAGGGCATAGACTCCAAGGTCGAGCAGGGCTCCGCCGCAGAGGTCCGGACGGAAGATGCGTTCCTTGCGTCCCATCGAGTAGCCTAATGTGGCGGTAATAAGACGGGGCTGGCCGATGCGCCCGTCATCTATCAGTCGGCGAACCATTGACACACATGGCTGATAGCGTGTCCAGATGGCCTCGGCTAGAAACACACGACGCTCGTGTGCCAGTCCGACCACCTCCCTGGCCTGACGGAGATTGGCCATGAAGGCTTTTTCCACCAGACAGGGCTTGCCGGCCAAGAGCCCCTGACGGGTAACATCGTAATGATGAGAGTGGGGCGTGGCCACATAGACGAGGTCGACATCAGGGTCGGCAATCAAGTCGGCATAGGAGCCGTATGCCTTGGGGATGTTCCACTTACGGGCAAAAGCCTCGGCCTTTTCCAACGAGCGTGACGCAATGGCGTAGGCTTCGCAGTCGTTCATTCCTTGAAGGGTGATGGCTGCCTTCTCGGCTATCCATCCTGCGCCGATGATGCCGACGCGCAATATACTGTCTTGTTTCATGAGTCTATCAGTTTGGATTAACGATGTTCTTGAGCGACGAGCCGAAGATGACGTACTGCGTATTTCTTCACCTGTTTGCCGTTGATGGTGATGTTGCCGTCTTCGTCGACCTCTGCACCCGGTATGCGCTTGATGAGTTCCTCGATGGGCGAACCCTCTGGAGTCCGGTAGGCCTCGGGGTTATACATGATGGTATCCTTTCGCACCACCACCTGTGCGGCACGTCCTGTCACAACGGCCTCGTTCAGCATCACAGTTTCCGAAGACATCAGCAGATTGCCAACTCTTGATTCTGATTGCGGCGCAAGGTCACCTCGCGCTCAATGGTCTGATAGCCTACCGAAGAGATGCGCAGCCGATAGGTGCCACGCGAGGGTGCCTCAACAGAGAACGTTCCCGCAAGGTCGGAAACTGTGCCTCCGGCAAATGTACTGTCGGAGGCCGTAAACAACTGGATGGTGGCCTGCGCCACCGGTTCTTTCAAATCAGCATCCAACAGCTGTCCGCTGATCTGCGGACGGCGGTCGTCGGATTGCGCCTTAATTGTCTGGCACATAACACTCACCAAGAGTGATATAGTAAGGAATTTTGTGATTCATTACACTGATGACGCTAAAAGAGCAGGAAAGTTTAAAAGAGTAGATTACAATTCCACAAAATGTGCGTCTTTATGTATATGAGACAGGTTTTTCTTCTGGTCAGTACTTTGTTCTGCCTGTTAGTGCAGGCGGCTGACATCCGCATCACGCCCGACTCGTCGCTGACGGACGCGGTGCGCAAGGCCCGTGAGATGCGGCGGTTGGGACAGGCCGCACGAGTGACCATCCACCTGGAGCGCGGTGTCTACCGGCTGTACGAGCCGCTGCGCCTGCGCCCCGAGGACAGCGGGCTGAGCATCGTGGGCGAGGGGGCCGTCGTCAGCGGCGGCATGAGCATCACTGGCTGGAAGCGGCAGGGCAGGCTCTTGGTGGCCGACGTGCCCGACTTCAACGGTCGTCCTGTGGACTTCCGGCAGCTGTGGGTAGGCTCCCTCCAGACCTCCCCCGGCAGGGGTGGCTTCCAGAAAGCGGTAAGGGCGCGCGACATTCCTGTGGGCGGCGCCAATGGTGACCCCTTCGAGCAGATGGCCCGCATACGCACCTACGACAAGAAGGGGCATGTGCTGTGGGTTCCCAAGAAAGCTGTGGAGAAAATACTGAAGGCGCCCTACGCCGAGATGGTGCTGCACGAGATGTGGTGCACAAGCAACCTGCGCATCAAGAGCATCACGCCGGAAGGCGACTCTGCCGCCGTGCGCTTCCACGACCCGGAGGCGAGGCTGCAGTTCGAGCATCCGTGGCCCTCGCCCATGACGCCCGACACGGGACACCCGTCGCCCTTCTACCTGACCAACGCCATGGAGCTGTTGGACGAGCCCGGCGAGTGGTACCACGACTGGCGCCAGCATAAGCTCTACTACATGCCGCGGCCGGAAGAGGCCTCCCTGCTTACGGAGGGACGGGGAGAGGCCGTAGTGCCCGTTCTGGAGACGCTGGTGGAGTGTGTCGGCACGGCGGAGCACCCCGTGCGCGACATCTGCATCAAGGGTGTCACCTTCAGCCACACCACGTGGCTGCGCCCTTCGGAGAAAGGCCATGTGCCCCTGCAGGCCGGCATGTATTTGGTGGAGGCCTACAAGCTGCGCCCGCAGACAGACCGTCCGAACAACCACAAGCTGGACAACCAGGGATGGTTGGGACGTGCCGCCGCGGCTGTGGTGCTGCGCCACACCGAGCATATCAATTTCAAGGACTGTCGCTTTGAGCATCTGGGTGGCTCTGGGCTGGACTACGTGGAGGGGTGTCACGGCGGAACCGTGACAAACAGTACCTTCACCGACATCGCCATGAACGGCTACGTCTGCGGCTCGTTCTCGCCCGAGGGACTGGAGACCCACCTGCCCTACCAGCCCACCGACTTCCGCGAGGTGTGCACGGGGCAGCAGGTGAGCAACTGCGAGTTCTGCGACGTGACGAACGAGGACTGGGGCTGCGTGGCCATCTGTGCCGGCTACGTCAGCGGCATCAACATAGAGCATAACACCATCCACGACGTGTCGTACACGGGCATCTCATTAGGCTGGGGATGGAACCGCGACCTGGTGTGCATGAAGGACAACAGGGTGCATGCCAACCTCATCTACAACTACGCCCAGCACATGTACGACTGTGCCGGCATCTATACCCTCGGCAATCAGCCGGGCACCGTCATTTCAGAGAATGTGGTGCACGACATTGCCAAGCCCTCTTACGTGCACGACCCTAACCACTGGTTCTACCTCTACACCGACGAGGGATCGAGCAATATCACCCTCAAGGACAACTGGACACCAGAGGAGAAATTCCTGAAGAATGCCAATGGTCCTGGCAACATCTGGGAGAACAACGGACCGCAAGTAAACGAAAACATCAAACACCATGCAGGCATCACCAAATAGCCAAAAGGCAACATGGATATGGTATCCGGGCGACTTCGAAGTGTGGCTCGGCAACATCTTCAACAACCGCAGAACGGAGCGAGGCGCCATGTTTCCACCGTTCTGGAAACAAGACTCACACTACGTGACGGTAGAATTCTCGAAGGCTTTTACGCTGGAAGAGCAAGAAACCATCACCATTTCCTGCGAGGGACGGTTCAACCTCATGCTCGACGGCAAGCTGCAGTTCGGTATGCCGAAGACCTTCACCGTTCCCAAGGGCGAGCACAAGCTGAACCTGAAGGTATGGAACCAAGCCACTCCCCCAGCCCTCTTCATCGACGGCAACACCATCCGGACGGACTCCAGCTGGCTGGCCACCTACGAGGACAAACTGTGGATTGACGAGAACGGTGTGGCACATGGCTCAGGCATCTACGTGCCTGCCGCCCACTGGAACTTCGACCGCATCGACACGCCGCCCTCGTCGTTCCACCTGGAGCGCGAGGAGCGCCGCCCCGTCAGCTGCCGCGGCACGGCAACCGGCGGGACACTCTACGACTTCGGGCGGGAGACGTTCGGCTATCTGAAAGTAAAAGGGCTGAAAGGGCGTGTGAGCATCTACTACGGAGAGAGTGCCGAGGAGGCTCTGGACAAGGAGCGGTGCGAGACGCTCGACGTGCTGTGCGAGGGAGGGAGGCTGGACAGCAAGGCTTTCCGCTATGTCAACATAGAGAAGGAGGACGGCGCCGTGTACGACGAGGTGCTGATGGACTACGAGTACAACCCCACCACTGTTCCCGACGGCATGCCGTCGGGCTCCTTCCGCTGCTCTGACGAGGAAATCAACCGCATCTGGGAGGTGGCGGCCTACACCATGGACCTCACCACCCGCGAGTTCTTCATGGACGGCATCAAGCGCGACCGCTGGACATGGTCGGGCGACGCCATACAGTCGTACCTCATGAACTACTACCTGCGCTTCGACACGGCGTGCGTCAAGCGCACCGTCCGCCAGCTGCGGGGCAAGGACCCTGTGACGGCCCACGTCAACACCATCATGGACTACACGTTCTACTGGTTCAACTCCATCCTGGACTACTACAACTATACGGGCGACAAGGATTTCGTACGCGAGATGTGGCCCCGCATGGTGACGCTGATGGACTACGTCGAAGGTCGGCTGAACGCTGACGGCATGGCCGAAGGACAGCCCGACGACTGGATTTTCGTGGACTGGGTGGACTTCCCCATGCACAAGCGCGGTACGCTGTGCTTCGAACAGATTCTCTTCATGAAGGCGATGGACACGATGGCCGCGTGTGCCAAACTCCTGGGCGTCAAGAGCGACTACCGCGTCAGGAGCGAAGTGCTGCGCAATAAGATCAAGCAGACGTTCTGGAGCTACGAGCAGCGCGCCTACCTGCACGCCATCGAGGACGGCCGGATGAACCGGCAGATTACCAAGTTCCCCAACATGTTTGCCATACTCTATGGCCTGTCGTACGAGGAGGAGCGCAGGGAGATTATGCAGACCGTCATGCTGAACCCGGCCATAGACCCCATCACCACACCCTACATGCGCTTCTACGAGTTGGAGACGCTCTGTCTGATGGGCCACCACCAAGAGGTGCTCAAAGAGATGCGCGATTATTGGGGAGGCATGCTGCGCGAGGGGGCGACGTCGTTCTGGGAGAAGTATGTACCCACAGAGACAGGTACGCAGCACCTGGCCATGTACGGACGGCCCTACGGCAAGTCGCTATGCCATGCCTGGGGAGCCTCGCCCGTCTATCTCTTAGGCAAGTATTATTTAGGCGTGAAGCCCACCAAACCCGGCTACGAGGAATACGAGGTAAGACCCGCCTTGGGCGGCCTGGAATGGATAGAGGGCACAGTGCCTACGCCCCACGGGCTCATCCATGTCTGCATGGACCGCCAGCAAGTGAAGGTGCGCGCCACCGAGGGCACGGGCTGGCTCGTCGTGGGCGACCGGCGCATACGCATCGAAAAGAATCAAGAGACAACCGTTTGCCTCTGAGTGAGGCAAACGGCTTATTTTACCATCAGCTTCCTGCCCTGATGCACATAGACGCCCTTCCGGGCAGGCTTGCCGTTGAGGAGCGTTCCCTGCATGGTGTACCACCTGTCACCGTCAGGCCGGCTGTTTTCCACCCTTTCAATGCCCGTCGCTGTTTTCAGCACTTCCCTAAGGCCGGCATAAGCGTCTATCAGACCATAGCCATAGACATTGTTAGGCGACTGGCCGTCGACCTCTATGCGCTTGCTTGTAGCCTTGAAGACCTCCTTAACCCTGTCGGGCGTCAGCGTGGGGTCGGCCTGCAGCCAAAGAGCGACGATGCCGGCGACACAGGGTCCCGACATGGAGGTGCCCGACATGGAGAGCCAGGGGTACTGGCGACCGTTGAAGGTGGTCGTGGCCACCATTGACTCATCAAAACTGGCAGGACAATAGCTGTTGCCTGCAGACAGCACGTTGACGCCTGGTGCCACGATGTCGGGTTTGGGCAGTCCGTCTCTGGTGGGGCCTACGGACGAGAAGGCTGCTATGGTGCCGACCTTTGTGACCATGCCCCACGACGCTATGGTCTGGCCCAGCGTATTGACGAACGAGGGGCGACCGTTGAGTGCACCCACGGTGACTGCCGATTGCAGACATCCGGGCAGTCCGACGCTACGATTCATGACACCGCAGCGAAAGCGGGCATCGGGCAACTGTTTTTCTGTTATATTCTCAAAGGGGCTGTCGGTAGACGCATACATTTCAACCGCGCCGTCGGCACTCTCGACTGCAAGCAGGAGGGTGTCACGCTCTTGTTTCTCCGTGCGTGCCGAAAGGGTATAGAAGGAGCCCGACCGTTGCAGCAGCAGGTGATGACCGCGCATCACCAGACTGTCGGTAGGCAGATTGGCACTGTCGAAGACTACGGAGTCGGCCAGTTCGTAGGTACTGCCCTCACCCGCTTTCCGCCTGCATACAAGACACTTCAGGCGGAAAGGCTGTTCACTCTTCATGTAGGCATGTGCCAGATGCCTGCTGTTGTAAGGCAGTGCCACACCGGCTGTTGCCATGTGCTCGGACTTGTCAACATAGAAGACTTCGTCGCCCGAGTTGCCTGCCGAGGTGACCAATATGCGGCCCGGACCGACCAGGAGGTCGAGTGCCTCGCGGAACAGCTGTGTGTCGCCGGGAACGTCGTCGAAGCCAATGCTATAGGTGATGACGCAGGGCTGACGATGCTCCTCGGCATAGTCGAAGATGCGCTTCATACGAGCCGTCTGGTCGGCAGAGTTAGCCAAATAGTCATAGCCGGCATTCCTACTGCTGATGGCAAAAATATCGGCACCATAGGCAACGCCTCTGTAGGGTGTGCCATAGCCGCTACCTGCTGCCGTTCCCAGGCAGTGGGTGGCGTGGTTCGCCAAAGAGTCACCCACATACCTATTGTTCAGAATGTCCTCTTGGGTGGTATACTCACGTCCTAAGGGTGTCTTCACTCCTCGGGTTTCTTCCTTATTCGCATTCTCATCGACAAATGCCTTGATGCGATAGGTGCTGCCATCCGTAGAATAGAATGCCGGATGCGTCACATCGAAACCTAAGTCGACAATACCCAGCAACACACCCGTTCCATCATAGCCTTTACCCTCTGGCAGTCCAGTGCCAGAATAGACTGGCGTATTGTCCACCCATAGTGGGGAACGGTCGTTAGTCAGCTTGCCACTCAGGTTGGCCTCTATACGTTCCACCTGATCGGAAGCTGCCATCGCAGCGATTTGCTCAACGGGAATGTTGGCAATATAGATATCGCCTATCTGTGACACTTTCTCACAGCCATAAGCCGCCAAGAGTCCCTCACCATCTGTCGTCGTAAACCTGACAAAGGCACATACCTTCTCGCCAGTCACACCCATAGCTCGTCTGCCGTGGGCATCCTGTGTTATCAATTGCCTGATGTGATGCGACAGTTTCTCTTTCTCTTCAGCCATCAGTGCCACACAACCAAGCAACACGACAGCCAACAGCCATAATCTTCTCATTCTTACCTATTTTAATTGACACTTTATCCCTACAGCTCCAAAGGAGTATAGGGAAGGTTCCACACTTTGGCAACGGCCTCATAGGTACACTTGCCATCCACCATATTCACACCACGGGCCAATGCTACGTCGTCGCGGCAAGCCTGTTGCCACCCCTTATCGGCCAAGGCTATGGCATAACGCAACGTGGCGTTGGTCAGGGCTATTGTCGACGTGTTGGGTACTGCACCGGGAATGTTGGCTACGGCATAATGTACAATACCATCCACCATGTAGACAGGATCGCTATGGGTAGTGGGGTGCGACGTCTCGAAGCAGCCGCCCTGGTCGATGGCGACATCGACCAGCACCGTACCTTTCTCCATCAGTGCCAGCATGTCCTTCGTTATCAGCTTGGGAGCAGCATCGCCAGGAATGAGCACAGAGCCGATGACAACATCCGTGGTGGGTAGCTCCTGACAGATGTTATGCTCTGAGCTGTACAGCGTATGCACATTGGCAGGCATCTCGGCAGCAAGCTGCTTCAGACGGGGCAACGACACATCGGCAATGGTCACCTCGGCACCCATGCCAGCAGCAATACGGGCAGCAGCCTCGCCTACCGTACCTCCACCCAGCACCAACACGCGGGCAGGCTTCACGCCGGGCACACCAGCCATCAGCTTACCCTTGCCGCCCTGGGTCTTCTGCAGGTAGTAGGCTCCATTCTGCGCAGCCATACGCCCTGCCACCTCGCTCATCGGAATCAGCAGAGGCAGCGAGCGGTCGTCCTTCTCTACCGTCTCGTAGGCTATGCACGTAGCACCACTCTTCAACATGGCGTGCGTCAGCTCTTCCTCACAAGCAAAATGGAAGTAGGTGAACACCACCTGCCCCTTCCTTACCAATGGATATTCGGGCTCAATAGGCTCCTTCACCTTGACTATCATGTCAGCCTGCGCATAGACATCCCCTATGGCAGGCAGAATCTGGGCGCCAACCTGCTGGTAAGCCTCATCGCTGAAGCCGCTGCCCTCCCCTGCAGTATGCTGCACGTAGACCTGATGCCCACGACGTACCAACTCGGCCACACCCGACGGTGTCATGCCCACACGATTCTCGTTGTTCTTAATCTCCTTGGGAATTCCTACCTTCATATTACACAGATTAAAACGTTGAACATAAATACTATGTCGCAAATATACGAAATATCTGCGACATAGCAATGGGTTTGGGCGAATTATTTTTTTCTTACTTGGCGTAGGCTACAGAACGGGTCTCACGGATGACGGTGATCTTCACCTGTCCGGGATAGGTCATCTCGTTCTGGATCTTCGATGCTATCTGTCCGCTCAGTGCCTCGGTCTCGGCATCGTCCATCTTATCGGCACCAACGATGACACGAAGCTCACGACCAGCCTGGATGGCATAGGTCTTGGTGACGCCAGGATAGCTCATAGCGATGGCCTCGAGATCGTTCAGACGCTTGATATAGGCCTCCACAATCTCACGGCGGGCACCAGGACGGGCACCGGAGATGGCATCGCAAATCTGCACGATGGGAGCCAGCAGGGTCTGCATCTCCATTTCGTCGTGGTGCGCTCCAATGGCATTGCAAATATCGGGTTTCTCCTTGTACTTCTCAGCAATCTTTGCGCCATAGAGTGCGTGAGGCAGCTCGCTCTCCTCGTCGGGCACCTTGCCAATATCGTGCAACAGACCAGCACGCTTAGCCTTCTTGGGGTTCAGGCCTAGCTCAGAAGCCATGACGGCACAGAGGTTGGCTGTCTCGCGGGCATGCTGCAGCAGGTTTTGCCCGTATGAGGAACGATATTTCATCTTACCGATGATGCGGATGAGCTCGGGATGCAGGCCATGGATACCAAGGTCGATGGTGGTACGCTTGCCCGTCTCGATAATCTCGTTCTCAAGCTGTTTCTTTACCTTGGCCACCACTTCCTCGATACGTGCAGGATGTATACGTCCGTCGGCTACCAGCTGGTGCAGGGCCAGACGACAGGTCTCTCGACGGATGGGGTCGAAGGCAGAGATGACGATGGCCTCAGGGGTATCGTCAACCACGATTTCCACACCGCAGGCAGCTTCCAAGGCACGGATGTTACGACCCTCACGACCAATGACACGACCTTTGACGTCGTCGTTCTCTATGTGGAACACTGAGACAGAGTTCTCGACAGCTGTCTCAGTGGCAACACGCTGGATAGTCTGGATGATGATTTTCTTGGCTTGCGCATTGGCGTTGAGCTTCGCCTCGTCCATGATTTCGTTGATGTAGGCGGCAGCATCGGTCTTGGCCTCGTCCTTGAGCGACTCCACCAGACGGGACTTGGCCTCGTCGGCTGAGAGTCCGGACAGCTCTTCAAGTTTGGCACGCTCCTGCAACTGCATCTTCTCCAACTCATCCTGCTTCAGGGCCAGCACCTTCTTTTCGTTGTCGATGCGGTTCTGCTGGTTGTCGAGCTCGTTCTTGCGACGTCCCATCTCCTCCTGACGCTGATTGAGCGAAATCTCACGCTGCTTCAGCTTGTTCTCATTCTGCTGGATGTGTTGGTTGCGCTGCTGCACCTCCTTCTCCAGCTCTGCCTTCTTGTTCAGGAACTTCTCCTTCACTTCCAGCAGTTTCTTTTCCTTAATCACCTCAGCCTCCTTCTTGGCGGCTTCTATCATCTCATTATATTTCCCTTTGATGACAAAGCGGAAAATCATAAATCCGCAGAGGCCGCCAATGATGAGGGCCGCCACGATTAGAATAATACCAACAATAATGTTCATAAATGTTTTTAGTATATATGTTAATGTTCTCTATTTCTTCCGTTCACCGAGGGCTTCCTCGATTTCTGTCGTCAAACGGGCGAGAACATTATCATAAGGCGAAGTATCATTGCTGGCACGCTCCTTCTGACACATGAGGGCTATATCTATAAGCGTCATCAGTGCTATCGTGTGGTCCGATTTACGTCCGCTATAAGCCTGTGCATAGGCATTATAACGATCCGTAATGAGCTTGGCCGCGCTACGATAGTACTCCTCGTCATCGCGATTGATGACGACTTCTATGTCCTCGTCATAGACGTGCAGTCTGATATGTAGTCTGTCCTTGTTCTGTTCTGCCATAGCATGTACTCCTTATTGATTGTCGCTGAGGATTCCTATGCATTTGTTGACGTCACGAATGAGCTTCGCTAACCGGTCCTTGGCGCTCGACAGGTCGCCATCGGTAATCTCGATCATCTTAGCCATTTTCAGTGACTGGTAGTCTGATTGCTGCTGTTCCAACTTCTTGCGCATCAGGTCAAGCTCCTGCTGACCTTTCTCGACCTCCGCATACAAGTCTTCATTCTCCTTCTTCAACTGCTGAAAACGGAGAATCATCTGCCTGACGCGGGTCTCAAACGCTGCTAAAGTCTTCTCGTTAGCTGTCATGCCAGTACACTTTTCCGCACAAAGGTAAAGTAAATATTTAAAAATAGCAGCATAACTGCCTCCATTTTAATATTTTTTAATTCCCTTGCGGTTGCTTTTCCTTCTTGGCCAACATAACAACTTTGTAGACGAAGTTGGTTGTCCACTGCTGCGAGAAGCCCAGTTTCTGGGCATACTGGCGAATACCTACAACGGTTTTCATGACGGCAGGGTCAGAGAAGTCGTTCTTGGTAAAGATATCGTTGACAGTCTTCTCCGTCATGGTGCGGATGGCACTCTTGAAGATGCTGGGCACACGTAGTTTGAACTTCATCAGGTTGCCCGTCAGCATCATCAAATCCTGCGTATAGCCTGAGAACTGGTACATATAGGTCTGCACATCCTGAGGCTTCTTGCAACGTTTACGAATGCTTTGGTCTATCTCCTTGGTGAAGTCGTCGTCCATGCCGTAGAGTTCTTTGAGCATCTTATTGCAGCGGGTCTTCTCGGCCAGTCCCAGACGATTGTTCTGCGTAGGCACCTTCAGCGTGGCCTTGAACACACGCAGGTCTGGCAAGGCAGCCAGATTGGTGATGCCCAGGTCTGCTGCCATGCAAGCCTGAAAATATACTCGAATCAGGGTCATGAAATCCTCCATGCCCCCAGCCTTCTGTTGTTCTTCCTCCTTCTTCCCAAATAGTTTACTGAAAAAACTCATCTTTATATTCTTTATTACAATTTATTCTACTGTTCCCCAGCCCCACTTCTCGTACTCCACGTCGTAGCCTCCATACTTGTACCACTCGGCCAGCGTCTGCTCGTAAAGGCGAAGCAGATATAGGGGTTCCTCGACACGTCCCTCCAATGCCATCAGTGTGGGCGCATACTCTGCAGACTCCTGTGTTGCTGACGGTGCACCGCCAACCAAGAAATAGGTGGCCACCTGAATGAGGTCAGCATCGGTAATGCCAGCATCGTCAACCATCTCAGACAGGTCGTCAACAGTCAGGCCAACCTTGGCCAGCGCATCAACAACATTGGGGAAAATTCTAAGAATTGGCACGATGTTCGACCTATTGGTATGCTGTGGAGCAGCAAGCTCGCCCTTCACCATTTTGCGCAGGTCGAGGCCCAGGCTTTCCAGCAGCTTGATGACCTTCATGACGTTCAGGTCCTTCACGAAATTATGGTAGTAGCGGTTCTGCTCGTTCTCGTGATAGACCACCGGCCAGAACTGGATGGCCGCCACCGTCTGTATGAGCCAGACGACAGCAGAAAAGGTATGGTTGAGCTTGAAGACGATGGTGTTGGTCTGCAGATTGGTCTTGCCCGGGACGAGGCTGGGCGTAAAGCCCTTCTCCCTCATCCAGGGAATGATGCCACGCACACACTGAATGGGTACGAAATCATCATGACGGCTATGCTCGATGAAGTATTTCTGCTCCAGGTCAGGCTCCCAGCCGTTCATCAGGTTAATCTTCTCCAGCGCTGCCATAAAGGCCTTGGCCTGCTCGCTCTCCAAATCCATATAGGCGGGCTGTATGAGGTTACTCAGCCTGCCCTCCATATCGATGCCTATCTCGTTGAATACAGCCTTCTCCTTACGAGCCACCAACTCCTTGCAATGTGAGGCCATAGGCTCCTTGAACAGGTCACTGTACTTGATATCGAGATGCAGGTTCTCAACGGCAGAGACCATCATCAGGATAACGTCCTTCACGTCTTCGCAGGTATCCTTCTTGACATATTCCTTATAAGCCTGCACATAGTCGGTGGGACCACCGCCGGCAAAGGTCTTGGTGAAGGTGACGCCCTTGTCCTTGTACTCCTGGTCGCGCAGCTTAGCCACATACAGAGCCTCAGAGCCTCCTTGCGAGAAGCCCAGGTTGAAGAGGTATTTTCCTTGTGGTATCTGCTTGTCCGTCAACAGCTGACGGGCAGCCAGCAGTCCGTCGAGCGAGTTGCGGGCATTGACGTCGCCACTATGATAGAACATCGGGTACTTGATGGACGAACCATAGCCAATGAAATCGCTCATGATGAGGATGTAGTTCGGCTTCAGCGGGTTGGCTATCAAACCGTTCAGCAGCTCGTTCTCGCCCAGCGAGGGAGCCTGGTCGGGGGAACTCAGCGTGGCTCGGTTGAAGAGCATGATGCCATCGCAGGGTGTACTACCGTCGACGATGTCAGACGGAATCATGATGACACCGCTGATGGTGGCAGGCTGTCCGTCGGCATCCTTGGAGGGATATTCATAGACATAGCGGCGTACGGCACGCGAGGACAAAGTGATGCCTCCGGCACGTGTCTTAATCGTCGTATCTGCCTCGTTCAGTATTTTATAAGATACCTCCTGCGCCTTGGTAGCCAGCACACATGCCACCAGCGCCAGGAACAATAAAGATAACTTTCTCATAGCTCAGACTACTTGATGATACGTTTACGGCTTTCCTTTCCCTGATTTTCGATGTAGAGTCCTTTCGTAGGCTGGCTGATACGCTGGCCATTGAGGTTGTAGTACTCAGAAGACTGCCCGGAGGTTGTCTCCAACGTTTCAATGGCTGTAGCCTTGCCGTCTGCCACCTCGAAGGTAGCCGACAGGGGATAGTGGTCACCCAGCATCTTGCCTTCATACTGATAGCCTTCTGTGTCCAGAGTGTAAGCCACAGCCTTAATCTTGGTCCCTGTCGTGGGATTGACATAGATAATCTTGTCAAGCACCTCGCCGTCCAGCATATTGGCAGGGTCATCGGTATACACAGGACCTTCCTTTGGCTCGGGATAGGAACCTTTCTTCTCCAGCTCCACCCATACATCATAAGCCTCACCCTTACCCGAGGCTGCTATCGCATCAATGAACTTAGCCTTGATCTGGTCGCGGCAATAGTAGCTGTTCAAGTCGCCCATGATGATGACAGGACGGGTATCCAGATGAGCCAGCACGTCGTCCTTCAGCTGCTGCCACTCAGAAAGCCTGGCAGCACGGTCCGGCGTGTCCTTGCCTTCTTTCTCGTCATCTAAGCTGCTGGCATCCATGTGCATATTATAGACCACCAGACGGACACCACTGGCCAATGTCAACTCATAGCGCCGGAAGCCCTTGGTCACCAGGGCGTCAGCGGCGTGGCTGAACTTTCCGAAGGTCTCCTTCCACGCCACACGCTCCATTGACGACAGCACAATGTCGTTTTTCCAGCAGGCTCCCAGACCGTCTGTCTTGAACTGTGTATTCTGGGCATGTAGCAAGTCTACCTTCTCCTCGGGGTTGTCAATATAGACCCCCCCTGACCATTCGTCCAGGCGGTAGTCGTCCTCCAGCCAAGGCGACAACACCCCATGGTAGTTGAAGTCCTCCTGCATGCACACTATATCGTGACCTTTCTTCTGCAAGTACTTGCCGATACGTGACGTACCTTCTGCACCAGGACCTTCTGCATTCACCTTGAAAACCAATATCTTCTGGGGCAGACCGTCGACGTTAAGGGTCGCCACACTGAACCGATTCGTCTGCTGAGCCATGGCCATAGTCGCCGATCCTATGAACAAAGCCGACAAACATAGTAATTGTTTCATCATAAGCTATACCGTTGATTCTTAAAATATTCGCATGCAAAAGTACATATTTTCAGGAAAAATACCAAATGTTTGGTGATTATTTCGTATATTTGCAAACGAAAATCATCAAAAAGCGAACAAAATGAAAGGTATAGTATTAGCCGGAGGCAGCGGAACACGCCTCTATCCCATCACCAAGGGTGTGTCAAAACAGTTAATCCCCATCTTTGACAAGCCTATGATCTACTACCCCATCTCGACACTGATGCTGGCTGGCATCCGCGAGATACTCATTATCTCGACGCCTTATGACCTGCCAGGCTTCAAACGCCTGCTGGGTGACGGCTCAGAGCTGGGTGTACGCTTCGAGTATGCCGAGCAGCCTTCGCCAGACGGATTGGCACAGGCCTTCATCATCGGCGAAGAGTTCATTGGCGACGACTGTGCTTGTCTCGTTCTGGGCGACAACATCTTCTACGGCAGCGGTTTCACGGGCATGTTGAAGGATGCCGTCAAACGTGCGGAACAGGAAGGCGAGGCTACTGTCTTTGGCTATTGGGTCAACGACCCTGAGCGCTATGGTGTTGCAGAGTTCGACAAGGACGGCAACTGTCTGAGCATTGAGGAAAAGCCCCAGAATCCCAAGTCGAACTATGCCGTCGTAGGCCTTTATTTCTATCCTAACAGCGTGGTGGAGATTGCCAAGAGCATCAAGCCCTCTGCCCGTGGTGAGCTGGAGATCACCACTGTCAACCAGGAATATCTGCAGGCTAAGAACCTGCACGTGCAAACCCTGCAACGCGGCTTCGCATGGCTCGACACCGGCACCCACGACTCGCTCTCCGAGGCCTCTACCTTCATCGAGGTCATCGAGAAGCGCCAAGGCCTGAAGGTCGCCTGTCTGGAGGAGATAGCCTACAAGCGCGGGTGGATCAGCAAGGAACAACTGAAAAAACTGGCCGAGCCCATGATAAAGAATGACTACGGCCAGTATCTCATGCGTCGCGCTGAGGAATACGACAGGTAATTTGGTTATTTGGAGAAATAGCGCACGCAGTTGCGCAGGGCCGCGGGATTGCCCATATCGTACATGGTGCCTTTAAGCCTGACACCCATCATGCCGCTCTTCTGACGAACAGTCTCCAAGGCGGCAGTCAGCTCTATCTCACGGTTCGTGTCACCATCGGCATCAGCCTGCCGGATGTCTGCTGCCAGCTGGGTAAACACCTCCGGTGTCAGGATGTACTGACCAAAGACACTGTAATACTCCTTCTCTCCCTCTGCGTTGCGCACACCCAAGAAGTCCTCCGCATACGAGGCCTTGGGTTTCTCGTACATCGTCGAGACATTCAGGATGGTACGCTCCTTGTCCTCCCATACACCACTCAAGATGCCATAGTGGCTCACTTCCGACAGCGGTACCGTATGGATGCTGACCATGAGCTGGCTGTAACGCTCGTACTGTTCTATCAGCTGTAAGGCGCAGGGCTTGTTCGAACTGCTGCGATAGAGCGTGTCGCCCAGCAGCAACAGCACCGGCTCATTGTTGGCAAACTCGGCAGCTTGATACACCGCATGGCCAAAGCCGCGTTTCTCGTGCTGATAGACGTAGTGCAGACGCTTGCCGATGTCCAGGATACGGTTCTCATACTCCTGTGCCTCCTTGTTCAGCTTGCGCAGATGCTCGTCACTCAACGGGCGCTCGAAGAACTCCGAGTATAGGATACGCTCTTCCTCCGAGCCCAGCACCAGGCAGATTTCCTCTACACCGCTCCTCACCAGCTCTTCCAGCAGAATCAGGATGACGGGGCGCACCATGCCGTCGGAACAGGGTATAGGGAAGAAGTCTTTCTTCAAGGCACGGGTGGCAGGATAGAGGCGGGTGCCAAAGCCTGCCACGGGGATGATAGCCTTGCGCACCGTATGCACAGGGCGCAAGGTCAGCGAATAGGCTTTCATGCCCCGGGCATTCAGGTAGTCCATCAGACGCTGCTGGTCTTCCGCGCTGCGTGCCAGAAACTGCACGGAACCGTCGCCATGCGAACCTACGCCCTTGCCGCCATACACCATCGGTTGTATCTGCGGGTCGTGCAGCACCTCGTGCAGCTTTGGAGCCCACAAGGCGGGTGACATGGGGGCAATGTATTTGTCGAACATCTCCTCGGTCTCCGACATCAGCTTGCCCAGCGACTCACGGTCGCCCTCAGCCATATACTTGATGGCACGGTTCACCATATCATGGTTCCACTCGCCCAGCGCCTTATGCAGGTTCTCCTCTGCTTCGTTGGAGGCAAAGGGATAGGCCTTGTTCAGGTCAGACAGAATCTTGATGGTGTCCTTCTCGGCACACAGGTCAGCAAACACCCAGTAGAGCTGCTTCTTAACGTTGAGCGACTTCACCTCAATTTCATCACCGTCGAAGGTCATCAGGTTGGGTTTTACGCCAAAGGCACAGGCCTGGTCCAGTCGACCGCAGCGCGACGAGGTACGCAGCTCGCCCAAATAGGCGATGTTCATCTCGCCCAGCGTGTTCAAGTTCAGGTTATATAATAAGTTGAATGCGCGCGCAACAAGCACACAGATTGCTGCCGACGAGCTGAGACCACTCTTCATGGGCAGCGTCATGTCCGTGATGCGGATGCGTACACCGCCAACCTTGTACCACTCCAGCATGTACGAGGCCACTCCGGCACAGTAGCAGAAGAAGGAGCCCGACTTAGCCACGCGCTTCAGCTCTGCTTCGTTCATGCGACAAGAGAAATCGTGCCATACGCTGTCAATCTCCGGGGCATCGCTATGCATCTCGAAGATGGACGATTTCTCCACCTCCGCATAGATGCCCTGTTCAATACCAGTCACGATAGACGCACCGGGCAGAATGTCAGCATTCATCGTGCGATAGTGGCCTGCCCAGTCAGTGTGTTCTCCAAACAGGCACAAGCGGCCTGGAACAAAAAGTTTTAGCATGTTATAACCTTTTTTATACAATTACTGATGGCAAAGATACAACAAAAACTGCAAAAAATGCACTTTTTGGCAAAATTATTTGGCTGATTTGATAATTTTATATACTTTTGCAGGCGAAATAATAACAAAAGTTAATAACGAACATAATAATACTACTGCCTATTGAGATAAACTCTACTTCATCAAAAAACAAAACGTATGAAGAATTATGATGGCTTGACCGACGAAGCGTTGGCCTTGCGTTATGTAGGAGGAGACAATAGGGCGTTCGATGAGTTATTAGCTCGCAACCAACAGAAGCTCTACAGTTATATCATGTTCGTGGTCCGCGACCCCGAGCTGGCCAACGACGTGTTCCAGGACACCTTCGTCAAGGTGATAACCCGGTTGCAGGAAGGCAAGTACACGGACAGCGGGAAATTCTCGTTCTGGCTCACCCGCATTGCCCATAACATCATTATGGACTGCTACCGCCAGCAGAAGAGCGAGCACATTGTGGAGCCTACTGCCGACAACGACCTGAGCAAGTTGAGCAGCGAGGAGCTGATGGACATCAACCGCGAGAACGAGTATGTCAACACCCAGATTCTGAGTGATGTACGTCACATAATGGATGCCCTGCCTGCCCCGCAGCGCGAGGTGGTATATATGCGCTATTACCAGGACCTGTCGTTCAAGGAGATTGCCGCCATGACGGGTGTCAGCATCAACACTTCCTTGGGACGCATGCGCTATGCGCTCATCAACATGCGCCGTCTGGCCAAGCAGCACAACATTCAGCTTAGCATGGAGTTTTGAGGGCTGTTGGCTGTTGGCAGTCAGCTAATAGCTAAAGGCTAAAGGCTACGCAAATCATGAATGGTTTGCTCTGGTGTCTTGCTCTTGAATACATAGCTTCCGCTTACCAGCACATCAACACCTGCCGCCACCAGTCGGGGGGCAGTCTCCCCCTGTACACCACCATCCACCTCTATCAAGGCTTTCGAGCCGTGGTCTGTTATCAGCTGACGCAGACGTTTCACCTTCTGGATGGTGTTCTCAATGAACTGCTGACCGCCAAAGCCAGGGTTGACACTCATCAGCAGCACCATGTCCACATCGCAAATGATGTCTTCCAACAGCGACACGGGCGACGAGGGGTTCAGTGTCACGCCTGCCTTCATGCCGGCATCGTGAATTTCCTGTACCGTTCGGTGCAGATGGGTACAAGCCTCCACGTGCACGTTCATCATCATGGCTCCCAGCTTGGCAGTCTGTTTGATGTACTGCTCCGGGTGAACAATCATGTAGTGTACGTCCAGCTGTTTCTTACACTTCCTGGCTACAGCCTCCAGCACGGGGAAGCCAAAAGAGATGTTAGGAACAAAGACACCGTCCATCACATCAAGATGAAGCCATTCGGCCTCACTGCGATTAATCATTTCCAGTTCATTGTCGAGGTGCAGAAAGTCAGCTGCAAGCAACGACGGAGAAACTATTGTAGCCATTATTCACTTGCTTGTTTGAATTACACATTCGCGCATACTGTTTCAGAAACAGGATGGTTGATGGGTTTGGCTTAAAGTCGTCTTGAGTAAAATTGTGCATAGGCAATTCATTTTTTGAGTTATCTACTATTATAACGAGCAGCCAACCCGTTTATTTTATCGTCTCACAAAATTATTTCACCCGGTACAGCTCCAGGTTCTTCATGCCGTTCAGGAAGTCACGTGCCGGCATACGCTTCTTGCCGGCAAGCTGCAGCTCCACTATCTCCAGCCATTCGTCCTGAGCCGCCATGCAAAGCGCCTTGTCCTGTATGCAGAGGGCACCACTACCCTGCCCTTGCCGTCCCGTCTTGCGGGTCTTATAGATTTTCAGTACCGTCTCGCGTCCGTCAGGAGCCACCAGCGTGGTCCACGCACCAGGAACCGGACTCAGCCCGCGCACAAAGTCGTACACCTGCCTGGCCGTCTTCGTCCAGTCTATCTCGCACGTCTCCTTGAAAATCTTAGGGGCAACCTTCAGTTGGCTGCTCGCTATTTCTTCTTGTGCTATCGTCTCCGGATGGCCGTCGGCGGCAATGATGGCTGCCAGCGTCTCCAGACACAGTTGGGCTCCTAAATGCATCAGACCGTCATATACATACTCCACATCGGCATCGTCGGGAATGACAAAGCGTTTCTTCATGATGATACGACCTGTATCTATGTCATGATCCAGGAAGAACGTTGTCACGCCCGTCTCGGTCTCGCCATTGATAACTGCCCAGTTGATGGGGGCCGCACCACGATACTGTGGCAACAGGGCAGCATGCACGTTAAACGTGCCGTACGCGGGCATAGCCCATATCACCTCCGGTAGCATGCGGAAGGCCACCACCACCTGCAGGTTCGCCTCGTACGAGCGCAGCTGTTCCACAAACGCAGGGTCCTTCATCTTCTCAGGCTGCAACACGGGCAAGCCCTGCTCCACAGCATATTGCTTCACTGCCGAGGGCTGCAAGACTGATCCGTGCCTGCCCACAGGTTTGTCGGGCTGCGTCACCACAGCCACCACGTTATACCCGTTCTCCACCAGCGCCTGCAGCGTCTCTACCGCAAACTCCGGCGTTCCCATAAATACGATTCTTAAGTCTTCTTTCTTCATTTCAGTGGGCGAAAGTACGAAAAAAAAATGGACTGACCAAATGTCAGCCCATTTTCTTTAGTTATAAGCATGGCCGGATGGGCTTGATGACAGTATGTTGGATGTTGTTGTGGTAGCGCCGCCTAAGGTGTCGTTTGTCGGCATGTAACTACCAGTTTCTCGGCATGTAACTACCAGTTTCTCGGCATGTAACTACCAGTTTGTCGGTAGGAAACCCTTGCTTTGTCGGTACCAAACGTCAGCTCAGGTCACCGCTCCCTCGTTGTCAGTGCAAAATTAATGAAAGTTCTCCAGGCACCTGCGCCTGTTAGCGCTCCTTTGCTCTCCTTGGGGAAAACTTAGGGTTCGCAGAGGTATTC
>JAFPWS010000060.1 GCA_017412705.1 Prevotella sp.
CGATGCCATCCAGCTGCATGAAAGGCTACGGGTAGGCAAACATAGCTCGGGAATGCAGGCCAAGGAGCAGACCATGCTACAGAATCAGGGACAGTTTGCTTGGCGCAAGGATGGCATCAAGCACGCCTGGAACCCTGAGACCATCGCACAATTGCAACTGGCTACCCGTCAAGGCAACTACGAGAAGTTCAAGCAGTGGTCGGCCATCGTCGACGAAAAGGAATCGCCCATCTTCATCCGCGACTTCTTTAAGTTCAAGAAAGCGGCCAAGCCCACCCCCATTAACGAGGTGGAGCCTGTAGAGAGCATCGTAAAACATTTTGTAACAGGTGCTATGAGCTTCGGTGCTCTGAGCATCGAGGCCCACGAGGCGCTCGCTCTGGCCATGAACAAACTGGGTGCACGCAGTAATACTGGTGAGGGTGGTGAAGACAACGCCCGCTATCACTCAGAGGTGGATGGCGTAAGCCTTTCAAGCAAGACCAAGCAGATTGCATCAGGACGCTTTGGTGTGACAGCCGAGTACCTGGTGAATGCCGAAGAGATACAGATTAAGGTGGCACAGGGTGCTAAGCCTGGTGAGGGCGGACAGCTGCCCGGCTTTAAGGTCAACGAGATTATCGCCAAGACGCGTAACGCCATCCCCGGCATCTCGCTCATCTCGCCTCCACCCCATCACGACATCTACTCGATTGAGGATCTGGCGCAGCTCATCTTCGACCTGAAGAATATCAACCCAACGGCTGCCGTCAGCGTGAAGCTCGTGGCCGAGAGTGGCGTGGGAACCATCGCCGCTGGTGTAGCCAAGGCTAAGGCCGACCTGATTGTAATCAGTGGTGCCGAGGGTGGTACTGGTGCCAGCCCTGCCAGTTCCATGCGATTTGCAGGTATTTCACCTGAAATCGGACTTGCTGAGACACAGCAGACGCTGGTTATCAACGGGCTACGCAATCAGGTTCGCTTACAGACGGACGGTCAGTTGAAGACTGCCAAGGACGTCATCATCATGGCAATGTTAGGAGCCGACGAGTTCTCGTTTGGTACGCTGCCGCTGATTGTGCTGGGTTGTGTGATGATGCGTAAGTGTAATACCAATACCTGTCCGATGGGTGTAGCTACCCAGAACCCAGAGTTGCGCAAGCACTTTCAGGGTCGTTCAGAATATGTGGTGAACTTCTTCACCTTCCTGGCTGAGCAGGTGCGCGAGTACCTTAGCGAGATAGGTGTTCACAGTCTGAAGGAGATTATCGGCCACACAGAGCTGATAGAGATAGATACCACCAACGCTACCGACAAACAGAAGACCATCGACTTTGCCCGTCTGTTACACAAGCCTGATACTGATAAAGCCCTGTACTGGGATCGTGGTGCATTCACCAAGGTGAGCGGCGTGAAGGACGAAGAGATTATCAAGGCTGCCGAGAAGGCCATTAACGACGGTGAAGAGGTGACGCTCGACTATGCTATCAAGAATACCGACCGTGCCGTTACCACCATGCTGAGTGGTGTCATCGCCAAGAAATATGGCGAGGCTGGTCTGCCCGACAACACCATCAATATCAAATTCAAAGGTTCAGCCGGACAGAGCTTTGGTGCTTTCGCCGTTCGTGGCGTGAACCTGAAGCTCGAGGGTGAGTGTAACGACTACTTCGGAAAGGGTCTCTCAGGCGGTCGTATAAGCATTCTGCCTCCAGCCCGAAGTGGTGAGGATTTCCATGCCGAGGACAATATCATCGCTGGTAACACTGGTCTCTATGGTGCCACCTCAGGCGAACTCTATATCAATGGTAAGGTGGGTGAGCGATTTGGTGTGCGTAACTCTGGTGCCATCGCTGTGATTGAGGGTGCAGGTGACCACTGCTGCGAGTACATGACTGGCGGACGTGTGGTAGTATTAGGTAAGACAGGACGTAACTTCGCCGCAGGTATGAGTGGTGGTGTGGCTTACGTCTACGATCCAGATCACACCTTCGACTACTTCTGTAATATGGATATGGTAGAACTCTCGTTAGTGGAGGACAGCGTATCGCGCAAAGAACTGCTCGAACTTATCCGTCAGCACTATCTGCACACAGGCTCAGCCCTGGCAGGTCGCATGCTCGACGATTGGCAGCGCTACGTTCAGGACTTCATCCAGGTAGTGCCTATTGAGTATAAGCGCGTGCTTCAGGAGGAGCAGAACAAGAAACTGCAGGAGAAGATAGCAAACATCCAGCGAGATTATTAATTATCGATTGTCAATTTTCAATTATCAATTGTCATCATGGGAAATCCAAAAGCATTTTTAGAGATACACCGCCAAGAGGCCGGTTATCGTCCTATACAAGATAGAATCCACGACTTCAGCGAAGTCGAACAGACGCTCAACACCCGTGAGCGCAAACTCCAAGCCAGTCGCTGCATGGACTGTGGCGTACCTTTCTGCCATTGGGCCTGTCCGCTGGGTAACAAAGCACCCGAGTGGAACGACGCACTATATAAAGGCGATTGGGAGTTGGCTTACCGCTTACTTAATAGTACTAACCCCTTCCCGGAGTTCACAGGTCGTATATGTCCTGCTCTCTGCGAGAAGGCCTGTGTACTGAACCGTTTTAACCACGAGCCGACGACGAACCGCGAAGACGAGGCTGCCATCACCGAGGCCGCTTTCCGCGAAGGCTTCATCCAGCCCCGCACCGACATCGTGCGTAATGGAAAGAAGGTGGCTGTCATCGGCGCAGGACCTGCCGGACTCGCTGCTGCCAACGACCTTAACCTAATGGGTTACAGCGTCACGGTCTTCGAAAAGAACGAGGCCGCAGGCGGGCTCCTGCGCTACGGTATCCCCAACTTTAAACTCAACAAGGCTATCATCGACCGCCGCATCAAATTGCTGGAAACTGAGGGCATTGAGTTCAAATACGGGCAAGACATATCTCTCACCTCTGACCTCTCACCTCTCACCTCTGATTATGATGCTGTAGTCATCTCTACAGGCACACCCACCGCCCGCGATCTCAAGGCCCCAGGCAGAGAACTGAAGGGTGTTCACTTCGCCCTCGAACTTCTCTCTCAGCAGAACCGTATCCTCGCTGGCATGGAGTTCTCCAAGGATGAACGCATAACGGCCAAGGGTAAGGACGTACTCGTGATAGGTGGTGGTGATACTGGTAGTGACTGCATAGGAACTGCCCACCGTCAGGGGTGCAAGAGCGTTACTCAGATTGAGATAATGCCTAAACCCGTTGAAGGTCCTGAGGACCCACAGAATCCCTGGCCCAACTGGCCTCGTACTCTCAAGACCACCTCGAGCCACGAGGAGGGTTGCACCCGCCGCTGGAACATCAACACGCTGGAGTTCCTGGGCAAGGATGGCAAGCTGACGGGCGTAAAAGTTCAGGAAATTGACTGGAAGCCTAACCCTGAGGGTGGACGCCCCATCATGGTTGAGAAGGGCAAGCCTGAAATCATCAAGGCCGAACTCTGTCTGCTGGCTATGGGCTTCCTAAAGCCTAAGCATCCAGACTACCCTGCTAATGTCTTCGTCTGTGGCGACTCTGCCAATGGTGCCAGTCTCGTAGTTCGCGCTATGGCCAGCGGCAAGCAGACAGCAGTTAAGGTAAACGATTATCTTTCAAAATGAGCAAGATTAGATTCACCAAAATGCACGGCTGCGGTAACGACTATATCTACGTCGATACCATGCAGTACCCCATTGCCGATCCCGTCCAGGCTTCCATTCTTTGGAGCAACCGCCATAAGGGCATCGGCTCCGACGGATTGGTGCTGATTGACAAGTCACCCATCCCCGAGGCCGACTACAGCATGCGCATCTTCAATGCTGACGGCTCAGAGGCCATGATGTGCGGCAATGCCTCGCGGTGTATCGGAAAGTATCTCTATGAGAGAGGGTTCACAACACAAACCAATATCAGATTGCTGACCAAGTCGGGCATCAAGACACTTAAGCTCCACGTCAGCGATGGCGTGGTGGAGAGCGTTACCGTCGACATGGGCACACCCCAACTCGAAAACCCAGAGCAGTTCGTCATTTCACGTGGTCTGGAGAAAGGTTCTTTCGTCTCAATGGGCAATCCCCATTACGTCATCTTCACAGACAATGTTGACCAGGTTGGTGAGACGGGACGTGTTCTCGAGCACCATCCCGCCTTTCCACAGCGCTGCAATATCGAGTTTGCTCACGTGGAAAACGATGAAATCATCCGCACTCGCGTCTGGGAGCGCGGCAGCGGCATCACCCAAGCCTGCGGCACTGGCGCCTGCGCCACCGCCGTCGCCGCCTGCATCACCGGCCGCGCCGGCCGCCGCTCCCGCATCGTCATGGACGGCGGCACCCTCGACATCGAGTGGCGCGAAACCGACAACCACGTCTCCATGACCGGCCCCGCTGAATTCGCTTTCGACGGCGAAATAGAATTATGAATTATGAAGTTGGAATTACGACGTATTCTCGCTTCGCTGCGAGTTTGAGGTTTGAAGGCGGAAGGTTGACGTTATTTCGTACTTTATACATCCTACTCGTATAACGACACATCGTACTTCGTACATCCTACTTCTCAATAAAAATATAAAAAATATGGCATTAGTAAACATCCACTTCCTGAACCTCAAGAACAACTACCTGTTCGCCGACATCGCCAAGAAGGTCAACGCCTTCCGCGTCATGCACCCCAAGGCCGACGTTATCTCGCTCGGCATCGGCGACGTCACCCAGCCCCTCTGCCCCGCCGTCACCGCAGCCATGCACCGCGCCGTCGACGAGATGGCCACCGCCGAAGGCTTCCGAGGCTATGGTCCTGAGCAGGGTTATGATTTTTTGCGCGAAGCGATATTGAAGAACGATTTCCTGCCGCGTGGCATACACCTTGACATTGATGAGGTTTTCATCAACGATGGTGCGAAATCGGACACAGGTAATTTCCAGGAACTGCTCCACTGGGACAATTTCATCGGTGTGACCGACCCCATCTACCCCGTCTATATCGATTCCAACGTGATGATAGGGCGCTGCGGTGTCTATAAAGATGGGCGCTGGACCAACGTGCGCTACATGCCCACCATGGCTGAGAATGGTTTCGTGCCGGAGTTGCCCAAGGGGCGTCCCGTCGATGTTATCTATCTCTGCTATCCCAACAACCCTACGGGTACGGTTATCACCAAGCAAGAACTGCGTAAATGGGTAAACTACGCGCTAAAGAACGACGCCCTCATCCTCTACGACGCCGCCTATCAGGCATATATCCAAGACCCCAAAATACCACACTCAATCTACGAGATTCGTGGTGCCCGCAAGTGCGCCATTGAGTTCCGCTCCTATTCCAAGACGGCTGGTTTTACAGGTGTCCGCTGTGGATATACCATCGTACCAAAAGAGGTGACCGTCAGCACCTTCGAGGGTGAGCGCATATCGCTCAATCAGTTGTGGTTGCGTCGCCAGTGTACCAAGTTCAATGGCTGCAGCTATATCAGCCAGCGTGCCGCCGAGGCTATCTACTCGCCCGAAGGCAAGGCTCAGGTCAAGGCCACCGTCGACTACTATATGCAGAATGCCAAGAAGATGCTCGACACACTGCGCTCGCTCGGCTACGAGTGCTACGGTGGCGAGAATGCCCCCTACGTCTGGATGCGTACCCCCGACGGCATGTCGTCCTGGCAATTCTTCGAGGCTCTGCTCTATGGTGCCAACGTCGTCTGTACCCCCGGTGTCGGCTTCGGTCCCTCAGGCGAAGGCTACGTCCGCTTCACCGCTTTTGGCAGTCACGAAAAGACAGAAGAAGCACTGCAACGTATCAAAGTTTGGAGCAAAGGCTGACAAATTTTTTATTATCCAATTGATATTCCGCGAAACCAAGGCTGGCTTCGCGGATTTTATTTTTGCAAACAAAGCACCTGTGCTCGTACACGATTTTGTTACGAATGACACTTTGCATCAAAATGACTGGATTAAGAGACAAAAAGTAAGAAAAGGATATCTTTTACCTTTTAAAAGTTTACATTTTGTCAGTCGGTTACGCTTTTAAACAACAAAACGTAAGCAAATTGTTTGTTATTCTTTCAAAATGTCATACCTTTGCACCGTAAAAATAACAAAGTGTCAACCCAACGAGAGGGTATAGTATTAATTTAATAAGGTAAAAAGGTATGAAAAAGATTGAAGCAATTATCCGCAAGACGAAGTTCGAAGAGGTGAAAGCTGCTTTGCTGTCATCCGACATCGACTGGTTTGAGTACCACGACGTGCACGGCATAGGCCAGAGCCGTCAGGAGCGTATATATCGTGGCGTCCAGTATTCGACGGATGTCATCGAGCGAGTGGCTATCACCATCGTGTGCCGCGACATCATTGTCGACCCGACGGTGAAGGTGATTCTGAAAGTAGCCCATACAGGCGAAGTCGGTGACGGACGCATCTTCGTGAGCGACGTGATTGACACGTGGAGCATCCGCACGGGCGAAAATGGTGACACCGTACTTCGTGATAAGAAGTAGTTAAGGAATGAAGAGTTAAGAATGAAGAGTTAGGAATTAAAATTATCAGGATTATGAACGAAATTGGATTATCACTCGATACTGTATGGATGCTATTGGCAGCCATGTTGGTTTTCTGGATGCAGCCGGGCTTTGCGCTGTGTGAAGCAGGGTTTACACGCTCTAAGAACACGGCGAACATCCTGATGAAGAACTTTGTCGACTTCATGTTCGGCTCGTTGCTGTTCTTCTTCCTCGGCTTCGGCTTTATGTTCGGCAGCGAGGGTGCAGGGTTCATTGGCGCTCCCAACTGGGGCGACCTGAGTTTCTACAAGGGCGACCTGCCCGTAGAGGGCTTTTTAATCTTCGAGACGGTGTTCTGTGCCACCTCTGCCACCATCGTCAGTGGTGCGATGGCCGAGCGCACGAAGTTCTCGATGTACTTGATTTATAGTGCGGTCATCTCTCTGTTCATCTATCCTATCGAGGGACACTGGACGTGGGGCGGCGGCTGGCTCTGCAACGATGCTGCCGACGGGTTTATGATAACGACGTTCGGCGATGTGTTCCACGACTTTGCGGGTTCTGCTATCGTACATAGCGTGGGTGGCGTGCTGGCCCTGATTGGTGCCTTGGCTCTTGGTCCTCGTATTGGCAAATACAGCGCTGACAAAAAGAGCAATGCCATTCCTGGTCACAACCTCGCGATGGCTGCGCTGGGCGTCTTCATCCTATGGTTAGGATGGTTCGGGTTCAACCCTGGCTCGCAGTTGGCCGCCTCAGGTGAGGTGAACCGCATCGCCATCAGCCACGTCTTCCTGACCACGAACCTCGCTGCTGCGGCAGGTGGTGTTGCCACGATGTTCCTCACCTACATCAAGTACGGCAAGCC
>JAFPWS010000096.1 GCA_017412705.1 Prevotella sp.
AAGCGTCACAATTTTCACTTTTTGCCGAAATCGTTCTTTTTTATATAAAATTATGTGTAATTTTGCCCCCATGAAGGTCGATTTTCTGTATTCTGACGACTTCTACGGGATGAATTCTAAGGAGTTAAGTCATACCTGCTTGCATCTGCTATGTACGTCAGGCGAAGGTAGTTTTGTATTCAACGAGCATTGTTACCACATCGCAAAGAACGATTTGGTGGTGATACCATATCCCAACCGTGTCAGCAACCTTGCCGCCCACACCAATATGCAGGTGGAATGGTTTGTGGCTGACTATAAGTTCCTGCAGAACCTATTGCCGTCGAACAACTACAGCATCGGGGGTAGCATCTCGTTGAACCAAGATCCTGTTATCAAACTCACAGATGATCAGGCCCGTCATCTGCTCAGCGACTTTCACAGGATACGTGAGCGCATGGGTGACCAGCATCTGCAGTTCTACCGTGAACTGATGGGCAGTCTCTGTCTGACCATGATGTACGACATCTTCGAAGCCCATGCTCAGCGTGATGCTACCGACACTCACACCGACCGCACGGCCTACATTGTAAAGCAGTTGATGGCTCTGCTCGCTACCGGCATCAGCCGCACGGAGCGCGACGTGAGCTATTATGCCGAGCGACTGAATGTGTCGCCAAAATATCTCTCAGCCACCATCAAGCGTTTGACAGGCCACAGCGTCACCTCTTACATCGACCGCCACACCATACCCATACTGAAAGACTATTTAGGCGACGAGCGTCTGTCGCTCACCCAGATTGCCGATCAAATGAATTTTGCCTCGCTCTCGTATTTTAGCCGCTACTGCACCAAGCACTTGGGAAAGTCGCCCAGCGAGTACCGCCAGAGCCTACAGCCGAAATAGATTATTTAGAATCTGTTTGGACTTTATTTGTTTTTTGCAGCCGTTACCCACACAGGCTCTTCGCTCATGGCTGGCTTGTTGACCGCCATCACGCCTGAGAGGTTGTGCGGCACGTAAGGCTCTTCCAAGTAGCGGATGTCATCGGCAGTCAGACGGACATCGAGCGACTTGACGGCACCCTCGATGTGATGCAGCTTGGTGGCTCCGACGATGGGTGATTCCACCTTGGTCAGCAGCCAGGCAAGAGATATCTGCGTCATCTCCATGCCGTAGCGGTCGGCCAGTTCTACGATGCGCTCCACGATGCGGTTGTCCTGCTCGGCAGTGGCATCGTACTTGAAGTGCAAGAACGAATCCTCGGTCTGTCGCTTTGATGTTTCTCCAGGGCGCTTGGCCAACTTACCCGATGCGAGTGCGCTGTATGGAGTCATGGCAATGTTCTCTTCACGGCAGAACAGGAACATCTCGCGCTCCTCCTCACGCATAATCAGGTTATAGTGGTTCTGCACGCTGATGAACTTAGCCCAACCGTTTTTCTCTGCCAGCGCATTCATCTTTGCCACCTGATAGGCGTAGGCGTTGGCGATGCCGATGTATCGCGTCTTGCCAGCGCGGACGGCCTCGTTCATGCCCTCCAGAATTTCCTCAGCGGGTGTCTTGTAGTCCCAGATATGGTAGATGTACAGGTCCACATAGTCCATGCCAAGGTGCTGCAGGCTGCTGTCGATGGAGTTCATCACGTGCTGACGGCCATTGATGCCGTTCTTGATTTCCTCCTCCGTGCGAGGCAGGAACTTCGTGGCCACCACCACATCCTCGCGGCGTGCCATATCCTTCAATGCCCTGCCCACGAACTGCTCCGACGTGCCCAACTGATAGCCGATAGCCGTATCGAAGAAGTTCACGCCGAGGTCGAGCGACCTGCGGATAATTTCACGTGTCGGCTCCTCGCCAATCGTCCACGAGTGCTGTCCGATACTCGCGTCGCCGAATCCCATACAGCCGAGGCAGATGCGCGACACATTGAGGTCTGAGTTTCCAAGTTTTACGTATTCCATGTGCTATTCCTTTGTTAGTGTCTCTCCATACGCCTTACCCATCTTCACGCAGTCGCCGATGATTTCGCCTGTTCGCAGGTATTTATAGGTAGGCATCTCGAAGAGAACGGGTTTCAGCTTCGTATAGTCTGGCTTGCCTTTCTCGTCGAGCATATCCTCTTCAACGTAAGTATTCAGAATGTTACAGATGTAGTTTTTGAAGCCGTCGATTTCGTAAGTATCGATGACTTCGCACTCCATGACCAGAGGCGACTGTTCGATGACGGGCATACCTGCTTCGCCAAGATGATAGGGCAGTACACCAGACTTGTCTGCCTTTGCACCGCTGATAGTTCCCGTATAGTCGGCAGCAGCAACAAACTGTTCGTCGATAATGTTTACTGACAGACGCTTGGTCTCGTCGATGGCTTTAATGCTATGGTGCGAAGAATGTATGCTCAATAGCATCTTTGTATGGCTTACAATGCCAACATGTGCCACCAATAACCAGTTTACCTTCCCTCCTTCTCCTACGGTTCCAACGACCGTGGCTGGCGTGGGATAGAGTGCCAGTTTCTGTCCGATGTTCTGTTTCATATTATTCTTATTTGAGTCTTTTAAATATTTTGTTCATTGTATTCCGGTCAAGCGGTGCGAGGTCTTGCAGTTTCAGCGACTTCACCATGTGGAGGGTACCCTGCTTGTACTTTTGGAAGTGGGCGGTCTGGATGTGGTGCTGATAGGCCTCTTTCGAAGCGTAGATTTCGAGGATTCGAATCTGTGTGTTGTCCTCTTTCATCTGATTTGGGAAAAGGCAGAGCACACCAGGCTCCTCGGCGAGGCTCTTCTGCTGAATCTCTGTTGCAGCGTTGAGATAGGCTTCGAGGTGTTCAGGATAGACCTCGATTTCAGCAATTCGGACGAGCATTGTGCCATCGCGATCAGCGACCGTCGGTTTTTCTGATGTTAATCCTAACAACCATTCGGCATTCTTGTGGAGAATCATCTCCTTGTAAGGTGCAAGGTCAGGCTCTGTAGTCAGATACTGCTGCATGCGCTGGAGACTCTGGATGAGTAGCTGCTGGGCGACGTAGGGATAGTCGGAACCATAGAGCAGATGGTCGGGCGTGGTGATGGTGAG
>JAFPWS010000061.1 GCA_017412705.1 Prevotella sp.
CGAAAGATGAAGACCAAGAAGTAAACAGGGTAAAATAAAAATGACCCCGCCAGTCAGGACTTTAGAGGGGTCAAAATAAAAAAGTTTTCGGGGGTCAACATCGCTTTGCCCTCGGGGGTCAAACACGCTCGGCTTTTCCACATATCGTCATTGCTTCATTATTATTTATGATTCACATTCTTATTCATCAACCTCCACAGGTACGTGTCTAAAAACGCCCTCAAGAAGTTCTGGTTTATCATTTCAGCAATCCAAGTATTATCTCAGGCGATATTTGCATCTCAGTGACGACACAAAGACCGGCCCCCATGTCTTTCAAACTGGCTCCCATGAGATAGACCTTGTCATCAATAATGAGGAACCTGTCATGATTTTTGTGAGGCAACTGAACGAATTCGACGGCAGGATATTGCTCATTATGCTTCTTCAGATCAGTCTGGAACTGCTCATAGTAGCGGCTATGTATCGTGGCGGAAACGCCTTCTGCCCGCTTGTCCAGCATTGTCAGCACACGGTCATCCACAAAGTTGTCTATCAGAGCAATCCTATGCTTAGCACTTCTTACCAAATCCGACACATACGACCAAGCATCCCACACGCATCCCGTCTGGAAAATCTGCTCAGGCAGGAGTTTAGGCGAGTTCTCTTCCATCTTGTCAAGAATCAGATCTATTTTCTCATCCGTTTCTATCTGATGGCGTTCCAAGTGTGCTATACGCATTAAGATTCCTGCATTCTGAATCATGAAATGGCGCATCGCGACGAAAGCACTCATGATTTTTACGCTTGTTTCTATTGCCTTTTCGCTATGAAGCACAGAGGAAAGTTGAGCAATACCTGGTTCTGTGAAAGCGTATGGCAATTTTCTCGTTCCACCCCAACTTGATGTCACAATTTGTGATTTCAAGTTATTCATCTCTTCCGTTGTTAGCTGAAATCGGAAGTTCATTGGAAATCGGGCAATATTACGTTTTACTTGCTGATTGAGTTGACTTGTAGTGACTTTGTAAACACGCGCTAAATCACGATCAATCATAACCTGCATACCCCTGATAGTGATTATCATCTTTTCAATATCAGACTGACTGAATGTTTCCTCATTCACTATAAGGTTATCACAATTTGTGACCACCTCTTTAGGGTTGTCGCATTTTGCGACCACCTCTTGATTATCTTTCTTCTTTATATTCTTTTTCGCCATACTCTCGTTTTACTTCTTTTACTTTGTAGGGCATATCAGGGTCCTGACATCCACATCCAGCACTCGTGCAATCTCTGCCAGTTGGGGCAATGATGGTTGCACTTTGTTGAGACACCATCTGGAGACAGTGTTCTCCTGCTTACCAATTTGCTCTGCCAGCCAACGGCTGGTCTTTCCTTGCTCAACGAGCACCAACTTGAGGCGATTGTAGTTCTCCTTCTGTTTATTATTCGTCATATTCAGTTGATTTTTCTGCTGCAAAAATACAAAAACAAATCGAAATAATAGCAGAAATACAAAGAAAAATGACGAAAAAGTTATTTCGCTATTTTGCGCGTCTCCCTACGTGCTTCTCTCCACCGAGGATAGTATTTGTCCATCAGCGCATGGAAGCGGACATTATGGCTGGGCTCCAGCAGATGGCACAGTTCATGAACCACCACATGCTCCACGCACCATTCCGGCAACAGCAACAGGTAAGTGGAAAAGCAGATGTTGCGCTCCTTCACATTGCAAACGCCCCAACGCGATATCATAGGCTTGAAACTGACAGCGGATGGACGGACACCCATCTCCTTTGCATGCCGTTCTACCATCGGTTCTACCAGCGCTCTTATCCGCTCCGTAGCCTCCACCCTTTGAGCCTTTGTCGTCAATGGCAACTGACTATAAAAATCTGCCCGCTGCCTCTGTCGCTCAGCGGTCTTCTTTCTGGCCTCCGCAATCCATTCCAGATGCTCGTTGATGAACGCCTCCACCTCTTTTCTCGACAAACCGATGGGTGCCGACACATGCACATCGCCATTCTTCACGATGCGCATCGACAACCTGCCCGTCCGTCTGTATGTCACTTGTATAGCCATTATATCTCCCAAAGAAACCGCTGCATATCCACATGCCCGTTGCTCTTGAAGGTCACACCCTCAGCCTCTAATAGTACCCGCTGCCTGCTCCAGCCAGGAGCCGTGCGTCCCTCCTTGTTCACTACCCGATGACAGGGCAAGTGCTCCGATTCGGGCGAGTAGCGCAACGTGCGCCCTACCATTCTCGAATGACTGGGCCAACCCGCCAGGGCAGCGATATGCCCGTATGTCGTCACCCGCCCCCAAGGAATCTGACTGACGATGTTCAGCACGTCAGCCTGAAACGCCCGCGCCTGCTCCATAGTCATCCTGTCGGGATAGTCCTTCATATTCTTTTTCTCTTCATTCCACACGTAACATTATCTATTTCTCGGATGCAGACTTTCTGGAATTGACGGCAGAACAATAACGACTGCTTAGGTCTGTTCTCGCTTAATAGCATTTTTGATAATTGAGACATTGCTGCGCGAAACGGGGATGCTGTCATGGCTGTGCTTGATGATGAGCTGCATGCTGCCAGACTTGGTGACGATTTGCTCCACTTGCGTAAGATTTACGAGGAAAGCACGATGGCAACGAATAATCATCGGATAGATGGCGAGGTCGTCTTCCATCTGCTTTGAGGTAGCACGAAGCATATCAGTGCAGACCAGACCATCGCGCAGATGGCATACCTTCACGTAATTGCCAACAGTCTCAATGAAGAGCAAGGCGTCTATGTTTAGCGTAATTTTCTCGCTGGTCGTTCCTTTTAGGGTAATCATCTCACTCCCCTCGGCTATGGGAGAGGGGGTGGGGGAGAGATTCATCAGTTGCTCGTTCAGTTGGCGTGTCTCATCCAATTCCTGAGCCAGATAGTGGCTGCGGAACTTGAAACGCCAGTAGAGTCCGATGGCAAAGGAGATGAAGGCAATGATGGCGAGAGTCTCGAAGAAGTTGCTCCAGGAAAGCTGATTGTTTGGTACACGGTCGCTCAGCATAAAGTGCCGGTATAGGCATATCATAAGCGATACGAGCGGGGTGTTGATGAGTTGAAACCAAAGGTTGCGGTGGATAATATAGTCAACACCTTGTTCGTACGACCTGGGCATCCTGGCAACATCCCTCAAGATGAGTTCTGTCAAAAAACACACAGCAAAGCCCAGCACCCATATCATAAGCAGGTGGACGTAGCCCTCCCACTTCCATGCCCCCAAGCCAAAAGGCTTGAACACTCCGAGTGCCAGCACCGCGAAGCCCACACTAATGGCTCTGACGCGAATCGTTTCCAAATGTTCTCTATCCATACAAATTGCAAAGGTAGTGATATTTTGGCAAATAGACAAACCATTCTACACAAATTGCTCATTTCGCCCCTTTTTCATTGCCGTTTATCACAGAATAGTGCAGAATATCCCAGAAATTTGGAGACCAGAAAAGACCATCATAACTTTGCAGTCGAAAACTTCAAAAGTCAAGATTATGAGAAGAAGAACTGTTTTTGGAATCATTTTTATCGTGGCCGGTCTGTTGAAGCTGGCTGACATGTGGAACATTATGCATCTGGAGTGGCTGTGGCAGCAGCCTTGGACGACGTACTTTGGAGTGGGCCTTATTATGTATATAGGTATAGAGCTTATCATCAGCAGCTATCAGCAGCACCCTGACCAATGGTTGAAGCGGCCACTGCCCATCGGTGATGATGGCAAGCGTATCGTCTGTGTTGCACGGTACGGCGGCGACGAGTACGTCTTTCATGGTGAACCGTTCCGTGGTGCGCGTCTTGATGCTTTCTGCGGAGGCATACGGATGGACTTGCGCGAGGCAGTCATCACGGAGGACGAGGAGATTGACATTCACACCTTTATGGGTGGCATAGAACTGCTGGTTCCTGCTGATGTGAATGTCATGGTGAAGAGTCGCAGTTTTATAGGTGGTGTGGGCAACGACACAACCATGTGTTCCGACAAGGGGGCTTACAATCTCCATGTCACCGCCAGCAACTTCTTTGGTGGGGTGAGCATTAAAAATTAAGAATTATGAAGAGGATTATATTTTGGTCAATAGCATTGGTGATAGCTTTGCTTTTGTCAATGAAAGCACAGGCACAGGACAGCCTGCAAGTGGACACTGCATTATGGTACAACCAGACGCAGCAACTGGACGGGGTCGTGGTGAAAGGGCGGCTGCCCAAGACGCGTGTCAAGGGCGACGCCATGCGTACCACCGTTGCAGGAACCATTCTGGAGAAAGCCGGAAACGCTTCTGATATGCTGAACAAGGTGCCCTCGTTGGAAGCCGAAAAGGACGGCGGTGCCGTGAAGGTGGTGGGTCGTGGCGATGCCGAGGTGTATATCAACGGACGGCGCGTGCAGGACCTCAAGGAACTTGCCCGCATAGATGCTAGCCAGATACAGCATGTCGACGTGGTGCACAATCCCGGTGCCCGCTATGCAGCCTCGACGAAGGCTGTGGTGCGCCTGACGCTGAAGAAGGCCCAGGGCGACGGCTTCAGCTTCCAGAACAATACGCAGGGCATGTACCAGTATGGCTGGTCGGTGAACAACAACCTCAACCTGAACTACCGCACGGGTGGTCTCGACGTGACAGCCTCGCTGTGGGCAGGCAGTTACGGTCATGCAAAGTCGCTGCAGGAGAACCACCTCTATTATTTCGTAGGCCCTGACCTGGTTGACAGTTACACCTCACAGGACAGCAAGATGCCATGGAAGGGCTGGTCGCCGCAGTTGCAGGTGAACTACATGGTGAACGAGAACCACTGCTTTGGTGCCTACTACAAGTACGACCGTCACCCCAAAGGCGACTTCGACAGCCACTTCATAACGGACAACTACGAGAACGGTGTCTTCACCGAGCACTCCGAGAGCGACATCTGGCAAGGCGAGACATTTACCAAACATATCTTCAATGCCTATTATAATGGTAAGGTGGGGCAGTTGGCTATCGACCTGAATATAGACGGTCTCTTCAACGATACCAAGACCCCTGGCAGTACTGAGGAATGGACAACATCCGTCCAGTCTGTTGCTGTGGCACAGCAACAACGAACAACCCGCTCCATCGAGAGCAACACCAACAGCGGCAACAACTTCTGGGCATCGAAGCTTATCTTCTCCTATCCCGTGCTGAAGGGCAACCTCTCTGTGGGCGGTGAGTATAGCTACAACCATCGCACCGATGCCTACGACTTCAAGGCTACGGACAACGTGCCCGTGAAGACCACCGACAACGAGATTAACGAGAAGTCGGCAGCAGGTTTCGTGGAGTATGGCCGGCAGTTCGGTAAAGTATATGTCCAGGCAGGTCTGCGCTATGAGCACCTGACGAACGACTACTACAACTTCGGTGAGCGCCAGAACGAGGTATGCCGCAACTATGGCGACTGGTTCCCCACGGCATCCGTCTCTGTCCCCATCGGCAGGGTGCAGCTCTCACTTTCCTATCGTAAGGACATCCAACGCCCTAACTACAGTAACCTGACCAGCTCGGCCATCTATATCAACCGTTATACCTACCAGAGCGGCAATCCCTATCTGTTGCCGACCTATACCCACAGCCTCGTGTTGAATGCTGGTTACAAATGGCTGGGATTGAATGTAGACTTCGGACGCATCAAGGATTATGTTACCATGTCTACCGAGCCTTATCCCGGCTCCGAAGACCCGCTCGTCAGCCTCGTTCACCCCATCAATAGTGAAGAGGACTATAACCAGCTGGGCATTTATGCCTACGCCCGTCCCACTATGAACTTTAAACTATGCACTATGAACTGCTCTTGGCATCCGTCATGGGGCGTCTATGCATATTTCCAGAACTATAAGTCACCCTGTGCTGACGGCTCTGTCAAGACGCTCGACCGTCCATACTTTAGTTTCTCGTGGCAAAACGACATCGAACTGCCGAAGGGTTGGCGCCTGAGTGCCAATTTCACAGGATGTCCGAAAGGTCAGATGACCAATTTCAGCGTCGAGAGGGCTCAGTTCAGGGCTGACTTCGGTGTGCAGCGTGACATCAGCCTGCGTCGTGCCGGTCAGCTGACCGTCGACCTGCGTTGCTATGACCTCTTCAATACCAACAAAACCGAAGCCATCGTCTATGGCTATCGCGAACTGACTGTCAAGAACCCTTGCCGCCGCACCTTCACGTTGAACCTTTCGTGGAAGTTCAACGAGGCCCGCTCCAAGTATCGTGGCTCCGGTGCCGGCGAGAAACAGAAGGCAAGAATGTAACATAAAATGACAACAATGAACATAAGATTAGAAACACCCAAGGATTATCGTGAGGTTGAGAACCTCACACGAGAGGCATTCTGGAACGTCTATCGCCCAGGATGCACGGAGCACTATGTGCTCAACCAGTATAGGACCAACCCCGACTTCATCCCAGAAATGGACTTCGTAATGGAGTTAGACGGGAGGATAATTGGCCATGTGATGTTCTCGAAGTCGGAAATCATCTTAGATGATGGAACGGCCTTCCCTTCATGTACTTTCGGCCCCATCAGCATTCACCCTGACCATAAACGCAAAGGATATGGCCTGAAGTTGCTGCAATATGCGTTGGAAAAGGCCAAGGAGATGGGCATTGGCCTGATTCAGATGGAGGGAAACATCGAGTTCTACCGTCATGCAGGCTTCGACCTTGCCAGCAAACTGAGGATTCACTATCATGCTGAGCCAAGAGACGCCGAAGTGCCGTATTTCCTTGCCCAAGAGCTGGTTCCCGGCTACTGGGGCAATCGTGAAGGCACATACTGTCCACCAAAGGGCTACTTTGTTGCAGACGATAATCCTGATGCATTCGAAGCCTACGTAGCGACGTTCCCTCAGAAAGAAAAGGCATTCCAAGAGGGACAACTGCCTCAGTTCCTATGACCAAGGAAGAGTACGAGCAGATGATGCAACGTTGTCCGATATGAGTATGACTTTAAAGCCATTCACCATCGATGATAGTTGCAGTCATCGACATCGGCAATATATGACCTGCTGGAGACGGTCGAAAATAACGTCACCTCGTCACTAATGCTGTATTCGTCTGTTTTACAATTAGATACAAGTGACGTTATGGGGTGATGTTATAATTGAAACGTCACTTTTTGACAAATCGGAAGTTTGGTACCGACAAAGCAAGAGTTTCCTACCGAGAAACTGGTAGTTACATGCCGAGTAACTCATGCTTTGTCGGCATGTAACCTGTAAATTCTCGAGAGAATTTTGTGCTCAGTCGTAATGTGAAGCGTGCTCAGTCGTAATGTGAAGCGTGCTCAGTCGTAATGTGAATGGGCTTTTGAAGCCTATCTTGAAGCTCTCAAACGAGTAGTGACGTTATGATTTTAACGTCACCCTATAACGTCACTTGTATACACCTGTATTTCAGCAAACTACAGGGTTAGTGACGAGGTGACGTTATTTTTCACCTTTTTCTTGTTTTATATAAATTCTATCTTGCGGATTGTTATGATGCCTATCACGATGATGCAGATGATGGCTGTAAAAATCGATAGAAGAATCGCCTTCCAGAAGTTATCCTCTATCAACCAGATGTACAGCCAAAAGGGAACAACGATGCTAATAAACCCTGCACAGACGCAATAATAAAATTTGATGGGTTCATGTTTTGGATGTAATGCTCTGTTACAATTAGGACACAGTATGCTGTGATCTGTCCCTTTCAGCAAATACTCCGAAATCTGCCGCAACCCGATCTTTGTATCACAATGAGGGCATACGGCCTGCTCGTGGTTAAGCAATGAGCTGATGATAGTTTTCTTCATTGTTTGTTATTTTATAGTTCAATTCAAATCGTCACCGTCATTTTTTCGCTCTAAAACTCTTTATTTAAGTAATTTACAAACATCTCCGCTGATTTTTAGTGGACACTAGTGGTTATTTATTGTTATATGAATCTGGGTGCAAAGCTCGAGTAAGCCGAACGCAATGGAGCTTGCTCCAATTGCTGAGGCGCCGCCGAGTTTCGCAGTGTGATGAAATCACGCCGCAAAGGTACGGCGAATATTTGGAATAATTGACACCCTGATTGCGGAGAAACTTTCACTTTCTACGGGAAATGCTCACATGGGGCTGTTCACACGTGAATACTTGTCTCAGAATCTGACCACAAATTTACTAAAAAATCGCACACGGCGTATCATCCGTCTGCGATTTTATGATATTTTAGCAGGAAATGGTGAAATACAACTGCTACTTCAGCTTCTCCATCGCCCTTTGCAGTTCGTTCTCGAAGTTGTGGTAGCCACTGACGGCGAAGTTTTCAGCGACGCGGCGGCAGTCGGGCGTGATGGTCTCGTAGTGGGGGATGCCGTTGAACTGGAAGAGGTCTTGCAGACGGTTGAAGTCGGCGTTGGCGAGGCAGACGGTCTCCTCGCCGGCTAGCCATTCGCTGACGTATTGATGATAGGCTTCGCTGCCCTCGGCGGTTCGCTCCCCGGCAATGAAAATGAGCTTCACGTCGTCGCGCTTGGCAATCTTGGCGCGTAGGTCTTTGCTCGTCTGAATGGCACTGCGGCAGGGGCCGCAACTCATGCTCCAGAAGTCGATGACGAGGAAACGGCCGGGGAATTTGGCGACGAGCGAGCGGATGAGTTCAGCCGCAGGAACTTCGGCCAGCGGCGTGGCGAGGTCTTTCTGTGACAGTCGGCGGTCGCGGAATTGCTCTGCCCGCTGGCGGATGTAGGGGTTCTGAAAGGCATCGAGATAGAGCGGAAACATCTTGGTGAGCGTCGGCCAGTTCTCAAGGTTTTCCTTTTTCTTAGCCTCAGTGAGGGTGGTGTCGGCGAGCATGTTTTGAATCCAATAGCCATCTTCGCGCCAAGTGTCGAACTCGTATGTCATTTCCTTGTAGGCGCACATCTGAGCCAGAAGGTTATATTTATCTGTCCCCATGAATTTTCGCAGGGCTGCGAGTTCGTTGGCAAGTTTCTTGGAGTGCTTTTCAAAAGTTACCTCCATGCCGCCTTCCTCATTAAGAAGCCTCTCGTACTTGCCTTCGCTGACGGGCTTGGCGTACTGGATGCGGTTTTGCAAGAAATAATAGCTGCTGCTGGCGAAGAGCAGCGGATTGTCATAATCGATGCGGCGCATGGGGACGTAGGTCTCGCAGTCAAGATATTTCTTCCACTCCACGCTGTCGAGAATCTCGGTGTGCCAGACGCTGTCACGCTGCTCGTGTTTTACCAAGCCGTCTGCAATTCTCTCGATACAGCCTATGTAATCCATTCCAAAGCGTGCCTCGATGTCGGCCAGCGCCAGTTGCACTTCCATCGGCGTGTAGTCCTCGCTGCGGGCAACCTTCTGCAGTTTGGCCATCGCCCGCTTCCAGACTTCATCGGCCAACTCGTTTGCCTCGTCAAACGTGCCCTCGAACTTCCACAACGGACGCATCACGTCCTCCAGTTTGCGCGACGTGCGGAGCAATCGTTCCACGTCGCGGCTGCTGCCATTGTTATAGACGCACTCGTATCGGCCGAACATTCCCTTCTGCACGGTAATGTCAATGGTCTCGCCGGGGCGGGCGAAAAAGTGGATGGCATTGAAGCGCACCTTCGATTCATCGGCAATGAAAGAATTCCAGACGGGATAGCTGGCCTGGAACTTCTTGCAGAACGTGCCGTCGTCGGCGATGTCGAGCACCAGCACCGTGTTGTTCTTTTCGAATACGTCATTGTAATAACAAGCCATCGACGAGAAGCCGAACCGCTCGGCGTCGTAGTCCTCGATGCGGCCTTTGATGGTGATGGTGTCGGTCTTGAACCAGTCGGCGGGCACCGTCCACGGGTTGGCCTCGACGATTTCCTGCATCGTCGGCGCGTTCATGATTTGTATTTTGTCGTAGATGTATGATACGCCCGTCTTCACGACGATTACTGCGACGATGGCCAGCAGTACGGTAATGATAGTTTTCTTTTTCATATACATTTTTATTATTTATTGCTTGGTTACAAAAACGGCGCGAGTCTGATTCCGCATCCGATTCAGAGGCATCGCCAAACGCCTTCCAGCCAGATATAAGTCTCAGCCCGCGCCTACTGCGCGAGCATCAACTTCTATCATCTTGGCTGTCTATTTTGGCGAAATTTCTGAATCAAGAATCAAAAAGTCAACGCTTCCTTATGTCGTTCTATGTCCGTTGGTCTATCCGCTCATATTGTCTTTTCCTTTTATAAAACACTTACGCCGCCACGCCCAATTCGTAAAGATGCTCGGGGGCAATGTCGATGGTGCCGTCAAGCCAGCAGACCGTCCAGCCGTCAAGGTCGAAGCGGTCGAACACGGCCTTGTCGCGCAGCGGGGCAAAGAGCTGGTACTTCTCGATGAGCGGCAGGCAGTCGAAGATGCGCTCGCAGCCGTCGTTGAAGGTCAGGTGCAGCCGGTAGTCGTCAAGTGTTCGGGCGGCTGTGACCCATTTCAGTTCGTTTTTCTGTTCCATACGCTAATCCAGCGGGTTGATTTTAACCAGAGTCTCGCCGTTCTCCATGCGCTCCCAGTTCGCCATCAGCTCGTCCTTGTGCTGGTCGAGCCACTCATAGACCAGCGTAGGGCGCGTCGCGGCATCTGTCCCGTCACCCTGCCCGTCTGTATGTCGATGGTAGCGCGATACTCATTGTAGCGCACGTGGAAGTGCGGCGGATTGTGGTCGGGCAGGTACATCGTGATGACGATTCCGTAGAAGTGGCAAATCTCTGGCATATTGTTTCTTTTTTATCGTTTACGTCGGCAAAGATACGAAATAATTATGAAACATCATGCGATTGTCACGTAAAAAGTGCGTAAAGTGGGGCGTAGATACTTACCACTCGTCACAGAATCGTGCAGAATATCCCAGAAATTTGGCGGTATCAGTAACTATTCGTACCTTTGCGGTTGGAAACTTAAAAAAAGAATGATACGATGAAGAGTGAAATAATCCTCCAAGAAGGTATCCGTGCTGAGGCATTCACTATGTGGATGTCGCCGCCTGTGCCAATGGTTACGTTGGTGAAAACATTTGATGCCCCCGTTTGGTTAAAGTTAGCAAGAAGAGTGGTATCTGAAAAACAGGAGGTGAATGGGGATGAGTAACATAGTGATAGCCATATTTCTGCTGAGTATCGGAGCCAGTTTTGTGCAACGCACCACAGGCTTTGGCTTTGGCATCTTCATCATGACGATGCTGCCGTTCTTTCTGCCAACATACGGCGAGGCCACAACCCTCTCAGGACTTCTGGCCATTACCACATCGGCTGTCATTGTGTGTCGACTGAAAGCCTATGTTACTTGGAAACGGCTTTGGCCGATACTGCTGACGTTTATGGTTGTTTCGACAATAGCCATTTTTGCCTTGACCCGTATAGAAGACCATATCTTGAAACGGATTCTGGGTGTGGCTTTGATAGTCACCAGTGTTTACTTTGCGCTGTTCAGCCAAAAGATCAAGTTGCCGACAACCAAGAAAGTGCAGGTAGGTGCTGGTACACTCAGTGGACTGATGGGAGGCTTCTTTGGAATGCAAGGCCCGCCTGCCGTGCTCTATTTCATCCAGTCGGAACCCACCAAGGAGCACTATATGGCGATGGCACAGACCTACTTTCTGATTGGCAACGTGATGATGACTTTTGTTCGCGCCTTTAACGGTTTCTTCACCACGACCGTGATGACAGATTATTGTTTCGGACTTGGTGGAGTCGTCATCGGCACAAATTTGGGAGCCTATGTCTTCAAGCACATTCCCAACCGCATCTTCCGATACATTGTCTATGCCTATATCGCAGTGAGCGGTGTGATTATTCTAATGACAAATTGAATATGGTAATGCATGTAACCACCAGTTTCCACCTGCATAGCGGTTGTTGCCTCACTTACCGTCAATTCACCTGTATGTTTCAATCCGAGCTCCATCATAATTCATAAATATTGTAAAGTTGAGTGCGAAAATGCGACAAATCAAACAAGAATGAGTACCTTTGCAAATAAATTGCGAAAGCGGGCTGCACCTCAGCAATTATCTTGGCCGTTATAGGTCTGTTAATACTAAAAAAGAAACAATCAAAATGTATATGATGAAGTGGACAGTACTATCAGATAACCGCTCGAGTGACAGTTCGTTAGAGACGGAACACGGCCTGTCTGTCCTGTTAGAGACGGGGAAGCATAGAATTCTGCTTGATACTGGAGCCAGTGATGTCTTTATACGCAATGCCGAGAAGACGGGTATTGATCTCAGTACGGTAGACTATGTGTTTATCTCTCACGGGCATAACGACCATGCAGGAGGATTACAGCATTTTATGGGCATCAACGACAGGGCTAAAGTCATCGTCTCACCTCATGCTTTAAACGGAAGTTTCTACTCCAGGCGTCGGTACTTGCATAGCATCACAACTGAGTGGCCTGAGAACTTAGAGGGCAGACTCATGCTGGTTGACAGGTCTTGTGAGATAACTGAGGGGCTGCATATCTTAGCCCATATTCCCCAAATTCATCCTATTCCACAAGGAAACCAGTATTTGTTTGTCCAGGACGAAAACGGTGAATATGTGAAGGATGATTTCCGTCACGAGCTGGCTCTTTATACAGAGGGGCTGTTGTTTACGGGGTGCGCCCATAGCGGACTGGAGAACATTCTGACGGCTTGTCCCTGGCCTGTCCATACGGTTGTCGGAGGTTTTCATTTGCTTGACGGGCAGGAATCGAAAGAAGAACTGACCGAATTAGCACAGAGACTGAAAGACAATTACCCCAATACGCGGTTCTATACCAGTCATTGCACAGGCGATAGCGTGTTTGAAGTAATGAAGGACGTGATGGGTGAACAGTTGCACTCATTCTGTTGCGGAACACAATTTGCATAGATGAAGAAATATGTATTTATAGCTCTGCTTTTATGCTCATGTCATAACAGCAAAACAAATCAGGCAAACGATTCTGATTTGCAAAAGGAAATACAAGCCTCACCGAGTGCTAACCCTTCAGAGGGTAAGATAACGGCTGAAATGGCATACGAGGGGGTAGACAACTACTGCCATGAAGAGTATGACTGGAGTGTCGCAGAGGACAATCCGGACATGATGTATATACAGATGGGCGAAGAGACGGAAACAATGTATCAAGTGGTGTTCCGTAGCTATACAGGTGCATTTGTGTATTTCTATGTCGATAAGACAAGCGGCACAACAAAAATAGTAGAGAAAGCCCCTGTTCTTGGCGTAGAGGAAGCCGACGGTGAGTACCAATCGTCCGACGGTGAGCACCAGTCGTCATTAGGAACCATTAACCTGTTTGACTACATAGGGAAGAAGAACTGACTGACTTAGACTTACTGCCCTGAAGGCGTTTCCGAGCCGTCCGCTGCCGTGTTCCGCCCGGCTTGCTGCCGTTTCGCGCCCCGTCCTCTGCCAGATCGCGCCCCGTCCGCCATACCGTTCGTGCCACCGCATAGGTACGAAGCATTTCCCCCCGCGCCTTTTTTCTGTATTGTACGCAGCCGGGCAGTGAGAGGCATGGCGGCATAGGTCTTCCATTCGGTGCAACCGTGGGGATTGCGGCTAAGGTAGTCGAGGTCGTGCATGTGGGCGTAGGCCTCCATCTCGAAGGGGTTGAGCAGGTAGCCTGCGTTCTTGAGATGCCGTTGGTAGGGCAATGCACGGAGCCAGTAGAGGAAGTACTTCCAGTAGAAGCAGAGCCAGGAGTCGTGTGTGGAGCGTGCCTGGTAGAGGTGTATCATCTCATGGTTCTTCATAGCCTGCGTGTCGTGGTTTTTCGCTCCGAAGGCAGCGGTGTGGCACGCATTGAGAGCCTCGGCCTCGTCGGTGGTGTGGGTGATGATGTGTCCGAAGAAGGTCAGCCCGTCGTATCCCTTTCGAATCCAGAAGGGCAGGGCGATGGCTTTCATGTCGTCAGTAAGGCTTGGACGTACGGTATGAAGCATGAGAGGTATGATGGAAAGAAATCCGTGTCTCATTGTTGCTCTGCGTGCTGTGAGTCCGGGGACGTCACTCCCTGCGTGGCGTAGCGGGCTATGAAGTCGTCCTCGGAGAGGATTGGTATGCCCAGCTGCTGTGCTTTCTTGTTCTTGCCCGAGGTGGAGGTGACATCATTATTAATAAGGTAGGAGGTGCTTCCGCTGACAGCAGAGGCTACCTTGCCGCCCTGCGACTCGATGTAGGCTTTGAGGTCGTTGCGGTTCTTGTAGTGGTGGACGTCGCCGGTAATGACGAAGGTGAGTCCGTCGCAGCGTGTCCCTGTGGGTGCGAGGTCGGGTGACGACACCTGTAAGTGGGTCATGAGGTGCTGGTAGCGGGCGTAGTTGTTGGCGTCGCGGAACCAGCTGACAAACTGTGCCGACTTCTCGGGCCCGATGCCTGCCACGTGTGCGAAGACTTCCTGTGGAGCCACGGGGGCAGCAAAGAGGTCGTCACTCTGCCGGCGCGTGAGGGCCACGAGTTCGTCGAGGGGATAGGCCGAGAGCAGTCGTCGGCAGACGTCGAGTCCGCAGAGGGGGATGTTGAGGGCAAAGAGCAAGCGATGGGCCTCTACCTGTCGTGAACGGTCTATGCTGTTCATGATGTTGCTGGCAGAACGTTCGCCAAAGCCTTCCATCTGTGCCAGCTCGCGGATGTGCTGGCGGAGGGTGTAAAGGTCGGCATACTCCGACACCCAACCCAGGTTGATGAACTTGGCAAGCGTCTGCTCAGAGATGCCGTCGATGTTCATGCCTTCCTTGGACACAAAGCGGGCGAACTTCTTAAGCTGCTTGGCGGGACACTGCGGATTGGTGCAGTGGAGGGTCTTAGTGGCGCTGGCCTCGCTGACTGAGACGACGGCAGTGGCGTGGCAGACAGGGCAGTGGTTAGGAACGGTGAAGACCCCTATGGACTGCACCACCTGTACCACCTTGGGGATGATTTTGTTGGCCTTGATGACGCTGAGCTGCGTGCCGGGACCACCCATGCCCAGACGCTCGCATTCGCTGATGTTGCAGAGCGAGGCACGGCGTACAGTGGTGCCCTCGAGCTCGACGGGCTCGAAGATGGCTACTGGCGAGATTGTGCTGGCTGCGCAGGACCACTCGATGTCCTTAAGGGTGGTCTTCGCGGTCTCGTCCTGCCATTTGAAGGCCAATCCGGCACGTGTGGCATGGTGGCCTGTGACGCTGCCTGTCCGGGCATAGTCGGTGTCGTCGTAGCAGACGACTAGTCCGTCGACGGGGAAAGGGTTCTGGCGTGAGGTAACCTTTTGGGTAAAGGCATTGACAACGTGAGCGACAGCACTACTTTCCGGCAGTTCCACCTGTTGGCGTTCGACGGTGTTGAAACCCATCCGGTCGAGCCATGCCATGCGTGCTCCCCAGGAGGTGAGCTGCTGGTCGGTATGGACGAGGGTGAAGGGTATCCAGCGCAGGTGGCGGTCCATGATGTCCTGCGGGTCCTTGACGGACAGCGAACCGCTTGCCAGGTTGCGTGGGTTGGCATAGTCCTCGCCGCTCTCCATGAGGTAGCGGTCGAAGTCGTCATAGGAGATGACGGCCTCGCCACGGATGACGACGTGGCCTGTGGCCTGGATGGTAGCCGGTATGCCGTTGATGGCGCGGTGCAGGTGGGTGATGTTGGTGCCGATGTGTCCGTTGCCTCGTGTGACGATGCGCGAGAGGCGCCCTTCGTCGTAGGTGACGACAAGGGTCAGTCCGTCGAGTTTCCACGAGATCCAGATGGGTCTGCCGTCAGCCCACTTGACGAGTTCAGAGAGCTGCTTGGTCTTGGCCAGTGAGAGGGCTGGATACTCGTGCTCCTCCTTCTGTCCCTGTGTGCTGTCCTCGCTTACTTTCTGCGTGGGAGAGTCGGGCAGGGCAGTGCCAGTCTCGGTTTCCAGACGGCGTAGCTCGTCGAAGAGCTGGTCCCACTCGAAGTCGGTCATCAGTTCGGTGCGTCCGTTGTAGTAGGCGTCGCTGGCTGCATTCAGCTCCTGCACGAGCTGCTTCATGCGTAATATGTTCTCTTCAGGCATTGTTCTTCGTTTTTTGTTTGGGCAAAGTTACGAAAAGCCTGACAAAATACCAAATTTCTATCCGATTTATTTGGCTATGACGAAAATAATGGCTAATTTTGCAGACTAAATCTATTATCAATTGTAACGAAGATGCAGAAACTATTCTTTCAACTGATACAAGTATCCATTGGCCAGCTGGACTGTCTGGACCGTGGTCCGTCGCCAGAGGAGTGGCAGACATTGTATGACCTTTCGAAGAAACATGGTCTGTTAACCATCTGTTACGATGGTGTGGTGCGTCTGTTTGACTTCGGTCTGCGTGCCCCGCAGGACCTGAGCATTGACTGGATGGCAGAGACGGAGACGGAGCAGACAGAGACCGGGCTCGCAATACCTCAGGTCACTAACCCCATACGTCGTATGCTTGTCGACCGCTGGGTAGAGCGTAATGGCAGCTCGCTCTACGACCGCAACCAGCAGCCCCAGCAGCTGACTCCCACGGCAGCCATTGTTGTAAGGCTGTTGCAGGCCTTTGAGGACTACCATGCCGGCACGCTGACGCTGCACACGGTGGTGGACTGTTGCCTGCAGTTGCGTGAGATGGATGCTAAGAAGTGGCCCTTCCGTGACGGTTCTACCATCAAGCAGATGCTTCAGACGTTCGGCATCTGGCGTTTTGCGCAGGCTATGATGTGGGTAACGGGTGAGGTGACCAGGCTGGATGCCAGCAAGATGGTGTGCAAGCCCAGCGCAGCGGGAGGCAGATTCCTGTTGGAAGAAATAATGGCCGAGCAGGTTCCTGTAGTGACCCGTGTCAAGAACCGCATGTTGAGGTTTATCAAGTATTAACATGATTTCCGTAGAGTCACTGCGCGTAGAGTTTGGCGTCAAGCCCCTGTTTGCCGATGCGAGTTTCGTGGTCAACGACCGTGACCGTATAGCCCTGGTGGGAAAGAATGGCGCTGGCAAGTCTACGCTGTTGAAGATATTGTACGGACAGCAGCAGCCGACGGCTGGTACTGTCAACATTCCGCACGACACCCGTATAGGCTATCTGCCACAGGTCATGGTGTTGCAGGACGACACCACCGTCAGACAGGAAGCCCAGAAAGCCTTTGCTGACGTGACCATCATGAAGGAGCACCTGGACCTGCTGCAACAGCAGATGTCCGACCGTTCAGACTATGAGAGTGAGGAGTATATGGCGCTGGTGGAGCGTTTCACGCAGGAACATGAGCGCTACCTGATGATGGGGGCTGAGAACAAAGAGGCCGAGATGGAACGTACACTGGCGGGACTGGGTTTCCTGAGAAGCGACTTCGACCGTCCTACAAGTGAGTTTTCTGGCGGCTGGCGTATGCGTATAGAGCTGGCGAAGATTCTGTTGCAGCGTCCTGACGTACTGCTGTTGGACGAGCCTACGAACCACCTGGATATCGAGTCCATACAGTGGCTGGAGCAGTTCCTGGCGCAATCGGCCAGTGCTGTCATCCTGGTGTCGCACGACAGGGCTTTTATCAATAATGTGTCAAACCGTACGCTGGAGATATCGTGTGGTCGCATCGTAGACTACAAGGTCAAGTACAACGAGTATGTGGTGTTGCGCAGGGAGCGTCGTGAGCAACAGCAACGCGCCTACGAGAACCAGCAGAAGGAGATTCAGGACATGAAGGCCTTCATAGACCGTTTCCGCTATCAGGCCACGAAGGCTGTGCAGGTACAGCAGAAAATCAAACAGTTGGAGAAGATAGTTCCCATTGAGGTGGACGAGGTTGACAATTCTGCCATGCATCTGAAGTTCCCTCCCTGTCTGCGCTCCGGGGACTATCCCGTCATCTGCGACGAGGTGAAGAAGGCCTATGCCCATTTGGTGTTTGACCACGTGAACCTGACCATCAAACGAGGTGAAAAGGTGGCCTTTGTGGGAAAGAACGGAGAGGGTAAGTCGACGCTGGTGAAGTGTATCATGGGTGAAATTCCCTTCGAGGGTAACCTGAAAATAGGGCACAATGTGCAGATAGGCTACTTTGCCCAGAACCAGGCCCAGCTGTTGGACGAGAGTCTGACGGTATTCCAAACCATAGACTATGTGGCGAAAGGCGACATTCGTCTGCGCATCAACGACATATTGGGTGCCTTTATGTTTGGTGGCGAGGCATCGGACAAGCGTGTGAAGGTGCTGAGTGGTGGCGAGCGAAGTCGTCTGGCCATGATACGCCTGTTGTTGGAACCTGTAAACCTGCTGATTCTGGACGAGCCCACGAATCACCTGGACATGGCGTCGAAGGATGTGCTGAAGGAAGCTATCAAGGCGTTTGACGGTACAGCCATCATCGTAAGCCACGACCGTGAGTTCCTGGACGGTCTGGTGACCAAGGTCTTCGAGTTTGGAGGTGGAAAGGTGCGTGAACACATAGGAGGCATCTACGACTTCCTACAGCGCAAGGAGATTGCGGAGCTGAGTGACCTGGGTAGACAGGAGTCTCCGAGTACTTATAGTATTCCGAGCACTCCGAATGCTCCAGGCATTCCGAATACTCCGAAAAAACAGGATTATGCTGAGCATAAAGAGCGCCAGAAACAGCTTCGCAAGGCCGAGAAGGCCGTAGAGGAGTCGGAGCGCAAGATTAACGATATGGAGAGCAGGCTCAAGGAATTGGACGACCTGCTGATGATTCCCGAGAAAGCGTCGGACATGATGCTGGTGACGGAGTATACCACCACCAAGGAAGCGCTGGATAAAGAGGTGGAGCGCTGGGAAAAGCTCTCAGAAGAGTTGGAACAATTAATAAACTAATCAAATATTTGTAGCAATGAAAAAATTTTGGACTATCATGGCATTAGCAATGACGACTCTGACGGTGTCGGCACAGTTGCGTTCAGGCATCAACCTGGGTGACCTGGACACCAGCGTGAGACCCGCTGACGACTTCTACCAGTACGCCTGTGGCGGATGGATGAAGGCAAACCCGCTGCCTGCAGCCTATTCGCGCTTTGGCAGCTTCGACCGTCTGCAGGAAGACAACAAGAAGAGAATCAACGGTATTCTGAAAGAACTATTGGAGAACAGTTACGCTCAAGGTAGCGTAGAGCAGCAGCTGAGCGACCTCTACAAGCTGGCGATGGACTCTGCCCGTCGTGAGAAGGAGGGTGTAGCACCCGTGATGGGTATCATTCGTAAGCTGGAGGCTGCCAAGGACAAACAGCAGCTTTTTGCCATCCAGCTGGAGATGGCTCCCTACGGAGAACATGAGTTCTTCAGCAGTTACATTGCCGCTGACGAGAAGAACGCCACTCAGAACATCCTGAACATCAACCAGTCAGGACTGACTCTTGGCCAGAAGGACTACTATTTGGAGAACGATGAGGCAACCACCAAAATCCGAGAGGCATATAAGCAGTACATCGTACGTCTGTTCCAACAGTTTGGCTTCAAGAAGTCGGCTGCTGAGAAGAAGATGCGTAACATTCTGAAAGTGGAGACGGCACTGGCCAAGGTGTCGAAGTCGCGTACGGAGCTGCGTGACCCCATTGCCAACTACCATAAGATGACACTGAAGGAGTTCAATGCCCAGTATCCGCATTTCCAGCTGGAGAAGCAGGCTAACGCTGCTGGTCTGAAGAGCCAGTACATTCAGGAGATGGTAGTAGGACAACCTGAGTTTATGGCCGCAGCCGACAAGCTGTTTGCCTCGATGAAGGCTGACGAATACCGCGACGTGATGGAGTGGGGATTCATCAATAGTGCTACAGGTTACCTGAACGACGCGGTCCGTGAGATTAGCTTCGATTTCTACGGCAAGGTGTTCTCTGGTCGTAAGGAAGACCATCCGCTGTGGCGACGTGCCACCAACCAAGTCGAGGGAATCATGGGCGAGGCGTTGGGTCGCATCTATGTGAAGAAGTACTTCCCAGCCTCGTCGAAAGAGCGTATGAAGACCCTAGTGGAGAATCTGCGTGTATCGCTGGGGGAACGTATCGCAGCTCAGGACTGGATGGACGACTCGACGAAGGTGAATGCCCTGCTGAAGCTGAACACGTTCTATGTGAAGATTGGTTATCCTGACAAATGGATGGATATGTCGACATTGAAGATTGACCCTAAAAAATCTTACTTTGAGAATATTCAGGAGTGTCAGCGTTGGCACTTGGCTTGGCACATAGATCACAATGCCGGAAAACCCGTTGACAGAGACATCTGGTATATGACACCTCAGACGGTGAATGCCTACTATAACCCTACCACGAACGAAATTTGCTTTCCGGCTGGTATTCTGCAAGTTCCATTCTTCGACCCTACGGCTGACGACGCTTTTAACTATGGTGCTATCGGTGTAGTGATCGGTCATGAGATGACGCATGGCTTTGACGACCAGGGACGTCGCTACGACAAGGATGGAAACATGCATGACTGGTGGACGGAAAGCGATGGAAAAAACTTTATAGCACGTACAGACAAGTATGCAGACTTCTTCTCGAACATCAAGGTGCTGCCTGACCTGAATGGTAATGGTCGTCTGACGCTGGGTGAGAACCTGGCTGACCATGGTGGCCTGCAGGTGGCATGGTATGCTTATAAGAATGCTACAAAGCGCACTCCATTGCCTGAGATTGACGGACTGACAGCAGACCAGCGCTTCTTCCTGGCTTATGCAGGTGTGTGGGCTGGAAATATTACGGAAGCCGAGATTCGCAACCGCACGAAGAGCGATCCCCACTCGCTGGGTCGGTGGCGTGTCAACGGAGCTCTGCCGCACATCGATATGTGGTATGATGCCTTTGGCGTGAAAGAGGGTGATAAAATGTACATTCCTAAGACCGAAAGACTGCCTCTGTGGTAAAAAACACGCTTAAAATAGTAAAAAATGCCGTCGTAAATGTAAATTTACGGCGGTTTTTTGTTGTGTTTAAAAATTATTTGTTAACTTTGCAACAATTATTACTAACAAAGCAGTATGATAAACGATAACAACTCGAATATGGACAGGACGCAGAGGACGGTGCGTCCACAACAGCTGCAAAAGGAAAAAGTTCTCCAGCATGAAGATCAACCCATGCAGCAACAGCAGCAACAGGCAGGTGGCAAGGTATGTCCCTTCTGTGGTACAGTAAATGACCCTGAGGCGATGTTCTGCGCTCAGTGCGGTCAGCCAATCAGCAAGGCAAGTTGTCCTCACTGTGGGGCGGAGATAGACCCTGACGCTGACTATTGCGAGACCTGTCATCACTATATTCGTAAAGATGTCTGTTCGTTCTGTGGTGCCCATCTGTCAGGCAATGAAGCCTATTGTCCTGAGTGTGGCAGTCCGAGGGGTGGGCTGGTATGTCCTACATGTCATACGCTGAATGAATTCTCCTTCTGCAAGAAGTGCGGAACAGCCCTGACGGAAGAGGCCCGCATGATGGTGAAGGAACTGCAGAAGAATCCTGACTACCAGAACCTGATGGAAATTGTGCAGGACTTTGCCAAGTTGGAGAACGCCTTGCCTTACAACTCAGAACGTGACATCATTCGTGAACAGATGAATATCAAGTTGCGTGAGCGTGTCCTGACGCTTCTGGCCCAAGACGAGGGCATCGAGAATCCTGTTATCTCAAAGCCCGAGTCGAAGCGTATGACGAAGGAAGAACTGGAAGAGCAGCGCGCAGCCAAAATCAGAATGTTGTCGGCTATCTTGGATAAGCTGGCAGTACCTACCACCACGTCGCCAGCGAAGGCACGCAACTTCGCCATGGCCAGCAAGCCTGTGGGTGTTCGTCTGGCATGGGTGTGCAACTTCAAGCACGCTATGCACAGCAGTCCCTGTGGTTGTGCCAAACCTCAGATGGGTGGCAAGTGGGTTGTGTTAGGTAAGAACAATAATGCTGAAATTAAAGATGACAAATAAACTATGGACGAGACCATTAGAAAGCCAGAATTAGTTACGTCTTCAACCATTCGTGTGGCAGAGCCAGAGAAGAATGCTTCCGACCTTGAGCAAACAATACGCCCCAGTAGCAAGGAAACCAGCCATACTGGTGGCGACGTGGAGTTCCTGCTGAAAGGAAGAATCTATCACAGCATCAAGTGTCTGAGCGACAACTCAGGTGAGGCGCAGGTGTTTCTGGTGGAAGGCGAGGAAGGCGAACGCGTACTGAAGATATACTATCCTAACTTTACCATTAAGAAGACGCTCATGCGCATCATCCAGAACTTCAATATGGAGATGATAGTCAGAGTGGACGACTATGGCAAGACGTACATGGACGGCAAAAACCGTGACTATGAGCTGATGGAGTATTTCCGTGGCGGTACGCTGAGCGAGTACGACTTGGATGGCGACTTCAACCAGTTCCGTCGTATTGCCCTGCAGGCTGCCGCTGCTCTTGCCCTTTGTCATAATAGCAACATCATTCACAAGGATATTAAACCAAGTAACTACTTTTTCCGCGACAAGGACCACAAGGAAGTAGTTCTGGGTGACTTCGGAATCTCCAGTATACTGGAAGGTGACGAGAAGTTGCATCGTACGACACAGGCCCGCACACCAGTATACGCTGCTCCTGAGATGTATAACGACGTCATTGACGGTGAGGTGGAAATCACGCCTGCTGTCGACTTTTATTCGTTGGGTATCACACTGATGACCCTCTGGTTAGGTGAGAATCCGCTGAGTCAGAATGAGCGTGTCATGATGCGTAAGAAGAACGAGGGGCGTCTGCCACGCATCAACGAGCTGCCAGACCGTGTGAAGATGATTGTGCAGGGTCTGACATCTGTCAATCCTCAGACCCGTTGGGGCTACGAAGAGGTGGAGCGCTGGTTCCTTGGCGAGGATGTGAAGGTAGACATGTCGTCACCTATCCTGAAGTACCGTAGCTTCATTGTCGACCCAGAGCGCAACTTGGTGGCTGACAACGTACACGAGCTGATACCTCTGTTGCTGGACAACGAGAGACTGGCTATCAACTACCTGTATAACGGACGTATAGCAGGTTGGCTGGAGCAGTGTGGCAACGTGAAGCTGAGCTCTGCGGTGAAGGACATTGTCGTCAATCGCTATCCTGCTGACCAGCGGGCTGGACTGATGGCTGCTGTCTATGTGATGGAGCCTACCTATCCGTATAAGGATGTGAGAGGCAATCTGTGTGACGATATCCATAGTGCCACGATTTCCGTTCTGAGCTATCAGGAGGAATACGTGCTGGCATTGAGGAATCCCAATGACCGCTTCTATCTTTATCTGGAGTATCACTCCAAGGCAGACGTCAATCGCATTCGGTCCTACTTCGCTCCTGACAGCGATTTAGATAATCGCATCGCCATTCTGAAGCTGGCCTACGAGGTAGATCCGGAGATTCCTTTCCTGGCGAAATATCCGTCGTCGAACCTGACGGAGATTATCCGTTCCTTTGGTTACGAGAATTGTACGGAGGACGACTGGCTGAGTCTGAGTGACGGACGCTTCCTTTCGTGGATGTATAGTCATGAAGACCATATGGCCTGCGAGGCTCTGCGTATCATGACGGCTGACAAGAAACCATCGCGCTCATTGGGTTATAAGGTTCTTTATAACATTGACCGCGATGCGGCCTATGACCTGAAAGACGCCGACTCTCCCTATAAGGTGGGTGAGGTGCTGCGCGAGGACTTGAAGTCATGGCAGGATCTGGACGACCAGGCCTATCGTGAGAAGGTGGCAGACTATAGTGATCAAGACGGACGTTTCTTCTATTTCGCACAATTGCACGGATGGTATGAGCAGATTAGCAACGCTCGTGCCTGCTTCGATATGAAGAGCGACGAGAACAAGGAGCGTCTGGGAGCCTATGACCTCAGAACGGCAGCCTACCGCTTCTGTCGTCTGTTAGGTGTCACACCTTCCTATCTGCTGGAAGACGGTACGGAGCTGAAGTCAGGCTCCGGCTTTGAAACGGCAGCCTATCGTCCTCTGTTGCTGACGGCTATCAAGCATGGCTCGTTGAGCCAATGGCTCTCGGTGTTCTACCATGAAGACCCCACTCAGGACTTCAGCGAGCAGTACAGCTATGAACGAAAGCTGGAGGAGTGGATTATCCGTTTGGGCGAGATAGACCAGAACCAGAAATATTATAAGCGTTATGGCAATGCAAAGGAAGAGACGGCTCAGAAATATGCTGAGGTGCGCAAGGGTTTCTATCGTGCCAAGGCCAAGGAGACTCGTTGGCGCATTACCTTCTATGGTCTTTGCGGCTTGTGGATTCTGCTGCTGTTGCTATGTGGCGTATCAGGACGCGACTACCTGTTCCGTCATTCATTGCTGGCCATTGGTTTGCCAGTAGGCGGTATGACGGCTGTCATCGTTGCCCTGCGTGCTTACTTCCGTGGATATGGTTTCGTGATGTCGTGCCTGTGGGGCCTGTTGGGTTTGATATCTTCATGGATTCCCATTAGCGTGCTCAGATTGGTTGACGGTTCTTATCCCAGCCTGTTCGTCCCTGCAGTCATCGTGCTGACGCTGATTTATATGGCCATCTGCCATGTGACAGACTTCCGCAGTGACACCCAGGGTGACAACCAGCTCATAAACGAGGTGATGGAAGACGACATCAAGTCGACGATGCTGGAGCCTCTCTATTACACCTTCAAACAGAAGTCCTTTAAGTTCAAAGGCTCTAAGTTTGGTATGCTGGACGACGTGGCGAATCAGGTGAGATCAATCAGTGGCGAATCAGTGCTACATTATATATTATGGAGTGCAATGGTATGTATGCTCGTGTTGGAGATGATAGTGTTCAGTCCTAAGTTGCTGAACTATAACAATCCGGACTTCGACAATATGCGAGTAAGCCCAACTGATGTTGTGAAACAAATACAAAAGGATGTAGAGTAATATGATATGTGAACATTGTCATAAAGAAAATCGTTCAATAGCCAAGTTTTGCAAATGGTGTGGTAAGCCGCTCGTTTCCCAAAACGTGCTGGACCGCATGGTGGGACTCAGCGACGTGAAGCAGCAGCTGAAGACGGTGGTTGACACCTATACCTATTTGCACTCTCGTAAGGACATCATGAATGTCCGTCTGAGCGTCAATGCCATAATCATTGGTGAGACAGGTACTGGTAAGACCGCTTTGGCAGAGGTGATACGTGACTACTTCTATCAGCACAAGATAATAGACAAACCCAAGCTGACGATGGTGGATGCTGTCGACTATCAGCGTTTTGTTGACAAGTGGGATGATAACGTCAAGAAGGCTAAGGGCGGCATTCTTTTCTTTGACAATGTGCAGAAACTGCTTCCCGACCGCTACTCCAATCAGGTCAATCCGCTTGACAAGTTGTTTGTCGAGATGGACAAATGGAATGAGAATCCTATCGTCATGATTGCTGGTCTTCCAAAGGGCTTGGACGACTTCCTAACCGCAAATCCTGCAGCGCAGAACCGCTTTAAATATACTTTCCGTCTGCCCACTCCCGGCTATCAGGAACTGTGCGATATCTGTAAGATGGAGCTCCGCACCAAGTATGGTATTGCTGCCTATACAGCCGAGGCTGACCATAAGCTGTTGCGCTTCTTCCAATATCAGTTGAAGATTAAAGACGACACCTTTGGTTTCTCACATGTGGCAGTGAAGACAGCTGAGGATATTTTCACCTCGTTCATCAGTCGTGGTGCTGATGCGGTGATGGTAGAAGAAGCTGACATTCGTGGCTATGTGCCAGAGGAACGCTCGCTGGAGGATATTCTCGGCGACCTCGACCAATATATTGGTATGGATGAGGTGAAGAAGGCTGTTCGTGAGATAGCCTTTACCGTTCATAACAGCGTACAGCGTGCCCAGCGTGGACTGGGTGAGCAGGAGAAGGCAGGCATCCATATTGTGCTGACAGGTAATCCTGGAACAGGTAAAACGACGATAGCCCGTAAGCTGGGTGAAATATTGGAAGCCATAGGCTACTTGGACAGTGGCCACGTTGTAGAGGTCGACCGTTCGAAGATGATAAGCCCCTATCAAGGTGAAACACCCAAGGTGGTAGACCGTTTGTGCGACAAGGCCATGGGTGGTATCTTGTTTGTCGATGAGGCCTATACGCTGGCTCCAGTCAGCCAGAGTGGAGATCGCGACCAGCAGGGCACACAGGCTCTTGAACAGCTGATGAAGCGCATGGAAGACGATCGTGGTAAGTTCGTCGTCATTGCGGCAGGTTATCGTCAGGAGATGGACAACCTGTTCCGCATCAATCCCGGTGTGCGTAGCCGTTTCAGCTATTTCCTGAACATCGACGACTATACACCCAACCAGCTCTTCGAGATTATGCAAGTCTTTGCCAAGGAGAAGAAGTATCTGTTTACGAAGGAGTCAGAGGAACTGGCGCTGAAGATGATAACAGAGCTTTACAACTCGCGTGATAAAGATTTTGCCAATGGTCGTACTATGCGTCAGTTGTTTGATAAGATATGTTCCAAGCAAGCCGAACGTTTGCAGAAGGGCGACATGTCGGCATTGACCAACGAGCAGCTGATGACCATCGATGTGGCAGATATACCATACGAGGCTCCCAAGGCTGTCGACTATACAGAATGCCTTGCTAAGCTCAACGGCATGGTTGGCCTGGCTGCTGTCAAGAAGGAGATTTCCAATCTGGCAGCATTCCTCAACCTGCAGATTCGTCGTGGCGAGACCAATACCTTCCAAGGCAAGCATTATGTCTTCACAGGTAATCCAGGAACAGGTAAGACTACCGTTGCCCGCATTATGGCAGACGTCTTCCGCACGCTGGGCATCCTTTCTCGTGGTCAGCTGATAGAGGCCGATCGCAGTAAGCTGGTGGCAGGCTATTCTGGTCAGACAGCCATCAAGACCAACCAGTTGATAGATTCGGCGATGGGTGGTGTCTTGTTCATTGATGAGGCCTATACCTTAAAGTCGAGCGATGGCGACAGCTTTGGTTCTGAGGCAATTGATACGTTACTCAAGCGATTGGAGGACGATCGTGGTAAGTTCATCTGTATCGTGGCTGGCTATACAGACCAGATGCATGACTTCATCGATACGAACCCAGGATTGAAGAGCCGATTCACACAGACCATCCATTTCGACGACTATACACCCGATGAGCTGACGGAGATATTCATTAATCTGGCCAAGGGCAAGAACTTTACTGTTGACGAAGAGGCGCAGGGTGCTGTGCATCGTCAGTTCGAGCAGTTGTACCTGCGGCGCGATAAGAACTTTGGCAATGCCCGAGAGGCACGTCGTATTTTCGACCAGGCTGTCGAGAAGCAGAGTCAGCGTCTGGTCAGCATGATGGGTAGTCCTGACTTTAAGGATGACGACATGTATAAAATTACGCCTGCTGACCTGGAGGTTGCCCAGAGCGAGAAGGCTCGTCCGTTGGATGAGGTTCTCAATGAACTCGACGACTTCATCGGCATGCGTTCGGTAAAGAACATGATACGTCGTCTGGCTGTACAGAGCATGTTCATGAAACAGCGTGCTGCAGCAGGTGCTGGTAAGGTGCAGCAGATGGCCATGAACTTTGTGCTGACAGGCAATCCTGGTACAGGTAAGACCTCCATAGCCCGTAAGATGGGTGAGATACTGCAGTCGATGGAGATTCTACCCACCAACCGCGTCATAGAGGCCAGTCGTGCTACGCTGGTCGGCAAGTATATGGGTGAGACGCCAAAGATAGTCAACAACATGTGCGACAAGGCCATGGGCGGTATCCTCTTCATTGACGAGGCTTATACGCTGTCGTCAGAGAACGACCAGTATGGCAAGGAGGCAATCGATACGCTGATGAAGCGCATGGAGGATGATCGTGGTAAGTTCGTTGTGATAGCAGCAGGCTATCGTGACGACATGGAAACATTCCTGACCGTCAATCCTGGATTGGCCAGTCGCTTTACCCATAAGATGCATATCGACGATTATAATGAGGACGAGCTGTTGGCTATCTTCAAGAAGATGGCCGGCAAGGATAACTATAAGTTGTCGCCAGAGGCCGAATTCAAACTCATGGATCTCATCTGCCGTAAGGTCATCAACAAGAATGAGGCCTTTGGCAATGCCCGTGAGATGCGTAATATGCTGGATGCAACGATTCAGCAGCTCTCGATGCGTGTCAGTCAGTTGCCGCAGTCCGAGATTACGCAAGAGACTTATCAATTGATTTTGCCAGAAGATATTAGAGAGTAATTATGATTATTTGCCCAAGTTGTAAAGAAGAGATAGAGGACGATTCACACTATTGCGACCAGTGTGGACAAGAATTGGTCTACTGCAGTAATTGCGGACGTGTCGGTATGGGACGCCGCTGTACCTATTGCGGTGGATTGATGATTAGCGCCGACGAAATGATGGAACAGCGTGTCGCTCCAAAGCAACAGCCGTCATTGGCTGACAGTCTGCATGTGACTATTGCCAACTCGCAGACTACGGGTGAGCCCCGCATGCCACAGTCTGCTGTCCGTAGCGGTATCCCTACATTGACACTCTATAATCCGAGTCTCGACATTCGTATTGTCGGTATTAACGGTGCTATCATTGGTCGTCGTCAGGGACCGTATGCCCAGCTGTTTGGTGGCAATATGTATATTTCTGGCGTGCATGCCCAGCTCATCTATAAGCCAGATACAGGTTGGTGCGTGATAGATAAGCATTCGTCCAATGGAACCAAGCTCAACCAGCGCGATTTGCTTCCTGATGTTCCTATGTCTATCAAGAGTGGTGACATAGTGACATTGGCCAACATCAATTTACAGGTGAGCGTCAATTAACACATAAAAAGATAGTATTAAGGGATAAGAAGATTTATGAGTAGAATCGTATTGACGGCAGCAAGCCGTGTAGGATGCGTAAGAACAAATAACGAGGACATGGTTCTTGCTTACGACCATTTTGTGCGTAGTGACATTTATCAGACAGAGTTTATGACGGAGAACCATGATCGCTTTGTCATTGCCTTGGCTGATGGCATGGGAGGACACAATGCTGGCGAGATAGCCAGTTATGATGCCTTGTCGAACCTTCAGTTTTTCCTCAGTGACCTGCCTCGTGGCCTCTCTTCTGGCGAGTTTAACGAGATGATGCTGGAGTGGCTTCACTCCATCAACCAGATTATAGACTCCAAGGGGCGTGTGAATCCTGGAATGGTTGATATGGGAACAACGTTGGTAGGTGTTCTTTTCTATAATAATAAGTATTATTGGATGAACTGCGGCGACAGTCGCCTGTACCGCTTCCGTGATGGCAGGCTGAGCCAGTTGACAACAGACCACTCCTTGAGCAATGCCAGAGGTGAGAAGCGACATTCAAATATCATCACCAACTGTATTGGGGGTGGGTGCAAGAACTCCTATATGGATATGTTTGACTTTACGGACGATTTCCTTTCAGGCGATACGTATATTCTCTGCTCTGATGGTCTGAACGACATGGTCAGCGATGATACCATTTGCTCTTTGGTAGCTGAGGGAGCCAATGCCAACGGACTGTGCGAGGCTGCCATTGCTGCCGGAGGTTATGATAATGTTTCTGTATGTGTTTTTAATGTGGAGTAAGCTATGCCTTTAAGATTGCCAGATAAGCTGCCTGCCATAGAGCTGTTGAAGCAGGAGAATATTTTCGTCATGGACGACTCTCGTGCCCATATGCAGGATATCCGTCCGTTGAAGATTGCTATACTGAATCTCATGCCGCTTAAGATTACGACAGAGACAGACCTGATACGACTGCTTTCCAATACACCGTTGCAGTTGGAGATTAGTTTCATGAAGCTCAAGAGCCATACACCTAAGAATACGCCCATCGAGCACATGATGATGTTCTACCGCGACTTTGAGCAGATGCGACTGGAGAAGTATGACGGAATGATTATCACTGGCGCTCCGGTAGAGACCCTTGAATTTGAGGATGTCAACTACTGGACAGAGATGACGGCGATTTTCGATTGGGCTCGCACCCATGTGACGAGTACCTTATATATCTGCTGGGCTGCACAGGCAGGGCTCTACTATTATTATGGAGTTCCCAAATATCCTTTGGAGAAGAAGATGTTTGGCATCTTCCCACAGTATCCCTTGGAGCCTCAACTGCCCATCTTCCGCGGCTTTGACGATGTGTTTCAGATGCCCCATAGCCGTCATACGGAGATTCATCGGGAGGACATTCTGGCCAATCCTGATTTGACGCTGATTGCAGAGTCGCCTGACTGTGGCGTGTCGATGGTGATGGCTCGTGGAGGTCGTGAGTTCTTTATTACCGGCCACTTGGAGTATGCGCCGAATACGCTTGACAACGAGTATAAGCGCGACAAGGATATTCGCGATGATGTAGATTTGCCCAAGAACTACTATCGTGACAATAATCCTGCCAACGGACCCTTGGTTTCTTGGCGTGCCCATGCCAATCTGCTCTATAGCAACTGGATTAACTACTACGTCTATCAGGAGACGCCTTACGATATCAATCAGATTCAATGACACCTTTAGAACTGCTTGCACCTGCCAAGAATCTGGAGTGCGGTATAGCTGCCATTGACCATGGGGCTGATGCCGTCTATATCGGTGCACCCAGGTTTGGAGCTCGTGTTTCGGCAGGCAACAGCGTGGACGACATTCGTCAGCTATGCCATTATGCCCATCAGTTCGATGTCAAGGTGTATGTAACAGTCAATACCATTGTCTACGATGATGAGCTTTCCGCAACGGAGATGTTGATACAACAGCTGCATGAGGCTTGTGTTGATGCCATTCTGGTGCAGGATATGGGTATTCTGAAGATGAATATTCCTTCTATCGCTCTTCATGCCTCTACACAGACAGACAATCGCTCAGCCGATAAGGTTCGCTGGTTGCGCGACGTGGGCTTCCGTCGTGTGGTTCTGGCTCGCGAGCTCTCTGTAGACGAGATTGCCAATATTCATGCCCAAGTGCCTGATATGCCTTTGGAGGTCTTTGTCCATGGTGCGTTATGTGTCAGCTATAGTGGTCTTTGTTATGCTTCCCAGCATTGCTTTGGTCGTTCTGCCAATCGAGGTGCTTGTGCTCAGTTCTGCCGCATGAAGTTCGACCTGTTGGATGCAGATGGTCAGGTGCTCGAGCAGCAACGCCATCTGCTCTCCCTGAAGGATATGAACCAGAGCCGGCATCTGGAACAACTCATTCAGGCTGGTGCCACCTCGTTCAAGATAGAAGGTCGTTTGAAAGATGCGTCCTATGTAAAGAATGTCGTCGCAGCATATAGCCAGCAGCTCAATGCTTTTATAGAGCGCCATGCTGACCAGTGTTGTCGTTCGTCACGAGGTAAGGTTGCCTATTCCTTTACACCCCATTTGGAGAAGACATTCAATCGTGGCTTCACCACTTATTTCCTGCAAGGACGCCAACCGGATATTTTCTCTCCTGACACTCCTAAAGCCATGGGCGAATATGTTGGCAAGGTAAAGGAGATACGTCGTGACTCATTCAATGTGGCAGGAACAGCATCCTTTGCCAATGGCGATGGACTTTGTTTTATCAACCATGAGCATGAGCTCGAAGGGTTCAGAGTCAATAGGGCCGAGGGCAATCGGCTCTTTCCTCAGCAGATGCCAGTCCATCTGCGTGCAGGAATGGCTCTCTATCGTAACAACGATCAGGAGTTCGAACGTCTGTTGGCGCGTCCCAGTGCTGAGCGCAAGATTCCTATAGTCATGCGTCTTGAGCCTACTGCTGACGGTTTCAGCCTGAGTAGTGGGAATGTGTCTGTCTCCCTTCCTTGTGAGCACCAGCAAGCCCAAAAGCCTCCTCGTGAGAATATCATTCGTCAACTGTCTAAGTTGGGAGGCACACCATACGAGTGTAGTGGGGTAGAGCTGGCTGACGACTTCAACTACTTCATCCCGAGTAGCCTGTTGTCAGAATTGCGCCGTCAGCTGGTGTTAAGCCTTTCTAAGGAGTCAAGGCCACGACCTGCTGAAAGTCATATTCCGGATAAGTCAGGAACTCCACCCCCATATGCTCACGCGTACCTATATAATATAGCCAATCAGCTGGCACGCGATTTCTACGGTGCTGAGGATGTGTCGGCTTACGAGTTAAAAGGCGGTCATGGCCCTATCATGCAGTGCCGTCATTGTCTGCGTTACTCTTTGGGCCATTGTGTGAAGCATGGCGGTACCAAGCCTCAGTGGCGTGAGCCTCTGATGTTGAGGTTAGGCGATGGACGTCGCTTCCCCCTTGAGTTTGATTGTAAGAATTGTCAGATGAATGTCTATGCGGAAGATTAGGTTTCTCTTGTTGCTGCTGACAACTCTGCTGCTGACCGCTTGCTACAATCATCGTCAGCACACACCTGATGCCTGGGACCTGACCAAGCAGCAGATAGATTCCATCTCGTTCTCAACGACCCATCACTATTCGCAGAACTACAACTTTGTGGTCACTGCGTCCAGCCTGCCACTCTCTGATGAGTTGCCCGACTTGGTGTTCGATACCATCTACGTTACTCGTGGCGAACGCATTGTGGTAGCGGAGATTACTACAGTGCCTTCTGATAGCATAGACTCTGTATGGGTAAAGGTTGCTCGTGACCAGATTACACAAGGATGGATTCGTGAGAGCGAGTTGTTGCAAGGCGTTTCTCCTGATGACCCTATCTCGCAGTTCATCGACTTTTTTTCAGACACCCATTTGCTCATCTTTCTTGCCTTTTGTGTCATCGTGGGTGGCGCCTATGCCATGCGTCGTCTGATGCGTCGCAATGCCTATATCGTCCATTTCAACGATATAGACTCCTTCTATCCCACGCTGTTATGCATTTTGGTGGCATCATCGGCAACGCTCTACGCCTCCATCCAGATGTTTGCGCCTGAGTCGTGGCGCCACTTCTACTATCATCCTACCATGAATCCCTTCTCTCTGCCCATGCATCTGGGATGCTTCATAGCCTCCGTATGGGCTATCATCATAGTCGCTGTGGCTGCTGTCGATGATGTACGCCATCGGCTGTCCAATGGCGAGCTGGTACTCTACCTGGCAGGCCTTGCTGCTGTCTGTGCTGTCGACTACGTAGTGTTCAGCATCTTTACCTTATATTATATAGGCTATCTCCTCTTGCTGCCCTACGTCGGCTATGCCTTGTGGCGCTATTTCCGCTATGCCCATTATAGCTACACTTGTGGACACTGTGGCGCACCCCTTCGCCAGAAAGGGCGTTGTCCTCATTGCGGCATGGATAATGTCTAACTGAGTTGTCGTTCCAAGAAGAAGTTTTGGGCTTTCAGGAAGTAGAGAGCCACACCTGTTGCGTTGACTGCCGCTACCGTCCAGAATGCTGTGGAATAGCCAAGGGCCTCTGCAATGATGCCACCCATCAGAATGCCCAGACCCATACCTACGTCCCATGATATGAGGATGGTGGAATTTGCTGTTCCGCGCTCGTTGTGGTGGGCCATACTAATCATCATGTTCTGGAAGGCAGGCCACAGATGCCCGTTGCCCAGTCCGATGAGTATGGCGGAACTATAGTAGCCTGCTATATTGGGATACGCAATGAACAGCGTATAGCCCACTAACGATATCAACATTCCCTCGGCGGCGTTGTGTGTCAGGCGTCCCTGACGCAGTGCCTTGCCTCCTTGCAGCCGTGACAGAATCAGTCCTATGGAGCAGAGCATGAACCATGTTCCTGTTCCGCCCGTCATGCCCATCACCTGCTTGCCGTAGATAGCCAGATAGTTGCTCACGACGCCGAAGCAGAATCCGAAGAACACCATGTTGACACCGATCAGCCATCCGCGCTTCAGGAAGAAACGGTCGAGTGACAGTTTGTTGGGTCTTTGTCGTGTGGTTTGCGGCTTCAACTTGACCGTAGCGTCGACGATAAGTCCGAATGTGGCTACGGCCAGGGCCAGCCAGAAGAGCAATTGGAAGTTATGGGTCTGCGAGTAGACAAAGATGGCAAATGTCGGTGAGACGGCCATAGCCAGGTTGTTGCTGAGGCCGTAATAGCCGATGCCCTCGTTGCGTCTGGACGATGGCAACACGTCGATAGCAGCGGTCGAATTTGCTACGGTGAGCGCTCCAAAGGGACCTCCGTGTAATGTTCTGACGATAGTGAACATCAGCAGGCTCGTCGCTGCCAGATAGCCTGTGAAGAAGATGGCAAATGCCGAGTAGGAAATGAGCAGTACGGCCTTTCGTGGGAAGGAGTCGACAAAGTATCCGCTGAAGGGTCTGAACAGGAGGGCGGTGATGGTGTATCCCGACAGGACTATTCCGATGACGTCCTTTGTGGCTCCGAATGTCTCGTGGAGATAGAGCGGCAGCAATGGCGTGAGCAGGTAGAATGCGGTGAATAGCGAGAAGTTCGCTATCATCACCTTACAGTAGTTGCTGTTCCAGAGGCGTTCCATTAATACTGGCGGAGGGCGCTGAGCAGTTCGTTGTTCTCCGTACGGGTGCCGATGGTGATGCGCAGACAGTTCTGGCAGAGCTGTATCTTATGGCGGTTGCGCACGATGACACCTCGGTCGACCAGATAGTTGTAGATGGCATTGGCGTCGGTTACGCGAGCCAGGAAGAAGTTGGCATCCGTCTTGTAGATTTGTTCGCAGATGGGCAGCTCCTGGAAGGCCTGCATCAGTCGGGTGCGCTCAGCCAACAGCATCTTGACGTACTTGTCGATTTCAAACGGGTCCTTGAGCATCTCCAACGCCTGTAGCTGGGTGAGCTGGTTGACGTTATAGGGATACTTCACCTTATTATATATATGGATGATGTCCTTCGAGGCAAAGGCCATACCCAGACGGATGGCTGCCGAACCCCACGCCTTCGACATGGTCTGAAGGATGATGAGGTTGGGGTGTGTGGGTAGTTCCTGACGCAGCGACTGTTGCTGTGCGAAGTCGATGTAAGCCTCGTCGACGATGACGATACCCTCGAAGCCCTCGATGGTTTTCAGTATCTCGTCGCGGTTCAGCGAATTGCCGGTGGGGTTGTTGGGCGAGCAGAGCCAGATAATCTTCGTATGCTCGTCGCAGGCTGCCAACAGGTCGGCAGCTTTGAAGTCATGGTTGTCGTCAAGCAACACGGTACGATACTCCACGTCGTTGATGTCGGCACACACCTTGTACATGCCGTAGGTAGGTGCAATGGCCACGACGTTGTCGCAGCCGGGATTGCAGAAGATACGATAGGGCAGGTCGATGGCCTCGTCACTGCCGTTGCCCAGGAAGATGTTTTCTGCGGGTACGCCCTTGACCTTCGACAGCATGGCCTTTACCTCACGCTGCAAAGGGTCAGGGTAACGGTTGTAGGGAGCGTTATAGGGATTCTCGTTAGCGTCCAGGAACACGTGTGCCTCCTTGCCAGAGTATTCGTCTCGTGCACTACTGTAGGGAGCCAGGCTCCAGATGTTTTTTCTGACCAGTTGTTCTAAAGGCTTCATCATACCTCTTATTTCTTGCTATTAACTTCTTTGATTCTCACCGTCATGGCATTCTTGTGGGCATCCAGCTGCTCAGCCTCTGCCATCAGCTCTACAGCGCGGCCAATGTGGTTGATGCCTTCCTCCGTCAGGTGCTGGAACGTAATCTTCCTGCAATATGAGTCCAGATTGACACCATTGTAGGCTGTGGCATAGCCATGTGTCGGCAGCGTGTGGTTCGTGCCGCTGGCGTAGTCGCCGGCACTCTCGCAGGCATAGGGGCCTAAGAACACACTACCCGCATTGACTACCCGCTCCCCCAGCAGCTCGTAGTCCTTGGTCTGAATAACCAAGTGCTCAGGAGCATAGAGGTTGGTCAGCGCCATCATCTCATCTTGATTCTTTACCAGCACATAGCAGCTGTTTTCCAGGGCCTTGGCGGCAATCTCCTTACGAGGCAGCGCTTCCAGCTGGCGGTCCAATTCAGCATGTACTTCGTCGAGCTTCTCCTCGCTGGTGGTGATAAAGAGCACCTGTGAGTCTATGCCATGCTCAGCTTGCGACAGCAGGTCGGCAGCGACAAACTCGGCACGAGCCGTCTCGTCGGCCAGTACGCAGACCTCCGAGGGACCTGCAGGCATGTCAATAGCCACATCGTCCAGCGAGACATGCTGCTTGGCAGCCATCACATATTGGTTGCCGGGACCGAATATCTTGAATACCTTGGGAACCGACTCCGTACCATACGCCATAGCGCCAATAGCCTGCACGCCACCAATCTTATAAATCTTGCTGACGCCTGCTATGCGGGCAGCCACGAGGATGGCAGGATTCACCTTGCCCTCGCGACTGGGAGGGGTGCACAATACTATCTCCTTACAGCCTGCTATCTTGGCCGGCGTAGCCAGCATCAGGACGGTAGAGAAGAGTGGGGCAGTGCCGCCGGGGATATACAGACCGACACGCTCAATAGCCACGCTCTTCTGCCAGCAGGTGACACCCTCCTGGGTCTTCACCTTCTGTCCGACAAAGCGCTGTGAGATGTGGAACACCTTGATGTTATGGTGTGCCAGAATGATGGCATCGCGCAGCTCGTTGCTCACCAGCTTTTCTGCCTCGTCCATCTCCTGCTCAGTGACAGCCAGCGTTGTCAGCTCGGCCTTGTCGAACTTGAGCTCATACTCACGCACAGCCTCGTCACCACGTTGCTTGATATCGGCCAGCACCGTAGCCACTGTCTCGTTCAGCTTGGTCAGGTCCAGTCGCGGACGCTCAACAATCTCCGCCCACTGCTCCTTTGAGGGATATTTGTATATCTTCATCAGCAATAATTTGTCAAGTCTCTCAATGTGTCTTTTTCTCCTTTTCTTAGAGAATCATCTTCTCTATCGGAGTCACAAGAATGCCCTGCGCTCCCATCTCCTTCAGCTTACCAATGATTTCCCAGAAACGCTTCTGGTCCAGCACGGTGTGTACTGAGCACCAGTCCTCGTCGGCCAAGGGAATAATGGTAGGACTCTTCAGGCCAGGCAGCACATTGATAATCTCCTGCAGACGGGCCTTGGGCGCATTCATACGGACATACTTCTTGTCCTCGGCGTCTTTCACGGCCTTGAAGCGGAACAGCATCTCCTCCAGCGTGGCGCGCTTGTCCTGCGACAGCTGTTTGTTGCCAATGAGCAGGGCCTCGCTCTGCATAACCACTTCCACCTCACGCAGATTGTTCGATACCAGCGTAGAACCGGAAGAGACAATGTCGAAGATGCCATCGGCCAGACCAATGCCCGGGCTGATTTCCACACTACCGGTAATGACGTGTATCTCGCAGTCTACTCCGTGTTCCTCCATATACTTGCGCAGGATGTTGGGGTACGAGGTGGCAATCTTCTTGCCGTTGAACCAGTTCACCCCACGATACTCAATCTCCTTGGGAATAGCCAGCGACAGGCGGCATTTCGAGAAGCCCAGACGCGAGATGATGTCACAGTCCTCACCGCGTTCTATGAACTCGTTCTCGCCCACCACACCGATATCGGCCACACCACTGGCTACTGACTGCGGAATGTCGTCGTCGCGCAGATAAAGCACCTCCAACGGGAAATTACTCGATTGTACCAGCAGTGTGCGCTTCGATGCGCTCACCTTGACGTCTGCCTCGGACAGCAGGTTCATTGTGTCGTCAAAAAGACGACCTTTTGATTGTACGGCTATTCTTAACATATTTCTTTTCTTTTCCTTTTTACCTTGGTTGTATCTGAATTCAGGGTGCAAAGATACAAAATATTTGTGAATTATGCATTGACTATTCTGCATTATTTCGTACCTTTGCACGCAAATTCGTTTAAAAGTGAAGATAAACGGTATATATATCCAGCTTTTGGCGCTTCTTTTGTTCGCGGCTTGCGGTCCAAAGAAGCCTGAACCCGTGGTTACTCCGTGGGGTCAGATTACCGATACCATACCTGTCACTGACGAGTTTGACCTGGACGACATCCAGCGTGCCGGCGAGCTGATAGCCCTTACGCTGACGGGTCCTGAAACCTATTACGACTATCATGGCCGCCACCTGGGAACACAGTATATGCTGGCTCAGCGCTTTGCCGACAAGATTGGCGTCAGCCTTCGTATGGAGGTCTGTCGCGATTCGGCGGAGATGGTCAGGCGTCTTAACGACGGCGAGGCCGACCTCATCTGCTATCCTATGACCAAGAAAGGCATCGGATGGCTCATCGGCAAGGACAAGGACGACTTGAAGAACGAGCTTGTGGAATGGTACAATCCCAAGCTTGTTGAAGAGGTGAAGAAAGAGGAGGAATTCCTGCTCTCCAACAAGAGCGTGACACGACGTGTGTTCGCTCCGATGCTCAATCGCTCTGGAGGTGTTATCTCTCACTATGACAGCTACTTCCAGCGTTATGCTTCAACCATTCGTTGGGACTGGCGACTCATGGCGGCACAGTGCTATCAGGAGTCTACCTTCGACCCTCAGGCACGCTCGTGGGCAGGAGCCTGCGGACTGATGCAGATTATGCCAGCCACCGCCGACCATCTGGGACTGCCTCGTGCCAACATCTTCAATCCTGAGCAGAACATTGCTGCCGCTGCGAAGTATCTGGGTGAACTGGAGCGTAACTTCTCCGACATCCGCGAACGCTCTGAGCGTACGAAGTTCGTCCTGGCAGCCTATAATGGCGGACACTTCCATATCCGTGACGCCATGGCCCTTGCTCGCAAGCATGGCAAGAACGACCATCGCTGGGCCGACGTCGAAGGCTTTGTCTTAGGACTGGCCCGACCGGAATACTACAACGACCCTGAGGTCAAGTATGGCTATATGCGAGGTTCCGAGACGGTAGACTATGTCCGCAAGATTCATGAGCGCTGGAACGGCTATCGGGGTGTTCGTGCCCCTCGCACTGGCTTGGCTCCCAGCAGCATGCCTCAGAAGGCCACCCATGAGCGCAAGAAGAAATATCAGATAAACGAGAACTGATTCTCTTGAACATAGCATCGCAATTATATTAAACCGATATGACTAAAAACAAAACATTCTTCAAATCCATCCGACTCGGCACGTGGTTGATGGCAGGCCTCACCATCTGCCTAACAGGTTGTAACACCAATAAAGACATGGAACAACAAGTTGACGAACTCTACAGCAAGATGTCTCAGGAGGAGCGCATAGCGCAACTGAGGAGTATGTTTATGGACGAGCTTTTCGATGCCCAAGGCCGGCTCGACACCGCCAAGTGCCGGGAGCTGATTCCCCATGGCATCGGCCACTTTTCGCAGTTTGCCATGCAGCAGCCTCGCGACCCCAACGAGTTGCGCGACAGGGTGAAGGCTGTACAAGACTGGCTCATGACGAACACTCCTAATGGCATTCCTGCCCTTTTCCACGAGGAGGTGCTCTCTGGCATCAATACGCTGGGGGCTACCATCTATCCGCAACAGATAGGACAAGCCTGCTCGTTCAATCATGAGCTGGCAGAGCTGAAGACCGTCCAGACCAGCACAGCCCTGCGCCGTATGGGTGGCGTGCTGGCACTCTCGCCCATGGTTGACGTGTGTCGCACTCCCAGTTTCAACCGTCTGGAAGAGTCGTATGGCGAGGATGCTTACCTGTCGGCAGTCATGGGTACGGCCTTTGTTCGTGGACTGCAGCAGGGCGACCTGAAGAAAGGGGTAGGGGCCTGCTCCAAGCACTACCTGGGCTATGGCGGTGGCGGCGATGCCGACGAGAAGGAGCTGATGGAGGAAATCCTGTTGCCTCACGAGGCCATGATACGTCAGGCTGGCAGTCGTGTGGTCATGCCTGGCTATCATGCTGTTCATGGAACGAAATGTGTGGCTAACGACGAGATACTAAACGACATCCTGCGAGGCTACCTGGGCTTCGATGGTATGGTGGTTAGCGACTATACGGCCATCGACCAGATTCCCGACCTGGAGAACTCTGTCCAGAAGGCTGCTGCTGCCATCAATGGCGGCAATGATGTGGACTTCCCCTCGGGTGCCGACTACCAGCATCTGCAGGAGGCCATCGACCAGGGACTGGTGAAACCGGAGGCTTTTGAGCGTGCTGTGAAGGATGTGCTGCGCCATAAGTTCCGCGCAGGGCTCTTCGACCGGCAGCCCTATCTCTATTCTGCTGAGCCCATTGCCCTCGACACGCCGGAGGAGCGCCAGACGGCCTACGACATTGCCGTGCAGTCGGTAGTGCTGTTGGAGAACAAGGGTGTGCTGCCCTTGAAGAACGTTCAGAACATTCTGCTCACAGGTCCTAACGCCAACAGCATCTGGGCCATGTGTGGCGACTATACCTATCCTGCCATGTCGTACTTCTGGAAGAAGAAGGAGGACGTGCAGGACACGCCTCATATCGTGAAGCTGCTCGAAGGCATGCAGCAGCAGAAGCCTGAAGGTGTCAGCCTGATGTATTCGCGAGGCTGCGACTGGACGGAAGAGATAGAGACGGTATATGGTGAGGGTGGCGACGAGCGCGCCTGGCAGTATGAGATACTGCACCGTAAGGTGGACAGTGGCGAGAAGGCCAATCCCCAGGAGGCGCTCCAGATGGCTCGTCAGGCTGACGTCATTGTGGCCGCTATGGGCGAGAATGTGATGCTCTGTGGCGAGAACCGCGACCGTCAGGGACTTCGTTTGCCGGGCAGGCAGGAACAGTTTGTCGAGCAACTCGTCAAGACAGGCAAGCCTGTGGTGCTGGTGATGTTCGGTGGCAGGGCACAGGTGGTGTCAGGACTGGCCGAGCGTTGCGCCGCCGTCATTCAGGCGTGGTATCCGGGCGAGGAGGGTGGTCATGCCGTAGCCGATATCCTCTATGGCCATGTGTCGCCGTCAGCCAAGCTGTCTGTCAGCTATCCCAATACGGAAATCAACGAGCCTATCTGCTATAACTATGCCGCCGGGCAGGATGCGCGCGTCCAGTGGCCTTTCGGCCATGGCCTGAGCTATGCCTCTTTTGAGTACAGCAACCTGCAACTGTCCCAGGCTTCGACGGCTGACAAGAGCATCGACCTCACGTTCCAAGTCAAGAATACGGGTACGATGGCTGCTGATGAGGTAGCGCAGGTTTATCTGTCGCCGACCTCTGCCGATCAGCCTTTGCGTCCTATCCAGCTGCAGGGCTTTGCCCGCATAGCGTTACAGCCTGGCGAGCAGCGGACGGTCAGCATGATGCTCTATACCGACCAGCTGGGCTTCTACACTCACGAGGGGGCACGTGCGTGGAACATCATTCCTGGCACCTACATGATCAAGGTAGGCAGCTCGTCGCAAGACATCCGCTTGCAGTCTGCCGTCACCCTCACCGGACAACCTGTCAACAAGCCCCTCAGAGACCATTACTTCGCTGAGAGCACCGTTAGCAGTCCTGTTTCAAAGAAAAACTAAGGGAAAACAGTCGGTAATCAGAAAAAAATTCGTACCTTTGTGGCGATATGTGTTGAAACTAAAAAATACAAGGAGATAGCATGATGAAGAAACTACTGACAGCAGTCTGCTTCCTGGCAGCAGCAACCACAGGTATGGCACAGAGCCAGGTGTATGTGACTCGCGACATCAGCCCCGAGTCGCTGGTGAAGATATATAAGGCCCTTGGTGTTGAGGCTCAGGGACGTGTGGCCGTCAAGATGTCGACGGGCGAGGGTAGCAATCCCAACTATCTGAAACCTGAGCTGGTGAAAGACCTGATATATGAGGTCGACGGCACCATCGTGGAGTGCAACACGGCCTACGGCAACGGCCCTGCCGACAAGAAGGACGATCGCAACAATTCGGCCAACCACTGGGAGGTCATCAAGCGTCACGGCTTCACAAAGTATTTCCCTGTGGACATCATGGACGAATACGACGAGATTCGCATACCGGTGAAAGACCAGAAGAACATCAAGTTCGACATTGTGGGAGGACACATGGCCAACTACGACTTCCTGATAGCCCTCAACCACTTCAAAGGTCACCCCATGGGTGGCTATGGCGGTGCCATCAAGAACCTCTCCATAGGCTGCGCCAGTCAGAACGGCAAGGCCTACATCCACTCTGCAGGTAAGATGGAGAAGCTCGACATGGCGAAACTCTGGACCCCTGAATACATAGGCAACCAAGACGGCTTCCTGGAGTCTATGGCAGCAGCTGCGCAGGGCGTGGTGAACTACTTCAAGAAGCAGAAGGGCATCATCTATATCTCGGTCATGAACAACATGTCGATAGACTGCGACTGCGTAGACCATCCGGAGCCTGTCAAGCTGGAAGACTATGGCATCCTGGCATCTACCGACCCCGTAGCCCTCGACCAGGCTTGCATCGACATCATCAACCAGCAGAAGGTGACGGCAAAGAACGACCCCACTGACTTGCTGAAGCGCATCGACAAGCAGCATGGCACTCACACCATCGACTGGGCAGAGCACATCGGCCTCGGCTCGAAGCAGTACACGCTCATCAGCATCGACAAATAGTGGAAGCGGAGTTTGTCGGCATGTAGCTGCCAGTTTGTCGATAGGAAGCCCTGCTTTGTCGATGCCGGTTTTGCTTTTCCGCTTTTCACGGGTCATAATATCAGAACGTCGTTCGAAATAATATGTAGAACCCTAAAATCTCAATGTCAGACGAGAAATGAAATAGGTATATACACTCATAGCGGTCAGTATTCACTTCCTTCTCGCATACCATCCTCTAACGCTGTTGTTCGCTCCGTATAGGAAGCCCGTCGCTTTCATGGCGGTCGTCAGCTGTTTCATGTTTGGCTTGTCGACGCCGGTAACATGGTTTTTCAGCTCATTGAGGATGTCGACAGCACGCATAAAGTTGTCCTTGTGACGCGCTGCGGGTTCAAAGTAGGTGTTCAGCAGGATCTCTGCGGTCGACATATTCTGGAACTTCATGTTGTGTTCCGCAATCCTGTACTCCTCGGCCTTCGTGAAGTAGTAGGGCTGGTCGTGCTCCAGCTCCCAGACGGCCTGGGCGTAGAGCTGCCGGTAGTTGATGGGCGTATCGGTGTCGATGATGCCAGTCACCTCTACGCAGAGATAGCGGCGTGAACCCGTCGGGTCGTTCAGCGGCTGTCGTTCGTTAGTGGTGGCGATGAACGATGCCATGCGTGGCGTCATCACATACTGGTCTGACCGCATCCGTCTCACCTGGACGTCGCGCTCCGTCAGTATGCGCTTGATCTTCGCCTGTTCACGGTCCGTCTTGGCATTATACTCGTCGATGTTCACGAGTGCCATCCTGCCAAGCATCCGCTCCACCTGGTCGGCATTGTCGAGCTTGATGTCGTCGATATAGTATTCGCGCAATCCCATGGGAATGAGTAACTTGCAGAAGGTCGACTTATGCGTGGCCTGCTTTCCGACGAGCATGGGCACCACGCTGTTGCCGAAGTCGCGGCTCTTGCCTATCCACTGTGCCACCATGCCGAGGAACCAGCGGTGGAAGAACGGCTCCCAGTCGGGATAGTCGTTGGGCACGCGACGGGCCAGTTCGCCGATGTAGTCGTGCTTCTGGTCCCAGTTGCCGCAGCCCGCCAGGAACTCGTGTATCGGGTTGTAGCTCTTAATAAGAGATGAACGCACGTACAACTCTATATCTATCGACCAGGCGGCACCCGCATCGATCATCTCCTCGTGGGCGATGCGTCGCAGGTCTCTGTCGGTGAGCGGCTGCCAGGGGCTGTAGTCGTGACCCTTCGGGCGGAACTCCTCGATGCGCTTCATCTCGTTGAATCTCAGGTCGTAACGACGCTCGAAGAACTCCTGCACCTTACGGGCGATGCGCTCTTTCTCCGTCATCATCGCCATAGGCCGTCCCTCGGCGGTCTTCCCATAGACGCTGCGGAAGATGCTGCGTACATTCTCGATGGCGATGTCGGGGAAGTAACGGGCCGAGCGAATCACCGCCGACTCCTCGGGCAGCGCCGACTTGCGGCAGTACTGTGCCAGGAGGGTCAGCAAGCCGTCTTCCTGGACGGCCTTGTCGTCCGACTCCGGCTGATAGTCGTCCATCGCCTTCTTCCTGCAGGCGTAGAAATCGGCGCGCTCCTTGTCGGCCTGCTCCTTCGGCGTGCTGCTGTCGGTATAGCCCAGCGAGTCGGTGTGGGCATGAGGGTATCTGTCGAGCGGCCCCGTCGACTTGTGGATGATCACCAGCGGCTGGGCCTCGGCATTGTAGTAGAGCTCGGCATCCTGACTCATCCTGCAGCCACGACTAAGCGACTCCTGTTTACGGCTGATCTGGCACTCGCAGAAAGCACCGTAGTATTTGGCCGCCTGCTGTTGCGCCTCCTCCAGGAACAGCGCGTACTCCTTGGCAGTCGTCGGCAGCGCGCCGTCTTTCGTCGTGCAGGCCACCACAATCTTCAGACTTCTCCGGCTGACGCTGCGAAACGCCATCACCGTCTGTGGCAGCTGAATCGCCATGTCGCGGATGGCCTGCATGCGCTTCAGGTCCATCCCATAATCCACCGAGAGCAGCACGAGACCTGTCGGCTCGCGGAAGTCCTCCAGGCCATGCCGCCCGAAGGTGGCCGAGAAGATGAGGTAGGGTAGTTCGTCGATGCCGTTGATACTGACTCGCTCGTTGCCAAGCTTCTGTTGTTCCAGCAGGGCCCAGGTGATGTTCGATGCCACGTTCTCCACCTGCTTGATCATGCTGTTCGACTTCATCCTGCTGACGATCCCGTCAAGTCTGACGTTGATGGGAGTACCCATCTGTCCGTCCTTGGTCTTGATTTTAGTGATTTTATATTCCATTTCAGTTCCAATTAATATATCTGCCTGCAAAGATACGAAAAATTTTCGATATATAATGCTTTTAATTCAAATATTATCTGACACTTCTTACACTTCTTGCTAAATTTATTGAATATCAGATAATTATAAAGTCATTACCTGACACTGAACCTTACACCTAATCAAACACCTAACCCTTGCGGCATTCCTCTATTCCCATTACGAGTGAGCACCAGTTACATGCCGACAAAGCAGGAGTTACATGCCGAGAAACTACCAGTTACATGCCGAGAAACTACCAGTTACATGCCTGCAAACTACCGGTTACATGCCTGCAAACTTTCTGAAAGCTTAGGTGTCAGGTCAAGTGTTAGGTACTTGTTTTGTAACCCTCTGTAAAACAAAAGTTAGTGTGAGAAGTGTGAGAAGTGTTAGATACTTTTTATTTCAAGAGTATTTTGGGTTTATTTCTCGATATGCTCAATGATATTTTATAGCATTTTTTTCACATTTGCCATTGTTTTGGTGAAAAAGATGCTAAATCTTTTTGATAATTAATTTCTTTTGTTTATCTTTGCAAGATAAAGTGTATGGATACTATAAATATGAATGGATTTAAGAGCATACAGATTGATAATTTCAGAGGCATCGACCATCTGAAGATAGACGATTCCTCCCGTGTCAATGTGTTCCTCGGGCAGAATGGTTATGGAAAGACATCTGTTCTTGAAGCCATATTGATTCTTGCGGGGATGTCGAATCCTGGTCTTCCTCAAAGTGTCAATATGTTAAGGTCAAGGGGTGCTGCTGGGCAGTTTTTAGATGTGAGATACTATTTTCACAATTTGGTTTTAACAACACCTCCTGAGGTTTCGTCGGAACAAATTGATGGAGTAAAGCGACATCTGACCTTAAAGATGCCATTTGTCTTTGAAGAGCAACCACAGGTTACTACCCCAATAGGCCAAATCCAACGTTCTGATGCGATGGTTCAAGTCAATCAGGTTGAGATGGATTTTGACATTACGGCTGACAATGTTGTTAATAGGTTCAAAAGTACAATGACTTTTAATCAACAAGGGCTCATTAAGGAGAGAAAAATTGCTGAAGGTTATCAAGAGAAATTGTATGCATCGTTGATTTCTGCAAGCCTCGCTGCACCAAATGCCGCAAGTGACTTGGCGGAATTGGTAAAACGGAAGATGAAACAAGTGGTCGTAGACAGACTTGCCTATTTTGACAGCAGGATAACCAATATTGAAGTTTTGTCTGATGGTGTTTTTGTCGGAATTGAAGGAGTTCCTGAGCTGTTGCCTGTATCCATGCATGGTGATGGTTTGTTCCGATATCTGACGATTTTGGCTGCTTCTGCCAACCCAGTTTCTAATATTCTTCTGATAGACGAGATAGACAACGGCTTGCACTATTCTGTTTATAAGAAGTTGTGGGAAGCAATTTTCGCATTAGCAACGACCACCAATAAACAAGTGTTTGTGACCACACATAGTAAGGAAACACTTGGGTATTTGAACGAGATGTTGCAAGATAATCCTATCTATAAGCCCGACTTGCGCTTATACACATTAGAGAAGACTTTGAAAAAAGGTCTTCAAGCCTATATGCTCACTCATGAAGGGCTGAGAGGTGCCTGTGATAATGATATAGAACTTAGAAGCATTGTCCTATGAATAAAAGATTCCGTATTTTCGTAGAAGGCGATGCTGACAAGAAATTCCTAAGTGACTATTACCATCACCTTTTTCATGAAAAAGCCCCACAATTTAGTATCATCCACACAGGTGATTTGAAGGGGGACAAAACAGGTGGTCTCAAAAAATTGTCGGACGAAATCAACATCAGGGAAATGCACATCAATTCTGACCAAGGAGGAGTCAACCTTGTTATATTTGATGCTGATAAAGATGTTGAAACCCGTCGTAAGGAGTTGGAAGCTGTCAAGGAGCAATATCATGTGGAATTCGAACTGTTCCTTTTGCCCAATAATCAAGATACTGGTGCGTTGGAAGACATGTTGGAGAGTATCATCAATCCGAATAATCGTCCCATCTTTGATTGCTGGGAGAACTACGAGAAAGAATTGGTACAACTTGATATACCAGACAGGACTCCACCGCCATTGACAACCCCAGCAAAGAAGACCAAGATATATGGCTATCTTGAAGCATTGTTGGGAGAATCAAAAAGTCAGAAAGAACTGATAAAGGAGGTCAATCGCAACTACGAGCCCCCCCAGCACTGGAATCTGGATGCAGAGTATCTGGAGCTGCTGAAGGAGTTTTTAATGAATAAATAGAATAAAAGAATAAATTGTAAAGTTAATACGATGAAGATAAGATAAAAAGACATAGATTCTACAACATCCTTGACGAGACTGAGGAAGCATAATTAGGATACTGAATCACGTCAGTTTAGACAAGGCAACTATGGCAAGAAAGGAAAAAGAACAAATACAAATGAGACAACTCAATTATCTGAAATGCAACTACGAAAATACTCAGCACCTTTTCTGGATGCAGAGTATGTGGATATTTTGAAAGGCGGATTTCTTATCACCTTCAAAAACAAAACATTAAGTGTATGTAATATAGACAAAAGAGTATGGCAAAACCTAGAATTTTTATAAGTTCAACATTTTATGATTTGAAACAGATTCGAGTAGATCTTGATAATTTTATTAAAGGTCTAGGATATGATGTTGTTAGGAATGAACAAGGAGGAATTCCATATGGTACAAATGAAAATTTGGAAGACTATTGTTATAATGAAATAGCATCAGTTGATATTTTAGTCGCAATAATTGGAGGAAGATTTGGCTCAACATCAAAAGACGAGAAGTATTCAATATCCAATGAGGAGATAAAAACTGCAATTAATCACAATAAACAAGTGTATATATTCATAGAAAAAGATGTTGATGCAGAATACTACACATATTTAAAAAACAAAGGGGCAGACATAAAATTCTCTCATGCAGATGATGTTAGAATTTATCAATTTATAGAAGAAATAAGGTCATTTAAAAAGAATAATGTCATACAGACGTTCCTTTCTTCTGGTGATATTATCACATTTCTGAAAGAACAATGGGCGGGTTTATTTCAACGATATTTGCAATTTCAAGCAAATATGGTTGAAATTGACACTATTAAATTATTGAATGATTCTTTGAACACTGTGCAAGACCTAACAAAATATTTAGCAGAACATAGTAAAACTCAAGACGAGAGGATTGAAGACTACTTAATTTACAATCACCCATTATTCGCTTCATTAAGAAAGGTAATGAACTGGAAATTCCCTATAGTGTTTCACTCTTTAAATGATTTATCATTATTATTGGAACCTTGGGGATATCATTTCCCACCAAATTCTAATAAGGATGGCTATTATCTATATGTTAACTCTAAACTTTCTATTAATTTATACATTAACAAAAAATGTTTCTCTAATGATGGGAGATTATTGGCAAAACTTAATATTGACAATGATGAGCAACTAATATTTAAGGAGTCGTTTGATGCTATCGAAGATCTTCCATTTTAGGAGTGTTCGATTATGACTCATTATGAGTTAGTGGATAAATCCATTACACTTAGTTGGTAACCGCAAAGTAGTTAGTGGGTAACTCAAAATAGATCGTTAAATAATGATTTAGACTACATATGATAAATAGATACTTCTATAGAACGTCAATGTCTGTTTTTATCAACAGTTCCGTTGATGCAATCTTTGGACGTATTTCTCGAAATGACGAGGGGGATAGTGTTGCAGAACAAAAGTATGCATGGTCTGAAGAGATAGAGATTTTGCAAAATGTATTGTTGCCGTGGAAGGAGGAAAACGGAGAAATTCTTTTTGAATACTCTATTCCCAGATTGGGTAAACGAATAGACGTTGTGTTGCTACTACGTGGAATAGTATTTGCTATAGAGTTTAAAGCTGGTCAGAATACCTATTTGCAGGCTGATATGGAACAGGTGCTGGATTATGCACTTGATCTAAAGAATTTTCATTTAGATAGCCATAAGCGTATTATCGTTCCAATCCTTGTTGCGACAGAGGCAAAACAGAGCAGCCATGAGTTGAGCTTTTCTGTTTATGACGACCATATCTATAATCCTCTGTTAACCAACAATGACAATTTAAGAGAACTAATAGAAGCTGTAATAAAACATGAAAATGCACAGCCTTCTTCTATAAGTGAATTTTCTGAGTGGGCTATTAGTCGGTATTCACCAACACCAACTATCATTGAGGCTGCCAGCGCATTGTATCAAAATCATTCTGTTGAGGATATCACCCGCCATGAAGCTGCAGGTGCGTCATTAGAAGATACTACTCAATTTGTTTTGGATGTCATTAATCATAGCAAAGAGCATAAAGAGAAAAGTATTTGCTTTGTTACTGGTGTACCTGGGGCGGGAAAAACTCTTGTTGGTTTGAATGTCGCTATTCAACAATCTATAAAAGCAGAAAACGAACCAGAGGGTGAACGTAATCTGGCTGTATATCTATCAGGTAACGGCCCACTGGTGAAAGTATTAACGGCAGCATTGGCCAAGGATAAACAAAGACGAGAACACGAAAAGGGTAATAAGTGTAACATTACAGATGCTAAGCGTGAGGTGTCACAGTTCATTCAAATTATCCATCGCTATCGTGGAAATATGTTAGCAAAAATCAAACTGCCGATAACCAATGGCCGATTGGAAATTGATGAGACGAAATCTGTCGCTCACCAGACCGCAGGACATGGTGAAGTAGAACATGTGGCTATCTTCGATGAGGCTCAGCGTTCTTGGGATTTGGAACATCTTGCTGGATGGTTGGCACGAGGCGGAAGCAGGGGTGGTATGAAGAAAGTTCCTAACTTCCCTATGTCTGAAGCCGAATTTCTAATTTGGTCGCTTGATCTAAGAAAAGACTGGGCTGTAATCGTTTGTCTTGTTGGAGGTGGTCAGGAAATCAATACAGGTGAGGCTGGTATTGGTGAATGGATTCGTGCTGTCAATGAGACATTCCCCAACTGGAAGGTTTATCTCTCTAAACACCTTACTGATAAAGAATACGCAGAGGGTAACGTTGCGGAATTGGTTAGCCATAATCCTAATGCACTACAGGTTGATCAACTGCATTTGGCTGTTTCTATGCGTTCTTTCCGTGCGGAAAACTTGTCGAAGTTTGTTCATTATGTACTGGACAGAGATATAGAACAGGCAAAAGAGCTTTATAAGTCGTTCAAAGATAAGTATCCTGTTGTACTGACTCGTGATTTGGACAAGGCCAAGAAATGGTTAGAAGAAAAGGCTCGTGGTTCTGAAAGATATGGTATAGTAGTATCTTCGCAAGCCTATCGTTTGAAACCTTTAGCTATTGATGTAAGATTGCAGCCAGATATAGAAAGCTGGTTCCTTGCCGACAAGATGGATGTACGTTCTTCTTTGTTCTTGGAAGATGCTGCCACAGAGTTTGATATACAGGGATTAGAGCTTGATTGGACGTGCTTAGTTTGGGATGGTGATTTCCGTTACAAGCCCGATGGCTGGGACCATAATGCATTCAGAGGAAGTAAGTGGATGAAGATTCGTCAGGCAGAAGCCCAATCATACCAACTGAATGCTTACCGAGTGTTAATGACTCGTGCTCGCCAAGGAATGATTATTTGTGTGCCAAACGGCAATCCTGATGATCATACCCGTCTGCCAGAATATTATAATAGTACATACTTCTATTTGAAATCTATTGGTTTAGAGGAGATATGAAACAGATAGAAGTCGTAGCAGCGATCATTCGTAAGGGAGATAAGCTATTCGCCACCCAGCGGGGATACGGTGAGTGGAAAGACTGGTGGGAGTTTCCAGGCGGAAAGATGGAGGCAGGGGAAACACCAGAGAAGGCGCTGAAGCGGGAGATACGTGAGGAACTGTCAACGGAGATTAGCGTGGACGGGTTTCTGTGTACGGTAGAGTATGACTATCCGAAGTTTCATTTAACCATGCATTGTTACCTCTGCTCACTACTCACAGAGGCGCTTTATCTGAATGAGCATGAAGCAGCGAAATGGCTCTCTAAGGAAGAACTGGACAGCGTGAAGTGGTTGCCAGCGGACTTAGGAATAATAAAGACAATATCGAATAGATAAACAAGTTAATAAAATTATGATAACAACTTATGATAATGTAAACCATTTGTCGCTTAGAAATGATTGGATTGACATTGAGGCAACGAGGACGGAGAAAGATGGAGCCGAGAAGGAATATTCCGTCTCGTTGGCGAAACTGGCAGAGATGAAGAAGCGGCTCGAAAGCGGCTATACCAGTTTTTGGAGTTAAAACGTAATCAAGCGTATGGGAAAGATAGAAGAGTTATATCAGGAATGGCAGAGCGTTCAGCCACTGAAAGAGGAGGACGCACGTCGATTGAACCAGAAGTTTATGCTGGAGTTCAATTATAACAGCAACCATATTGAGGGTAATACCTTGACGTATGGGCAGACGGAACTTTTACTGATGTTTGGTCGTGTGGTCGGTGAAGCCAATATGAAAGATCTGGAAGAGATGAAGGCTCATAATGTCTGCCTGAAGATGATGCAGGAAGAGGCAGGTATCAAAGAAAAGCCTTTGACAGAACTCTTTATCCGTACCCTTCACCAGACTATGCTGCGAGAAGATTATACAGTCTATAGGCAATTGCCTGGTGGTGTTAATACGAGTTATGTGGTTCATGCTGGGTGTTACAAGACACGCCCTAATTCTGTCATTACACCGTTAGGAGAACGCTTTGAATATGCATCGCCAGAAGAAACTCCAGCTTTGATGGCAGATTTGATTGCATGGTATAATCAGGCTGAGGCAGAAAAGTCAATGACTCCTGTAGAACTGGCTGCTTTGTTTCACTACCGTTATATTCGTATCCACCCGTTTGAAGATGGGAATGGTCGTATAGCCCGCTTATTGATGAACTATATTCTGACGAAGCATGACTATCCGATGCTGGTGATTCGCAGCAAAGCCAAGAAGCAGTATCTTGACGCATTGGGGAAGGCAGATAAGATTGTAGGACCAGTTCCCTCAGATGGCGCACACGCCACGTTGGAGCTGGCTCGTGACTTCATAACATATATTTCTCACCAGATGGAGGACACTATTGAAAACAATCTGAAGTTTATAGGCGAGAAGGCTGATGCTGTTTGGTGGTTTGACGGAGAACTCATCACATTTAAAAATGAAACTACAATTACTATTCTCAATGCGATGCTTGATAACCCAAAGGTTACAACTAAACAAATAGCAGAAACCGCTGGCGTTAGCGCGACTTCTATTCAAAAACATTTGGTGAAGTTGCAAGAAAACAAATACATCGTACGCATCGGTGGAAGAAAAAACGGCGAGTGGAAAGTAAACTTGATCCGAACGAATAAATAGAGCCACATTTTTATACACAACCTTTTAGGGTTATGTAAAGGTATGGCGGTTATGAAAAGAAACAAGATGGATTTACTGACGATACAGCACGAGGATTTCACGATGTATGTTGAATGTACGAAGTTCGACGGCATCTGGGATAAGGCGACAAGGAATGTGGGCGAAGAGAATCTTCTGTCTGCATATTCTTGGTCGGAGGGTGTTGAGTCGGTAGATGTAAATGGACGGCAATTAGCAACGAGTGGTGAGCAGGCACCAGCCATATTCTTTGATAATACGGACTATCCGATATGGGTGGAGTTTAAGAAGCATGTTGACAACGCGCAGTTCGGCTCTGAACTGCAGAGCGATAATGACCGCTTTTCATTCAGGGGACAAACACTTGCTGGCTATATCAACTATGGCAATGACATTGGGAAGAGTGAACTGAACTTTGTCTATCAGATAGGTTCATACAAAAGACGCTTTACGTTGGGCTATGAGGTACTCAGCATGAAACTGAACTATCACGAGCATTGGAAGAAGATAGTTGAGGACATTGAGGAGGAATATCTCATGTTATCGCTCGACTATTTGCGTCGTACTTTTCATGGATTTACACCTGATACAAAAGGTGAGACGCAGGAACTTATCTGGTGGAGCGTGTTTGCGGGAGAGCAGCAAAAGTTTATCAAGGCCTGTAGAAATATCATCGAGCGTCCTCGTCATCGGCTTCGTGGCTATGAGGTATATCTGAGGGCTGATAAATTGAAGCGTGTGCCGTTGAATATCGAGAATGAACTGGCAGAACACAGAAAGGAACCAGCCCACCTGTATCGGGTGGAAGAACAAATACAATCCAACGATACTCAGGAGAACCGTTTCCTGAAATATGCCTTAGGGCAGATCGCTGCAAAGTATGAACCGTTGAAAAAGCGTATAGAGTCGATTAATGGTCTCGCGGATACGAAGAAAAAAGAACTGAATGATATACTGGATACGTTGAAGCATCTGCAACGACATCCTTTCTTCAGAACGGTAGGACGATTCAAAGGACTCAATCAGGAAAGTCTTGTGCTGCAAAGAGCGACAGGCTATAGTCAGATTTACAGGACGTGGAATCTGCTTCGTCGTGCCTATTCATTGAACGACGGTATCTACCGCCTGCAGTCAAAGGACATTGCCACGCTTTATGAGATATGGTGCTTCATTGAGGTGAGCCACATCGTGAGAGATCAACTCGGCATCAGCAAAGAGGACATTGAGCATCGTAACCGTATGGAGATGAATGGTGTGTTTACTTGGGAGTTGGGTAAGGGTGAACATTCGCGGATCCTGTTCAAGAAAGATGGCGTGGAGTTGGCTGAACTGGTCTATAATCCCAAACATACGGACAAAGAGAACGATAGTATTGGCATTGTGAATGTAGAGAGTCGTACTGTACCTCAGAAGCCGGACATTGTGTTGCAACTGACGAAGAACGATGTGGAGAAAGGTATGAAGATGACTTATCTCTTCGATGCGAAATACCGAATTGAAGGAAAAGATGATCATCATGTAGATACGCCTCCAGATAATGCCATTAACCAAATGCATCGCTATCGTGATGCTATTTACTATAAGGACTATGCTGCCGATCAACTGAAAAAGGAGGTGATAGGTGGCTATATCCTGTTCCCTGGTGACGGTGAGCCTGCTGATGTGCAAGTGTCAAAGTTCTATAAAACGATAGGTGAAGTGAATATCGGCGCATTTCCTTTACGTCCAAAGGATGGACGAAACAGGGTGTTATTGGAAACGTTTATTCGTGAACTAATCAACAATAAAGCTGCAAGAATTCTCAGTGATTCGATTCCTCAAAAGGGACTATTTTATCAAAAGGGTGAGCCTGTGTATCTGATGATTTCGGCAAGTAATCAGTATAATGTCGGTTACATGGAGGACTTGAAGAAAGGGCTTCCTTGCAAGTTTTACTGTAGTTATCATGGCATCAAGGATGATGTGAATTTGCAGAAGATTGGTTACTTGATTCCGACTTTTGGAAATCAGTTTTCTGGTTACTATCAAGTCAAGTCGGTGAATACTAGAGCCTTTGGTGACTCAGAAGAGTCGTATCGGATAGAGTTTGAACTTGACAATTACAAGAATATAGGATACCAGGTTAATTCAAGGAGTCAGGAATCATTAGGAGTCCCTTTCACTTATTCAGAATTTATGAAGTATTGTAATGGGCATCGATTAAACGGATAGGGGAAAATGGATAAACTCTCACCAGAACAACGGCATAAGAATATGGCGGCAAAGGGCTGGCACTGTATCACGGTATGGGAATGAGAGTTGAAACCATCAAAGCGGGAAAAGACACTGGAGCCAATCCCTACATCGGCTATACACCAGTAACCAACGCAGAATACAATATATACAATCCTGGCATTACATACGCTGATGGACAAGACAACTATCCCGCAGCGAAAAATCCGACGACATCCGCAACGGCTCACAAGGCTACGCCAACGTCGGTTTCAGAGAGTAGTGAGGGTGGATCGGTAGAATATCTAAAGGGTTATTGATATTTTGTAAAGTGATACTTGTCGCGTAGTGCCTGCTGCTGATCAGCAGGGAGAGAGGTTAAATAGGCTTTCCAGCCTGGACAGAAGTTGATGTGCCAACGCCAGAAACGTCCCATTATCGACTTGGGGTTCTTCTCGTAATGCCCCCTCAATTTGCAATTTTCACATGGATATGCCATAGTTGTATTCTATTTATTTTTAAGTGATTCAATAATCGTGTCGAGCTCCTGGGCAAGGTGCTGATAGTCCTCGGATTTCAGCGGACAGGCGGAAAGTTGTTCACCCATACCAGCAGGAATCTGAGCGTAGGCCTCTTCCTCCAGTTGTTTTCCTTTTGGGGTGAGGCTGACAATCTGCTGACGCTTGTCCTGCTCGCCCTTCTTGCGGCTGACGATGCCGAGCTTCTCCATTCGCTGGAGTAAGGGAGTGACGGTGTTCGTCTCTAGCAACAGTCGATGGGCGATGTCGTTCACAGGCTGGTTGTCCTTCTCCCAGAGCACCATCAGCACGAGGTACTGCGGATAGGTGATACCCAGTGCCGTCAACAGCGGCGTGTAGGCCTGTGTCACCAGTCGTGAAGCCGTATAGAGCCGGAAACAAATCTGATTGTCGAGTTGTAACTCTGTGTGCATACTCTAAACTCTAAACACTAAACTAAGCCAACATTGCTTCCACATCCTTCTCAAAATCCTTTGGCTCAGTCGTAGGCGCATAACGCTTGATAGTCTTACCATCCTTCGAGATGAGGAACTTGGTGAAGTTCCACTTGATGTCGCTGTCTTTCTCCACGCTCTTGCTGATAGCCTTGAAGAGTGTCTTGGCGGCTTTGGCCTTCAGACCGTTATACTCCTCAGTAGGGGCCTGTGTCTTCAGATACTCGAAGATGGGTTCTGCGGCAGGGCCGTTCACGTCGGTTTTCCTCATCATCTGGAACGTCACGCCATAGTTCAGTTGGCAGAACTCCTCAATCTGACCGTCAGTGCCAGGGTCCTGCTCCTTGAACTGGTTGCAGGGGAAGCCGATGATGACCAGTCCCTTGTCCTTATACTTCTGGTTCATTTCCTCCAGTCCTGCGAACTGAGGGGTGAATCCGCACTTGCTGGCTGTGTTGACAATCAGCAGCACCTTACCTTCGAACTGAGAGAAATCTATCTCCTTACCTTTGCTCGAAAAAGCCTTGAAATCATAAATCTTTGCCATCGTTTTTATTTTTAATATTAATCCTTGCATGATAGCTGTCCCTTATCAAGGAAGTCTAAATATATCGTTTGCGATACAAATGTACGACAATTATTTTATATCGCAAGCGATTTACCTAAATCTTTAAGTTTGTTTAACGTTAAATCGTGCGCGATATTAATAGGGGTATTACCGTCCTGTGACCTGACGTTATTGCGTTAATCTTCGAAAATTACTCGTTTGTTACAGCCTTTTTTCGTAACTTTACCATCAAAGATGGCGAAATTACTTCGTCTCGGAAAAGCTCAAATAAATTTGGCTTTTCGCTCGACTTTTCGTAACTTTGCAATCAGAACAGAGAAGTGAGAAAGATGAAGAAAGTCTATAAGGCACATATCCTCTTTACCAAGGAGCGGACGGGCTTCGAGGTGCTGGAGCACGGCTATATCGCCGTGGAGGACGGACGCGTGGTAGGCGTCGCTGGGGATCTGAGATCGTTGGGCTGTGAGGAAGCTGAGGTGACTGACTTTGGCGACCGTCTGCTGATCCCTGCCATGAACGATATGCATGTGCATGCACCGCAGTACCGCAACCAGGGCATTGCTATGGATCTGGAGTTGCTGCCGTGGCTACAGAACTACACTTTCCCTGAAGAGGAGAAATATGCCGATATGACCTATGCTGAGCGGATGTACCGCCGCTTTGTCCGCGACCTGTGGCGCTTCGGCACGATGCGGGCCTGTGTCTTTGCCACCATCCATACCGAGAGCACCCGACTGCTGATGCGACTCTTCCAGGAGGCCGGCATGGGGGCGATGGTGGGTAAGGTGGCGATGAACCGCAACTGTCCGCCAGAACTCTCGGAAACGGTGGACCAGATGGTCGAGGACAACGAGGCGCTGATTGCCGAGTTTAATCTGCCTGATGCCTTGGTGCGCCCCATCATCACGCCGCGTTTTGTGCCTTCATGCACCCCCGAGATGCTTCGGGCCTGTGGTGATCTGGCGGCCAAGTACCAGATGCCCGTGCAGTCGCACCTCTCGGAGAATATAGCGGAGATTGCCCTGGTGCAATCATTGGAAAAGGAGAGCACGAGTTATGGCGATGCCTATAATCGCTACGGTCTCTTCGGACAGACACCCACCATCATGGCCCACTGCGTGTGGACGGCTGGTGATGAGCTCGAACTGATGAAGCGCAACGGTGTGATGGTGGCCCACTGTCCCACGTCGAACCTCAATCTCGCTTCAGGACTGGCACCTATCCGAACGTTTATCGAAGAGGGTGTGCCTGTTGGTCTTGGCAGCGACATCAGCGGTGGTCACGACCTGAACATCTTCCGCATGATGGTGCTTGCCATTCAGGTGAGTAAGATGCACTACCAGCAGAACCACGACATACCGTTCCTTACGCTGTCTGAAGTATTCTGGCTGGCCACGAAGTCGGCTGGCAGCTTCTTTGGTAAGGTGGGCAGCTTCGAACCTGGCTATGAGTTTGATGCACTAGTGATTGACGACAGCGACCTGAACCACTCTGACTACACGCTGCTGCAGCGTCTGGAGCGTTATGTCTATCTGGGTGACGACCGTCAGATCGTGCACCGATTCTGCCGAGGACGGGAGATACAAGAGCCTATCATCATTTCAAACTGAAGGAGAAGGTCGTATTTGCTTAGTGTGAATCCTTAAACTATGTTGAAATAACCTTGTAAATATATAGATATTGCTTTAAATTTTGTACTTTTGCACTTTAGATTTATAAATGTATATGACTATGGGTAAAAACGTATTGATAACAGGGGCCACAAGCGGCATCGGACTGGCTTGTGCAAGAAAGTTTGCAGAGAACGGCGACAAACTGATTCTTACGGGCAGAAACGAGCATCGACTGGCAGAGATTCGTAATGAGTTGACAGAGAAAGGGACCGAGGTGCTGACCTTGGCTTTCGACGTAAGAGACCGTGAGAAAGCAAAGAAGTACATCAGCGAACTTCCTGCTGAATGGCATAAAATTGATGTGCTGGTAAATAATGCAGGTCTTGCTTTGGGCTTGGAGCCTGAGTATGAGGGCAACCTTGATGACTGGGAAACGATGGTCGATACGAACATCAAGGGCTTGCTGACCATGATTCGCCTGATAGTTCCCGGTATGGTGGAGCGTAACAGCGGCCATATCATCAATGTCGGTTCTGTGGCAGGTGACGCAGCCTATGCAGGCGGCAATGTCTATTGTGCGACAAAGGCTGCCGTCAAGGCTCTCACTGATGGACTTCGTATTGATGTGGCTGATACGGCCATCCGGGTGACGAACCTGAAACCCGGTCTTGTTGAGACGAACTTCAGCAACATCCGATTCAAGGGGGATAGGGAAAGAGCAGCTAAACTTTATACCGGTATCAAGCCATTGACAGGCGATGACATTGCAGATGTGGCAGTCTATGCAGCCAATGCTCCCGCTCATGTTCAGATAGCAGAGGTGTTGATTCTTGCCACTCATCAGGCCAGTGGCAGTGTAATTGTGAGGAAATAATATTATGACTTGTACTTCACTTTCCCACGCAGAAATCGCAACTGCTTGATAATCAATTAGTTATAGCGATAAGGTAGAAATGGGATAGACCCTTTCTAAAAATTTGTTTTTCAGAGACTTACGAATGCCTCATAATGACGGGCGTTGGTGATTTTTTCTGCTTTGTCCGTAGTTTTTACGGATTTTGGGCTTATGTCCGGAAATTTCAGTTTTAAGCAAGTTTAACCATCCGTTTTCCCGTTTTGACTCGAATCGGTGTCTTGCCATCGATCTCGTCGGTTGCAAAGGTACGACTTTTATTTCAAAGAACCGCATCTTTGCTACTGTTTTTTCAGTCAAAAGAAAAAATCGCCTCAGGGTGTGCCTTCTGGGTTTAGGTTTAAGTTTAGAGAGGCTTATATACATATAAGGAGCAAACTAAACCCATCGCGTGATTCAGGAACGCTTGATTGAGTTTATGAAGGCATGTATATATACATGGTTAACCCTAAACCTTAAACCTGATTTTTTTTCTTGACCGAAATCCCTTCTTACGGCGTTGAATGTTAAAAATGAACTCCAGATTCGCATATTTACCCGAAAAAGTTTGCTTGATTGGAAAATAATGCGTAATTTTGCAGCACTAAATATCAAGAAAGTGAAGATAAATTATAAATATGATAAATAAATATCAGTTTGTTGAATTATAAATATTTAAATTATGGCAGACTTATATGAATATTCTACGCCTGAACTGGTAAGATTGCTTGGTTCACGGTTCAAGGATTACAGGATGCGCTGCAACCTCACCCAGAAGGAGGTGGCAGAGCAGTCAGGCATCGGTTTGACCACCATCCACAAGTTTGAGAATGGTACGGCAGGCAATCTGTCGTTGTCCACCTTCATCTTGCTTCTCAGGGTGGTCGGTCAGGTGAATGCACTGGACGATGTGCTGCCAGAGTTGCCTGAGTCACCTTACCTTGTTCGCAGGGAAGAGAAGAAGGCTCAGAGAATACGTCACACGAATAAGAAGTAGGCTGTTATGACAAGTTCACTGAAAGTTATCCTTTGGGGAGAAGAGATAGGCCGTTTGGCATGGGATGAGCGCAGGAGGCTGGCTTATTTCATGTATAACCCTGAGTGGATCAAGAGAGGATTGAATATTTCTCCCCTGGTTGCACCTATCGATGGAGCACGAGGACTTGCGCCTGTTTGGGGTGAGGATGCCAAGATATACCAGAAGCTTCCGGCATTCGTTGCAGACTCTTTGCCTGATGCCTGGGGTAATCAGCTCTTCGATTTGTGGCGACAACAGAACCATCTGGCCAATGCCGACATCACGCCTTTGGATAAACTCTCGTTCATTGGCAAGCGAGGTATGGGAGCCTTGGAGTTCCAACCTGAGTTCTCCCGTGAACACAAGGCTCAGAAGATTGACATGAAATCATTGGCAGACTTGGCTGAGCGTATCTATACGGAGAGGGAACAGGCTCGTATCATGCCCGACGAGAGCATCACCATGCAGTCGTTGCTGACTGTCGGCACCTCTGCAGGTGGCCGTCAGCCCAAGGCCATCATTGCCATCAACCGAAAGACAGGCGAGATTCGCAGTGGGCAGATATCTGGTTTGAAGAACTATGACTACTGTCTGCTGAAGTTCGGCAATACACAGTATAGCTCTGCAGAACTGGAGATGGCCTACTATGAACTTGCTACGATGTCAGGAATCCGCATGATGCCGTCGGAGCTATATCCTGTTGATGGTAACAACCATTTCGTCACCAAGCGTTTTGATCGTGACGGTGAGAGGAAGATTTACACCCAGACACTTGCTGCCATCAGTCCAGATGCTGACAGCTATGAGCAACTGATAGCCGTTTGCCGTAAGCTCCATCTTCCAGAATCCGACTGCCAGGAGGTGTTCCGCAGGATGGTCTTTAACATTCTGGCCAACAATACCGATGATCACAACAAGAATTTCTCGTTCATCATGGACGAGGATGGCAGTTGGCGACTGTCATCTGCCTATGATATCACCTATATTATAGATAATGGTGGCTTCCTACCTAATGAGGATCACTGCCTTTACATCCGAACCAAACTACGTAATATCACTCGTGAGGATGCTATCCAGTTTGCACGTGACAATGGTATTCGCCGTCCTGATGCTATCATCCGTGAAGTGGTGGCGGCATTGAAGCAGTTCAGAGCTATTGCCACGAAATACGGTGTGTCAGAGCAATGGACGGGTAGGGTTGAGACTACTATCATTGACCACCTAAAAGCATGGGGTGAATGGCAGAAAGATGCAGCGATTCCAGAACTGACTGTCAACGGCCATTTGGTTTCCAATATCCGTATGGAGCAGGCATACAAAGGTAACTACCACTTGCTTGCTGAAATCGATGGGAAGGAACGTAAGTTCGTTATCGGCAAAAACAAGGAGGAGTTTGCGCTGATTGAGAAGACTGGCATAGCCAACCTTACTCCAGAACAGTTGCAAGCAATGACAGAGAAATACTTTTTCTCTTGACTGAATGACGATGAGTAGCCTTGTTATAGCCATATTCCTGTTAAGCATTGGGGCCAGTTTCGTGCAGCGCACAACAGGCTTCGGCTTTGGCATCTTCATCATGACGATGCTGCCGTTCTTCCTGCCGACATACGGAGAAGCTACAACTCTCTCAGGACTTCTTGCCATCACAACCTCCGTTGTTATTGTATGGCGAATGAGGAACTATGTCACTGGGAAACGACTTTTGCCGATACTGCTGACGTTTATTGTTATCTCGACGATAGCCATCTTTGCCTTGACTCGTATTGAAGACCATATCTTGAAGCGTATTCTGGGCGTAGCATTGATAGTTATCAGCATCTATTTTGCATTGTTCAGCCAGAAAATCAAACTGCCGACAACTAAGAAGGTGCAGGTAGGGGCTGGTACGCTCAGCGGTCTGATGGGTGGATTCTTTGGGATGCAGGGCCCGCCAGCTGTGCTATACTTCATCCAGTCGGAACCCACCAAGGAGCACTACATGGCAATGGCACAGACCTACTTTCTGATTGGCAATGTGATGATGACCTTCGTTCGTGCCTATAACGGCTTCTTCACCACGACCGTCCTAACTGATTACTGCATCGGACTTGGCGGGGTCATCATTGGCACAACCCTTGGAGCCTACGTCTTCAAGCGCATTCCCAACCGCGTTTTCCGATACATCGTTTATGCGTATATCGGAATCAGTGGCGTTATTATTCTAATGACAAATTGAAATGGCAATACAGGTAACATATAGAAGAACCAGAAGACTGTCAATGCGCATTGTGAAGAATGGTGATGTGCATGTGTCGGCACCCATCGGGATGCCTAAGTCTGAGGTAGAACGGTTTATTGAGGAACACCGTGATTGGATAACTGAGGCACGGAAGAAAACCCTTGAAAACCAGAAACGACGGGCTGCATTCTACAATCAGCTGCCGCTAAGGACTAGAGAACAGGCCGATGATGCCCTACGGCGATTGAAAACCCTGATAGAACCGATGGTGGAGCGTCACTCCAAGGAGATGGGTGTGAAGCCTTCTGTGGTCTATTACAAAGCGATGATCTCCAGATGGGGTATTTGCAACGTCAAGGACAAGTCCATCTGCTTCTCTGCCTACGTGCTGCTGTTGCCGGAATGGTGCGTCGAGCATGTGGTGGTTCACGAACTATGCCATCTGCTGGAACCCAGCCACAATGCACGTTTCCATGCGCTGATGGATAAGTTCTTCCCTCGTTGGAAGGAAGCTCGCAAAGAGACACGGCAAATCTGTAAAATGGAGGAGGATGACGAAGATGATTGATATTAGAGAAGCGACAAAGTCACAAGCGGCAGATATAGCACGTCTGGTTATGATGGCCATGACAGATGACTGTTGCCTGCATTTCTGTGGAGTAGGGTATGGCCTGGAGGACTTTTATAAAATGATGGTCTCGTTAGTTGAGCGCGAGGATTCGCAGTACAGCTACAGGAATACTCTGGTAGCAATAGCTGATGAAAAGGTTGTAGGAATTGCCGTCAGTTATGATGGCAGCAAACTGCATGAGCTTCGCCAGGCATTCATTCAAGCCGCCAAGGAATACATCGGTAAGGATCATTCCGGCATGGATGATGAGACACAGGCAGGTGAACTCTACCTTGATTCATTGGCCGTATTACCAAGGTATCGTCGTCAAGGTATAGCCCAGCGTCTTCTGGAAGCCACTAAGGAAAAAGCCGAAAAGATGGGACTGCCTTGTGTTGGACTGTTGGTGGATAAGGGCAACCCTGCTGGCGAGGCACTATATGCCTCTGTAGGATTCCGATATGCAAATGATAGTTGGTGGGGAGGCCATCCCATGAAACATTTAGTGTTATAGTTAAGAAAATAAAGTCCGTGCCATTCTTTCGTGACACGGACGTTACCAATCTTACAATCCTTTTACCCAAGTCTCTAATTCCTTCTTGCTTGTTCGGTTCAG
>JAFPWS010000062.1 GCA_017412705.1 Prevotella sp.
GTACCCAGCGTTAGACGTTGGGTTGAAAGCTACGACTTCTTCAAAAAGTCATCGTACTAATGGACTTTACGCTAAGTGATTGATACATAATAGTTAATAAACAATAAATATTTTCCAATTATTTGGAAAGCAACATAGAAGGTATAACAATTAAAACATCAAGAGTATGAAAAGAATTATTCTATTGGCAGCTATGGTATGTTTCACTGTAACGGGCGTCAATGCCCAAACGGAAGAACAGGAAAGCAAGATTGAGAAGATGCTTCGCTTGACGAAGACAGCCGACGAAAACCCGACGGACTGGAAGGCCCAGTTGGAGGCGGGACACTTCCTGCTCGACAAGGAGAATGGAATGTATAATCAGTCGCAGGCTGGGAAATATTATGAACGCCTGTATCATCTGGCTACCGACTATAACAGGGAGATACCCGATTCGTTGATTCGCGAGGCTTGCGTGATGTTGATGACAGTGGCTACGGATAAGAAAAACATCGACAAGGCATTGTTCTACATCGACGAGATGATCCATGCCCAGAAAGTTGGCGTGGATATCAGTGACGACTACATGAATACGTTCGCCTTTTGGGGTATGCTGTACAGCATGGAGGATATGGTAAAGCCATTGGCATACATGATGAATCTTCGTGAGAGGATGACCACGAACAAGACCCCTGGAATTGAATACACAGATGTGTTTACCACCGTATTGTTTGAGCGGCTGATGGAAAAATACAGGGGCATGTTCGGCGACAAGTTGATGGAATTGACCTTCGACGGCAAGAAGTACATCATGATTTCAAAGGGTGACTGGAACATAGAAAAGCCTCTCGTGGGGTGGATGCAGCAATCGGAAGGCAGTCCAACGGTGGTATACGGCGAGGACGGCAAGGTCTATGACGACAAGCACGGCTATATGGAATACGGTTTCGATTATGGTAAGAACGGGATTGTGCCGAAGGAGGGTGTGAACATGCGGCTGATTACCGTTACGCCTGAACGCCGCCAGCAGATGGTCGAGGCATATCGTAACTATATGAAAAAGGCTAAGAAGAATAAGTAACAAGAAATACAATAGACGATTATGAAAAAGATTTTAATGACGCTCGCAGCCGTCCTTTGCTGCGCAGTTTATGCCTTTGGCCAAGACGGACAGGAGGGCAGGAACCGAACGTATAGAATTACGCTGAACAACGTACAGTATGCCCATCACGACGAGAAAATGTCAGCTGGTGATGCCGTGGGCAAGATTCTCAGTGGCGCACTGACAGGTCAGACTTCTGTGCAGGCCACCGAGTATGAAGATGATGTAAAGAATGCCATCATCAGGGGACTCTCTGGTGCCTACCGCTTTCGATACAACAACGGGTTGTTGCAGTTGGACGATATTGTGGAAGAAGGCAACCTTGTGGTGGATGCCATCATCACCAACATCAAGGCAAATTCAAGCAACCGCACATGGAAGGACAAGGACGACAAGACACAGGTATCCACCAAATATACTGGCGTGGCCGAGGTGATGCTTACGCTGAAGGATGCCAAGACGGGTGAGGTTGTGGCCAATCCCTCGTTTAATGGTCAGGGAATATCAGGTTCATCATACTCTACCTCTGATAAAGCCATCCAGGAGGCGCTCAACGCACTTTCAAAGCGCATCACTGTCTGGCTCAACAAGTACCGCCCACTTCAGGCCAACATCTTAGAAGGTGGTGCTGCCAAGAAGGACAAGCAGAAAGAAGTTTATATCGACTTTGGTAGCAACGAAGGTGCTTTCGTTGGCTTGCATATGGGTGTCTATATTGTCAAGACGGTTGCTGGACGCGAGGCCAAATCACAAATCGGCAAGCTAAAGATAGAGGCTGTAGAGGGCGACGACATCAGCCGCTGCAAGGTGCAGAGCGGCGGCAAGGAAATCAAGGCTGCCCTCGATGCAGGCCAGCAACTTCAGGTAATAAGTATCGATAAGTAATCAACGCTTTTCGCATATTTAACAGCACAATCGCGTAGTAATTAAAAATAAAGTTGTATCTTTGCAGCAAATTTCAAAAACGACAGCGACATGGGCAAACTGATGATACTCCTCTACTTCATCCTCTCGGTGTTCCCCGCCGATGCGATGGAGAACTAGCGGCACATCCACGTGGTGCGCCGGGGTAGCAAGAAGTCGCACCGAGGCGACACCGTAGCCAAGATATGGATTGAGGAGAACGGGCAGAAGAAGATTGACATCGCATGGTCGGAACTCTCGGCAGACGAGGAGGCGCTCATCATCGAGGCCATCGACAAGCACTGGGAGGAATTGAACCGCCTCATCGACGACGTGTTTGCCGGCAAAAAGATACAAATCAAACGCATTAAATAATAGGAGGACAACGATATGTGCAAATTCAAGGACACCAACCTGGGCATCAAGAAACTGGACTTCAACGTGAAGCGCGGCGCGATGGCGGCTTATCTGACTGACGGCCGCGAGGTTATCGTACCCGTCTCGATGTTTCCCGACATCAAGCGCCTCAGCCGCAAGCAGCGCGAGGACTGGATGATCATGGACGACCAGTACTTCTCGTTCGAGGCCATGAGCCGCATCTATTCGGTCAAGGATTTGCTGAGGCTTTAACCCCTTAACCCCATTCCCCCATTATTTTGGCTTTACAGCAACGAGGACGGCGCGTGGGCAGCCTTGCAGACACATAAGGCTTTCCCCAGCAGAAATGCAGGGGGAGGCCGCATTGTTTTTTCGGATACTTTAATCCTTCATAACATTACAACTATCAATCGTAACGGAGATGAAACGGAATAACGATAGGAACTACCCTCCAAGCATTCAGCTAAACCAACTGGCGCAGACTTCCTTATTTATATCCTAACTGATTATGAAGAAATTATTGTATATATTCTCATTCTTGCTCGTTGTGACAACTGCGTGCGAGCACAAACAATACTCGGTTGAAAGATTAACTGAGATTGATAGTATTGTACATCATGTCAGCATGGAACCTAATCTGGGAAAAGCCCTGGCGCTTGCTGACAGCTTTGAGAATACAGGTCAGATTTCGTCAATACATGCATCGAGACTTCGTGGCGAGGCTTATTTGCAGGTGGATAGTGTAGCCAAGTCTGAGGTTGAGTTTAAGAAAGGTAGCAAAGGAATCCCCCAAACGGCTATTGACAGTTTCAACTGGTTTTTCTGCTCCTGTGCCCTGATTCAGTATGAAGACGTGCGTAGGGATCACGATGCTGTATTGAGAAAAGCCTTGCCGCTGATGGAGACGCTGAAAAACATGGCATATCCGGAAGGATACTAAAAAGAGATGCAGTTGCAGACATTAATGCTGTATTTATGCGTGGGTACCAGCGAGTTGTTTTTAGAGAAAATCAATGATGCAGACAAATCGTTTGAACAAGCCTATGTCGCTGCACAGAAGATGACAGAGCTGAATTATTCTTTTGGGGCATTATATAATGACGCCATGGCTATGCACAATATTGCCGATTCTTATCTGAATCTTCAACTTTATGATCAAGCAGAACTATGGTTGACACGAGCAGACAAGTTTTTCGAGAAGATGTATGATCATCCGGATACGCCTGACGAATATAAGACTATTGTTAAGGCATATATCGACTACGACCATGCTCTACTGGCTTTCGGACAGAACAAACCAGACGTGGCTGAGAGATATTTTAAAGAGGTTATAGAATCGGATTACTCAAAAAGCGCTCAAATACGACATAGAATAGTCTCGTACTTGGTGAAGACAAAGCGTTATGCCGAGGCTGCCGATCTCTACCAGGCACTGAATGATATCATTGCGAAATACAAGATAGAGCCATCGGTGGACATGATTGGATTTGTGAGGGATAAATTCATTTCAAATTATAAGGCTGGACGTAAGGATTCGGCTTTGGCAGCAGCCATGTTTGCCTTAGACTATGTTGACTCGGCTCTGGTACGCCAGAAGCATAGTGAGGCTACCAAGTTTGCAACTATCTACGAAACTCAGCAGAAGGACGAAGAGATAGCCCGACAGCAGATAAACCTGAACCGCCAGCGATTCTTGGCATTGGCGGTGGCTCTGGTGCTGATTACGGCCTTCTTTATCATCTACACACTCTTTCGCCGCCGCGCTGCCAAACGAATGGCCGAGATGAAAGCCGCTCAGGAACGTATCGAGAGTGAGTTGCGCATTGCCCGCAATATACAGATGAGTATGGTGCCAAGCACATTCCCCGAGCGCGAGGGCCTCGACATGTATGCCTCGATGACCCCTGCCAGGGAGGTGGGCGGCGACCTATACGGCTATCTGCTGGATGAAGATAAACTCTACTTCCCCTTGGGCGACGTCAGCGGCAAGGGCGTACCCGCCTCGCTGTTCATGGCGCAGACCACGCGCCTCTTCATGACGCTGGCGAAGCAGGGCATGATGCTAGCGGAAATCTGTACCCGCATGAACGATGCCCTCAGCGGCGAAGACAACGAGAGCGGTATGTTCGTCACATTCTTTCTTGGGCTGGTGGACCTGACGACATGCCATCTCGACTTCTGCAACGCAGGACAAAACCCTCCCGTCATTGGCGGCGGTGAGAATCACGGCGACTTCCTTGAGATGCTGCCTAATGCACCCATCGGCCTCTGGCCCGGACTGGAATACGAGGGCGAAGAGATAGACAGCATCAAGGGCCGGCCGCTCTTCATCTACACCGACGGACTGAACGAGGCCGAGAACACGGCACAGGAACAGTTCGGCGATGATCGTCTGCTCGCCATCCTGCGCAACACCCACTTCGACAATGCCCGTCAGGTCATCGAATCGCTTCAGACCGAGGTGGAGCAGCATCGCAATGGTGCCGAGCCCAATGACGACCTTACGATGATGTGCATCCGCGTTAATTAACAATAGCGCATAAATAGTAGTTTTTCAAGGATTGTAACAAAGATTTCAAGCAGTGGGGAAGGCTTTCCGGTCTTTCCCACTAATTTTGCAGCCGAATTCATCTTAACATCAAATCAAATGAAAAGAAAAATGTTTCTGATGGCGGCAGCGGCCATAACGCTGCTGATGACCATGGCGGTGCTGACCGCGTGTACTTCGGATAACGATGATAATCCTGCTGGCGGCGGGATGGTGGGCAAGTGGTGCGGCGACGTGTCGGGCAAGACCTACGCCAAGTGGAACTACGGCGAGACGTGGCAGGTGACCGAGCTGAAAGCCGACGGCACGGGCACCACCGACATATACTACACGAACAAAGACAAGCCAATAGCCCGCGAGCACCGCGACTTCACCTACGTGGCAGCCGAAGCTGCGGTGCTGACCGAGGGATTGCAGAAGGCCGATGCCACGATGGCCGCGAAGTTCGACACGTGGAGCCAAACAGAGGAATTGATTCCCGTGCCGCAGCCCGCGAAGTTCACCGTGTTCGTCTATGGCAATGCCGGCGGAACGATGGATATAGCCATCGAAGAAGGATTCTGGGAGGAGGCGAAGAAGTTCCTCACCGACCACGACAATGTGCGCGTGGTGTGCTTCTATAAATACGGCAAGGACTTGCCCCAAGCACCCTTCTCCGGGAAGTATGCCAATCCGGGCGACATCGTATGGTTTGAGCTGACCAGCGAGACCGACATCAACAAGATCAAGGAAGAAGGCTTTCAGGCGATGGGCTTCGGCGACCAGGCCATCAGGCTGAAACTCTGCGACCCCGATGCGCTGAAGATGTTCATCGAGTTCAGCAGCCTTGTCTGTCCTGCAGAGCAGTATGTGTTTAGCATCTGGGGCCACGGCTCCGGTTTCAGCCCGATGACTGATGTACCCGGCAAGTACGATGTTAGCGGTTCCGCTACGCGTGGCGTCATCGCCGACGAATGGAACGACCGCGAGCAACTCAACATGTATGAACTGCACGATGCCATCCATGCCTCAGACATCGACCGCCTGAACACGCTCTTTTTCCACAACTGCATGATGGGCAATCTGGAGACGCTGACCGAGGTCAAGGACTGTGCCGACTACATCTGCTGCTCGTCCCACATACTGAGAAGTAATGGCGAGGTGCTGACTGAATTTGTGCGAGGCCTCGTGGACAAGGGCAATGCCGAAGACGCTATGGCGCAGATGTTCGAACGTAACACACCCGTCTGGCAGAACGAATATAGGGATGATGGTGAAATAGCCAATGGCGACTACAAGATGTATCGCACCGACAAGTTCGACGCTATCCTTGACGCTGCCAAGCATCTGGCCGACCGCCTCATTACACTTTATCCCACTCAGAAAGATGCCATTGATCGCGCCACCAGTAAGGTATATCGTTTCATTCCGATGGAAGGTATGGAATTCCAGGAACCCTTCTTCGACATTGCCGACTATGCCCATCTGCTGGCACAAGAGACGGATGACGCCCAGATGAAGACCATCGCTGCCGAGATGGACAACGCCTTCAAAGAGGCCTTTGTCCACTATCGCGACGTCAGTTGGAGTCAGCAGCATCTCGACCACTACACGCTGAGTGTCTGTCTGGCACACCAACTGTACTACACCTACGACTTTAAGTCTGCAAATTCGACGTTGTTCCCCAACAACTTCGACGAGGGCTACGAGCTGAGCGGCTTCCACAAACACACCGGCTGGGGCAACTGGCTCCGCATGAATGAGCAATCGCTTGGTCACAATCCGCAGTGTGGCGGTGGCGGGGCATTGGAATAATGGACTAATCCCCAATGTATTGCTATACAATCTATTTGCTTTCATTGGAATCTACAAGAATTGGAAGTGCATGGGAGAGCCAAGCACTTCCTTTTCGTAACTTTGGCTTCGCCGAACTTACTTCGTCTCGGAAAAGCTCAAATAAATTTGGCTTTTCGCTCGACTTTTCGTAACTTTGCAGCGAAAAGTATACTTATGCAAGATTTAAAAGAAGCGACATCCTATCGTACAGCATTAAAAGAGCCTATCATGGAAACAGCTATGAAGCTGTTCTCTGAACGCGGCATTAAAGCCGTGAAGATGGACGATATTGCCCAGCAGTTAGGCATCTCCAAACGAACACTCTACGAGGTTTACGAGGATAAGGAGAAGCTGCTGTATCAAGGTATAGTCAAGTACGACCGTGAGAAGCGTAATTACCTGGAACAATATGCCCGCCAGGGTCATCATGTCATCGATATCATCATTGAGGCCTATCGCATGAAGGTCAAGGAGACACGAAGTGTGAATCCCCTGTTCTACGAGGATATCATGAAGTATCCCAAGGTGGAGCAGTATATAAAAGATGAACACAAGCGTACGCGTGAAGGCTTTCTCCAGTTCATGCAGCGTGGGGTGGACGAGGGATGCCTGCGTTCTGATGTCGACTATGCTATGGTGCCCCATCTGTTAGATGCCATAGGCAACCATATCATGACCAACCAGCTACTGAAAAAACACTCCATGGAGGAACTGTTCAACAACCTGTTCCTTGTCTCGCTTCGTGGCCTCTGCACCATGAAGGGGCTTCAATTGCTGGAGGAAGCGATTGCCACTAAAATTCGCTGAAGGACAAGGGCATGAGTTGCCTGATGCCGTCAATGACGTAGACATATTTGCGTCCATACAGCAAGATGCGTATGGGCTTCTTAAAGCGTGTCTCCGTCTCGATAATGACTTGTCTGCATGAGCCACAGGGTGTGACAGGCTCATTCAAGAGTTCACCCTGCTCATTTCTGGCAGCAATGGCCAGCATCAGGACTGCCTGGTCAGGATATTGCACACCAGCGGCAAAGATAGCAGAGCGTTCTGCGCAGATGCCAGCAGAGAAAGCAGCGTTCTCCTGATTGCAGCCCATGAGCGTCATGCCATTCTCCAACAAGACTGCTGCACCTACATGAAAGCGGGAGTATGGGGCGTACGAACGACGGGTGCCTTCTATGGCTTGCTGCAATAAAGACTGCTCAGCGTCTGTCAACTCGTCCAGTTGGGCCACCTGAATAGTCGTATTAATTGCTAAATCTTTCATAATATTTCGATTTTTGTTGCAAATATAATTATTTTTTTCTATTTTTGCAACATCAATTCAAAGATAATTCATGAGACGAGTCGCTTTTTTCTTTCTTTTAACGCTTTCCGTACCATTCTCCGCATGGGCACAAGGTGTGGTGTGGAACCAGCGCTTTCAGGACTACTTTGATACCTATAAAGATTTGGCCATCAGTCAGATGCTGAAGTATAAGATACCTGCCAGCATCACTTTGGCGCAAGGCGTGCTGGAGTCTGGTGCAGGCAAAAGCGAGCTGGCACTCAACGCTAACAACCATTTCGGCATCAAGTGCAACGGATGGACAGGAAGAAAAAGCTATCATGACGACGACGAGCGCCAGGAGTGCTTCCGGGCCTACAACAACGTCTATGAGAGCTATTGCGACCATTCTGAATTCTTGACTACCAGCCGGCGCTATCGTCGCCTGTTCGACCTGAAGATTACCGATTATAAAGGATGGGCCAAGGGACTGAAAGCTTGTGGTTATGCAACCAGCCCCGTCTATGCCTCCAAACTCATAGACATCATTGAGGTCTACCAGCTCTATTGCTACGACACATCGAAAGGATTTGACAAGTTCCAGCAACAGCAGATAGAGCGTGGCGGTATGCGCCATGTGTATTTCTTCAACAAGAACTACTATATTCTGGCCCATGGTGGCGACACCTTCCGCAGCCTATCAAAGGAGGTGGGTGTGTCCTACCGTAAGCTGGCCCGCTACAATGAGCGCGACAAGAATGATGTCCTTGCGGAGGGAGAGGTCATTTGGCTGGAGAAGAAAGCCCGTAAGGCCCCCAAGGAATATAAGGGACGCCTGCATCAAGTGGCTCCCGGTGAGTCTATGTATACTATTGCACAGAAGTATGGCATACGCCTCAAAAACCTCTATAAGATGAATCGTCTGGAACCAGACTATCGGATTCGTGTAGGTGACAAGTTAAGATTAAGATAAAAACGATAGAAGATGAAAAAGTTGGTATTGGTGTTGATGGCACTCTTAGCCTTTTGTGCCTGCAACAGAATGCGAGTGAAGCACGATCATAGTAAGCAGGTGCAGTCTGTACGCATTCCTGTGGATACTGCCCAGAAAGACTATGTCAACGATGTAAAAGATGAAAGTTGGAAAGACGAGGACCTGGTGGTCTTGCCAGAGGAACCCGAACATGGCAAGTCTTCGTCTTCGTCGAATATTGATGAAGAGATAGAGCGCATGATGCGTGGCGAGGACCTTAGCGGACAGTAACCTACTCCCGTTTAGTCTTTCAGTAGCTTGGCAAGGAAGTCGTCGAGGTCCTTGTCAAGTCCTGCCATCAACTCTTCGTCGATGATGACGATGTTGTCGTCCACAAGATACAGTTCCGACAGGTGCTCGCGTTCGTCGTTTTCCAGAACAAAAGAGTAGGGCCTTAGGATGGGCAGCTGCTCTATCAGTTTCTTCTGCTTGTTAAGTACCGTGTGCAGAATTTTTGCCACGCTGTCGTAGAAGCCGTCGTCCTTGTTGTCAATCCATTGCTCCACCACACAGCGTGTCAGCTCCTTGTCGTCATCGTCATACACCATCAGCTCACCCGTCTCCTGAGTGACGCGGATATGGATGTCTGTCAGCAGGGAAGGCTCCTCCGTCTGGGGATATTTCTCCGCAACCTTGCGCAACGCACGCTCTACTTGCTGCAATGTCTGTTCTGTTGCTTTCATCGTTCTTATGTTCTGTTTTGACGATACAAAAGTAAGAAAAAGATGGGAGAATCGCAAACGATTACGACTTTTTTTCAAAAAAACTTATATAATTGCATGAATAATTCATATTTTTATCGTACCTTTGCAATTGCAAACTCGAGATTGCAAACTAATGAGTACTAAAATAAGTCATTCAGGGGTTATAGAAAGTATTGAAGACGACTGCGTGCATGTCCGTATCGTCCAGACCTCCGCATGTGCTGCCTGTAAGGTGGCGGGCTATTGTAATGCTGCGGAGTCGAAGGAGAAGATTATCGACGTACGTTGTGCTGACAGTGCCATCTATCAGGTAGGCCAGCAGGTGCAGGTGACCACCTCCGGTCAGGTAGCTGCACGTGCGCTGCTGTGGGGCTTTGGCATGCCCTTCATTATCTTGGTCGTCGTGCTTTTCATCGTACTCCAGCTGACGGGGAGTGAGGGCATTGCTGCCCTGAGTGCCATAGGGGCTCTGGCCCCCTACTACTGTATGCTGTGGCTGTTTCGTGAGAAGATGCGTGACCAGTTGGCTTTTGTGATAGAACAATGAATTAACTAAAACAAATATCAAAACAAGTATTTTATGAATTTCATCTTAATTGCAGTATTAGTGCTGGGAGCTATCGGACTGATAGCGGCCCTGGTGCTGTACGTCTGCTCCAAGAAATTCGCCGTCTATGAGGACCCACGTATTGGTCAGGTAACAGAACAGTTGCCAGGTGCCAACTGTGGTGGTTGCGGATTTGCTGGATGTGCTGGACTGGCTGACGCTCTTGTCAAGGGTGCCGATGCTGGTAGCCTCGACGGGCTTATGTGTCCCGTTGGCGGACAGGAAGTGATGGGCAAGGTGGCGGACCTGCTGGGTATGGCTATTGCCAACGGTGATCCTATGGTTGCTGTAGTGCGTTGTAACGGAACCTGTGCTCTGCGCCCGAAGATTGCTGAGTATAGTGGCTTGCGCACCTGTGCAGCCATGAACTCGTGCGGTGCAGGCGAGACGGCCTGTGGCTTTGGCTGTCTGGGTTGTGGCGATTGTGTCGCTGCTTGTCAGTTCGATGCTATCCACATGAATCCAGAGACGGGACTTCCCGAGGTCGACGAGGAGAAGTGTACCTCTTGCGGTGCCTGTGTCAAGGCTTGTCCGCGTCACATCATCGAGCTTCGTAAGAAAGGCCCGAAGGGTAGGAGAGTGTACGTCTCTTGTGTCAACAAGGACAAGGGGCCTGTGGCCATGAAGGCTTGTAAAGCAGCATGTATTGGTTGTGGCAAGTGCGAGAAGGAATGTAAGTTTGGCGCCATCACCATCGAGGGCAACGTTTCGTACATCGACCACAACAAGTGTCGCATCTGTCGTAAGTGTGTAGCCGTATGTCCTACCAAGGCCATTCACGATGTAGGCTTCCCCACACCTCCACCCGCACCGAAGCCCAAGGAGGAGACTCCCAAAGCTGAGGCTCCTAAGGTTGTGGAGAAACCCGCTAATGTTGAACCTGAAGTAAAGAAGGAGGAACAAGCATGAACGTAAGAACATTCCGTATAGGTGGTGTCCACCCCGAAGAGAATAAGCTGACCCACGATGTGGAGACCAAGGTAGCAGCCCTCCCCAAGCAGGCTATCTTCCCCCTCAGCCAGCACATTGGTGCTCCCGCCAAGCCTGTTGTTGCCAAGGGCGACAAGGTAAAGGTGGGCACGTTGATTGCAGAGGCTGGCGGTTTTGTGTCAGCTCCGATCTATTCATCAGTCAGTGGTACAGTCTTTAAGATTGATACTGCTATTGACGCCACAGGCTATCGCAAGCCCGTTATTATCATTAATGTTGAAGGCGACGAGTGGGAAGAGAGCATCGACCGCTCTGACAAGTTGGAGACCGTTGAGGCACATCCCGAGCTCACTCCAGAGGAAATCGTTGAGCGCATCAAGACAGCAGGTGTCGTTGGTATGGGCGGCGCATGCTTCCCCACATTCATCAAGCTTTGTCCTCCACCTACAGCCAAGGCCGAGTGTGTCATTATCAATGCCGTAGAATGTGAGCCCTATATTACTGCTGACTTCCGTTTGATGATGGAGCATGCCGATGAGATTCTAATTGGCCTGGAGCTCTTAATGAAGGGCGCCAAGGTGACCACTGGTTACATTGGTATCGAGACCAATAAGATGCCAGCCATTGAGTTGCTGACAGAGAAAGCTGCCAAAAAGTTCGCAGGCTCAGCCTATCATGTCGAGGTAGTGCCCTTGAAGCAGCGCTATCCGCAGGGTGGTGAGAAACAGCTGGTTGACGCCGTTATTCGTCGTCAGGTGCCTGCACCTCCTGCCATCCCCGTCAACGTAGGTGCCATCGTGCAGAACGTAGGTACAGCCTATGCTGTCTACGAGGCTGTCATGAAGCGCAAGCCTCTGTTTGAGCGCTATACTACCGTTACCGGTAAACAGTTGCAGAATCCTGGCAACTTCCTGGTGCGTATGGGTACGCCTATGAAGGATCTCATCGAGGCTTGTGGTGGCATGCCCGAGGGCGACAATAAGCTGCTCGCCGGTGGCCCGATGATGGGTAAGGCACTGACCTCTACCGAGGTGCCCATCTGTAAGGGTACCAACTCGGTGACCATCATCTCTGGTGAAGAGGCCTTCCGTAAGGAACCTAACCCCTGTATTCGCTGTGCAAAGTGCGTCTACGCTTGTCCTATGGGCTTGGAGCCTTACTTGCTGGCCAAGTTGGCATCAGTCAAGAACTGGGAGCGTGCCGAGCAGGAGGAAGTCGTCAGCTGTATCGAGTGTGGCTCGTGCCAGTTCACGTGTCCTGCACACCGTCCGTTGCTCGACAACATCCGTCAGGCTAAGTCTACTGTTATGGGAATCATTCGTGCTCGTGCAGCAGCTGCAAAAAATTAAGAGTTACGAAGTAAGAAGTACGATGTGTTGCTAGGGCAAGTAGGAAGTACGAAGTAGACTTCAACCTTCGCATAGCGAATACATCAACCTTCAAACATCAAAATTCAAACAATGAAATTATGGGAAAATTAATTGTATCACTTTCACCTCATGCACACGGAACCGACACCGTCGAGCGTAACATGTACGGCGTCATCATCGCCCTGCTGCCGGCGCTGCTTGTGTCGTTCTATTTCTTTGGCATTGGTTCAGCCATTGTCTGTGCTACGAGTGTTGCGGCCTGTGTACTCTTCGAGTGGGCCATCAATAAGTTTATGCTTCGTAACGAGCGTACGACCATCTGCGATGGCTCTGCCGTGCTGACAGGTCTGCTGCTCGGCTTCAACCTTCCCAGCAACCTCCCCATCTGGATCATCATCATTGGTGCCTTGTTCGCCATAGGTGTGGGTAAGATGACCTTCGGAGGTCTGGGCAATAACCTCTTCAATCCTGCGCTGGTAGGTCGTGCTGCCCTGTTGGTGGCCTTCCCCGCACAGATGACAACATGGCCTAAGGTCGGTCAGTTCACCAGCTATCTCGACGCTGAGACAGGTGCCACGCCTCTGGCCATCATGAAGGATGCCATCAAGTATGGTGATGCTTCTATCCTCGACAAGCTGCCCTCATCGCTCGACCTCTTCCTGGGTAACCATCCCGACGGAGCCGGTGCCATGGGTGAGGTCTGCGCCCTGGCTCTGCTCTTGGGACTGGCCTATATGCTGTGGAAGAAGATTATTACCTGGCACATCCCTGTCAGCATCATCGGTACGGTATTTGTCTGTGCTGCCATCTGCCACGCTATCAGCCCTTCCTATGCTGATCCGTTCTCTGTCATCCTTTCGGGTGGTCTCATGCTGGGTGCCATCTTCATGGCTACCGACTACGTCACCTCGCCCATGACAGCCAAGGGACAACTCATCTATGGTGTCGCCATCGGTTTCCTGACTGTTGTCATCCGCAACTGGGGTGCCTATCCAGAGGGTATGTCGTTCGCCATTCTCATCATGAACGCCTTTACACCTCTTATCAATACGTACGTAAAGCCCAAGCGCTTCGGTGAAGTACCAGAAAAGAAGTAAAAAGGTAAAAAGAGTAAAAAGGTAAGATTATGAAAAAGCTCGAATCATCTTTAACGAATATGGTGCTGGTACTCACAGGAGTAGCAGTCATTATGGGTGGCATCCTCGCTTACGTCAACCATCTCACAGAGGGTCCCATCAATGCGCAAAAGGAGAAAGCACTTGCCGACGGTATCAAGACCGTTATGTGTGTGCAGGACCTCAAGGTTGCCAAGACTGAAGAGGTGAAGCAGAACGACGCCAAGGGCAAGGAACTGGTATATACCATCTATCAGGTGCAGGACGCTCAGGGCAAGGACCTGGGTGCTGCTGTCGAGTCTACCACCGGTGGTTTCGGTGGTGACCTGAAGGTGCTGGTAGGTTTCGATCCCGAGGGCAAGATTTTGGGTTACACGCTGTTGGAGCATGCTGAGACGCCAGGTCTTGGGGCCAAGGCCGACAAGTGGTTCCAGAAGGGCGAGAAGGGCGACATCATTGGAAAAGACCCCTCAGAGCCCTTGGTTGTATCGAAGGATGGTGGACAGGTAGACGCTATTACGGCATCGACCATCACCAGCCGTGCCTTCCTGCTTGCAGTAAACAATGCTTACAAGGCCTACAAGGCTACCCCGTCTGACGTAGCCTCCAAGGCCGTGAAGCAAGAGAAAGAAGATAATGATGACGCTGATGTCGAAAAAGAGGAGGATTAAACTATGAATTACGTAGATATTATCAAAAATGGTATCGTCAAGGAGAACCCAACGTTCGTCTTGATGCTCGGTATGTGTCCCACGCTGGCCACTACCACCTCTGCCATGAACGGTATGTCGATGGGTCTGGCCACCATGGCAGTCCTCATCTGCACCAACTTTGTGATTTCCTGTCTGAAGTCTGTCACGCCCGATAAGGTACGCATCCCAGTGTTCATCGTGGTGATAGCCGCCTTTGTTACCATCCTGCAGCTGGTCATTAAGGCTTTCCTGCCCGACATTGATGCAGCTCTGGGACTATTCATCCCGCTGATTGTGGTGAACTGTATCATCCTTGGCCGTGCTGAGGCTTTCGCGGCAAAGAACTCGCCGGTGGCTTCTCTGTTCGACGGTATAGGTATCGGACTGGGCTTCACCATTGGTCTGACCCTGCTGGGCATCTGCCGCGAGGTGCTGGGTTCCGGCTCTGTCTTCGGCTTTACCCTGCTGCCTGAGACTTACAATATCCTGCTCTTTGTACTCCCTCCGGGTGCTTTCATCATGCTGGGATTCCTCATTGCTATTGTTAATAAAATAAGAGGTTAACTTATGGAATACATATTGATTTTCATTAGCGCGATATTCGTCAACAATATCATCCTGTCGCAATTCCTCGGCATCTGTCCCTTCCTGGGCGTGTCGAAGAAGGTCGACACCTCGCTGGGTATGTCGGCAGCAGTAGCTTTTGTGCTTACCCTGGCCACCATCGTGACCTATCTGGTGCAGAAGTTTGTGCTCGATGCCTTTGGTCTTCAGTATCTGCAGACCATCGCCTTCATCCTTGTCATTGCCGCTCTGGTGCAGATGGTCGAGATTATTCTGAAGAAGGTCTCTCCGTCGCTCTATCAGGCCTTGGGTATCTTCCTGCCTTTGATTACCACCAACTGTGCTGTACTGGGTGTGGCTATCCTTGTCATCCAGAAGGACTTCAACCTGCTGCAGAGCGTGGTCTATGCCTTCTCGACTGCTATCGGCTTCGGACTGGCCCTGACCGTCTTTGCCGGCATGCGCGAACAGCTTGAGCTCGTCAACATCCCCAAGGGCATGCGTGGCATGGCTATCGTCATGCTCTCGGCAGGTCTGCTCTCGCTGGCCTTCATGGGATTCTCGGGGGTAGACGGTGGCTTGCGCGTTCTTTTCGGATTGGACTAAGCAACCTCTGAAAGTATAAAATCAAAGAAGAGAGTCTCACAAGAGGCTCTCTTCTTTTTCTTTGGAGGTGCCTGGCGGATTCGAACCGCCGTAGACGGTTTTGCAGACCGTTGACTAAGCCACTCATCCAAGGCACCGTTTTCGCGAACGGTGAGCGATGTTTGCATCAGCCCTTTGCGTGTCGCTTTGTCTTTAGCGGGTGCAAATTTACGAATAATCTTTTGAATGGCCAAATTTTTTGCAGTTTTTTTTCAGTTCACACCCTCGACAAGGGTCTCCATCGGGTTGCAAGGTCTGGTAGATGCGCCATCCGGCATAGCCAATGGCCCCGGCCAGAATCAGCGTGACAATACATAGTTGGATGCTCATAGCTCAGAGTGACTTGCTGTGTTGTTGTGCCCTACGGGCGCAACTTGCGTAGCAGCACCTTGTTGATAGCCTGTATGCGGCGACTACCCTTTCCGATATCCCTGCCGATGTCCTCGCGTACATTATTTATATTATTGAAGAAGTCGCTGAAGGCATTCAACACTTGGTTGGGTTGCGCCTTGTCCTCCTGAATGTCGGGGTTCACCAAGATGCTGATGCCCAGATGCTCTATGCGGACGTCAATGTCGGTGCCAGTCATGATGGGGTCGCCGTCGTAGTGTATGGCACCAGGCTCGTTGCGATGGATGGTCAGGTGGCGCGTGCGGAACGTCTTTATTTTTGAATTGTTCCCCAACGTCTTCATGAACAGGTCTGCTGCTATCTGGGGTGCGTCCAGCACATCGAAAGGCTCCATGATGATGACGTCCATCTCACCGTCCTTCATGGTTGCCCCAGGGGCGATATAGGCGTTGTTGCCGTACTGCGAGGCGTTGGCACAGGCTATGAGGAACGCCTTATAGCGTGTGCTGCCGTTGTCGTCCACTATCTCGTAGGTCTCGGGCTTGTACTTCAGTCCCTCTTTCAGCACGTTCTCTACATAGGTGATAGGCCCGCGCTTGCCTGCCTCTGCAAACTTCAGCGATATAAAGGCGTCGAAGCCCATGCCGCAGGTGCAGAAGAAGGGTAGGTCGTTGATGACGCCATAGTCGAAAGCTTCTATCTGGCATTGGTTGATGATGTTGATGGACTTCCTTAGGTCCATGGGAATGCACAGGTGGCGTGCCAGGCCGTTTCCCGAGCCACAGGGTATGATGCCCAGGGCCGTGTCGGTATGCACCAGCGAACGGGCTACCTCATTGACGGTACCGTCGCCGCCGACAGCCACCACAATGTCGTCACCTTTCTCTGCACATGCCTTGGCTAACTCCGTGGCATGGCCGCGATATTCTGTCATGCACACCTCGTGCTCGAAGCGTGTATGGTCCAGCAACTCATCAATCAACTTCGGAATTTCTTCCTTGCTGTGAGTGCCCGATATGGGGTTCACAATGAATGTGATATGTCGAATACTTCTCATTGTCGCTGCAAAAATACAAAATATTTTGCTTTTTCTTGCACGAATTAATAAAAATTGTGTAACTTTGCAGCCTGAAACATAATGTAGCCATGGCTACACCTATTTTATTATGGGACAACTACAAGAAAGATACAAACATTACCGTGAGCCACAGAAGTACATGGAGGCTGACGTCTATCCCTATTTCCGCGCTATTGAGGGCAAGCAGGGAACAGAAGTTGAAATGGGTGGTCACAAAGTGTTGATGTTCGGCTCTAACGCCTATACAGGCCTCACGGGCGACCAGCGTATCATTGATGCGGCAAAGGCTGCACTCGACAAGTATGGCTCCGGTTGTGCCGGCAGCCGTTTCCTGAACGGTACGCTCGACATTCACGTGCAGTTGGAGAAAGAAATTTCGGAGTTTATCCACAAAGACGATTGTCTGTGCTTCTCGACAGGTTTTTCTGTCAACCAGGGCGTTTTAGCCATGGTAGTAGGCAAAGACGACTATATTATCTGCGACGACCGCGACCATGCTTCTATTGTGGACGGTCGTCGTTTGTCGTTTGCCCGTCAGCTGCACTACAAGCACAACGATATGGACGACCTTGAGCGCGTGCTGCAGAAGCTGCCCTACGAGGCCATCAAACTCATCGTAGTCGACGGTGTGTTCTCCATGGAGGGCGATCTGTGTAAGTTGCCGCAGATTGTAGAGCTGAAGCACAAGTACAACTGCTCTATCATGGTCGACGAGGCCCATGGCATTGGTGTCTTCGGTGATCATGGACGTGGCGTGTGTGACCACTTCGGACTCACCGACGAGGTAGACCTCATCATGGGTACCTTCTCCAAGTCGCTGGCATCCATCGGTGGATTCATCGCCTCAGACTCAGACACCATCAACTTCCTGCGGCATACCTGCCGGACCTACATCTTCTCAGCTTCCAACACCCCCGCAGCCACAGCTGCTGCTATGGAGGCCCTGCACATCCTGCAGAAAGAGCCCGAGCGTATTGAGGCCCTGTGGAAGGTCACGAAGTATGCTCTGAAGCGTTTCAGCGAGGAAGGTTTCGAGATTGGCGACACCGAGAGCCCCATCATTCCACTCTATGTCCGCGACGTGGAAAAGACGTTCCTGATTACTGCACTGGCCTTCAAGGCAGGCGTGTTCATCAATCCCGTCATTCCTCCCGCATGTGCTCCTCAGGACACGCTGGTGCGCTATGCTCTCATGGCTACCCATACCGAAGAGCAGGTAGAGCGTTCCGTCAAGGCACTCAAGAAAATTTTCGTCGAACAGGGAATCATAAAATAAAAATGCGGAAAAATTTGCAGGGGTTGCAGAAAATGCGTACCTTTGCACCCGCTTTCGAGGTGTAGCGCAGTTGGTAGCGTTCCTGGTTTGGGACCAGGCTGTCGCAGGTTCGAGTCCTGTCACCTCGACAAACCTATAAAAAGGAAACCACTAATTCGTATCGAGTTAGTGGTTTTTTCATACACCCTTCCGAAAAACTCTACTCGGCAGCTCCCTACTTTTTACAACGCACCTGAAGACCCTTTCCCCGTGCCTGACGACGTTTTGCTCCGTAGCAGAGAAAAGGTTTCTGACAGTCAAGAACATGGCCGGCCACAATACGCGAATGTTTTACTTCGGCTGTAGGCTCTGGCGGTACTCGCTGGGCGTGAGACCGAAGTGCTTCTTGAAGAAACGGGTGAAGTGTTGCGGATATTCGAAGCCCAGGGCATCGGCCACCTGCGTCACCGTCAGGCCGCTGACCATCATGCTCTTGGCGCGGTCTATCAGGAAGTGCTGGATGACCTGCGTGGGACTGTCGCCCGTGACACTGCGCACCACGTCACCGAAATAACTGGGCGAGAGGCAGAGTTCCGAGGCACAGTATTTCACGTTGGGCAGCCCGTGCTGGTGCTGCAGGCCGCGCTCGTAGTAGTCCGTCAGCACCCGTTGGAATCGGCTCAGCAGGTCGTCCTGCTTCTCTGCCTGCGTCTGGAACTGACGTTGGTAGAACAGCAGGCAGTAGTCGCAGACGAGCACGATGTAGTCCTGCACGATGCGGTCGGTCATGGGTGTCTGTCCGCGATGGCTGATGAAGCGGCGAATCATCTCCATCAGCCGCCACAGCAACTGCTTCTCGCCGTCGGTGGTGTGCAGTGCCTCGTTCACATTATAAGAAAAGAAGTGGTAGTCCGTGAGCCGCTCCTCGAACGCGGTGCCGCGCATGAACTCCGCATCGAACAACAACGCCCAGCCGTGATACACCTCGCGGTGGCCGTCGTCGGCCTTACCGATGACCTGTCCTGGAGCCGCCGCCGTCAGCGACCCCTTCGTGGTGTCGTAGCCGCCCATGCCGTAGGAAGAGCCGACGGGAAAGTTGTCCTGCACGAAGATGGAATACACGCCCATCTTGTTCAGCGAGTGGCGAATCTCGCCCAACTCGTCGAAGTGTACGACGCTCACCATCGGATGGAAGACCTCCGCCCCTACATCCAGGGCGTAGTCGTTGGCGTGGTTGATGTACAGGAAATCATTCATGCTGCAAAGGTACGAATAAGTGAGCGAAAAGCCAAATTTATTTGAGTTTTTCCGCGCTCGGCGACAAGAGGATACGCTCATATTTCCACTCCACAAAAACGATTTTATGGCGCATTTTGCACTTATATTAGTGCATATTTCGCAACTTTTCGCACTTATTTCATTGCTATTTCAGATATTTTTCGTATCTTTGCACCAAAATAACGTTATTTAGTCTATATGGAAAGATTACAAGCCACATTCGACAAACTGCTGCGAGAGACCACATCCAAGTTTCATCGCTATATGTACGACCGCATTGACTGGCAGGCACGGGTCGTAGGACTGCTGGGGCCTCGTGGAGTCGGCAAGACCACGATGGTGCTGCAATACATCAAGGAGAACCTGCCACGGAAAGAGACCCTCTATGTGGTGGCTGAGGATTTGTATTTTTCGTCCCACACGCTGATTGACCTCGCTGATGCCTTTGCACGCATTGGCGGCAAGCATCTCTTCATTGACGAGATTCACAAGTATAAAGGCTGGTCACGCGAACTGAAACTTATTTATGACTATCACTCAGAACTACACGTGTTCTTTACAGGTTCCTCCGTCCTTGATATATCCAAGGGTGTAGCCGACTTGAGCCGACGCGTTTTGACTTTCGAGATGCAAGGTCTCTCGTATCGTGAATATCTTGCGTTGTTCCACAAGATAGAGTTGCCCACCTACACCCTCCAGCAGATTCTCGCCCAACAGGTGGTACTACCGAAGGGGTTCCTGCCCATCCAGCATTTTGCCGACTACTTGAAGCGAGGGTATTATCCTTTCAGGGACGACAACTTCGAGCGTTACATCATGCAGGTGGTCAACACCACCCTCGAAGTGGATGTTGCACAATATGCCGACCTGACACCCGCCACCGTCAGAAAACTAAAGCGCCTGCTGGCTATCATCGCCGAGGCGGCACCTTTCAAACCCAACTTCACACAGATTGGCGGGCAGTTGGAGGTCTCGCGCAACAACATTGCCGACCTATGTGCATGGTTAGAGAAAGCCGGACTCATCGGTCAACTTCGTGACAGTACTGGCGGCATACAGGGTCTTGGCAAAGTGGATAAAGTTTATCTCGACAATCCTACATTAATATATGTATTGGGAAGAGAGAATACTGAGATTGGAACGATTCGCGAAACCTTCTTCTTCAATCAGATGAGGGTGGCCCACGATATTACCTCCTCGCCCGTCTCTGACTTCCTCATTGCAGAGGAATATACTTTTGAGGTGGGTGGCAAGAAGAAAAAGCAGAAGCAGATACAAAGTGCCGAGCAAGGCTATGTCGTGAAAGACGACATAGAGACAGGCTACGGCAACATCATTCCGCTTTGGCAGTTTGGACTCACCTATTAGACATTGATAAAAAGAAAGCAGCATTGTGATTTTCTTAAAAACTCGCAAATAATCGTTCATAAATTTGCGAACACGGAAAACTTTTTGTACCTTTGTGGCCTATGATAGCAAACCGCTCGGCCAAAGGACGCTTGCAAGGCAAGAATCTGAAGCCCTTGGAAAAGCCGAGCGTGTTTGCCCCCCGAGGGCAAGCGATGTTGACCCTCACGGGCAAAATATGAATGACCCTCTGCGGCAAAATAAAATTGACCCCTGAATGCGATTGCTATTCAGGGGCTTTTTTGTAGTTTTGTGTTA
>JAFPWS010000003.1 GCA_017412705.1 Prevotella sp.
ACACAAAACTACAAAAAAGCCCCTGAATAGCAATCGCATTCAGGGGTCAATTTTATTTTGCCGCAGAGGGTCATTCATATTTTGCCCGTGAGGGTCAACATCGCTTGCCCTCGGGGGTCAAACACGCTCGGCTTTTCCAACAGGTTTGAACAGATGGTCTATGCCGATACGCTATGGACTATCACTAACCATGAGCAGGCTGTTCGGCGTAATCCTTTCCTTGAAGGACGCTTCGGCTTCAACTACCAAGCGGGCGACAACCACTCCTTCGGTGGATTCTACCAGAATAGCTACGATTACGTGAAGACCCATAGGGAGAATGACGATGTCCTGCAAATCGTTCCCACGTCGGGGGCGTTTGGCGGGAATAGCCTCCCCCTTCGGGGGGAGGTTGGTGGGGGCTTCTATGACCACCTGCAAAACAGCAGCGTCCGGCGTGACAAGAACACCCCCAGCCATCAGGTCAATTTTTATTACACGGGAAAGGTGGGCCAACTCAGCATCGACTTTAACGCTGATTATACCTCTCGTAAGCAGCAGAGTCGCAATCAGCAGCAGGAATTGAGCGCTGAGTACGAAGACCGCGACGTGAACACCGGGAGCCTGACGCGCAGCAAGATGTTTGCCGAGAAACTTTTCGTCACTCTCCCCCTCTCTTGGGGAGGGGACGGGGGTGGGCCAGGTCAGATAGAAGTCGGCGAGGAATACACCAACACGCGCTGGCGCAGCAGATTTGACAATCAGGAGGGATACATTGCCAACAGCGACAATGAGCAGCACGAAAGCAACATAGCGCCCTTCGTGGAACTACGCCAACGTTTAGGACGCTTCCAGCTGTCGGCAGGACTGCGCTACGAGCATGTGGAATCTGAATACTTCGTGAGCGGCGTTCGCCGAGAAGACCAGTGCCGCACCTACAACGACCTCTTCCCGTCGGCTGCCATATCCATCCGACTCCCCTCCCCCTTTCATGGGGGAGACAGAGGGGGGCCTGGTCAGGGGATGAGTCTCTCCCTCAGTTACGCCAAACGCACGACACGCCCGTCGTACTGGCAGCTGAGCAGCGATGTCATCTATGAGAACCGCCTGAACCGACAGACGGGCAACCCCTATCTGAAGCCTGTCAAGTACCACAACCTAAACATGAGCGTGATGTGGAAATGGCTCTTCCTGACTACCAACTTTACCCATTGCGTCGACCCCATCCTGTATTCGGCAGAGAGTCTGGAAGAAGACTCAAAGGTAAACCTCGTGTCGCATAAGAACTACGACCATGCCGACTGGCTCACCATTACGCTGGGTGCACAGAAGGACGTCAGGCTGGGCCAGGCCACTTGGACGCCGCAGTACAACGTCACGCTGATGAAACCGTGGTTCAAGTCAACATTCCTTGACGCAGAGAAGCGTTTCAACCACCCGATGCTGGCCCTGCAATTAGGCAACATCGTGGCGCTGCCGCACGACTGGCTGCTGCAAGCCGACTTCATGATGCACACCCACGGCTATCAGCAGAACGCATGGTTCGAGTGCACCCAAGCGGTACTCACGCTCAGCGTCAGCAAGGACTTCTTCAAGCGTCGTCTGAATGTCAAGCTGACTGGCAACGACCTCTTCAACGGCGGCATCAACCGCTTCACGCTCTACAGCAACCGCCTGATAATCAGTAAAGAGGAGGACAACGACTCCCGCTGCATCCAGCTCTCCCTACGCTACCGCTTCAATGTCACCCCGTCGAAGTACAAAGGCACTGGTGCCGGTAATGCAGAGAAGAACCGACTTTAATTATTTTATTGAACGCAACGCCACACTCTGGCCAAAAGTCAGGGAACGCTGTCCTGAAGGGGCTTTTGCCCCGTCCGCTGACGTGTTCCGCCCGGCTTGCTGTCAGTCACCGCCCCGTCCTCTGACGGTCTCCGCCCCGTCCGCCAAGCCCTTCACTCCCTTTTTGGACGCTGCGATGGTACGACCGCCATATTGTCATGGCCATGACAAACGTTCACGAAAAAGTTGCAGTTTTTTCTGTTCACATTTTGATTTAAAAGAGAGAAAGGGAAAAGAAAAAAAGAAAGCTTCCCCCCAACCCCCCTATTAAAGAATAAACAAGAAAAAGGGTTAGAAGAGAAAACGATATATATAGCCGATGGCGATTTTTCTGGCTTTTCTTCTGTTGAGAAGGGGCAGGCCGTCGCTAATCAAAAAGTCACATTGACGGCCTTTTTCAGACCGTTTTCTAACATTTTCCCTTTTTTCTTTGCTGTTTCGGATTTTTTTCTTAACTTTGCATCCAAGAAAATTATTACAATAACTAAAAAAAAGAGCTTATGTCTTTAATTATGATTCTACAACTCATGATAGTGCTTGGTGCCCTTTGGGTTGGTTCTCGTTATGGCAGCCTGGCCCTCGGTGCTATTTCCGGTATTGGTCTTGCGCTGCTCGTCTTCGGCTTCGGCATGAAACCGGGCTCTCCTCCTACCGACGTCATCTACATCATCATCGCAGCCGTGACCTGTGCCGGTATCATGCAGGCGTCGGGTGGCATGGACTGGTTGATTCAGATAGCCGAGAAGATGTTGCGCAAGCATCCGGACCGTATCACTTTCCTTGCACCGCTTTGCACTTTCTTCCTGACGGTGCTGGTAGGTACGGGTCACGTGGTCTATACCCTGATGCCCATCATCTGCGACATTGCCCTGAAGAAGGGTATTCGTCCCGAGCGTCCTTGCGGTGTGGCCTCTATTGCCTCTCAGGTGGGCATCACCTGCTCGCCCATCGCTGCTGCTGTCGTGGCCTTCGTAAGTATCTCCAACGCCAATGGCTTCGACGTCACTATTCCCGGCGTGCTGATGGTTTCCATCCCTGCCTGTGTCTGTGGTCTGATGGCTGCCGCCGCAGCGTCTTACCACCGTGGTCTTGACCTGGACAAGGACCCCAAGTTCCAGGCCAGAATTAAGGACCCTGCACAGTATGAATACATCTACGGCAGCTCTGCCACGACGCTCGACAAGGAGATTCCTACCGAGGCCAAGCGTGCCGTCTTCATATTCCTCGGCGCACTGGTGGTCATTGTCTTCTTTGCCATCTTCCAGAATGCCCTGCCCACTTACGACACCATGCGTGCCATCAAGGGTGCCGAGCCGCTGAACATCACACCAGCCTTGTCGGTTACCGCCGACCAGCTGGTAAAGGCCAAGATACATGTCGACGGTATGACGGAGACTTTCCAGAAACCACTGGCCATGAACCTGGTCATCCAGATTGTCATGATTACCGCTGCCGCCCTGATGATTATCTTCTGCAAGGCCTCTCCCAAGAAAGCCGTGGCCGGTCCCGTGTGGCAGTCCGGCATGGTGGCCGTTGTGGCTATCTACGGCATCGCCTGGCTGGCAGACACCTATTTCTCCAACTATCTGAGCGAGATGCAGGTTATGCTGGCTGATATTGTCAAGCAGTATCCCTGGTCTATCGCCCTGGTGTTCTTTCTGGTTTCCGTACTCATCAACTCGCAGGGAGCTGTCGTGGTGGCCATGCTGCCCCTCGCCTACTCGCTGGGCATTGCCGGACCCGTGCTGCTGGGCGTGCTACCCAGTGTCTACGGATACTTCTTCATTCCCAATTATCCTTCTGATATTGCCACTGTCAACTTCGACCGTTCCGGCACCACCGTTATTGGCAAGTACCTGCTGAACCACTCCTTCATGATGCCCGGACTCATCTGTGTCTTCACCTCTACCATTGTGGCATATATTCTTTCCATGATTTTTTACTAAACATTGTCAGATATGAACAAGAACGAGAAATTCATCATTGCCATCAACCGGGAGTTGGGTTCTGGTGGCCGTACCGTCGGTGAGAAGCTTGCAGCCAAGTTAGGAGTACCTTTCTACGACAAGGCTTTGATCAGGGCACTGGAAAAGAAGTATCGCCTCACCGTTGACGAAATAGAAAGCCTGAAAGGTCGCAAGCATGGCTGGTGGGCAGACTTCGAACGTGCAATAGGCATCGGCGATGCCCTAAATAGTTCGCGCTTCTACTACCAGTCCAAGCTGGACGACGAGCCGGAGCTGCTCACTACCGAGGAGATTTGGAAGGCCGAGAAGGAAATTCTGATGGGTATTGCCGAGACCCGCTCCTGTGTCATTGCAGGTCGCACGGCCTTTCACGTCCTGAAAAAACATCCCAACCACCTGAACATCCTTATCAAGGCACCCTTGGAGCAGCGTATACAGCGCATTCTCCGCAAGCAGGACATAACCCGTGAGGAAGCCGAGAAGACCATTAAGAAGGTGGACGAGATGCGCGAGAACTATGTGCAGAAGTACACCGGCACATCGCGCTACGACACTCGCAACTACGAGCTGGTCATCGACATGGCCGGAAAGACGGAAGACCAGGTGGTAGACCTAATTCTGAACTATATCGGCTGACCTCCCGTACAGTCGGGACAAATAAGGCGAGTGAAGCGTTCTTGCTTCACCCGCCTTTATTTCATATTTCAAGACCTTATTCCAGTTCGTATGGTCCTGTGGGCGAGTTACGCTTCAAGACCTCCAGCTGGACATCGGCTCCGGGAATCACTCCATAGCTGCGCAACAGCGTTTCTACCGTCTTGCGGGCCAGCTCGGGATGGTTATTCTCCTCGCTGAGGTGGCACAGCCAGATGTGCTGCAGGAAGTCAGACATGTTGTCTGCCAAGGCCTGGGCACAGGCACGGTTTGAAAGGTGGCCCGTACCAGAGAGAATGCGTTCCTTGAGGAACTTGGGATACGGTCCGCTCATCACCATCTCTTCATCGTGGTTGGCTTCTATCACCAAGTGGCGCGCCTGCTGTATATAGCCTTTCATCTGGTCGGTCACCTCGCCTGCGTCGGTAATGATACAGAAGTTGGTGCCCCCGGCCTCGATGAAGTAACCCACATTGTCGCTGCTGTCGTGAGGCACGGCAAAGGGCGTCACCAGAAACTCGCCTATCTGTACCGGCTGGTCCTTCTCCAGCACCTTTGCCATCTCAGGGGCAATCTTCTGGGTGACACAATAGTTGCGGTTGATGCCTACATGCACCTTGCGGGTGGCATAGACGGGTATGTTGTAGTCGTGGCTGAAGGAGCCTACGGATTTTATGTGGTCGGCATGGTCGTGGGTAATCAGCACATGACGGACTTGCGAAAGACTGATGCCGTACTCGCGGAAGTCTTTCTTCAGTCCCCGTATGCCTACGCCTATATCGATGAGCAGGGCGTCCGTTGGCGTTTCCAACAGATAGCAGTTTCCGCTGCTTCCACTACCGAAAGATATGAATTTTAGCATTGTAAGTTCAAATTTCGTGCAAAGGTACAAATAAAATAAAGATTAAGCGTGAAAAATTAAATATTATTTGTATTTTTGCACTATGAAACATCTGAAAGTCTTTATGGCTGCCCTGCTACTTGCCGGCTGTGACTTGGGGTTCAATGGCGACGAGGCTGCCCGTGATGCTGCTGTGGCGTGGGCCGACGCCTACTTTAACTGCGACTTCCACGAGGCTGCGGAATATGCCACCCCCGAGAGCGGGAAGTGGTTGCGCTTTGCAGCCTCCAACACCACAGAGGACGGACTTGAGCTGTTGCGCGAAAGAAATGCCAAAGTGGAGGGTGACGACTACTATCCTGTTGCCAACGATACGCTGCGTGTCATCAAACTGAAGGTGTGGAACCCTTTGCTGCCTACCGTCCCAGGCCAGGAGGCCCGTCAGGCTGAAAAAGGTGAGTTCCTCGTCACTGTCGTCAAGCGCGACGGAAGCTGGAAGGTTAGAATGGAAGGCCTACCGCGAAGTGAAAAGCAAAGTCGCGACTAAGCTTTGGATGGATGATGGGGAAGTGTTCCTTTTCTGTTTTGTAGACAGGGTTGACAGCCTTCATACCCATATCGAAACGGAGAATAAAGTAGTCAAAGTTAAAGCGGATGCCAAGGCCATAGCTGACGGCTATCTGCTTCCAGAAGTCTGACAGCCGGAATTGTCCCCCGGGCTGGTTCTCATAGTCGCGCAGATTCCAGATATTGCCTGCGTCAACAAACAAGGCTCCTCCCAGTTTCCAGAACAGGTGGGCGCGGTACTCCAGGTTGACGTCGAGCTTCATGTCGCCCGTATGCATCAGGTAGTTGTATCCCCCATCCTCATTGTCGTAGTTTCCCGGTCCCAGACTTCTGACGCTCCATCCACGGACGCTGTTGGCACCGCCGGAGAAGTACATCTTCTCAAAAGGCAGCACGTCGCTGTTGCCATAGGGATAGGCTATGCCGAACCCGATGTGGAAGACGATCTGGTTGCGGTAGTCAAGCTGGAAGTAGCGGGAGTAGTCGAAGTCGCCCTTCACGTACTGGGCAAACGCCACGTTCAGGAAGGTGTATTCATCGTCCTCGTTCTTATGGAAGCCGAAGGTGTTGGCCATCAGGCTGAGCAGATTGCCGCCAGTCTCGATATTGGTCTTGATGGCGTACGTTCCGTTATTGTAGGCATAGCGGAAACCGGTGCGCATAATGAAGAGGTCCTGATAGTTGAAGAGCAACAGGGCATTGCGGTTGGCAATGTCTTCCATATACTCTTTCCTGAACTTTTCGCTAATCCAGGGCATGGTGATGAAGTTCAAATCCAGCAGGTCTAACTGGTAGCGGTCCCTCCTGTAGGGGAAGTCCCACTTGTACCGCCATCCTACGGAGAACACGCGTCGCAGGAACTCCGGACGGTTCTGCAGGTCATAGAGCAACGACACCTCACTGGTGGCATTGGCACTCCTATGGAACGACTCCGGCAGGAACGGTGCAATGAAGCGTGGGAACTGTAGCTTGGTCTGCAGACTGTATTCCAGGAAGTTCGAGTTGGAGTAGCCCTCCAGTCCCTTGATGGCCTCGAAGGCCCCGCGCAGCTCAATGCTCAGCGCCTCGGAACCATGGAACAGGTTACGGTTCACGTATGTCAGCGAGGCCGCTGCACCCAGGTCGCCTGCTGTATTGGTACCCTCAGGCTGGAACGATATCGTCGACGGCTTGTTGGTGCTGATGGCAATGTCGCAGTCTATCAGTGCCGAGTCAGGATGCTCTCGCAGGCTGATGTTGGTGTAGCGCACTGCCCCCAGGCGTCCGAAGTGGTTGTAGGTAGACTGCAGGTCGCTGGACGCGTAGAGCTTTCCCTCCTGCAGGTACGTGTTGTTCTGCAGCACCTTGGGGCGCAGGTGTATCACCGAGTCGTCAGCATTACCACTCAGATAGCGGATTCTGTTGATGGTGTACTGTCTGTGGGGGGCATCGGCAACCTGGCTGCTGCGAAACCGGTGCAGCACCAGCGTCAGGTCTATGTCCGTCGTCCCCTCTACCGAGTCGGCCCTGTAACTGATGAAGTCCTTGTTGAAACGGAAGTAGCCCTGGTTGGTCAGCAGCGAGGTGATGCGCTTGCGCTCGTTGTCCAAGTTCTCCACGTTGAACATCATACCTTTTTCCAGTCCCCTGTTCACTATGCTGTCCATGCCTAACAGGCGGGCAATGGCCGTATCCTGAATGTCGTAGCCCACATTCCGCATATGGTATGCCGGGCCGGGATGCAGCTCGTAGACGGTGCGCAGCTTCTTTTTCCTGCTCATCGTCAGCACATCAACGCCGGCACGCAGGTATCCCTTGTTCATCAGCTGTTGCTGGATGCTCTTCATCGACAGGTAGGTCTGTACCGAGTCATAGATGACGGGCGGCTCTCCTATGGAGCGCAGCGTGCGGTTTATCCACTTGGAGGTGTCGCGCCCCGACAGGTTGTAGGTGTAGAGGGGAATCTTCAGCGCAGAGAACCAGCGTGCATTGCCGCGCTGACGTACAAACTGCTTCAGCTCAGCCGTATTGATATCACTCGCCTTGACGTCGCTCTTCACCTGAGCACGATCCAGCAAATACTCGCCATCGGCGACGTATTTCGTCTCCGAGCAAGCCGTCAGCGTCAGGGCGGCAACAGCGACTATGGCGAACTTGTTGCGCATTTTCGTGCAAAATTACGAAAATAATTCGTAACTTTGTCCCCAAATAGGAAAAAATATGATTAGCAAGAATCAAATCAAGCTTATTCGCTCGCTGGAGCTGAAGAAGAACCGCAAGCGCGAAGGCCTCTTCGTGGCAGAAGGGCCCAAGGTTGTCGGCGACTTGCTGAGGGCAGGCTTCCTCCCCCACTCCATCTTCTCTACCCGCGAACAGGCCGGTGCCCAGCTGGTGACTGATGACGAGTTGCAACGCATCAGCTTCCTACAGCATCCTCAGGAAGTGCTGGCTGTCATGGAGATTCCCGACGACAGTCCTACCGCCGGCCTGTCGTCGGCCTCTTCCCGCCTTGCCCTGGCCTTAGACGGTGTCCAGGATCCCGGCAATGTGGGCACCATCATCCGCATAGCCGACTGGTTTGGCATTGACACCATCTACTGCTCTCAGGATACGGCCGACGTATACAATCCCAAAGTCGTACAAGCCACCATGGGGAGCCTTGCTCACGTACATATTATATATTGTGACCTTCCTGCTCTGTTGCGAGATGTCTCGTGCCCCGTCTATGGCACCCTGCTCGACGGCGACAACATCTACCGGCAAGCGCTCTCGGCAAACGGCATCATCGTCATGGGCAACGAGGGGAACGGCATCTCAACCGAGGTGCGCCAGCTCATTACCCACAAGCTGTTCATCCCTAACTACCACCAAGGACCGGAGACAGCCGAAAGCCTTAATGTGGCCATCGCCACAGCCGTCACCTGCGCCGAGTTCCAGAGACAATTACATAAATGATGACCGGTGCGCCGATGACAGGTGTCACTGCGTTCAGGGGAATCACTCCCGACTCACCAGGCAGGAAGCAAAGGACGTTGCACAACAGGGCAACGACAGCTCCCAGCAGGATGGTGGCAGGCATGAGCAGACGGTGGTTGTCGGTATGGAATAGCAGACGGCCAATATGGGGAACTGCTAATCCTATGAAGGCGACAGGTCCGCAGAAGGCCGTGACAATCGCTGTCAGCAAGCCTGTCACAATAAGCAGCCAGTTGCGTACCCTTACAATATTGATACCCAGATTCTCTGCATAACGGTCTCCCAGCATCAGGGCGTTGAGCGGTTTCACCAACAACAGGGAACCAGCCAATGCCAACAGGGTGATGCAGGCAAAGGTCGGCATCATCTTGGTAGACACGCCGCTGAACGACCCCATGCCCCATACCATATAGGAGCGCACACCCTCGTCGGTAGCAAAGAAGTTAAGCAGCGAGATGGCCGAGTTTGACAGATAGCCTATCATGATGCCAATGATGAGCAGCATGACGTTGTTGCGGACTACCGTGGAGAAAAAGAAGATGATGGCCATTACCGTCATGGCCCCTATAAAAGCCGCTATCAGTACGGCCACAAATCCAGACAGCGAGACAGAGCCTGCCGAGATGCTGCCTCCTAAGAACAACATCACCAGAGCTACGCCCAGACCTGCCCCACTGTTGATGCCGAAGATGCTGGGGCCTGCCAGCGGATTGCGGAATGCCGTCTGCAACATCAGTCCGCTCACAGCCAGCGACCCGCCTGCCAGCGTCGCCGTAATGGCCTGAGGCAGTCGAGACTGAAGAATAATATATTGCCAGGAAGGCTTGAGTTCCTCCCCATTGCCTGTAAGAATGCTGAACACGTCCTTGGCAGGTATCGACACCGACCCTACCAGAATATTCAGCACGAACAACGCCACTATCAGCAGCGCCAGCAACAGGCAATATATCGTTCCCTTATTCATCCAGTCGCTTATAATAACGTAAAGGAGGCAGGTTTGTTGTCTCTGGATGAATAATCTGAATGAACTCACTCAGCAACAAGTCAGGACGGAAAGGCGTCTCCTCATAGAACAGCGACTGCTCCACGTTGCACCCATAGACCTCCCTGTCCCTGTACGCTTTCAACTGGTTGTACCCATGATGTTCACTCAGCAGCTCCTGATAGCAGTAGGGATGGTCGCTCGAGTAGCGAAACATCCACACATCAGCCTCACCAGCCTGTTCCAGCACAGTCTCAAAAGGTAATGACAAAGACCCCGAATGCTCGTCTTTAGCCCAGTAATAGCGGGCCCCGCCGTCCTGCACCATCTGTCCTATGGTGCTCTTGCCGCCAGGTACATACCATACCGAGCCTACCATCTTGTCAATCAGCACCGAGCGCCCTGCACCAGCCTTGGCTGCCTGTTGCTTAAGCCTCTGGTAGTTCTTGTCTACGACATTGAAAAGGCTGTCCGTCTTCTCCTCAGCGCCAAACAGCATGCCGTAGAACTTCATCCATTCGGCCCGTGCCAGGGGCGAGTTTTCCATATACTCGGCACACTCCACCAACGGAATGTTGATGTCCTCCAGCTTACCGTAGCCGCCTGAGTTCTCGAACGGCGACAGCATAATGACCTCCGGCTTCGTGTCCATAATCTTCTCCACCACGGGGTTCATGCCGTTGCCACAGTCGACCGCCTGGCCAGCCTTCACCCGATTATGAACGGCAGGCACCTTGATGTATTTCAGGTCAGCCACAGCCACTATCTGGTCACTGTGCCCTAAATTGTCAAGCAGCGAGCAGTGAACCGTCGTGAAGACGGCAGCACGCTCTATGGGTGTTCGGATTATGGAGCCGTGGGGAAGTCCCTTGGGCAGCTCATGTCCTCGCGGCACTAACAGATAGGTATGTAGCGTCATCCCCTCTTTCCAAGGGTTACGGATGTTAACCTCTTTGTAGCCGTCATGCTGGACGATGGTCAGTAGCGTAGAGTATTTCAACGACAGCGTATCGCCGTCCTCCTGTTGGTGAATCTGTCGCCCACCACAGGAGGATAGCAATACAGCTATCGAGACGCATAAGAAATTGTAAACCAGTCGATTCATTATTTCTGTTCAACATACTTCAGACCCGTGTTGAAGACAATGGCGTTAGGTCCCACGCCACAGTCATAGGTCTTCAGCAGCTTTCCGTCTTGTGAGTATTCTGCCACGTAGCCATTGGTGCTGTAGTTAGCATAGCCGGGGTTGTCGGCATTCTCGTTGTACGAGGCAATATATATTCTGCCTGTGATGGGGTCAGCCGTTATGACGTTGGGGCTGAAGAACCTGTCAAGACCAGTAGTGAAGGACTCCTTGACACCGGTTAAAATGCTGTAAACGTAGAATTCTGTAGGAATGGTTCCGTAGATGGAGTTGCAGGCATAGATGTTGCTTCCTATGAAGCTGCAATGTGTCGCGTCGAACAAGGTGGTGACCGTAGTGCCTGATATTCTTCGAATGCCGCCCATAACGTCGTTGTAGTTACCCATATCCTGCACATAGATGCCATTGCCGGCAACGGCTACATTCGTAGGATTCACTATCTTGCTGTCCGTAAACTCCTCGCTGGTTCCTGTTGTCAGGTTAATGACCGAGATTGAAGCCTTGCTACACATGCTGTAGTCAGAGTTGGCCACGTAGAGGATGCTATTATACACATCGAGTCCTTCGGGATAGCTACCGGCAGTATACGTGTTCAACAGCGAGTAGGACGTTGTGTCAATGGCTGCCACGTAGCCGTTGCCCGATGTGGTGTACGTCGCCCAATCCGATGAAGAGGAACCGTAGGTAGACACATATACCACTCCGCCTTCTATCGCCAGATGACGGGGCATGTTACCCTTCTCGGCACCCATCAGGTCAGTGGTCTTAATCTGTCGGATGCTTTTCAGCGTCTTGGCGTCAACCACCTCAATGGTGTTCTCGCCGCTGACCACGATGTACATCTTCGTGCCATAGATCAGCGCGTCGTTGGCTGTCATACCCAAGCTGCGTCCGTTCTTGGCTACAAACTGGCTCTGTGCAGCTGACGACGCGTTATAGTCGATGTAGGTCACGCTACTGTTAATGCTGGCCCACTCGTTACCACCACAGATGACGTATGCGCCGTCGCTGGTAAATACAGGTACAATGGTTGGTGTACTGTCACTGTCGTTACACGCAGTAAAGAGGGTTGCGCCCATCATCATTACTGCCAAACTCAATAATTGCTTTTTCATTCTTTTTGCTGTTTAGAATTTATAATTAATAGAAAATTGAAAACTTCTTCCTGGCATCGGATAGCGTGCCACAATCTCGTATTGCTTGTCGAACACATTCTTCAGGTCCAGCTGTCCTTCCAGCTTGTGCCGTCCCCAGCAGAACTGGCGCCAGAGCGTGACGCCACAATCTATATAGCCGTCAATCATCGTACCCTCATAATGGTCGTTGTTAGGCCAACGGCTGCTCATGCCCACACCATGCAGCGACAGGTTCACCCACGGGTTCTCCCACGTCAGCGACAGGCTGCCCGTATGCTCGGGCATATAGGCTATCTGGCGTCCATAGTTGGGCGATGCTGGGTTGTTGCGGTTCGCCACACGTTGGTAGGTATAGTTGCCAGCAACCTGCAGGCGATGACCGCCCGTCAGCTGCTGACAGGCCTTCAACGTAGCGTCAAGACCCAGGGTACGCACCTTGCTGACATTCACGCACGTCCAGACAAACATATTGTAAGGAACGGCCACTATCATGTCACTCACATGGTTCAGATAGCCATCAAGGGTTAGCGTCAACTGTCGCTGCTGTGGGGAACCGCTCATGAACGTCAGTCCCACGTTCCACTGGTGGGTGCTCTCGGGCAGCAAGTCCGTACTGCCGTAATGGTAATAGTAGCTCTCATTGAACGTTGGCGCACGGAAGATGTTCTTGTACCCTGTGCGGACATACAGCTCCTCGTCGTCCAACAGCCTGTACGATACAGATACTGATGGCGACAGCCTACGCATGTTACGGGCACTGCTGTCTCCTTCCTTGGTGTCGTTCAGGTAGAGCGAATACAAGAGACGTCCCATGACTGTCAGCCGTTCGTGGTGGTACTTGGCTGTAGCACTCTGCAAAATGGTGTGCCGGTAGGGTTTTCCCACGACAGTACGCCATGATGAGCCGTTCAGGTTGTTGAACGCATAGTCGGCAGAATAGTCGAAGGCCCAACGGTCGTCGGGCATATAGAGCAGTGCCGCCGAGGTGTAGGCCTCCCGTTGCCAATAGCTGGCATCGTTCACACCACCCGCCATCAGCAAGTCCCGGTAAACGGACTCTGCCCAGTTCAACTTGCCGTTCACCTTCAGCATGAACCGCTCTCCCCAATGCGTCTGGAAAGCCAGCTGGCCAAAGGCGTTACGGTCGTGAAGCGTCTCACCGCTCAGGTTGGTATAGTAGCGCACCTGCCCAGGCAACTGCCTGTCGTTGTCGTAGTAGTACACCTTCCCCGTCAGCCGGCTCCTGTTGTTCATCCGATAGAGGAAGTTCAGCTCTACGTGCCCCGTATTCATCCGGCTGTTGGTGCGACGGTCTCTTATCGTTTCCGTCACGTTCTGGATGGTGTAGGGATAGTCGTTCTCTGCATAGGTGTACTCGCCTACCACAGAGAATGACAGTCGTTTGTTGATGCTCTGCTCGTAGCGGAGGAAGGGACTTATATAGCCAAACGAGCCCACCTTCAGCTGGGTGGTCAGGTGGGGCTTTAGGTCCTCAGAAGGTTTCCTCAACGTCTGTATGCTGAGCACAGCAGGTGTCGAGGCCTGGCGTGCTGGTATGAAGATGTCGTCGTTGTCGCCTATCACCAGCGACAACTCATCCACGTTGTCCAGAGAATAGCGTGACAGGTCTATCTCGCCGCTCTGGCATTCGCTGAGCATGACACCGTCGTAGCTGACACCTGTATGCTTGGCTCCGAAGCCACGCACCGACACCGTCTTCATGCCCCCTGCCCCACCGTAGTCGCGCAGCGTGATGCCAGGCATGCGGTGCAGGGCGTCGGCAATATCGGTAACGCCCATGGTCTGCATGTCCTTTCGGTCCATCAGGTGCAGGGGCGACGTCGAAGTGACCGTGTGCTGTTGGCGCGACTCGGTGATGGTGACACCTTCCAGCTCGTGAACCTTGCCCGCGATGGTATCAGTCTGTGCCATAGCACATAGCGACACAATAAACATTGTTGCTGTTGCAACCGTCTTCTTCATTCTTCTTCCTATTCTGAATGCATTGCCACACTCGCTTGTCGAGAACGCCTAACCCCAGAGGACCATTCACGACTTTTTCTCTTCGCCATAGCAGGTATTCTGACTTGCGGCCCTTCAGTACAAACGTCTTCCCAACAATATCAGTGACTTCGTGTTTGTACGCTCTCTACGGCAGCTTACAGCTGCGGGACAGTTGGGGACTTGCACCCCATTCCCTGACTATAGCGCCTGCAAAGGTAGCGAAAAACGAGCGGAATGCAAAGAAAAACCACATTTTTCTTTCATTTCAGAGGTGCATCCTACCTTGCCCAAAGGTCAAAGTTACGAATAAGCGAGTGAAAAACCAAGAGACAGTGGCCTCTGGGAGAATCGTATTACGAGTGAAGAGCCTTCGTATTACGATTGAAGAGCCTTCGTATTACGATTGAGCAGCACCCGACAAGAAAAATGTCTGCCTATACAAGGAAGTACAGGCAGACATCTTATATAATACTCTTGGTTGATTACTGCTGATGCTGAGGCAGCTCAAACCACTTGACATAGCAGAAGTCCTGACGGTGAGGCAGGTTCTTGTTCTTCGGATACATGCGGACGGCACTCTTGTACTGTCCAGCCTGCTTGGGATTCAGCTCAGCCTCGAAAGTGAAGTTGTTGCCCTCACGACCAACCATCTTAAACGGCTGGATAGAGAACACGCGCTCCTCACCGTTCTTGTCGGTATAGACGTTAACCTTCTCCAGAGCTACAGCATCGTCGAGACCCTGCTCGTTGATGACGTACTTCACCTTATACTGCTGACCTGCGATCTCACCTGTTGCAGGCAAGTTGCACTCGCAGCTTACCACGTTGATGGCATCCCAACGCTCAGCAACAGCTTCCTTCCACAGAGCAATTTCCTTAGCCAGCTTGTTGTCGTTCTTCGACAGCTCCTTGAAGCGCTTAGCCTGCTTCTCGTAGAACTTAGAATAGTAGTCGTCCAGCTGACGCTTCATGGTGTAGTGAGGAGCAATCTGGGCGATAGAGTTCTTGACAACCTTGATCCAGCCCTTCGAGATGCCCGTCTTCTTGTCCTTATCATAATAGAGAGGAACGATCTCGTTCTCCAGCAAGCTATAGATGGTAGCAGCGTCGAGCTGATCCTGATAGCCCTGGTTCTGGTAGGTACGCTTCTCGGTGAGTGCCCAACCGGCACCCTCGCGATAGCCCTCCAGCCACCAACCGTCCTTTACACTGAGGTTGACAACACCGTTCATCTCGGCCTTCTCGCCAGATGTACCGGATGCCTCGAGAGGACGTGTAGGTGTATTCATCCAGATATCAACACCTGATACCAAGCGGCGAGCCAACAGGAAGTCGTAGTCCTCGAGGAAGATAATCTTACCCTGGAACTCCTCACGCTGACTAATCTCGAAGATCTTCTTGATCAGGCCCTGACCAGCGCCATCAGCGGGGTGAGCCTTACCTGCGAACAGGAAGATGACGGGACGCTCGGGGTTGTTGACAATCTTTGAAAGACGGTCCAGATCGGTGAACAGCAGGTGAGCACGCTTATAGGTAGCGAAACGACGGCAGAAACCGATGACCAGTGCGTTGGGGTTGAAGCGCTCAACGAGCTTCACCACACGTGCGGGATCGCCCTGATTCTTCAGCCAAGTCTCCTGGAACTGTACGGCGATATAGTCGAACAGTTTCTCCTTCAGCTTCTTACGGGTAGCCCAAACCTCCTCATCAGGACAGTTGTAGATACCGTGCCAGATGTCTTCGTTCGACTGGTCGCCCATGAACTTGGCATCGAAATACTTGCTGTAGACTGCGCGCCACTCAGCAGCAGCCCATGTGGGGAAGTGAACACCATTAGTCACATAGCCCACGTGGTTCTCCTCGGGGAAGTAGCCGTTCCAGATGGGAGCGAACATCTTCTGAGAAACCCATCCGTGCAGCATAGACACACCGTTAACCTCCTGACAGGTGTTGCAGGCGAAGGTTGACATGCAGAACTTCTCGCCCTTGTCGTCGGGGTTGATACGTCCCATACCGATGAACTCGTCCCAGGTGATACCCAGTTTCTGGGGATAACCACCCATATACTTGCCGAACAGACCCTCCTCGAAGTAGTCGTGACCTGCAGGTACGGGAGTGTGAACGGTATACAGACCGCTGGCGCGAACCAGCTCGAGAGCCTGGTTGAAAGTCAGGCCGTCTTCCTCGATATAATCGCACAGACGCTGCAGGTTGCAGAGTGCTGCGTGACCCTCGTTGCAATGATAGATATCCTTCTTGATGCCCAGTTTCTTCAGCAGCAGGATGCCACCGATACCAAGCAGAATCTCCTGCTTCAGACGGTTCTCCCAGTCGCCACCATAGAGGCTGTGGGTGATGGGCTTGTCGAAGTCGGAGTTCATCTCGTTATCAGTATCCAGCAGGTAGAGCTTCACGCGACCTACATTCACGCGCCATACATAGGCGTGAACCTGATAGTTAGTATAAGGTACGTCAACCACCATAGGATTGCCGTCCTTATCAAGCTGACGCTCGATAGGCAGCGAACCGAAGTTCTGAGCCTCGTAGTTGGCAATCTGCTGTCCGTCCATCGAGAGGCTCTGAGTGAAGTAGCCGAAACGATAGAGGAAACCAACGGCACACATGTCGACGTTAGAGTCGGAAGCCTCCTTCACATAGTCACCAGCGAGCATACCCAGACCGCCCGAGTAGATCTTCAGGGCTGAGTGGATACCATACTCCATACAGAAGTAAGCTACTGAGGGGCGTGAGCTGTCGGGCTTCACATCCATATAGCTACGGAACTGTGCATAAACGTCCTTGACGCGCTTCATCAGCGACTTGTCCTTCAGGATGGCCTCCTTACGCTCAAAGCTCAGGCGCTCGAGGAGCATCACGGGATTGTGCTTTACGTCGTGGTAAATCTCAGGGTCAAGGTCGCGGAACAAGTCGCGGGCCTCGTAGTTCCACACCCACCACATGTTGTGGGCAATCTCGTCCAAACACTTCAGTTGCTCAGGAAGGCTTGACTTGACGGTCAGCTCCTTCCACTGTGGAGCATTTGCATAGTCTGCTTTAATCTTCATAATGCTATCTAAATAACTTAAATAAATGTCTTGAAATCAGTTACTTCTCACTTTGTCTTGCCTCGGCTTTGCGCAGGGCTATGTCGTAGGCCTCGTGGTAGAACTCGATGAACTCGCTCCACAGGGCTTTCTTCGACAGCTGGTCGGCCTTCTTGCGACAGGCGTCGACCTGCTTCTGGTCCATGGCCGAGAAGGCGGCGACGGTGTCCTTGATGTTATCAGCTACCTCAGAGTAATTGTAGTCGGTACGGTGAATGACCTTCACACCGTCAGTCAGCTCACCATAGTGGCCAAACTCCTTGTTGGCCCACAGGCCGAAGCCTGCCAGGTCGGTGGTGATGCAAGGCACCTTGAAGGCTATGGCCTCTAACGGGGTATAGCCCCAGGGCTCGTAGTACGACGGGTAGATGCACAGGTCGTTGCCCAACACGACGTCGTAGTAGGTCATGTCGACAATGCCGTCCTTGCCGTCCAGATAACAGGGCAGGAAGATGACCTTCACGCGGTCTTCCTTGCGGTTGTGCATATCGTAGTACTTCAGCATGCCCAGCACGTTGTCGTGACTCATATTGTGGAGCCAGTGAGTCACTTGAGGAACATCAAGAGGCGTATCATATTTCTTTCCACTCTTCAGTCGCTCCTGCAAGTCCTTACGGGGTTCCCCTACCCAACCAGGAACCTCGATGAAGGCCAGGACCTTCTTCTTCAGGTCACGGTCACGCAACAGGCGGTTCATGGCTTCCACGAAAACGTCGATGCCCTTGTTGCGGAACTCGTAGCGTCCGGAAGTAGAGACTATCAGCGTGTCGTCGTCGAGCGTTTCCCCGAGCAGCGCGTTGGCTACATCCAACAGACGACGGCGTGCTGCACGGCGCTTGCGGGTAAACTGTGCTGCCTTGGGTACAAAGCTATTGTCAAAACCATTGGGCAATACCACGTCGACGGGCTTGTCCAACAGTTCCTTACATTCGTTGGCGGTAATGTCGCTCACCGTAGTGAAGCAGTCCACATACAGGGCTGTCTGCTTCTCAATAGAGTGCTTCGACTGCATGTTCAGCTCACCGGCCATCTGGTCGCCATTATAGGCAAACAGGTAGTCGTAGAGAGGCTTCTGGTTGCCGGCAATAGAACGTCCGATGCTGGTGGCATGGGTGGTGAAGACAGTTCCTATCTTAGGCAGCTTGCTGTTGATGTACAGGGCTCCCAAGCCACACATCCACTCGTTGGCGTGGTAGATGACACGCTGGCTCTCGAGTGCGAAGTGCTGATAGAAGCTCTCAACCACCAGGGCAGCGGCGTACGAGAACATGGAGGCCTCGTCGTAGTCGCCATAGGCATGAAGCGAGTCTACGCTGTAGTTCTCCCACAGCCAGCCATAGATCTCGTTTTTCTGTTCAAAGAAGGGATTGAAGTCCACCAATATGGCTATCGGCTCACCAGGAACAGTCCAACGGCCTACCCTGACCTTCAGACCCTGCTCCTTGGCAGCCCACTGCCACTCGGCAAAGAGTGCCTTTTCTTCCTTGAAATAAGGACTTTCATTTTCCTTCCAGAAGTCGGGACCAATAAAGATGATGTGGTCCTTCATCTCGTCCTGAAGCGTCTTTGCACGCGAGGAAAGTACGGTGTAGATACCACCTACTTTGTTACATACTTCCCAGCTCGATTCAAAGATGTAATCAGGCTTTAAATAAATCTTTCCCATTGTAAATACATGTATTATGGCTGCAAAGGTACTTAAAAAAATTAAAAATCTCCAATGTTTTCACATTAATTTTCAACGTAAACGATATTTTATTGATATAGATTTAGTACTTTTGCCCGCAAATAGGACGAAATATGAAAAAGTTGCTGACAACACTCCTTCTGTCTTACCTCGGCATTATGAACGGTGCCGCACAAGGTAACGAAGACAGTTTTCGCGCGTACCTTATAAATAATGAGTATCAGGTTTACATGCGCATCAACTTCTATGACCAGAACGTTGAGATCCCAGGCCAGGAGCTCTACGGGCCCCTGCCAGGCTTTCTGGGCAAGAAGTACAACTCCTTCTGCTGGGTCATCACCTCGTGCCACGTCAAGGACGAGAAGGAAGCCGAGCTACAGCTCATCAACGACTTCGGCTCTGAGGACCTGAAGGCCACGCTGACCCGCGAGAACGACACGCTGTACGTGCTCCGACAGGGTTCGGGAAGCACCCTTAAAATACCCCATAAGGGCAAATGGCGCAAGCTGCCCAAGAGGCTTGAGCTTGTGCGACGAAAATAGAGCTTCACGCAAGCCGCAACTGGCTTACTTTCTTAAAAAAGTGTAAAAACGACACCGGAGGGCAAAATTCTCCGGCTTTTTTATGGTCATATCTAAAATTATGTGTAATTTTACACGCAAATTTAGAACGTTACTAAAAACTAACCCCAACAATGAGAAACTTGAAGACAGTTTTTGCAGGAATGACGGTGGCTGTAGCCCTGTTGTCTGCTTGTGCCTCTGGTGAGCAGAAGGCACTGACGGTATCGGGTCTTGACCCTGCCAAGTTTGATACGCTGATTAACGAGAAGCCCGTGAAGCTGTATACGCTGAAGAACGCCAGCGGCATGGAGGTGTGCATCACCAACTATGGCGGACGCGTGGTAAGCCTGGTGGTTCCCGACAAGGATGGCAAGCCCACTGATGTTGTGCTGGGCTTCGACAACATCCGGCAGTATACTGACACACTGAACTCACCTACTGACTACGGAAGTAGCGTAGGCCGCTATGCCAACCGCATCAAGAATTCGCAGTTCAAGCTGAACGATTCCGTCTACCAGCTGAAGGTCAACGACAACGAGAACTGCCTGCACGGTGGCGGCACGACGGGTTGGATGAACCAGGTGTACGAGGCTGAGCAGGTGGGCGACAGCATCCTTAAGCTGACCATTGTGGCCGAGGATGGCGAGAATGGCTTCCCTGGCACCGTGAAGGCAGTGACGACCTACAGGATTACGGCCGACAACATGCTGGACATTACCTGGGAGGCTGAGACCGACAAGCCTACCATCATCAACCAGACCAACCACAACTACTACAACCTCTCGGGCGACTTTACACAGGCTGCCTACGACCAGGTGCTGTACGTCAATGCTGACAAGTTTACGGCTTCTGACGCCAAGTACATTCCTACGGGTGAGATTCGCGACGTGGAGGGCACGCCCTTCGACTTCCGCACCCCTCATGCCGTGGGCGACAGCATCCAGTCGCAGTACGACCAGATACAAAATGCCACGGGCTACGACCACAACTTCTGCCTGAACACATGGAAGGACGGCAAGGGCGACGACAAGGTGGTGTGTGCCTCGTTGTACTCGCCCAAGACAGGCATCTTCATGGAGATGTACACCAACGAGCCTGGCGTACAGGTATATAGTGGTAACTTCCAAGGTGTAGGCAAGGATGCCGACATCGTTCGCAAGCTGGGCCTGAAGTATCCCAAGCACGTCAGCGTATGTCTGGAGAGCCAGAAGTATCCCGACTCGCCCAACCATCCCGAGTGGGCCAGTCCCGTGCTGAACCCTGGCGAGAAGTACTACAGCCATGCTGCCTACAAATTCTCGGTTAAGTAATATTAAACACTAAATTATAAGTATTATGGCATTATTAGACTGGATTGTCATTGGCGTCTTCTGTGTTGCGCTGATTGGCATTGTGATTTGGGTTGTCAGTCAGAAGAACAACAACTCGGCAGACTATTTCTTGGGTGGCAAGGATGCAACATGGATAGCCATTGGTGCATCAATCTTCGCCTCAAACATTGGTTCTGAGCACCTGATAGGACTGGCTGGTGCCGGTGCCTCGTCAGGTATGGCTATGGCCCACTGGGAGATTCAGGGCTGGATGATCCTGATTCTGGGTTGGGTATTCGTGCCCTTCTATACGCGAAGCATGGTTTACACGATGCCAGAGTTCCTGGAACGTCGCTTCAACAAGGAGAGCCGTACCATTCTCTCTGTCATCTCGCTCATCAGCTATGTGCTGACAAAGGTTGCCGTGACGGTATATGCCGGTGGTCTGGTATTCCAGCAGGTATTCGGCATCAAGGAGCTGTGGGGCATTGACTTCTTCTGGATTGCAGCTATCGGACTGGTGGTCATCACTGCGCTCTACACCGTATTTGGCGGCATGAAATCCGTGCTCTATACCTCCGTGCTGCAGACACCTATCTTATTATTAGGCTCGCTCATCATCCTCGTGCTGGGACTGAAAGCCCTGGGCGGATGGGATGAGATGATGGCCGTCTGTTCGGTACAGACCGTCAACGAATATGGCGACCACATGACCAACCTGATGCGCGACCTGCGCGACCCACAGTATCCCTGGCTGGGTGCCCTGGTAGGATCGGCAGTCATCGGCTTCTGGTACTGGTGTACCGACCAGTTCATCGTACAGCGTGTGCTGTCGGGCAAGGACGAGAAGGAGAGCCGTCGCGGTACCATCTTCGGCGCCTACCTGAAGCTCACCCCAGTGTTCCTGTTCCTCATTCCCGGTATGATAGCCTATGCCATGGCTACCAAGGGCATCACGCTGCCCAATGGCGAGGTGTTCGTGCTGTCTACTCCTGACGCTGCCTTCCCCACCCTCGTGGCAAAGATTCTGCCTGCCGGCATGAAGGGTCTGGTGGTTTGCGGTATCCTGGCAGCCCTGATGTCGTCGCTGGCATCGCTGTTCAACTCGTCAGCCATGCTCTTCACCATCGACTTCTGGAAGCGCCTGCGTCCCGAGACTCCCGAGAAGCAGCTGGTACGCATCGGACAGACGGCAACGGTTGTCATCGTGGTGCTCGGTATCCTCTGGATTCCCATCATGCGCTCTGTAGGCGATGTGCTGTACAACTACCTGCAAGACGTCCAGTCGGTGCTGGCTCCTGGCATTGCCTCTGCCTTCCTGCTGGGTATCTGCTGGAAGCGTGCCTCGGCCAAGGGTGGTATGTGGGGTCTGCTCTCCGGTATCATCATCGGTCTGACCCGCCTGGGCGCCAAGGTGTACTACAGCAACGTTCCCGACGCTGCCGACAACTGGTTCAAGGCTATCTTCTTCGATTTCAACTGGCTGTACTTCTGTGGCGTGATGCTGATATTCTGCTGTCTGGTGGTTATCGTGGTGTCACTCTGCACCAAGGCTCCCGACGAGGAGAAGATTCGCGGTCTGGTGTTCGGTACCTCTACTCCTGAGCAGATTGCCGCTACCAAGGCCAGCTGGAATAAGTGGGATGTCATACATTCCATCATTATTCTCGGCATCACCGTGGCATTCTATATTTACTTCTGGTAAGCCAGGACGATGACCTCATTCTATTTTGAACACCAGAAGATATTTGTTTCTGTCGACTGCATCGTCTTCGGCTTTGACGACAACCAGCTGAAGATACTCATCGGCAAGCGACAGATGGACCCTGGTCGTGGCAAGTGGAGCCTTTATGGAGGCTTCGTTCGCAACGACGAGAGTGTAGATGATGCTGCCGACCGTACCCTGTATGAGCTGACAGGCTTGCGCAATGTCTATATGCGCCAGGTAGGTGCCTTTGGCAGTGTAATGCGTGACCCCGGCGAACGAGTAGTCTCTGTGGCCTACTATGCCCTCATCAATGTAAAGGACTACGAGGAGCAACTGCTGCAGGCTCACCACGTGGAATGGGTCAATGTGGAGAACATGCCCAAGCTGTTCTCTGACCATAACGACATGGTGCGCCAGGCCCGTAAGCTCATGCGTCAGAAGATGCACACTGAGCCTGTAGGCTTCAACCTGCTGCCAGAGCTCTTCACGCTGACACAACTCCAAAAGCTGTACGAGGCAGTCAAGGGCGAGGAGATAGACAAGCGCAACTTCCGAAAGCGCATCAAGGAGATGGACTTCATCGAGAAGACTGACAAGATAGACAAAAAGACTTCCCGACGGGGTGCTGCCCTCTATCGATTTAACAAAAAGATATATAACGAAGAACCGAATTTCAAATTGTAACCTATTATGTTAGAAGAACTGAAACAGAAAGTGTTCAAGGCCAATCTGGACCTTGTAAAGCATAACCTTGTGATATTTACCTGGGGCAATGTCTCTGCCATAGACCGTGAGAAAGGTCTTGTCGTTATAAAGCCCTCAGGCGTTGAGTACGACGTGATGAAGGCCAGCGATATGGTGGTAGTCGACCTGGAGACAGGCAAGGTGGTCGAAGGCGACCTCAACCCCAGCAGCGACACACCGACGCACCTGGTGCTCTATAAGGCCTTCCCCGAGCTGGGAGGCATCGTGCACACCCACTCCACCTACGCTACGGCATGGGCACAGGCTGGCAAGGATATTCCCAACATCGGAACCACCCATGCCGACTACTTCCACGACTGCATTCCCTGCACCGAGGGTATGACGGCAGACCAGATGCCTGAGTACGAGAAGGAGACTGGCGTGGTCATCGTCGACCGCTTCAAGCGCGACAACATCAATCCTGTCCACACCCCTGCCGTGCTGGTGAAGAACCACGGTCCCTTTGCGTGGGGTAAGGATGCCGACCAGGCTGTCTACCATGCTGTGGTAGCCGAGCAAGTGGCAAAGATGGCCTTTGTGTCATTCTGTGTCAATCCGCAGACCACCATGAACCCGCTGCTCGTTGAAAAGCATTTCTCACGCAAGCATGGTCCTAATGCCTACTACGGCCAGAAGAAAAAGTAAATAGTCAAATCAAGTAAAAAAGGAAAGATTATATGAAAGCATTCGAGAATTTAGAGATTTGGTGGGTGACTGGTGCGCAGTTGCTCTATGGAGGTGAGACCGTGAAAATTGTCGACGGACACTCTCAGGAAATGGTTGACGGCCTGAATGCATCAGGCATCATTCCCGTCAAGGTGGTTTATAAAGGCACGGCAAACTCTTCTAACGAGGTAGAGGCAGTGATGAAAGCCTGCAACAACGACGACAAGTGTATCGGTATCATCACCTGGATGCACACGTTCTCGCCTGCCAAGATGTGGATCAAGGGCCTGCAAGACCTGCAGAAACCCCTGCTCCACTTCCACACCCAGTACAACGCCGAGATTCCCTGGGAGACCATGGACATGGACTTCATGAACCTGAACCAGAGTGCTCACGGTGACATCGAGTTCGGACACATCTGCACCCGCATGCGTGTTCCCCGCAAGGTGGTTTGCGGCTACTGGAAGAGCGAGGAAGCCCAGAAGAAGATTGCCGTCTGGGCACGCGTGGCTGCCGGTGTGGCTGATGCCCGCAAGGTACGCTGTCTGATGTTCGGCATGAACATGAACAACGTAGCCGTAACGGATGGTGACCGCGTAGAGTTCGAGCAGCGTCTGGGCTACCATGTCGACTACTACCCCGTCTCCAGCATGATAGACTACTGGAAGAAGGTTAACGACAAGGAGGTAGACGAGCTCGTCGAGGAGTATAAGCAGCAGTACACCATCAAGATAGACGAAAGCGGCGAAGAAGTTTATTGGCAGAAGGTGCGCAATGCTGCACGTGCTGAGATTGCCCTGCGCCGTGTGCTGAAGGACGAGGGTGCTACAGCCTTCACCACCAACTTCGACGACCTGGGCGATGCAGACATCAACGACCCGGACTTTGCCGGCTTCGACCAAATCCCAGGCCTGGCCTCACAGCGCCTCATGGCTGAGGGTATCGGCTTTGGTGCCGAGGGCGACTGGAAGACAGCCTGCCTCTATCGCACGCTCTACATCATCCAGCAGGGCATGCCTACCGGTTGTTCGTTCCTCGAGGACTACACCCTGAACTTTGCCGGTGACCGCAGCTCATGCCTACAGAGCCACATGCTGGAGGTTTGTCCGCTCATTGCTGTCGACAAGCCTAAGCTCGAGGTTCACTTCCTGGGCATTGGCATCCGTAAGCAGCAGACTGCCCGCCTCGTATTCACCTCAAAGGTAGGTCGAGGCATCAAGGCAACCGTGGTAGACCTGGGCAACCGCTTCCGCTTGATTTCCCAGGAGGTTGAGTGCATCGAGCCAAAGCCCATGCCTAACCTGCCTGTCGCTTCAGCCCTCTGGGTTCCCCAGCCCAGCTTCGAGATAGGTGCCGGCGCCTGGATACTGGCTGGTGGTACACACCACAGTGCCTTCTCGTACGACATCACCGAGGAGTACTGGGAAGACTTCGCCGAAATCCTCGGTCTCGAGTATGTGCGCATCAACAAGCAGTCGACCACCAGCGGCATCAAGCGCGCCCTGCAGATGAACGAAATCTACTACATGCTGAACAAGGCGCTGAGGTAATGGACAATTGCCAATTGACAATTGACAATTTGACAATTAAGAGCATCCGACCAGTCTCGGGAGCTCTTTTTTTTTCGCGTTCACGAGAGCCATCCTTGCCGCCTAAGGCTTACTCAGCACGTAGAACTTCTGGCTGCGACTGCCTTTGCTGGTAATGCCCGACGTGGGGTCGAGAGCCAGGCGGCACAGCTCCTTCGATGCCGTTGTGCGCGAGAGCCCCGTTAGCTTCACGTAGTCAGGAACACGCATAATCGTATTCTCCTCCAGAAAATCGCGGGCTTTCTGGGCACGCTCTGCCGGAGTCAGCTTCGACTTACGTAACCGGCTGACGCCTCCACGCTCCAGCACACACTTGCGGCTTGTCGCCCTTATCAGGTCGTTGTCAGCCCTATAAGCCACGCCCGTCACCCTGATGCTATGGGCATTGCGACTACTCTCGCCCTCTTCAAAAGCATCCTGCAACATGTCGTCTCTCACGCCCAGCTTGGCGTTGAACGTGCCGATGCCATCCAGCTTCACCGAGAATCCTTCAGCCATGCTCAACGCCAGCTTCTCACTTACCAGCGACAGCACGCCGACGATAGAACTCTCCTCCATGTGACCCTCGCGAGCGCACAGGCTCACGAACTGTTCAAAACTCATCGGCCTGAGCGCCATCTTGTAGTAAGCCTGCGTCCGCCCCGTTCCGTTCAGGTCCGCAATTTCCTTTTTGATATACTTTGCATACATATTTTTAACCGTTTATGCTGCAAAGTTAAGCAATTGGATTGAAAAAAACAAATCGTCGACGTGGTTTTATTAATCCACGACGACGATTTATCAATCCACGTCGTGGATTTAACAATCGTCGTCGCAGATTTAACTTTGCAAAGCACCTCCCGACCTTTCCACCGGCACCTTACAACGTTTTTCCCCGTACCTCCAAACATTATCGGATCGTAGACATCATCTCTCGTTCCGTACATACGGAGCAGAAAACACGAACAAATACACTCGTTAACCGCAATTTTTCCATTCAAAAGGTTTGTAATTGAAGAAAAATGTTATAACTTTGCAGACTAACAACTTATATATCTATGAAGATTATGAGAAAACATATACTTTTACTCACAGTGATTTTGCTACCCTTAGTAGCTAATGCTCACGACATTGAAGTTAAGAACGCTGATGGCGTTACCATTTATTACAATTACACGAATGACGGTACAGAACTGGCAGTTACTTTCCGTGGTAAATATTACACGGACTATCTTGATGAATATACGGGTAAGGTAGTAATTCCCGAGGAAGTAACCTGTATGGACAATACTCGTAAAGTGACGAGCATTGGCGAATTTGCTTTCAGCTATTGCAAAGAACTCACCTCTGTTACCATCCCTAACAGCGTGACGAGCATTGCCGAATCTGCTTTCTTATGAATGTACTGGCCTGACCTCCGTTACCATCCCTAACAGTGTAACGAGAATAGGCGAATATGCTTTTTGTCCTTGCTGGAAGCTCAACTCCATCACTATTCCCAACAGCGTGACAAGCATTGGCAAGAATGCTTTCTATGAAGTATCACTCTCTACTATTATTTCACAGATAGAGAATCCATTTGCAATTGATGGTGATATTTCGTCGCCCATAGGAGTCTTTACAGTTTATACATTAAACCATGCTACGCTATATGTTCCAGAAGGTACTATTGATAAATACAAGACAACGTATGGGTGGAGAAACTTTAAAAATATCGTAGAGGGTATTCCTTCTGGAATAAAGGGTATTCTTTTAGATAACGACAAAGACAGTCCTATATATGACATCAATGGTAGAAGATTGGAAGATCCACAAAGGGGTATCAACATCATTAATGGCAAGAAGGTCGTGAATCTTCGCGTCTTTTGACGCAGATACGGAGGGACAACCCCTGTTACTTTAATAGTGCACATAGGAATCCTCTGTGCACTCATTGTCTTCAGACACAAATGCAATGGCGGGAACCCGCGCCGACATCCTCGGCCTCGGTTTCCCGCCCTTTGTTTCTCCACATTATTATATAATTGAAACATCACTTTAAGGAGATTCACAAATAATCCGCGCCATATCGTTCAGAGCTATGCATTGGTCGCGACGAATGAGGGGACGCTCGTTATGGTGCTCCCAAGGAGCCAGAAGCAACAGTTGACCGCGGGCGCAGGCATCCAAACGCCGACCGCCAGGCTTGGCCAGGTCGGTAAAACCATTCTCCTGAAGGATGATGAGCGGAAGCCCCTCCTCGAAAGCAGCGCGCATCACAGCCTTCTCGCCCTTAGAGATGCAAGGTGACACTAACACCGCACCGCTGCGGGCCTGACTGAGCCACCATGCCTGTTTCTCGGCTATCTGTTCGTCAGTAAGGCTGCGCGAGCACTGCACCTGCAGACGCACGGGGCGTTGCAGTAGGAAACGGTTGCCAATGGCCGAAAACTGCTGACCAGCTACTATGATGTTGCGTTGCACTCGGAACAGGTCGGGCCGCCCGCGCTTCATCAGGAGGCGGCGCGGGTTATCGCGCAGATAGTCGAGCCATCGCTGAAGCTGGCCCTCGCGCAGCAGCAGCTTGTCGTTGTAGCCACGGGCAAAGAGTAGGCCGTGGCTGCGGTCTTCGCCACGGCGGTCTCGCTTCTGTTGCAGTCCCATTTGTTGCGTTGGCAACGCAACAGACTTAACACCGAGGACGAGCTCCCTGTAATGCTGGTTGCACTTCTGCTTAAAACCGCGAAACGCCATGCCAAGCGACGTCGCCATCATTTCCTTTACAAAGAGGATGACGTGAAGATGGTCGGGCATCATCTGCAAAGCCACGACCGATATTTCCGGATGATGCTCAGGCGTTGCCAGCAATTCATCATACACCCGCTGCCCCAGCTCCGTCAGTTCCAACCTTGGCGCATTGTCACTATCGGCCGGGGCATCGCTGCGGCCCACGACTGCACCTAATAGCGGACGGCGGCCCTCGACGACCATCGTCACCATAAACATCATACGTTCTGTGTAGTCGTGCCCCACTCAGCGCCGCAGCATTGACGGTTTCTTCTCGCCGGCGAATGCCTTCTGACTCTCGTAGACTTCGCGTTTCATAGATGCAAAGATACGACACTTTCTGAAATTAACGCGTACTTCCACTCCCTTTTTGTATTATTAAGAAGAAATGTTTGGCTGTTTGCGGTAAAAAAGTTATCTTTGCAGAAAATTACCTAAACGTTTTATATTATGACTGCAAAGCAAACCATCGAGGCCGGTAAGGCCATTCTCGGAATCGAATTCGGTTCCACACGCATCAAGGCTGTGCTCATTGACGAGCAGAACAAACCTATTGCACAAGGCTCACACGAGTGGGAGAACCAGCTCGTTGACGGCTTGTGGACCTACTCTACTGAAGCCGTTTGGTACGGCTTGCAAGACTGCTACGCCGAGTTGCGCAAAGACGTACAGAGGCAGTATGACTGCGAGATAGAATCGCTGGCCGCCATTGGCTTCTCTGCCATGATGCACGGCTATATGGCCTTCAACGACAAGGCAGAGATTCTGGTGCCCTTCCGCACCTGGCGTAACACCAATACCGGCAAGGCTGCTGCTGAGCTCTCCCAGCTCTTCAACTACAACATTCCCCTGCGCTGGTCTATCTCACACCTCTATGAGGCCATCCTCGACAATGAGGAGCACGTCAGCGACATCAAGTACCTGACAACTCTTGCCGGTTATGTTCACTGGCAGGTGACGGGACAGTTTGTGCTGGGTGTGGGCGACGCCTCAGGCATGATACCCGTTGACCCTGCCACCAAGACCTACGATGCCACCATGGTCGGGAAGTTCAACCAGCTCATTGCTCCCAAAGGATTCTCATGGCAGTTGCTCGACATCCTGCCCAAGGTGCTTGTCGCTGGCGAGAACGCAGGTTTCCTCACTCCCGAGGGAGCCAAGAAGCTCGATGTCTCCGGCCACCTGAAGGCAGGCATCCCCGTATGTCCTCCCGAGGGCGACGCAGGTACTGGCATGGCAGCAACCAATGCGGTCAAACAGCGCACGGGTAACGTCTCTGCAGGCACCTCATCGTTCTCGATGATTGTGCTTGAGAAGCCGCTTACCAAGCCTTACGAGATGATAGATATGGTAACCACCCCTGACGGCTCACTTGTTGCCATGGTACATTGCAACAACTGTACCTCCGACATCAATGCCTGGGTGGGACTCTTCAAGGAGTATCAGAAGCTGCTGGGTATTCCCGTCGACATGAATGAACTCTACGGCAAGCTGTTCAATGCAGCCCTTGAGGGCGATGCCGACTGTGGCGGACTCATCAGCTACAACTATGTCTCTGGCGAGCCTGTCACAGGCCTCAGCGAGGGTCGTCCCCTCTTTGTACGCTCTGCCAACGACAAGTTCAACCTGGCCAACTTCATGCGTGCCCACCTCTATGGTGCCATCGGTGTGCTGAAGCTGGGCAACGACATTCTGCTGAAGGAAGAAAATGTCAAGGTAGACCGTATTACAGGTCATGGCGGCTACTTCAAGACGCCTGGTGTAGGACAGCGCATGCTGGCTGCCGCCCTGAACTCTCCCATCTCCGTCATGGAGACCGCCGGTGAGGGAGGAGCCTGGGGCATCGCCCTGCTGGCAGGCTACATGGCTAACAAGCAAGGACTGAACCTTGCCGACTACCTGGAGAAGGTTGTCTTTGGTGGCAATACTGGTACAGAGATAGCTCCCACTGCTGACGACGTAGCAGGCTTCAACCGCTATATCGAGTCCTACAAGCGAGGTCTTGCCATTGAGCAGGCTGCTGTCGACAACAAGTAATGAGAGCCCTCCTGCTATACACTTTCCTGCTATGTTCAGCCTGTGCTCTTGGACAGGAGCGTAAGCCATGGGTGGTGCGAGCTGTCAATAAGTTAGGCGCTTTCATTGACACCATGGCAACCAGTGGCATCGACAAACGCTATATTGAGGTACCCGAGCGCCCGTGGCAGGTGATGCTCAAGTTCAATGCCAACGACATGGACCTGCGCTCATCAGCCACCCTGTCTCAGGAGACACTGGCCAAGCGGGGTATTACGGGAGAGAACACTATAGAAGCAGCCATCAAGCCTAATATGTCTACCTCCATAGGCCTTTGGGTGGGCTATCGAGGCTATGGCCTGGGCTATAGCTACTCCATCTCGGGCAAGGACGGCAGCAATTTCTCTTTTGGTGCCATGGGCTCTAACTACGGCATCAACCTGCGCATCAAGAGCTTTAGTACCAGAGAGATGGACATACACCAATGGGGCTTTTATGAGGAAGGATTTTATGATGAAAAAATCACCAATGCAGAGTTGTGGGATGATGTCAATATACGCTCTGCCATCCTCGACGGCTACTATATGTTTAACGGCAAGCGCTTCTCCTATGCTGCCGCCTACGACCAGTCTGTAAAGCAGATACACTCTGCAGGGTCGTTCTTGATTGGTGCCATGTGGTTTCAGACCACCCTTGACTACGCTCAAAGGCTCAACGCCCCCATGGTGCAGATTATGGGCAACATAGGCTACATGAAGATTCAGGAGGGAGCGCTGGGTGCTGGCTATGCCTACAATTGGGTACCTGTCAAGAACCTGCTGTTCAACATCACGGCCATGCCCATGCTGGTGCTCTATAACCGCGTTAAGGTCAAGGTCTATGACTCCAACTACGACATCTTCCTCTATGAAGATGATCCAACTACAGGCAAGAAGGCCATATTAGATGATGACGACAGTTGGACGGACGACATCACTATAGACGAGGTGGCCAGCATGACGCGCCACAGTAAAATAACGCTGAATTACGATGCCCGTGTGTCGCTGACCTACAACTGGGACCGCTACTTTGTCAATGTCTACGGCCAGTGGAACAACTTCCGCAACAAGTATGACAGCAACACGCTCAAGCTGAACGACTGGTATGTCAATGCATCGCTGGGCATCAGGCTTTAGCACAGAACACATTATTAATAATAACAGCAAAAACATGAAAAGACTACTATCTACAACTCTCGTTGTGCTGGCAATGGCCACAGGAGCAATGGCTGGCGACAATGTGAAGATGACCATTCATGCCGACCAAGGCAAGTCGAAAATCAACAAAGAGATCTATGGCCAGTTTGCCGAACACCTGGGAAGCTGTATCTATGGTGGCCTCTGGGTGGGCGAGAACTCCCCCATCCCCAACATCAACGGCTATCGCAAGGATGTCTTCGAGGCCCTGAAAGCCTTGCAGATTCCTGTACTGCGCTGGCCTGGCGGCTGCTTTGCCGACGAATATCATTGGCGCGACGGCATAGGCCCCCGCTCACAACGTCCCTCCATGAAAAACAACAACTGGGGAGGCACCATCGAGGACAACTCCTTTGGCACCCATGAGTTCCTGAACCTCTGCGAGATGCTGGGTTGCGAGCCCTACATCAGTGGCAACGTAGGCTCTGGCACGGTAGAGGAGCTGGCCAAGTGGGTGGAGTATATGACCTCAGAAGAAGGCACTCCCATGGCTAAGCTGCGTAAGGAGAACGGCCGCGAGAAGCCTTGGAAGGTAAAGTACCTGGGAGTTGGCAACGAGTCGTGGGGATGCGGCGGCAATATGCGCCCTGAATACTACTCAGACCTCTATCGCCGCTACGCAGTCTATTGCCGCAACTATGACGGCAACAAACTCTATAAGATTGCCTCTGGTGCCTCTGACTATGACTACGAGTGGACCAAGGTGCTCATGGAGCGTGTGGGACAGCGCATGGATGGTGTGTCGCTGCACTACTATACCTGCTCAGGCTGGGAGGGTCCCAAGGGCTCCGCTACCAAGTTTGACAACGACCAGTACTATTGGGCCCTGGCCAAGTGCCTGGAGATTGACGAGGTCATCCAGAAGCACAAGGACATCATGGATGCCGCCGACACCAAGAAGCAGGTAGACCTGCTGGTAGACGAATGGGGCACGTGGTGGGACGAAGAGCCGGGCACCATTCCCGGACATCTGTATCAGCAGAATGCCCTGCGCGACGCCTTTGTGGCTTCCCTCTCGCTGAATGTGTTCCACCGCCATACCGACCGTGTGAAGATGGCCAACATCGCCCAGGTGGTGAATGTGCTGCAGTCAATGATTCTGACCGACCAGGTAGGCACGGGCCACATGGTGCTCACTCCCACCTATCACGTGTTCCAAATGTATACCCCGTTCCAGGAGGCTACCTTCCTGCCCATCGACCTGAAGAGCGAGACCATGACCGTCAGCAAAGCTTACTTCAAGGAAAAGGCCGACAAAGAAAGTGGTACCCGTACCCTGCCCCTGCTCTCTGCCTCTGCAGCAAGGACTCAGGATGGCAGCATCGTCATTGCCCTGACCAATGTGTCGCTCGACAAGGACCAGACACTCGACATCGCCTTGGAGGGCAGCCAGGCCAAGGAGGTCAAGGGACGCATCCTGACGGCTAAGAATGTGGCCGACTACAACGACTTCCAGCATCCTGCCAAGGTAGCTCCCACTGACTTCAAGGACGCCAAGCTCAAGAAGGGTGTGCTGACGGTGAAGCTCCCTGCCAAGAGCGTCGTGGTGCTAAGTGTTAAATAATAGGTAGTAAGCTGTGATGAGTCAGGAAAGGAAAGACGTAGCCTTGGTGCTGTCCAGTGGTGGAGCCCGTGGCTTGGTACACATCGGCGTCATTGAGGAGCTGGAAGAAAAAGGCTTCCACATCACCTCTATTGCCGGTGCCTCCATGGGTGCCCTGATAGGTGGCGTCTATGCGGCAGGGAAGCTCAGGGAGTTCCGTGACTGGATGAAGACCGTTGACAAGCTTAAGATGTTGGAACTGACTGATTTGTCTTTCAGTCTTAATCATTTGGTTAAAGGCGAGCGCATCATTGATGCCATCAAGGAGATTGTGCCCGACCAGCCCATAGAAACCCTGCCCATTCCCTATTGTGCCGTAGCTACTGACTGGGAGAATGGTCGCGAGGTGACCTTCCGCAAGGGAAGCCTCTTTGGGGCCATACGTGCCAGCATCTCACTGCCTGCCTACTATGAGCCTGTGCGCATCAACGGCATGGTGCTCATTGATGGAGGCATCGTCAACCCCATTCCCCTGAACCGTGTGGCACGTCATAAGGACGACCTCTTGGTAGGAGTCGATGTCAGCGGTCATGACTATCAGGGACAGAGCCAGCTGCAGCACTTCATTGAGCAACGCCGAAGGAGAGACAAGTCGCTGGGCCATCAGATACTCAGCAAGCTCATCCCTGACAACCTGGACTTCAACTACTACACGCTGCTCTCGCGTACCAGTTCCATCATGATACGCCAGAACTCCAAGCTCATGGCACAGCTGACGCAGCCTGACATCCTAATCGACATCCAGCTAAAGCGTTATGGTGGTTTCGACTATGACAAATCCGAGAAACTCATCGCTTTTGGACACAGTTATGCCCAGAAAGCTATCGAGAAGTATATAAAATAACTTAAAAAACGCTTGCCGATTGGATTTTTATTAGTAAATTTGCAGATTATCATAAAATATCAAAGTTATACACTAACATAACATCAATTATTATTATGAACGACAACAAAGTAATGAATCGCGCAGCGGACAACATCCGAATCCTGGCTGCTGCAATGGTAGAGAAAGCAAAGAGTGGACACCCCGGTGGCGCTATGGGTGGTGCTGATTTCATCAACACGCTGTATAGCGAGTTTCTGGTTTACGACCCTGAGAATCCAGCATGGGAGGGCCGCGACCGTTTCTTCCTTGACCCAGGCCACATGGCTCCTATGCTCTACAGCCAGCTGGCTCTTATTGGTAAGTACACCCTCGAGGATTTGCAGAACCTGCGCCAATGGGGCTCAGTAACACCTGGTCACCCGGAGCGTGAAATTGCCCGTGGCATTGAGAACACCTCTGGTCCTCTGGGTCAGGGTCACACCTTCGCCGTAGGTGCAGCCATTGCTGCCAAGTTCCTGAAGGCTCGTCTGGGCGAGGTGATGAATCAGACCATCTATGCCTACATCTCCGATGGTGGCGTACAGGAGGAGATTTCACAGGGTGCAGGCCGCATCGCCGGTAACCTGGGACTGGACAACCTCATCATGTTCTACGACGCTAACGACATCCAGCTCAGTACCAAGACTGAGGTGGTAACATGCGAGGATACCGCCAAGAAGTACGAGGCTTGGGGCTGGTATGTGCTGAAGATTGACGGCAACGATGTAGACCAGATTCGCGAGGCCATCAAGAAGGCTCAGGCAGAGAAGGACCGTCCTACCCTCATCATAGGCCATTGTGTCATGGGTAAGGGTGCCCGCAAGGCTGACGGCTCCAGCTACGAGAGCAACTGTGCTACACATGGTGCTCCTCTGGGTGGCGACAACTTCGTGCAGACCATGAAGAACCTCGGTGCCGATCCTGAGAACCCCTTCCAGATATTCCCCGAAGTCAAGGAACTCTACGCCAAGCGTGCTGAGGAGCTGAAGAAAATTTGCGCCGAGCGTTATGCAGAGAAGGCTGAGTGGGCCAAGGCCAATCCTGAGAAGGCTCAGCAGCTGAAGGACTGGTTCAGCGGCAAGGCTCCGAAGATCGACTGGAGCAAGGTTGAGCAGAAGGCTGGCAGCGCTACACGTAGTGCATCTGCTGCTGTGCTCGGTCAGCTCGCTGAGCAGGTGCCCAACATGATCTGCGCATCTGCCGACCTGTCTAACTCTGACAATACCAACGGCTTCCTCAAGAAGACACACGACCTCGTTCGTGGCGACTTCAGCGGTGCTTTCTTCCAGGCTGGTGTAGCTGAGCTCACAATGGCATGCTGCTGTATCGGTATGGCTCTGCACGGTGGTGTTATCCCCGCTTGCGGTACCTTCTTCGTATTCTCTGACTACATGAAGCCTGCCGTACGTATGGCTGCCCTCATGGAACTGCCCGTGAAGTTCATCTGGACTCACGATGCCTTCCGTGTAGGTGAGGATGGTCCTACCCACGAGCCTGTTGAGCAGGAGGCACAGATCCGTCTGATGGAGAAGCTGAAGAACCACCATGGCAAGAACTCTGTACTCGTAGTTCGTCCTGCCGATGCCGAGGAGACAACCGTTTGCTGGCGCATGGCAATGGAGAACATCGATACCCCGACCGCTCTCATCTTCTCTCGTCAGAACATCGAGATGCTGCCCGAGGGCAACGACTACAATCAGGCCACTAAGGGTGCTTACGTTGTAGCTGGTTCCGATGAGAACTACGACGTGATTCTGCTGGCTTCTGGTTCTGAGGTTTCTACCCTCGAGGCTGGTGCCAAGCTGCTCCGCGAGGATGGTGTCAAGGTACGCATCGTGAGCGTTCCTTCCGAGGGTCTGTTCCGCAGCCAGCCGAAGGAGTATCAGCAGAGCGTGCTGCCTGCAGGTAAGAAGAAGTTCGGTCTGACCGCTGGTCTGCCCGTGAACCTCGAGGGTCTCGTAGGTGCCGACGGTACCGTTTGGGGTCTCGAGAGCTTCGGTTTCTCTGCTCCTTACAAGGTGCTCGACGAGAAGCTCGGCTTCACCGGTGAGAATGTTTACAAACAGGTTAAAAAGCTCCTTGCCTAATGGAAGTAAAAAAAGTTGGAGTAGCTTGCGACCACGCAGGCTACCCACTTAAGAAGTTCGTGCTCCAGTATCTTGAGGAGAAGGGTTATCCCTACAAGGACTATGGTACCTGGAGTGACGCCAGTGTCGATTATCCCGACTTCGGTCATGCACTCGCTGAGGGCATCGAGAGCGGTGAGGTTTATCCCGGTATTGCCATCTGTGGCTCTGGCGAGGGTATATCTATCACCTTGAACAAGCACCAGCAGGTGCGCGCAGGCTTGTGCTGGATTCCTGAGATTGCACATCTCATCCGTCAACACAACGATGCCAATGTGCTGGTCATGCCTGGTCGATTCATCGACAACAACATGGCCCGTAAGATCATGGACGAGTTCTTTACTGCTACCTTTGAGGGTGGCCGACATCAGAAACGAGTCGATAAAATACCTGTTGTACAAAAATAACATAAGGAACGGCGATTATTTCGCCGTTTTTTTGTACCTTTGCAGCCCGTATGAAAAGATTGTTTGTTTTAATAGGAATATTGTGGGTTGCCATAGGGCTCAGCGCCCAGGAACATGAGACGCCCAATGCACAGCAGGCCCGTCGCATGTTCATGGATACATACAACATGATTTATGGTGGGACAGGCTCGCAGCTTCACTACAAGGTTAACATCATCGGCATCTATAAGACCGAGGGTACCATCTGGACCAAGGGCAAGAAGAGCAAGTTCATCGACGAGAAATACATTGCCTGGAACGACGATGTCACCTACTACCGTCTGGAACGTAAGAAGAACCGGATCACCATCTATGACGCCCATTCTGAGGAGCGCGACAAGTATGCAGCCAAGTTCAAGTTCGTGCCCGAGAACTACACCTACAGCATCAAGGACTCCGACAAGGGCTACTACATCACCCTCAAGGCAAAGAAAGGCGTCAAGGGCATCAAGGAAGCCCGCTGCCTACTTGACAAGAAGACCCGCTATCCCATCAGTGTCCGCATCAAGCTGGGCATCTTCCACACCACCATCAAGATTAGTGATGTCAGGGTTGGCGAGATACACGACTCATTCTTCAAGTTCCCCCGCGAGCAATATCCCAACTGCGAGTACGTTGACAAGCGCTAACGTATAAGGTTTGGGGCTATCGGCTGTGCGTCGCCTGCTAATAGATGGTAAACAATATCTTGTCCATCTGGGTCTCGTTGATGCAGACCACGTGGTCGGTGACATAGCGATACAGACCGGCATTGTTGGTGACCACCAGTCGATACAGCTGGCCAGGTGTGGCATCCGTACTGAGCACGGTAACCGCCCGGCTGTTCTTCATCGGCAGATACTCGTGGAAGCAGCCCGACGACATTGTCTCAAACACGTCGCTATCGTCGGCAACGGCACGTCCGTAAATGGTCTCCTCGGTATAGTAGCAGCCGTTGTTGTGAGGTGTCTGACCCGTAAACTTCTTCATGCGTGTCGTGGCAAGGCAGCACTCTCCGGCTCCGAAAGCCACCACGCGCTGCAGTTTAGGCCACAGGGAATTGGCCACCGGGCTTTCTGAGGCGAAAGCCTTGCTAACCTCATCGGCGCGCTGGGAGTCAGCCTCGCACAATTCCTCTAACAGCTCGTTGCGATGTCGCGTCATGTATTCGAACATGTCGGCCACGCGTCGTGTGTCGCATGCCACAATCTGGTCGATGTCGCGGTCAAGCAGCGCATACCGGCATATCGTGTGCATCTCCTCCTGCGGGTCAGTCTTGAAGAACTGTGCGTCGGGCATGGAGAACGTCGCACGGTTCTTGCCTCGCGCATAGTGGTAGTACCACATGTATTTCTTCACCATCTGGCTCTCCAGCGTCTCCACCGTACACCCGTCGTTGGTCTGGCTTTTTCGCGGTCCGACGATGGCCACGAGCAGGTTGTGGTGACCCTTCAGCGTCGTGGCGAAATACTCCATGTAGGGTTGCAGATGCTCGTCGGTACAGGGGAATCGTTGTCCCTTGGCATTGACGAGATACTGCCGCACGCTGGCAGAGGTCAGTATCCCACTCTCGCCGATGTTGGTCTGCAAGTCAATCAGGCGTTTGTAGTTATCATAGTCGGTCAGCGGCACCAGCTGCTGGTAGTCGGCCAGGGTCTCCGTCTCGTCGAAGTGGTAGTGCTTTCCGTAGTCCGTCGTAGCGTTGACGCGCAGTATCTTTATCAGGTCTGGCCACCCGTTCTGCGCATCCTTCAACATGGGACTTTCCATCGGATTCTCGGGATTGCGCAACACTTCCTGTGGCAGGTGATAGTTCAGGTAGCACTCCTCGGGCGAATGGAGCTTTGACGGCGTCATCTTACGCAGTTTCTTCAGGTTGGGCTCTGCCATTTCGCACAGCGTGCGCCGTTCCTCTACTGTCAGGTCGGATGCCAGATAGTACTGTGTCAGCAGCATAAACATCGTCTGTGCCGTATCGTTCACGTCAACTCCCAGCGCCTCAAGGTCGTCGATGATGCGGTTGGCCGACTTGAAGCAGTCCACCAGGTCCTCCATCGACTTCTTCTTGTCCTGTATGATGGAGCCGCTATTGATGAAGTAGTGATAGCCGATGAACTGCGGCAGGTAGCAGACACGGTCGGCCTTCATCAGACACATGCCCGTATGCCATACATCCTCAAGCCACATGACTTCCGTTGAGAACGTGAGGTCGTGCTTGCGCAGGAAAGCCACGTCAAAGAGTCGCGATGTCGAGAATGGCCACAGTCCGCTGAACATCTCCTCCTGCCGGAAGTCCTTACGGTCCAGCACTATGCGCCACTTCGTCTGGTTCCACAGCACTTTCTCCGTGTGCGGATGCAGCGTCTCTTTCTCCAGCTCGTACTCGCGTCGGAAGGTCACCACTTGGGCTCCCGTCTCAATCATTTCACGACGGACCACCTCCAGGCAGTCGGGGGTATAGCTGTCGTCGCCGTCGAGGAATCCCAAGTAAGGTGACGTCACGAACTGCATGCCGTGGTTGCGCGGCGTTGCCGGTGTATGCATACCGTCGTTCAGCTCCTTGATGATGACGTTGTTGTTGTTTTTGAACATCTCCGAGAGGCGCGGCAAATACGTCGGCTCAGAGTTATGCACTACGATAATCCACTCTATGTTGTTAAAGCCGATTGACTGGCAGCGCATCGACTCAGCACACTTCTCAAACATGCCCATGTCCACATTGTGGAAGGGCGTCACAACCGATACCTTATACATATTCTACATACTTTATTCATTACCACTTCACCGCCTCTGCTTTCATCATTACGTCAGCAAAGATACGATTTTTATGGCAGAATCGTTACGCTTTTCATTATAATTATTATGCCTTTAACATTTTTACACCCATGCCCGGCCATGCCGGAACTCTCTTTTGTGCTAAGACATTCATTTTCCCCTCAAAAAGTTTTGGTAATGCGGAAATAATCGCTATCTTTGCCAACATGAAATGTTGAATCAATAATGAGAAGACAATGAGAAAGATTCTGGATTGGAGACTCGCTGCCATCCTACTGACATTATGCAGCTCTACAGTATTCGCGGCTTGTTCTGGCAGTAACACTTCACCTGACGGAAAGGTCACAGAAATCATAGAGCGAGGCACTTTGCTCGTTGGTACTACTGGCGACTATCGTCCGCTGTCGTTCTGTGAGGCAGACGGAACATATTGGGGCTTTGGCATAGAAGTGGCCAAAGAAATTGCCGGCTACATTGGCGTCGAGCCTGCCTTCGTGAAAACCTCATGGCCTACGCTGACAGCCGATGTGTTGGCAGAACCTCAGCTGTTCGACCTTGCCATAGGCGGCATTACCATTACTGACACCCGGCGTGAGACCATGCTGATGAGCGAAGGGTATCTGGCTAATGGCAAGACTATTCTTTGCCGCACATCAGAAGCAGACCGTTTCCGCACATTGGCCGACATAGACAAACCTGAGGTACGCGTCATGGTGAATCCCGGAGGACTGAATGAGAAGTTTGCCAAGGAGAACCTCACTCATGCCATCATCGTTGTTCATCAGAAAAACGAGGAAATACCTTCTCTTGTAGCTCAGGGAGAGGCCGACGTAATGATTACAGAGATTACCGAAGCCCCTTACTATGTGCAAGCGGACTCCCGACTGGCAGCCCCACTATTGAACGAGCCTTTCACTCATGGAGAGATTGGTGTCCTGATGCGGAAGGAGCAAGACGATTTAATGGAAAAGGTAAATAACGCCATCCGAAAAATGAAGTCTGACGGCACACTACGCCGACTGCATGAAAAATACGGATTGATATACGCGTATTAATGAAGAAAAGTCTCAGCATATTCGGGCAACATGACCTGTTTTTACCATTTGGATGGTAAAGGACTTCCAACGATTTCACTTCAGCTTCTTGCTCGCTGCCAACCCTGCCAGACGGCCATTGACCACAATGTCGGCCACTCCGTTTCCGCCCAATCGGTTTGCGCCATGCAGACCGCCTGTCACCTCGCCCGCTGCGTAGAGGCCTGGTATCGGTGAGCCGTCAGCCCGCAGCACCTGGGTCTCAGTGTTCACACTCAAGCCGCCCATGGTGTGGTGGATAGCCGACTTTACGCGTACAGCATAGAAAGGCGGTGTCTCCAACCGCGTCGGCATCTCTGTGGCACTGCGTCCGAAGTCGTCGTCAAGCCCCTTTTCCTGTTGGGCATTGTATCGGCTGATGCTTTCAGAGAGTCTTTCTGCCGGGATGTTGACACGGCTGGCCGACTCTTCTACGGTGCTCCCTTCGCTCAGCAGATGCTGGTTGGCGTAGGTCTCGATGGATGCCAGTGACTTCCTCACAGCCTGGTCGAACACGAGGAAAGCCTCACCGCCAGCCTGCTTCAAAATGGCCGCCGACACCACGTCGCGCGTTTCCATCTCGTTGCAGAAACGCTGCCCGTATTTGTTCACCAAGATGGCACCATTGCCTCTCACTGCTTCGGTAATGAGGATGTGGTTAGTGGCTTCTGCCGTGGGGTGAATCTGAATGTTCGCCATCTGGATGGTGGCACCTCCGACGGCTGCCATCCATCCGAAGGCATCGCCCGTAGCCCCGGGATGGTTCAATGTGGCAAATCCGCTCAGTGAGGGCTGAAGGCGCGTTACCATGTCGAGATTGGCTCCGAAACCACCCGTCGCAATGATGACAGCTTTTGAAGTGAGTGTATAACTGCTGCCGTCGGCATTCTGCACGCTGACACCAGTCACGCTGCCGTCGGAACTGGTAAGCAACCCTGTCACTTTGTTCGACGTGCGAATCTCGATATTGTCCTTCTCGCTGGCCGAGCGGAGCACTTTCGTTAGTGTTTTCGATTGACAAAAAAGAGGCAAGCGTCAAAAACTTCAAAACTAATTGCGCAGAAAAGCATCCTTTGCGCAGAATCCCCGATTTTCCCGAGAAAAGACAGGAGTGCAGGGCAAGGAAAAAGAGCACAGAGCAAAAAGGAACGTCATCTTTCGCGCGTTCTGACGGCTTCTCCCGCGCGTTCTAATGGCTTCCCCGGCGCGTTCTAACAGCTACTCCGGCTAGTTCTAATGGCTTCCCCGGCTCGTTCTAACGGAGCCAGAAAAGGTGTGCGGACGTAGCAAACGGGGGCATCCCCCTATTCAAACAGGGATTGAGAGCCGGGCTAAGTATCTTTTGCCTATAGCCAAAATATCTTTCACCTATAGCCAAAACAACTTGCGCCTATAGGCAAAAGACCTTTCGCCTATACGCAAAATAGAAAACACTTCCGATTTATGACTTTTCACTTAAAAAGGATTGCCGATACTGCAAGGGGGTCATGTCGGCGGTCTGCCTGATGTACTCACGATGCTGCTGCGTCTTTTCACGCAGCATCGTCACTTCGTCTTCCTCTTGTGAGGTATCTTCCGTCACCTCCTGCCTTTCTTGTAACTTCTCCGTCAGCATCTTGTTCTGCTCCAACAGCATATTCTGGTTCTCCACCAGCATCGTGTTGGCGGAGATAATTTTCTTCGCAGTGACATTTTGCAGCACCACCGTAATGATGAAGGCTATCAACAATACGATAATAATGGCAGCGACAAGCAGCTGTGGTCCAGTCATAGGAATGCGCAGTTTTACTTATTTCGAATGTAATTTGAATGCAAAGATAACGTTTTTCGCAGAAAATCCGCTTCTTCTGCCCATAAATCATCAAATAAGTTTGCGCAGGAATAATGATTTTGCGCAGAAACGCCGATTTCCAATGAAATTGGGGTAAGCCTTCTGCTATGAAAGCCTACCCCATTTCATTAACAGTTAGAATAACACCTTACTCCTCGACAGCAGCCTGCGCGGCAGCTAGGCAATGCTGAGTATCAGTTACTTACAGAGTTAGTGTAAAGTACTGGCACTTCTTTTAAATCTCAATCTGCCTATTCTGCTTGTTTTCAGCAAACAGGCATTAAGCCATTACCACATCAAGTACCATCATAAGCACGAAACCGATGGCAAAACCAATAGTGCTGAGATTGGAGTGCTGACCGTTAGAGGCCTCGGGAATGAGTTCCTCGACCACAACGTAGAACATGGCTCCTGCAGCAAAGGCGAGCATGTAGGGCATGAATGGCATCAACAGCGAGGCCAACAATAGGACTGCAATGGCTCCGACAGGTTCGACAGCACCACTCAGACTGCCAATGAGGAACGAGCGCCACTTGCTGTTACCTTCTGCCCGCATTGGCATAGAGATAATAGCTCCCTCAGGAATATTCTGAATGGCAATGCCCAGTGAGATAGCCACAGCTGATGCTACGGACAGTCCAGCAGCGCCCTGCTCTGCTCCGGCAAATACCACTCCGACAGCCATTCCTTCAGGCAGATTGTGGAGGGTAACTGCTAATGCCAGCATGGCTGTGCGCGACAAGCGTGAACGGGGGCCTTCCGGTGTGTCTGAACCGACATGGAGGTGCGGGGTAAGCTCATCGAGTGCTAACAGGAAGAAGATACCCAACAGAAATCCAGCTACAGCCGGTATGACGCTCCATTTGCCACTATCTGCCTCCATCTCCATAGCGGGGATGAGTAGTGACCATACTGAGGCAGCCACCATCACACCGGAGGCAAACCCCAATAGTGTCTTTTGCACTCGGGGCGACATTTCATCCTTCATCAAAAAGACAAATGCTGAGCCAAACATCGTACCCAGCAGCGGTATCAATAGTCCTATGATCAACGTTGTAGTCATCTTTGTTATGATTCTATTTCTTGCAAAAGTTAAATGAGGAACTTGGATGTTCCCTGAAGCACGTCGAATCGTTTTATTCTAATTGGGGCATATTATTCAAGCAATGTAACGTCAGGCGTTGTTTGACTTCGTCTGGGTTCAACGATGTGCGTACAAAGCACTTGGTGGGTTCATCTGGCAACAGGTCGAAGTAGTTGTTGCTGAACCAGCAGTCTTCCGCTCCATCGATGGCGAGGGCAAGGGCGCGAACGAACTTGTCAGCCTTGACGGTAATTAGGCAACCGCCCTCTGTGGCTTCAACACTCACCTCGGGCTTGACGGGGGACAGCCACAGGTCTTTCTGCAGGCAGAGGAAGCAATCGGCCTCATAGCTCACACCTGAAAATACAGAAAGCTGCATGTTGACCACCACTTCCTCACGCTGCCGTCCTTTCAGCAATTCTGCTAAAGGCTGCTCCAGAACCAAAGTGGATGTGTTGGCTGGAATGCTGACAGTCTTGGTGAACGAGTTTACCGTTTGTCCGCTGAGGGAATAGACGGTCAGTTTCAACTTGCCCTGCTGACGGCACAACTGGTCGCTGACAGCATAGACGAGCAAACTGTCACCTTCAGCGATGGCCGAGCAGATCATAGGTTCAAATGCGTGGCGTACCATATAGTGTGCTGCCTTCCAACGACCATAGTAGTCGCGTGTGGCCCACGATGCAACAGGCCAACAGTCGTTATGTTGCCACAATAGCGACCCCATACAATGGGGCATGTTGCGGCGATGGGCCTCGATGGCTGTACGCATCGCATCGCCCTGCAAGAGTTGTGAGGCATACAGAAACTGGCGGAAATCCTTTGTTTCACCATATTCGCTGTTGACATACCACTCAATCACCTTGTTGGCCTCCACACCGCCACGCTGATGCCACATCATCAGCGGACTGCTGATGTTATGCGTTATTGTGTCAGGTGCATAGCGAAGTACTGTGCTATATTCAGGGAACGACTGCATGCCATATTCGCTGAAGAAGTGGGCTTTCTCCTGGTTATAACTGCTCACAGGCATACGGCGATGGCCCACACCGTAGAAATGACGGTCGCCATTGATGCCGTCGCTGCCGCGACCTCTGACAGAGAAGGGTGAACCGACGGTGTAGATGTCGTCTGGGATCTGCTGGTTGGCAATCTCTTGCAGTACATCGTAATAGAGGTGCTCCTGTTGGTCACCTACCAATCGGGCTCCCTCGGGATTGCTCTTCTCCATCTTAGCCTTCCATCCCCAGTTGTACCATGCATCCGTACACTCATTCCCACCGCACCATATCACAATGCTTGGGTGATTACGCAGACGGCGCACATTGTCGATGGCTTCCTGGCGCACACTCTCCAACCATTCGCCCTCAGCAGGATAGGTGCTGCAGGCAAACATGAAGTCCTGCCACACCATCAGTCCCATCTCGTCGCAGAAGTCATAGAACAGGTCGTCCTCATAGATGCCACCGCCCCACACGCGAATCATGTTCATATTGGCCAATACGGCATCCTGCAGAGTCTGGCGATAGCGGTCGGGAGTGACATTCGTTAGGAAATTATCCTGAGGAATATAATTGGTGCCCTTGGCAAACACAGGCACACCATTGAGCATGAAATAGAACTGGCGGTTGCCGTCAGCATCAGGATCCATCACTAATTTCACAGAGCGCAAGCCTATGCGTTTCTCTTGATGGGCCAACTGTCGACCAGCGGCAGTAACCTTTGTAGATATGGTATATAACTCAGGCTTGCCTAAGCCATTGCACCACCATAGGCGTGGGTTCTTGATGGAGAATTCCACAGGGATCGTGTTGATGCCTTTGTGCAGCGAGCATTTCCTGGTAGCCACTGTGTGACCATTGTTCTTATCGGTGACGGTAATAACAACATTCTCAATATCCTCAGCAGCTTCCACTTCCACGACTTTAGAGAGTAATGCCTTCTTGGCAGTCACTTCTTTCTGACGCAGATGAACGTCGGTAATCCTCGCCTTGCTCCACGACTCCAGATATACACCACGCCAGATGCCGGAGGTGACCAATCGTGGTCCCCAGTCCCAACCATAGTGATAGCCGGCCTTACGGGCAAACACGCTGAGCTTACGATCCAGCAGTCCGCCATTCTCCGACTGGTCGTTGGCAGCCTGATATAGGTAAGGATGGTTCGCCCATTTTGTCAAATCCACCTTGACGGGAGAATGGAAATAGACGCGCAGCACATTATCACCTGCTTTCAACAAAGATTTGACCTTCGGTCGAAACTGTTCACGCTCGACAGAGTCCAAGCGAGCTTGACTCTTTGCTCGCTCATTCACAGCATTCACGCTGATGCGCCAGCGGCGGAACATATTATCTGCCTCCAATATCTTTGAGTCGTTCAAGAATACATCAGCATAAGTGTCCAGTCCGTCGAAACACAGGTCGATATGCTCGTCGTCAAGAATAGTCTCATCAGCACAGAATGTCGTCTCATAGACCCAGTCCTCCTTGTCCACCCATTGCACCTTTCGTTCGTTCAACCCGATATAAGGGTCGTCGATGAGTCCCTGACGCAGCAAATCGGTATGCACTACACCTGGCACCTGAGCAGGATAGCGGTTAGGAAAACGCGCCTCGCCAAATGTCCATCCTTCATGCAGATACTGTCGGTTCTGAGCGAACAACTGCAGGGCAGATGCAAAAAAGAGCGTGATGACTATAGCAAAAAAGAATCTTTTCTCCATGAGTTCTTATTTCTGAGCATGAATCAATACTTCCTGTAGCACTATGCCCGGGTCGAGTAACCAGATGCGTAACCGCTGATGACCAGTCTCTGAGACGGGGATGCTGCGCGAGGCATAGCCGCGAAGCACATTCCAGCGCCACTCGGCAGTGAAGTCGCCCTCGTGGATAGAGAAGATGGTGGGAGCAGAATCACCTAACTGAACGGCATAGCGGATGTCTCTGCCGTCATACACATGCAGCGTAGGCAGCGTACGAATCTCTATGGTGGCATCGCCAGCCTGCAAGTCGAGTTCGTATTCTGCGTATGGAGCTGCCTTTAGGTTCTCCTGCTGATACGAAGGCGTGTCGAATGGCTGAACCAGTACACCGTCGGTATAGCCCAAGCCTTCTATGCGCTGAATGCCACCTTGCTTACTCTGATAATGTGAAGCAGGGATGCGCAGACGAGGCTCCTTGACGAACGGTGGATAGAGTCCGAGGAAAATCTGGTCGATGCGGGCATCGGCCTTGAGGTCGGTGATACAAAGATGATTGTCGCCCTTCTTAAGGTGTAACGTTCCTACGCGGCTCCACATCGGTCCGACATAGGGTGCATGCCATACATTATTAATAGGTGTAGCTGAGGCCACAAAACTGTCATTCTCTGTCTTTACCTGGCAGAACTCGTTGTCCTTGGCTTCCTTCGAGAAATTGCGGATGGGTGTCAGCGCCTCTATCCATAAAGGCATCTCGACATCGGCATCACTGATAATGATGGAACCCTTGCTTGACAAAGCTTCTCTGACAGAGAGGAAACGGGCCTGAGGACTGTTTTTCGCCTGCATTATCAGTTCGGGTGTGGCCATGGGCTGCTCTATCTTCTCAGAGCGGAACCAGTGGTAGGGTTGCCAGCTGAAGAATTGCTGCCATTTACCATCAAGGATATCCTCATTGTAATGACGCGTCGACTCATTCAGAATGTCGAACATCTGCCTGACACGGTTGGCATCTGCCATCGCTCCGATACTGTCGCCTGTCGTTGCCCTTACCATACTGCGGCGAGCCAAGAGCTGATACTCGTTGATCATCGCCGCACCACAGACGGGATAGCTGACGAGTTCGAAGTAGGCATTTTTCAGTGATTCCGGGATGCGGGAGGCC
>JAFPWS010000063.1 GCA_017412705.1 Prevotella sp.
GTCCGCGACGTCGAGCCCTATGTCCGCTTCTTCGATGACCACGGCACCCCTAACGACCGCCTCCTGGCCCACTACCTCCTTGGCCGCGCCTACTACGAGCACGGCGAGGCCCCCATGGCCCTGCAGTGCTACCACGACGCCATCGACTGTGCCGACACTACCGCTGCCGATTGCGACTTCGCCCAGCTAAGCAGGGTGTATGCCCAGATGGCAGAGATATTCCATTGGCAGGGGCTATACACACAACAGTTACAACATGATAAACTGTCTGTGAAGTATGCATGGTTAGCAAAGGATACCCTTGGCGCTTTGATGAATTATGAACAGGAGAGTTTCGCCTACAAAGGGCTTGGACTGACAGACTCCGCGATATTCGTTATAGAAGATGTGGCTTCCAAATATGAACAATTCGGATATCCACAAAATGGTGCAATTGCATTAGGGACTATCATAAGAACCTTGGTAAACAAAGGTGAACACAAGAAGGCCAAGCATTACATGGACCAATATGAGTCCGAATCAGGATTCTTTAATAAGGAAGGGGAAATCGTAAAAGGAAAAGAGCGGTATTATTATGCGAAAGGCTGTTATTATCAACACTGTATTCTTGATTCTGCAGAATATTGGTATCGGAAAGAATTAATAAACGGAAAAGACTTCAATAACCAAAATAGTGCAGCCGAAGGTCTTGCTATGGTTTACGAGCAGAAACACATGCTTGACTCCGCAACCAAATATTATGCATATGCCTACGCGATGAACGATTCCATGTTTGCCCATACAGCCACACAAACCATTGAGCGTATGCAATCCATGTACGACTATTCCCGCCATCAAGAAGAAGCCTATAATGAAAAAGAAAAGGCAAATCAGCGGGCAACCATTATATGGATTTGTCTGGTAATTATCGTCATCATTTGTATGATGGCATATATCATCTTCCGTGAATTGTCGCATAAACGGCACGATGCTGAACAGAAATATATGCAAAGCTTAACTGCTATAGAACAAGCCCATCACGACATTACCAATTTACGCCAAAGAGAAGATGTAAACAAAGAGTTGATTTCGGAGAAGGAACAAATAATCCGCGAACAAGAAACTATCATGAAATCACTGTTGCATCGCGATGGTAACAGCCAGTCGCTGGCAGATAAGAAATTAAAAGGGACTGATATCTACAATAGATTTGAGCTGTTATCAGTCAAAGGTCAGCAGCCGACTTCTGAAGACTGGAAACAAATGGAGCAACATATCTTCCGCTGCTTTCCTGGATTCAAGGAATTTCTCTCAAAACACGAGGTTTCCATTAACGAAAAAGAATATAAAACCTGCCTGTTAGTACGTATTGGTATCAAGCCGACAAACATTGGCTCGATGTTGGGTGTTACTGCATCATACATCACAGAACTACGTGCCAGAATGCTACAAAAGCTTTTTGGAATGGCTGGTTCTTCTAAACTGTTTGATAAACTCCTTAAAGAAATCTATTAACTCACTATCCTTATAACCTATCACTTTCTTAATTTATGTAAAAATCCACTTTGGGTCTATTGCGTCAGGAATGTTCTTGTTCTTTGAATTTCAAATAGTTACCATTACTGAATTTTTCGCTTAATTCTTATTCATATGATTTGCTCTCAGCAAAAGAATTTCTCATTAACTTTGCACTGAGATTTTTACTTTTAAAACCAAATCGTATGAAAAAATTTATTTTGTTTGCGTTGAGTGCCTTCGTTATGGGCACAAGACTATGCGCCCAAGAACTAATCCCTTTATCTGTAAGTTGGGGGGAGCGACATTTCTTATGGAAATGGGCACACCAAATCCCCAATGCAACCACCTACGGTTTATATCGACGATTACACGCTGTTGTTTGCCGTTGACCATCCTGAGTATGTCCTTAATATTAAGGACGAGGACGACAACGTGGTCTACACGACTGTGGTCTATTCTTCTCTGACGCAGGTCATCCTGCCTTCTACCCTCTCTGGCGACTATCAGATAGAACTCGTCATGGGCAACTGGCTGTTCACAGGGTGTATTAATCTGTATTACCAACTTTAAAACACAAACACAATGAGAAAATTTTTATTCATCTTACTTTGCGTTTCAGTTTCATTTCTCTATGCACAACAGAAATATTCTATTTCACAAGACGAGGCATGGAAAATAGTATCTGAAGAAGTTTTGAATAATAAAATAGAGGGGATTAACGTTTACGTATCGAATTGTCCTGCAAAAAACATTATCAGAACTATTGCAGGTGAAGAGATTTCTTCTGATACTGATTCCTGGTTTTTCTTTATTGATGACATGCCAATGGAGAGCTGGGAGCATCCATGCCGTTATGTATTTGTTAATAGCACTAAAGGGCAACTTACGGTAATTAATAAAAGAACACCACCCATGCTTAGTACAATGAAGAATATTGTAACACATAAAGTCCGCCATTCCGACGAAACACAATTCAATCTCTCTCCTGACTTTTTTAATCAAAAAGGCATGAAAAATAGCATGTCTATTGGCAACAACTATGCCGTAATTATAAATGGTGGCATTGATGCTCAATATAATCATGAGAGATATTGGAATCATTGTTCTGCTGTGTATCAAACTTTGGTCTATCTATATGGCGTTCCCAAAAGCCACATATACGTGTTAATGTCTGATGGAACTGACCCTGCTGCTGATATGCATATGATAAGTGGCTTATATCAATCATCACCTCTTGATTTGGATGGTGATGGATTGGCAGACATACAATATGCCGCAACACGTGCCAATATAGCAAGTGTCTTCAATACTTTAAGCAATACTTTGACATCCAATGACAACCTGTTTGTTTTTACAACAGACCATGGTGGACAAACTTCAGGACAACAAAGCTATTTGTGTTTATGGAATTACGAAACACTCTATGATTATGAGTTTGCCAATTATATTAGTCAGGTAAATGCTAACAACATAAATCTATGTTTGGTACAATGTCATAGTGGTGGCTTTATTGATAATCTTACGGGGAATAATATTGTTGTTTCTACATCTTGTCGATATGATGAGAATGCATATGCTATGGATGATCTTAGATATAGCGAATTCCTCTACTACTGGGTTTCAGCTGTTGCTGGTGAAACTCCTGATGGAATAATCGTTAATGCAGACTCCGATAACAATGGATTTGTATCCATTAGGGAGGCTTTTGAATATGCATCAGCAAATGACACACAAAACGAGCACCCACAGTATCTCTCAAGACCATCAAACTTAGGATTAGAAATAATAGCTACAGGTTCCGATATTAACATCTCAGGGCCAACCATACCATGCTCACAAGAAACGTATCAGGTTGAGAATCTACCGTCAGGATGCACTGTCAACTGGACATGGGCAGGCTCAGGACTGACCGTTGACAGCATACCCATTTTAGTAGAACCCTACTATTCGACCAACAACTATCTTAAACTCAACAGAAGTAATCTGTCATACGCAAAAGGAGTCATTACGGCTAACATCCAACAAAGCGGAGCAACAATCGGCACTTTAACCAAAACGATAGATACGGGAGCTTATTTCTATGGCACATGGTATCAAGGCTCTGCTACAGCAAGCACATTGGCATGTGGGGCGTCTTATAACATTACAGACGGCTCGAGTGTAGTCTTACAATCGGCGGACTTCATGGATGCCACAGCAACATATACATCAAATGACCTTTTGCTTCTTGGGGGGTTAAGTCATTCTGGAAATACTATCTCATTTACGCCAATTGCCTCACTAATAAATCCTATGGGATTAAATGCAATAGACCCAGATGGGTTAGGTAACTCTGTAACCATCCACGTCAAGAATACTACAACATGTGAAACTTTCAAGTTTACGTTCACTATATTGACTCATCCAACGTCAGGTACCTTAAATCTTAATATTAATTCCTCTGGCAGTGAATATACATTCTCACTTGATGATAGCCAACCTGGTGAAAGCAACTATAGAGCCTCTGCAACAGAGATTTTAGGCGATGGACAGACTTGGAATCTTGAAATTGTTGAGTTAGAATCAGGAGAAGCTGTCTATAACGAGCAATCTGAGAAAAGATCGATTACGGTCAATATGTCAAGCCAAAAATCTGGCATATATGTGGTTGTAGCCCGTATTGGCAATAAGACTGTTGCAACACAAAAAATTGCAATCACCAATCAATAAGACTACAATATGGGACGGGCTATGACCGTCCCATATTGAAAAATGGACAAATCTTAGAATAAAATTCGTACAGAAATGACCTGAATATCGAAAAAAGTTGTATCTTTGCACATAGAAAACAATAATTTATAATACTAAAATGAAAGAATATGAAAAAGAGTTTTTTAATTTTATTGATGATGACATTCGTGTCTGCGCTTGTTGTCATGGGATGCGGAGAGGATAATTCTTCAAGTCAGGACCAGTCGCAGGAGCCTGCGGCAGAAAAAGTCCAAGGAACCGTTAGCGATGAAAAAATGTCATACGACGAATCTGCTCCAAACCTGCTGGTGTCATTTGCCAATACTGGATGTAAGCAGGATGCCAATACCACTCGTGCCGAAAGTTTTTATAGCAAAGAGACCATCGTGTATGAGGCAACTCAAGACGGAGGTTTGATAGTCCACCACAACAACATCCTTTACGGCTGCACGGCGGAGATTAGCTCCATGGCAAACATACAGGGCAATATCATAGAAATATACGAAAAGACAGAGCATAATGCTGACGTTGACTGTGTCTGCCCTTATGACTTGAAGATGGAGGTTGGCGGGCTGAAGCAAGGCTCATACACCCTGGTGATTGGCGGTAACTCCTGCCACACCATTACCATCCCCATCGAATACACTACTCAGCTGAAAGGGGAGTTTGTCGTAAGAGAGTGAAGGCCATACAAAGATTGGCGACGTAATGTGAAGGATTCTCGAATCACGCGAATCCCCTGATTTTATGTCGTCGTATGCCGGACATCAGATGAAATCAAGGCCCGTCAGCGGATGCTTGCCGCTGGTGACGGCATCGGGTTCGAAGATGAAGCACCATTTCAATGGTCAATGACACATGACAGATATGACGGATAAAAACAGGAATCCCTCACACGTGTACGCAGGAACTTTTGGCAGTGTCAACACTTCCTGCGTACACGCGAGAGAAATCAGGAAACCATGTGTCATATCCGTCATCCGTCATGTAAAAGTGAAGCATGAAGATCATCACCGGAAAGTTCAGCATCGACGTGGCGGAGTGACGGACATCGCTCTCTTGACGACAGAAATATTTGGAGTATCGGGAAACAGTGGGAAGAATGCGGGAGGAAACGGGAGGAAACGGAAATCGGGGGTCGGAATGTCGTACCTTTGCACTGACAACGAGGGAGCGGCGGCCTGAGCTGAAGTTTGGTACCGACAAAGCAAGGGTTTCCTACCGAGAAACTGGTAGTTTCCTACCGAGAAACTCCGCGTCGTGAGAGAACCATAACCCTTAACTCATTAACCATTATGAAGAAGACTTGGCGAAGGCAGTCAGCAGCAGGAGCGTAAGAATAGCAATAATGGCTACGGCAGGCCATAGGGACGGGGTGGAAGGGTGCTGCGGTGCACCAAAGGTGGTCTGATACTGTAGCATACGGTCTATGTAGGCATCGACTGTCTGCCAGTTGGCCGCCTCAATCTCTGGCAGTAGGTGCAGGAATACCTCTCTGATATACTTGCGGTGCTCTGTCTCCATGCCGGCAGGCAGCGTGTCGGTTGCGGCATACCAGCTGACGGTGCCAGCTGCGTTGTGAGGGAAAATGCGCAGCGTCTTCCAACCATCGTAGTTGAAGACGTAGGTGGTAAACATCTGTTCTTGCGTCAGACTGTCGCTGGGGGATGTCTGGTGTGAGCGGATGTAGCTGCTGATGGGGCTGATGTTGCCTTCGCCGTCGCACACCAACAGCCGGCAAAAATGAGCGGCAGTGGCCTTGGGCAGCATACAGGGAGTGCTTCTCGCTGCTGTGCCGCACAGGGCTACTGCCACTGTTAAGAGTATATGCGTGATGTGACGCATCAGATGGATTCAATGAATTTCACGACGGCGTCGCGGTCGGCCTTCTTCAGGTTATAGAACTTCTCTGTCGATGTGTATGCATCGGACTGCTTTGAGTAGCCGTGCCACATGATGGCCTCGATGACCGTTCGTGCGCGGCAGTCGTGCAAACGGTCGTCGGCTCCTGTCAGCTGTCGGCTCAGGCCACGTCCCCAGAGTGGGGTGGTGCGACACCAGCCGGTACGGATGTCGTTAATCATGAACAGACGATGCTGCACCATGTCGGTGTAGGGCCAGATGGTCTGGTTGGGATAGCGCGGCAGCATCTGCGAGGCGCTCTTGCCGATTGTGGCGGCGTAGGCCTTGGTGGAGGCGTCGACCCACATGTTGTCGGCTCCTGTGGTCCACGAGGGACGGTGACACCGTGCACAGCCCAGCTCGGTGAACAAGGTCTTGCCGCGCTGTACCGTAGCGTCGTCGAGGTTACGGGCCGCGGGAACTGCCAGACCGCGGTGCCACACCATGAACTGGTAGTACTGCTTGTCGCTCATCTCTTCCTGGCCTCCATAGTAGGCGTCGTTCAGAAGGTACTTCTCGAAGGTCTCCTTGTAGGCGACGGAGGGTGTGTTCAGCACCTCGTAGACGCGATTCTTGATGCCTTCGTCAGTGCCGTCGGCATAGTAGGGATGCAGGATGCTGGACGTAGAGGCTCCATGCTGCTTGATGTAGGCGATGACCTCAGGGTCCTCGCTCTGTGCCTTGGCCCATGCTGTGGTTGTGTAGAGCCAGTGGCGGTCGGAGCGCGTGACGTTGGTAATGTTCCAGATGGCGTTGGCTCCGGCGCCGTCCTGCAGCGAACCACGTGTCATGGCATATGTGAAGCGCTTCAGCGGACCATGTGAGCCGCGGTGCGTGCCAGTGTCATTGTAGGGTGCTGAGTAGTAGGCCGAGGCCTTGAAGGTACCGGCAGCCTTGTCCCACATGGCGGGGTTCAGCTCGACATAGGGGGCCTCGGCAGCCCACTGCTTCTCAATGTCCTCGTCGTCGATGGCATCCAGCAGTCCTGTACCGTAGACACCGATGGTTGACTCCAGTCGGACGTCATAGTTCGAGGGCTTGGGGTCGGTGTTGAAGGCTGTCTGTGGAATGCGTACCTCAGGATAGATGAGCGAGTAGGTCTCGCCGTCGGGGAACGTCATAGCCAGTCCGCTCTCCATTTGCGATACCGTCTTCCACTCGATGCTGATCTGGCTTTCGTCGATGGGTGCCTTGAAGGGTGCCATGGCCTGTGTCTGCGGCATGCCTGTCACCTCGGTGATGTAGCCGTTGGTGTCGGGATGGTAGATGACCAGCAGGTAGCCGTTGCCAATCTGGTTGGCGCGATACTCCGTCTGACGCTTGCCGTGTCCGTAGGACGGGTGGCAGGCGATGCACGAGTTGCGTACCCATGCCGGTCCGAGGCCCTTGCGGGGCTCCACGTCGAACGTGTAGAGGTGTTCGAAGAAGTCCTCGCCCGTGTTGAAGTCGGCATCCATGCCTGCGTCCTCAGCAGCCGGGGTGATGGCTGAGTAGCTGGCTTTTTCGGTTGTTCCCAGCTCACCGCCGGGATACCACTCCTCGGCAGTGAAGTTGCCAGTGGCCTTGCCGAAGTTGTTGGTGGTAGGCGTCAGGTTGCCAAGGTCTGTGGCATCGTCATTACTGTCAGAACAAGCTGTCAGCATGCCTGCGCATGCCAACAGCCCGATAAAGGTCTTTTTTGAAAACTGAATCATGGGTATTTGTTCTGTTGTTTAGTCGGATTATTCTTCTACGCTCCAGTCTTCGTCGTCCTCGAAGTTGATGCCCCAGACGATGCAGCAGTATTTCACGAAGGGTGCAGGCATGGCACCAATCTTGGTGATGGCATTGTTGAAGGCTGTCTCCACGCTGGTGTTCGTAGCCGTATTGCCCACACTTGCGAAGAATCCGTGGAAGCTGTTGCCGGCTGCGCTGCCGCTGGTGCTGCCGAACCACACGTTGCGAATGCTGCGGATGTTGTCCTGGAAATCGGTGATGGAGTTGTAGCTGTAGGGCGACTCCACATAGCTGATGTCGCCAGCGCTGAAGGGGTTGGCAATCTTTGCCGTTCCCACCTCGTTGGCAATGCCTACGCATGAGCCCTCGTCGTTGGAGAGCACCTGGGCAATGGCAGCCTTCAGGCTGGGGAACGTGCTGTTAGAGTCTGCCAAGCCTGCCGTGGTGAGGTTGGTGCCATACGACAAGCCTTTCTCCGTCTCGTAGTCCAGACCGGCAGCCTCTACGACAGCCACGCGGTTGGCATTGGCACTGGTTACACCCTCCCAAGCTACTTGCAGCTGGAAGCAGCGCTGTTTCAGCAGGGTGCAGATGGTCTGGGCATACTTCAGCTCCTGAGCACCCGTAATCTTCTCGAAGTTCTTGTAGGTGTCGTTTTCCTGGAACTCAGAAACCTTGCGGGGCTGTCCGTTGCGGAAGAGGATGAACTCCAGGGCGTGGAATCCCAGGGTTGTGGCATCCTCGAGCATCTCTTCGCTCATGCCGTTGTTGAAGTAGCTGAGCAACAGCGAGCGGTTCAGCGGCCAGGAGTCAATGGTGGGGTCGATGTCGAAGTCGGAGGCGGCACCCATCAGGAAAGCCTCCGAGCGCTCCCAGTTCTCACGGGCGGCCTTGAAGTCGGCGCATGCCGTGTTGATTTGGCTCTGGGTGATGTTGTTGACGGTCAGACCGTTCAGCGTCTTCTCCAAGTCTTCCACGTCGTCGGCCAGGCTGGTGTAGGTGGGTACGATGACGTTGCTGACCAGGTTGGTGAGCACTTGGCGCAGGTAGGTTTGCTGGTCGCTGGTGAGGTCGGCATTCTCAATGAGTGCATTGGCCGCTTCGAAGTTGACCACTACCTCGCCGCAGGCCTCGATGGCAGCGATGCCGTAGGTGCGGTCCTTGTACTTGCTGTCGTCGGAAGAGGTGTTGTTGTCGTTGTCACTGTTACAAGCAGTGAATGAAAGACCCATCATGAGGGTCGTCATGAGATAAAAAATCTTTTTCATTGTCTTTGTTTGATAAATGTGGTTATAACTTGTCTATTGTTTCTTCAGTTCGTTCAGCTGGCGCTGCAGATCGTTGATGCGCTCGTTCAGACGGTCAATGTCTGCCTGTTCCTTCTTTGCCAGCTGGCGATGTCCCAGTTCGAACCATCCCTCATAGGCAATACCGAAGTTCAGTGAGGGCTCATCGTTGTATAACGACTTCAGGAAGCGCTTCGAGTACTCTGCCTTGATGACAATCTGCTTGATGGGGAAGTAGTTGATGCCCAGTGCCATGCGCTTCACCGCCGTATAGTCGTAGTCGGTGCCTTTCGTGGAGCTGGCGTAGGGGTTGTAGGCCTCGTAGCGTCCAAAAAGGTAGAGCTTCTGGTTGTGCTTGCGGGTGTACTCTATTTGTGAGAAGAGGTCGTAGCCTGCCTCGATGCCTACGGCGTAAGCATTGCCGCTGACAAAAGCCGAATGCTTGTAAGGCGACTTTGAGTTCAGGCGGTTGTAGACATATTTCAGCTGTTCGGCATCGCTCAGATAACCATAGTCTGCCTGACCGCGTACTATCCAGTTGTGTCCCTGGTAGGTGAAATCGATGGCTCCGATAGCCACCTTGCCTTTGTATTCGGCATCTACGCCATTGGCATTGTTGGGATAGCTGTTGCCGATGCTGTGTCCGTAGTAGGCACTCAGGCCAATGCGCAGACCCGGTACGGTGTAGTTGTCTAAGCGCACTGCCAGGCCGTATTTGTTGGCAACGTCGAACTCCAGTGGCGACTTGGGACCTTTCTTAATCCAGCTCGTGTTGGTGAAGTTGTCACTGTTCAGGCCTGCCAGGAACTGTGCCTCATAGCGGAAGTCGCCATGGCGGCCCCAAAACGAGACACCCGTCTGGTGCCATGTCGAGGGCATGATGGTATTCTCGCCCTCAGGACGATATACGGTAAAGAAGTTCAGGGGTTCGTGGTGGGCATTGTTCAGACCAACAGGTACAACGATGTGTCCTGCACGGACATTGGCCCAGCGGGCAAATGATTTCTGAAGCCAGAATTGCTCTAACTCTACCTCACCGCCTTTCTCGGTTTCCTGTTCCCATTCACCGCCTTCTTCGTCTTCCTTCTCATAGGCGATGCCGTTGCCGCCGTGCTCGAACTCTATCTCGGTGCCGAAGCTCCAACCTTTGCCGAAGTCATAGCCTAAAAAAATGACGGCATGGGGAATGTCGAATCTGCCATGCGAGGGGTCATCCTTATGGGCCTCAGGCTGACTGTAACGACTGACGTGGTCACTGTAGAAGTTTCGTGAATAGACAGCCTCACCGTAGCCGCCGATTGATAAACGTGAGCCCACCTTCTGCAGGAATGTGCTGTCGCCAGCATTCTCCTGGGCGCTGGCAGTCATCACTGATGCAATGACCAATAATGTGAAAACAAATCTTTTCATCTTTTTTGTCTTTTTTTCAAATTCGGCTGCAAAGGTACGGGGAATCGACGGGTTCGACAATACCTAATAATAATGAAATTGTTTTAAAAAGTTGCACGTTTCATGGGAAATGATTAATTTTGCAGCGTCATAGAGTATATTAATACAAGGTATAGGTATTATGAAGAATCTGAAAATGTATGAGCCTACAGATAAGATGATAACGCTTATCAAGGACAACTATAGTGTACTGCAGGCACTTGGCTCGTTTGGCATCAATCTTGGCTTTGGCGACAAGACGGTTCGCGAGACCTGCGAGATGAACCATGTGGATACCTATACGTTCCTGGCGGTAGTCAATTTCACCATTAATGACTTCACCAATTTTGAGGATGACGAGCAAATCAGCGTTCCTACACTGCTGCACTATCTTGAGGCCAGTCACGCCTATTACCTTGATTTCCAGCTGCCTTTCATCCGCAGGGAACTGGAGGAGAGCCTATCACACGACGACCAGCTGGGCCACCTCATTATGCGCCTCTATGACGAGTATGCGCAGGAGATACGTCGCCACATGAAGTACGAGGAAAAGACCCTTTTCCCCTATGTCCAGTCTCTGCTTGACGGCCAGCCCATGAACGACTATAACATCGAGACCTTCTCGAAGCACCATGAGCAGACCGACAAGAAGTTGCGTGAGGTTAAGCTGATGATTATCAAATACTTGCCGTCTGACGCACACCTGAACAACAAGCTGACGGCTACCCTTTACGATATCTACAACAACGAGGAGTGGCTGCACCAGCATGCCGAGGTCGAAGACCACATCTTCACCCCTGCCATCCGTCGTTTGGAGCACCAGACCAAGCAGCAGGATGTCACCAAGAACATCTCGACGATGGTATTCAAGGGCGGTCAGGACAATGCCGACGCACTTTCCGAGCGTGAGCGTGAGGTGATTGTTGCCGTGGTGCAGGGTATGCAGAACAAGGAAATAGCCGACCACTTGTGCATCAGCATCAACACGGTCATTACCCATCGCCGTAATATTGCCCGCAAACTACAGATTCACTCAGCAGCCGGATTGACTATTTATGCCATTGTCAACGGCCTTATAGACATCACCAGTGTGAAGCTCTAATAAATCATCAGATTTTATTGATGTCCACGTAACCGTGCATGACAGCATAGATTGTGAGGGCAGAGACTGACTTCATGCCAAGCTTGTCCATGATGTTCTTGCGGTGCGTGATGACAGTAGACAGGCTGATGTTAAGGCGGTCGGCAATCTCCTTATTGATATAGCCTTGGACGATGAGCGACATGACTTCTATCTCGCGGTCGGTGAGGATGCGCTGCTGCAGTGCCTGTGGCATGGGGGGCAGGTTGCGTCCTCCGGAATGGGCATGTTGCTCAAGCATGAGCAGCTGGCGTATGAGCTGAGGCTCCGGCTGGTTGATGCAGAGCGAATGGAAGTCGGCGAGCTGCGAGGTGTCGGAGAACGAGAGGGTAAGAACAATGGTCTTACGCCGTCGCTGGGCGAAGAAGGAACGGTGGGTGAGGACGATGTCAAGCGATACGAAGTAGTGGAAATACTGGTCGGGCTGGTTAGCCTCAAGTTCAGCCAACGAGCCGTAAGTGTCCACAGTCATGATAGGAAGCACGTTTTGCAGTATCTGCTTCAGTCCGATGACGGACAACGTGTTGGCATCAATAATGGCAATCTTGGGACGAATCATTTGTTCATGAATTCAAGCCTGCTGGCTTGCTCGTACACAATGTTGGCCAATACCTCGTTTTGCGCCATAGGACCGTTGACCATGTCGAAGAGTCCGACAATGCCAGGCTTGCCTCCGCCAGACTTGAGAATGTAGACAATGCATAGGTTCTGCAGTCCTACACTCTCTGAAAGAATGTCGATGTCGGTACTGCCAAGCTGGTAGAGTGCCAGCTGGTAGGCATCGTTGAAGTTGTCGTGCTGGAGTTTCTCGACATCGGCAAGTGTCTTCATGCCTATCAACCTTAGGACAGACAGGTAGGGGCGGAGATTGGCTTCGTGTATCTCAGCCTGCGTGATGGCTGCAATCTTGCGGTTGAGCTTGTCGAAGGGGCGCAGGTTGAGATAGCTACGGAAGGTGTCACCGTCGAGCTGAACCTCGTCGAGCTTGCCGCTCTGGACAAGGCTTTGGGCACGCCGGCGATAGTCGGTAATAGCGGTACGGATACGGCTGAACTCGTTGTCGGCGAGTTCGAGCAGTCCTGCCAGGCGGCTCAAGTTACGGTGGTACTCCACAGGAGTCTCTATCTCGCTCTTGTAGCCGATGTCATGCTGGATGGCCGACCATACATGCTGTAGTGCAGTACGCATCTGGAGCTCGAACGCAATGGTGTTGAGCTCTGGCATCTGGGGATTGTAATAGAGCGACTTGGGCAGTCGGCAGATGTAGTGCAACGAGTTGTAGCCGAAGCTGTTGAACTCGTGCTGTTTACGCTTGTCTACGGAATTGGGCCAGTCGACGTCGAAGAGGGTCTCTGCCATGGAGGCTATGCGGTCAACATCCTCGTTGTAGAAGGTGATGATGCGGGCACCGAAGATATCGGTAATGTTTGCCAGCGACGCATATTTGTGACCCTTACGGTGGAGCTTGCCCGCCAATGATTGCTCTTCCTTGATGCGAGACTCCATGGTGTTGACTTCGATACCACTCTGATGGATAAGCTCCTTGAGATGCTTTGTGACAATCTCTTGCAGCTTCTTGAAAATGGGCATTTGTGAGCGATACTCCTCGAGCAGCATTTCGCCGTGCAAGTCCAGTCCGTAGTTGTCCATCGTAATCCTCTTAACGAATCTCGAACAGGTTGAAGAAACCTGTCATCATGAAGACCTTCTTGATCTCGTCGTTGATGTTTTCAATAATTACTTTTCCGCCCTTAGCTGAAGCTTCCTTGCGGATGGTGAGGAACAAACGCAGACCAGAGCTGCTGATGTACTCCAAGTCCTTGCAGTCAAGGGTAATCGCCTTGTTGGCGTTCTCCAGCAATGGGGTGATTTCCTGCTGGGCCTTTACGGCTGCAGGGGTGTCAAGGCGGCCGCTAATGGTTGCCAGCATGCCGTCGTTTTGTTCTTTAATGTCGAAAGTCATAATTCGTTGTTTAATGTCTTTGTTAGTGTGAGCACGTTCTTGTTATCAACGTATTGATAGCTGATGTCGTCCATGATTTGGCGCACCAGGAAGATGCCCAGACCACCGATAGGCCGTTCCTCGGCTGACAGCGTAGTGTCTGCGTCGGGTGTCTGGGTGGGGTCGAAGGGTGTTCCTGAGTCGCTGAGGACGCATGTAAGCTGCTCACCATTTGTTTTAATGTCAATGTCCACCGTGCCTGCCGTGCCCTCAGGGTAGGCGTAGGTCATGACGTTGACTACGGCTTCCTCGAGGGCAAGGTTCAGACTCATGGTGAAAGACATGTCAAGCCCAGCCTCTTCGGCGATGTTGTCGATGAACTCATTGAGCTGCGGTATGGTTTCAATGTCGTTGGGCAGCGTGAGTCGGCGTTCGATGGTGGGACGAGCTTGCATGTTCTTTATTTGTTTCGTTTAAATGATGACAATGTTATTTAATGATAGCCTTACGGGCAGCCTCAATCTTGTCCTTAGCTTCGTTGACCTGAGTCTTCAGCTCGTCAACGGTGGTAGCGTTGAGCACATCCAGAGGAGCGATAGCATCTGCGATGGGCTTGATCTCAGGATCGTACTGAGCCAGACGGTTAACAGCGTCGAGGATGAGGACGATGCGGAAAGAAACGTTGGCAGCGGCCTCGTCGTCGAAGATGCTGAGGAACTTGTCAGAGTTCTTGCTGGCAACGAAGAGCTGCTCAACAAGAGCTGCAGAAGCGAGCTGCCAGAACTGGTTGATGCGGCCATTCTGCTCCATGCCTTCATAGAGGGCGGTAGAGGTCTCGTAAAGCGTACCGCTGTCCTCGATGTTCTTGAACGAAGGATCATTGATGTCAGCAGACAGCTTGGCAATAGCCTTGTCGTAGTCCTCAACGGGCATCTCATAGAGAGAGGCAATCTTCTTATCTACGTTCAGAGCGCTCAGTATACGATACTTCTCTGCCAGAGTGGTGGCTTCGTCGGCAACGCTGGGGCTGAGCAGATAGTCAGGCTTAACCTGCTTCTCTTCTTTGGTCAAAGCCAGACCGCCATTGTTCTCCTGCAGGAAGGGCAGCTGGGGCAGCTTGCTGATTTCAGCAGCGATACTGTCGAAGTGCATCTTAATGCTGGCCTCAATCTGCTGCTGTTCAAAACTCTTCAGAGTGTCTGCCTCTTCTGTGGCCTGAGTCTTTTTGCCTCCGCAGGCTGCAAAGGCAATAGCTACAAATGCGATAGCTAAAACTGATAATTTCTTCATTGCTTTTTTTAATTTTAAGTTATTAATAATGTTATTTGTTAATTTGCTTGTTAATGTTTTATTGTGGGTTCTTACGAATATACCTTCCTGGGCAGTCAGTCAAGAGCAGGATGGTTACGATGATGCTCATCAGTAGCAGCATGCACATGTTGAACCAGAGCGTCTTGACATGATGGGATCCGATAATCTTCTCGCTGCTGTAGAACGGTGCCCGGCCTATGTGGCTCTGCGGTGTCAGGAAGATGAGTCCGGTACGAGGCACGATATAGTTGTCCACGACATCGAGCACTCTTTGCTGGTCGGCACCGATGACACAGTCCTCCAGCTTCAGGTTATAGTTGTCGCGCTTCAGCTCGAGCAGGGCTTCCTTGCCGTTCTTTCGAATGAATTGGGCCACGAGGGCGTCGGATTTCAGGGTTATCTGGTTGCTACGGCTGGCAAGTAGGTCCTCGGCTTTATGCATATAGTCGTTCAACGACTCGTAGGATTCATCACCAGTATATGGCTCAATACCGCAGTATTCAGTGAGGACAGGCAGGTTGGTGCGGATGACTTCCATATGCTCAGGCTTTACCTGCTCGCCACGGATATGCTCGCTCTTCTGGGTTTCCAGCTGCGACTGCAGCTCATAGAGGAATCCCATGTTGTAGAATTGTGTCTCGTATTTCTCCTTGTCAAGCTCAAAGAACTGAGCCTCGTAGGCATTGTCTGTGAAGGAAGTAACGGCTAAGGCCTCGTATGACCATCTCGAAGGAATGAGATCGCCTATCAGAGGCACGTTGCCTGTGGTGCTCTTGCTGTCAAGATCGCTGAAGCTGACTACGAGTCCGCAGAGCAATATCTGTGGGATGAGCAGAATGGGGATACTGATATAGATGGCCACCACGGAGCTGAGACACTGTGACAGCAGCAGTCCTGTCAGGTTGGCCAGTAGTGCCGTCACGAAGAGGACAATCCACCAGGTGGTAAAGAGCCCATGCAATCCCATGATGGTGTTACCAACGAGGATGAACAGCAGGGTCTGAATCAGTGATACGAAGGCCATATAGACTATCTTCGACCAGATATAACTGCTGTATGACAGATTGAGGAAGCTCTCACGTTTCAGAAGGGCACGATCCTTGATAATCTCTTCTGCAGAGCCGCTCATGCCGGTAAATGTAGCCACGATGACTGCCATGAAGAAGTAACTTACCAGGTTCTTGTTGTTCATGACGGTATAGCCTTCGGGTGGGGCATAGCGGGTAAGCAAAGCACAGATGCAAGCCAACAGGGGAGCCTCCAGCAGGGTGATGCAGAGGTACTGGACGTTGGTAATCTTAGTCTTGATATTGCGCTGGAGGAAGATGGCAAACTGCTTCAGTGCGCCAGGCTTCTTCTGGTCGGACGGCGGCACGTCGCTCACCGTTGGCGCGTCCATTTCCTCACGATGCTTCAGATAAAGCTCATGCCAGTCCTGAGGCGTCATCTTGCGCTCATCGGAAGGCTCACCGGTATTGCTGAGTGCTTTCTCGTCAATGATGTTCAGCACAATCTCCGGGTTCACATTGCCACAAGTGGGGCAGGCGCTGGTCTCAGCGTCGGCATAGTTAGCCGCTTCCTTGAAATAGGTAATGGCGTCAATGGGGTTACCGTCAAAGACTGGATAGCCGCCACGGTCCAGCAGCCACAGACGGTCGAAAAGCTTATAGACATCGCTGGACGGCTGATGGATATTGACGATGATGAGCTTGCCTTTCAGGGTTTGCTCCTTCAGCAGGTTGATAACCTTCTCCGTATCGGCAGAAGACAGTCCGGAAGTTGGCTCGTCAAGGAAGAGCACGGCTGGTTCTCTAATCAACTCCAAGGCGATGTTCAGACGCTTGCGCTGACCTCCTGAGATGTATTTATTGATGGCAGAGCCGACTTTCAAGTCTTTGGTGGCATCCAGACCAAGGTCTTTCAGCGTCTTCATCACTCGACGGTCCAGCTCTTGTGCAGACATGCCTTCAAAGCAAAGCTTGGCTGTGAACCAAAGGTTCTGGTAGACGGTAAGTTCTTCGATAAGCAGGTCGTCCTGTGGCACAAAACCTATCAAGTCCTTGGCTGCAGGCTCTGTGATGTCATGTCCGTTGATGGTAATGGTGCCTTCCTGTGGCTTCAGACTGCCGTTGAGCAGGGAGAGTAGGGTGGTCTTGCCCGTTCCTGAGCCTCCCATGATGGCCAAGAGCTCTCCACTCTTAAGGGTGAAGCTCAAATCGTGCATACCATTATCGCTGTTGGGGAATCGGAAATTAATGTCCCTACCGCAGAACTCCACAGCCTCATGGCTGTTCTCTCCGCTTTCCTTATTATAGGCACTGATGATGCTGGAGTAGTAGACAGGACGTCCGTTACTGTTCTTCAGCACGCTGCTCTGTATCCAGACCTGATAGGTTCCTGCCAGCACAGGGACATCGTTTAGCAAAACGGTATCATCGCCTAAATAGGTGAAGATAAGCATGCCTGTGACGGGGTCGAGTAAGGTCTTGACAGTACCTTGGAACCCCTCGATATGGTGCAGCATGACATGTTCCGTCTCACGATTGCCGACATAGTCTGAAAAGTTCTTGTACTGCTCCTCAGGGATGAGGAACTTCTCGGCCATGGTCTTGAACATGTCCTCAGACTGGATACCGTCATAGCCGCAGAACTCCATCAGACGCAGCAGCAATAGGGCTTCCTCGAAGGGACGAATCTTTCCGTGCAAGGTCGAACAGATAGAGCTGACGGTATCTTGTGTGTTCAAGTCGTCGGTCATCTCGTAAGCCATACGCATGTCGCTGTAGAGGTCGAGATAGAGGTCTGTATTACGAATACCAAAGTGATGACGCAAGTAACTAACGAGCATTTCCTTTGCTCGTGTCTCGTCCACCTGCTCCACCTTTCCGAATAGAGCAAACAGACTGATAAAACTGGATAGTATGACGTCTGTCATCTTACTGCTTTAGGTTTGCAAATTTATTAAAAATATCAGACTACCGTCATATCGTAGCCGTTAAAAAACATTAAAAGGGGTATTAAACGACTTTTTTGCTCAGTGTTAGCACGGATTTTTGTACCTTTGCACCTTGATTTGAAAACGGATATTGTCATGATACGGAAATATATATTATCAATAATAGCTGCAACATTCTTTGCCATTATGTCGGCAGCTCAACCCAATATTCGGTTTGCCGACCTGCCTTTAAGCCTGTCGCCGGACCAGATGGTGGAACAGTTGCAGCAGAAGGGCATGCACCTGGTCATGGGTGCTGGAATCACGAATACCTACCGCCTGACGGGTAAGCTGGCTGGCCTGAATGTCTATGTAGACATCAACTATGCTAAGGACAGCCTGCATATTAACCATCTTCGGCTTTCAACCCATAAGGCTGTGCGGAGCATCCTGGAGGACTATACGACGGTGATGCGCTGGATGGAGAAGCACTATGGCAAACCTACCTGGGAATCTACCGTCCGCAGTCATCCCTTTGCCCGCTGGTATATAGGTTTCGACTGCGACATCGTGCTCATAGCTACTGCCAAGTCGACTATCGAGGTTTATTTTTATAATAACCATCAGAAGCGTAACATCGACTACTATGCCATTCTTAAGTATTGTGAGCGCAACCCTGTCGATACGGCTCCCCACCTGACAGCACGTGAGAGCGTGACGTGGCGAAGCAGCTCTGCTCCTGTGGTAAAGAAGAAGCCTTCTAAACGTCATTTACGCAAGAAGGCTTCTAAAAGTCGTCGGAAGTCGAAGGCTCGTAAGTCTCGAAAGCGTCGTCGCTAATCCTTGCTTCTCGGCTCTTACCTTATTATATTATTAGGACAGGAATCCTAACAGGGCACCTGCTGCAACGGCAGAGCCTATGACGCCAGCCACATTGGGGCCCATGGCGTGCATCAGCAGGAAGTTATGACGGTCGTACTCCAATCCGAGGTTATTCGATATGCGTGCTGCCATAGGAACAGCAGAGACACCTGCATTGCCAATCAGCGGGTTCAGCTTCTTGTCTTTGGGCAGGAACACGTTCATCAGCTTGACAAACAACACACCACTCATGGTAGCAATGATGAATGCACCGGCACCGATGGCGAAGATATAGATGGTGTTCATGGTCAGGAACTCTGAAGCCTGTGTGGAGCAGCCTACCGTCAGTCCTAACAACATGACGACGATGTCGTTCAGCGCAGCACCAGCAGTCTTGGCCAGACGGGTGGTCTTGCCACTCTCTTTCAGCAGGTTACCAAAGAACAGCATACCCAGCAGGGGCAGACCTGAAGGCACGATGAACGTAGTCAGCAGCAGTCCTACAATAGGGAACAGGATGCGCTCTGTCTGCGATACTTGACGGGCAGGCTTCATCTTGATGACACGCTCCTTCTTGGTGGTCAGCAGACGCATCAATGGGGGCTGAATGAGTGGCACCAAGGCCATATACGAATAGGCACACACGGCAATGGCACCCATCAGGTTGGGTGATAGCTTGCTACTGAGGAAGATGGCTGTAGGGCCGTCTGCGCCACCAATGATGGCAATACCAGCAGCCTGGTTAGGCTCGAAGCCCAGGGCCAAAGCAAACATATAGGCACCAAAGATGCCAAACTGGGCGGCAGCGCCAATGAGCATCAGCTTTGGATTGGCCAGCAGGGCTGAGAAGTCTGTCATAGCGCCAATGCCAAGGAAGATGAGAGGAGGATACCAGCCTTGACGTACGCCTTGGTAGAAGATGTTCAGCACGGAGTTGTCCTCATAGAGTCCTATCTCCAGTCCTGCGTCAGCACGGAAGGGGATGTTGCCTAAGATGATGCCCAGTCCGATGGGTACAAGCAGCAGAGGCTCAAAGTCCTTCTTAATGGCGAGCCAGATGAAGAAGGCTCCCACTACTATCATGATGAGATTGCCTGCCGACACGTTGGCAAAGCCCGTATAGGTCAGGAACTCATTGAAGTTTTCTACGATAAATTGCCACATAACTCTTTATAGTCAATCTTCAATTATCCGATGGTCAACAATATGGCGCCCTCCATGACAGAGTCGCCAGGATTAACATTGATGGCAGTTACGGTTCCTGCATACTCTGACTCGATGTTGTTCTGCATCTTCATGGCTTCGAGTATGACAACGACGTCACCAACAGCGATGGTGTCGCCTACCTTGACATTGATAGTGGTAATGGTACCAGGCAGGGGAGCTTTTACAGGATTGCCTGCACCGGCAGGAGCTGCGGGTTGTGCAGGTCTTGGCTGGGGTGTTGCGGCTACTGGTGCTGCTGCGGGTGCAGGTGTAGCTGCCACAGAAGCAGAGCGCCTGGTGGCGGCCAGCTCTGGGTGCTTGGCTGCATTGATGGGTTTCTGCATCTCTATCTCAAAGGGGATGCCGTTTACGCTTACGCTGGCTATTTTGCCTTCTACATCGAGGATTTCTACCTCGTAGTCTACGCCTTGTACTTTATATTGATACTTTTTCATTGCTGTAATCTGTTGTTTTATGCTTATCACTAATCGCTCATCGCTGATTCATTCCTTAGTGTAGTTGTGGTGTTGTAGGAATGGATGGAGAGTTATGCTTGGTGGGAATGAAAGCCTCATGCAGATGGGTCATCTGGCTATACTCGTCGTCCCAGTCCGTCTCTTTGGGCTTGATGGTGATGACACCACTCTCCACATCGTGGATGTCGTCCTCATACTGGCGCAGAGCCAGGCCAATGACAGCCATGTAGACCTCTCTGTCGATACCCTTCGTGTTAAGGCCTTCTTTGAGGATGACGCCAGTCTTGTGTCCAACTTCCATGGTCTTCTCTACCGTCTTGGTGATGGGCTTGATGGGTTGCTGATTGATGACCTTCTTTGCCATTTCCTGATGGCGCATGAACATGCCGAAGAGGGTAAAGAATACCCACAGCAAGGCCAGGCAGAAGAACACGATGCCCATAGCCATTACTGCCATACCAACGCCATAGGGGTCCTCGCGCTTGAACTTCTCTACCTTCGACTCGCTGACTGTTGTCTGGTTCTGAATGCCAGGAGTTACGCGGTCGGCAGATTTGACCTCCCAGTCAGCAGCAGTACCGTTATTGGCAATGCGGGCAAACGACTGGTCTTTGTCCAGTACGGGTACTGTGACAGAGTCGATGAGCTGGGTGGCGTTACCGTTGTAAAGGGCTATCCATGTAGGCTTGTCTGCATGGACGGGAACTGCGAGGTGCAGGGTGCCTTGTGCAGGCTTGCTGCCTAACTGGAACACGATAAGCTGGCGAGCTGTGAGGTTGGTGCGCTCGTCGCCGCTGGGAATCTGGCTCATACGGCTGACGCGCTCAGGAACGCTCATCTTCTTGTCGAGTACAGAGCGGTCAGTAGTCAGGTACATGCCACGAATGTTGTAGGTCGAATGCGAGATGTTGGCAATCTCGACCCAGGCATTCCTTGCTCCGTATTCGTCAATCAGGCTCGTCTCGTTGTTGGTCATCACCTCGTTCAGTTTGATGCTGGCATCCATCTGGGCCATCATGGGCTGAGAGGCAAGCGCTAGGAACGAGCCCATCAGGAGGGCACGTCCTACTTTGGCCTTTAGATCGAAGAATCCGATTCTTTTCATTTGTTAGTCTATTGTGTATTATTATTTGTTATCCACAGAAGAACAGCACCACTATCTGTGCCGTGAAGATGCGCAGGAACATGGATAGCGGGTAGACTGTCGAATAGCCCAGAGCGGGAGCCTCTTTCGTGCAGACGCTATTGGCATAGGCCAGTGCTGGGGGGTCGGTATAGGTACCTGCTATCATACCCATGATGGTGAAGTAGTTGAAGTTGAACTTCAGGCGGGCTATGGGGCCTACGATGAGGATGGGGATGACGGTAATGAGGAAACCTGTCAGCACATAGAGCAGTCCGTCGCCGTCGATTACCGTATCGAAGAAGTTGGCTCCAGCCTTGATGCCCACAGAAGCCAGGAACAGCACCAGTCCTATCTCGCGCAACATCATGTTGGCAGAGGTGGTGGTGTAGGTCACAAGGTGTATCTTATAGCCATAGCGGCCAATGAGAATCGCTATAATCAGGGGGCCTCCGGCAATACCCAGCTTCATGGGGACAGGCATGCCTGGAATGGCGATGGGCAGGGAGCCGAAGATGATACCGATGATGATGCCTACGAAGATGGTGGCAATGTTAGGAGCATCCAGACGACGGATGGAGTTGCCCATCTTGTTGGCCACGCGGTCGACAGCATCCTCAGGACCTACAACCATAATCTTGTCGCCCACCTGCAAGGGAAGTCCTGCAGTAGCAAAAAGGTCCATTCCGTGACGAGTGACACGGGTGACATTGACACCATGAACGCTTGAGAAGTGGAGTGATGCCAGGGTCTTGCCGTTAATCTTCGGGTTGGTAATCAGGATTCGCTTCGATACCAAGGGCTGGTCTTGCTGCTCGAAGTCGATGTCGAGCTTAGGACCGATGAAGGCCATGATGGCTTCCTGGTCAGCTTCAGCGCATACAATGAGCATCTGGTCGCCCAGATGGAAGATGGTGTCGCGGTTGGGGATGCAGAGTTCGCCCTCATGGACGAGACGCGAAACCACGAAATCGCGGTTCAGAAAGTCGTGAACCTGCAGCAGGGTCTTTCCTTCAAGGTATTTATTAGTCACCTCCAGGTGCATCTTATAAGGCTTCTTGTTGGCTGCTGTCTCCTCCATAGCCACCAGACGTTCCTCCTCTTTCTCTAGACGTACCTTACATACATACCTTATTAATATGGTGGCACCAATGATGCCCAGCACGCCAAGCGGGTAGGCGCAGGCATAGGCTGAGGCTATCTGGGGTGCACCATTGGGGAAGACCGATTGCAGGGCCTCGTTGGCGGCACCAAGACCAGGGGTGTTCGTGACGGCACCATAGAGCGTACCAACCATCATGGGCAGGTTGGTTACGTTCGACGTGTCGAAGAAGATGAAGTAACAGGCAAACATCACCACGATATTGAGGAAGATGGCCAGGGCGGCCAACCCGTTGAGCTTGATGCCTGCTGTGCCAAAACTCTCGAAGAAACCAGGGCCCACCTGCATACCAATCATGAACACGAACAGAATGAGTCCGAAGTCCTGAATGAACGTCAGAATGGGCGTGGGGGCAGTAAGTCCGATGTGTCCTGCCGCGATACCGGCAAACAGCACAAAGGTGACACCTAACGAGATGCCTCCAATCTTGATTTTTCCCAAATATACACCAGCAGCAATGACAATAGCGTATAGCAACGCAATGTGCGCTACAGAGTCCGTTGTGATGAATAAGTCTTTAAGCCATTGAAATGATTCCATAACCTACAAATGTCGAAATTGCCTGCAAAATTACTAAATTCTTGCTCAATACAAGCAACTTTGTGCAATTAATTTTTGATTTTTACTTTTTTTACCTTTTCTCCTGCTGGCAAAAGGCCTTTTGGGGACCGTTTTGAGGGTAGGGGGTAACTGAGCGTTGCTCAATCGTAATGCGAAGGCCCTTCAATCGTAATACGAATGGCCTTCAGTCGTAATACGATTTTTGGTCTGTTTGGAGGTCTTTTGCTGCATAAAGATAAAATAAATATTAAAAAGTTCTTTGTTTAGGAAATAAGTTGGTATCTTTGCAAAGAATTTGCGAACGCTAAAATATTACTTATATAATAATACAAAACGTTTTTTATTCTTATGGCAAACAAAGAGAAACTCTTTAGCGAGTTCCAAGCGCCGACCACCCAGGAGTGGCTGGACAAGATTGAAGTGGACCTGAAAGGTGCCGACTTCCAGAAGCGACTCGTATGGAGAACCAACGAAGGGTTCAATGTGCAGCCCTTCTATCGTCGGGAAGACCTGGCGAATCTGAAGACGCCTGACGCTTTGCCGGGCGAGTTCCCGTTCGTACGTGGTAACAAGAAAGACACGAATGAGTGGTATGTTCGTCAGAACATTGCAGTCAATGACCCTGTGGAGGCCAACAAGAAGGCACTCGACATCCTGAACAAGGGTATCGACTCTCTTGGCTTCCGTATTCCTAAGACACTTGTCTCTGCAGAGAACATCGAGGCTCTGCTGAAGGACATCTGCTGCGAGATTGTCGACCTGAACTTCCGCACCTGTGCCCGTCATGCGCTGGAGCTGGCTCAGATAGTCGACGCCTACTTTACCAAGCAGGGCTACGACAAGCCGAAGCTGTCGTTCACAGTTGGCTTCGACCCCATCGAGAACATCCTCACCAAGGGTAAGGACGTGACGCCAGTATTGGCTGAGGGCCCGAAGATTGTCGAGGTGCTGAAGGACTATCCCAAGGCTCACGTGATGACTGTTCATACGGAGACGCTGAACAATGCCGGTGCCTATATCGTTCAGGAGCTGGGCTATGCGCTGGCTTGGGGTAACGAGTACCTGCAGCAGTTGGTTGACGCCGGTGTCGATGTTGACCAGGCTGCCCGTCAGATGAAGTTCTACATGGGCGTATCGGAGAACTACTTCATGGAGATTGCCAAGTTCCGTGCAGCTCGCCTGCTGTGGGCACAGATAGTGAAGCAGTATGAGCCCAAGGACGACAATTCGTGCAAGATGACCATCAACGCTACGACCTCTACTTACAACATGACGGTGTTCGACTCATACGTCAACCTGCTTCGCTCGCAGACGGAGGCCATGAGTGCTGCCCTGGGTGGCGTTCACTCAATGGTAGTCACTCCGTTCAACGTTCCCTACGAGAAGCCTTCTGACTTCTCAGAGCGTATTGCACGCAACCAGCAGTTGCTGATTAAGGAAGAGGCTCACTTCGATCGTATTGTCGACCCCTCTGCAGGCTCATATTATATCGAGCACCTGACGGACGCTCTGGCTCAGGAGGGCTGGAAGCTGTTCCTGAAGATAGAGGAAGAGGGCGGTTTCCTGGAGGCCTGCAAGAAGGGCATCGTTCAGGACGATATCAATGCCACCAACGTGAAGCGTCATGGTGACGCTGCCAAGCGTAAGGAGTTCCTGCTGGGTACCAACCAGTTCCCCAACTTCACGGAGAAGAGCGAGGGCAAGCGTGCCGCTGTCGCAGCTTGTGGCTGTGGTTGTGCCGAACAGCCCCCCTTCAAGAAGCTTGAGACCACTCGTCTTGCTGCCGATTTCGAGGATCTCCGCATTCATACCGAAGAGACTAAGGTTCCTACAGCCTTCATGCTGACGATTGGCAACCTCGCCATGCGTCAGGCTCGTGCCCAGTTCTCTTGCAACTTCCTGGCTTGTGCTGGTTACAAGGTGATTGATAACCTAGGTTTCAAGACCGTTGAGGAAGGTGTTGACGCTGCGCTTGAGGCTAAGGCCGATATCGTGGTCATCTGTTCTAGCGACGATGAGTATGCTGAGTATGCCATCCCTGCCTTCAAGTATCTGAACGGTCGCGCTATGTTCGTTGTAGCAGGTGCTCCTGCTTGCATGGAGGATCTGAAGGCTGCCGGCATCGAGAACTACATCCACGTAAAGTGCAATGTGCTCGAGACTTTGAAAGAATATAATCAGAAACTTGGTATTTAAAGAATAGGAGACTTGAATTATGCGTAAACAGTTTAAAGATATTGATATCTATGCAGGCATCAAGGCTCAAGATGGTGCTAAGTGGATTAAAGACAACGGTATAGTAGCTGACTGGAAGACCCCGGAGCACATCGAGGTTCGTCCTGTCTACACGAAAGAAGACCTCGAAGGTATGGAGCACCTCGACTTCACAGCCGGTATCCCTCCCTATTTGCGTGGTCCGTACAGTATGATGTATCCGTTCCGCCCGTGGACTATCCGTCAGTATGCCGGATTCTCTACTGCCGAGGAGTCGAATGCATTCTATCGCCGTAACCTCGCTTCTGGTCAGAAGGGCCTTTCTGTAGCCTTCGACCTGCCGACGCACCGTGGTTACGACCCCGACAACGCCCGTGTGGTGGGCGATGTAGGTAAGGCAGGTGTGAGTATCTGTAACGAGGAGAACATGAAGGTGCTCTTCAGCGGTATCCCCTTGAATAAGATGTCTGTGTCGATGACCATGAACGGTGCCGTGCTGCCTATCCTGGCATTCTACATCGTGGCAGGTCTGGAGCAGGGCGCTCAGCTCGAGGAGATGGCTGGAACCATCCAGAACGATATCCTGAAGGAGTTCATGGTGCGTAACACCTATATCTATCCCCCTGCATTCTCAATGAAGATCATCGCTGATATCTTCGAGTACACTTCGCAGAAGATGCCTAAGTTCAACAGCATCTCCATCTCAGGCTATCACATGCAGGAGGCTGGTGCAACGGCTGACATCGAGTTGGCTTACACCCTTGCCGACGGTATGGACTACCTGCGTACTGGTGTGAATGCCGGTATCGATGTGGATGCCTTCGCTCCGCGTCTGTCGTTCTTCTGGGCTATCGGTATGAACCACTTCATGGAGATTGCCAAGATGCGTGCAGGCCGTCTGCTGTGGGCTAAGATCGTGAAGAGCTTCGGTGCCAAGAACCCGAAGTCGCTCGCCCTGCGTACCCACTCACAGACCTCTGGTTGGTCGCTCACCGAGCAGGATCCCTTCAACAACGTGGGTCGTACCTGTATCGAGGCTATGGCTGCCGTGCTGGGTCATACTCAGTCTCTGCACACCAACGCCCTCGACGAGGCTATCGCCCTGCCTACAGACTTCTCGGCCCGTATCGCCCGTAACACCCAGATCTACATCCAGAACGAGACTAAGGTCTGCAAGCAGATCGACCCATGGGCAGGTTCTTACTACGTGGAGACCCTGACCAACGAGCTGGTTCACAAGGCTTGGGAGCACATCCAGGAGATTGAGAAGCTGGGCGGTATGGCCAAGGCCATCGAGACCGGTCTGCCCAAGATGCGTATCGAGGAGGCCGCTGCCCGCACACAGGCTCGTATCGACTCAGGCGTTCAGACTATCGTGGGTACCAACAAGTATCGTCTTGAGCACGAGGATCCTATCGATATCCTCGAGGTCGACAATACTGCTGTACGCAAGCAGCAGGAGGAGAGCCTGAAGGAGGTTCGCAGCAAGCGTGACGAGGCTGCCTGCCAGGCTGCCCTGAAGGCGATTACCGAGTGCGTGCGCGACTTCAACGAAGGCCGCAAGAGCGAGAACAACCTGCTCGACTTGGCTGTCAAGGCTGCTCAGCTGCGTTGTACCCTTGGTGAGATTTCAGATGCCTGCGAGGAAATCGTAGGTCGTTATAAAGCAGTAATCAGAACAATTTCAGGTGTGTACAGTTCAGAATCAAAGAACGACAGCGACTTCGAGTTGGCTTGCAAGCTGACCGATGAGTTCGCAAAGAAGGAGGGTCGTCGTCCGCGTATCTTCATTGCCAAGATGGGTCAGGATGGTCACGACCGTGGTGCAAAGGTGGTGGCTACGGGTTATGCCGACTGTGGCTTCGACGTGGATATGGGACCCTTGTTCCAGACACCTGCCGAGGCTGCTCGTGAGGCTGTAGAGAACGATGTCCACGTGGTGGGCGCCTCGTCGCTGGCTGCTGGTCACAAGACGCTCATCCCACAGCTCATCGAGGAACTGAAGAAGCTGGGACGTGAGGATATCATGGTCATTGCAGGTGGTGTGATTCCTGCTCAGGACTACGACTTCCTCTACAAAGCTGGCGTCGCTGCCATCTTCGGTCCTGGTACTTCTGTTGCCAAGGCTGCTGTCGAGATGATGAAGATTTTGCTTGAGGAAGAGTAAGTGAATGAGTGACATCAAGCGAATAGTTTTGACGGGAGGGCCGTGTGCTGGAAAGACCACGGCCCTCGTCCGTATAGTAGAACACTTCTCAAATCTGGGCTTTAAGGTGTTTACCGTCCCTGAGGTGCCTACCATGTATAGTCAGGGAGGCTGGAGCTATCTGACACCTAATCCTAAACTCTATTACGAGGGCGAGTTGGCCATCCTCCAGACGCAGCTGTCGCTGGAGGATTCGTTTATGCGACTGGCTGAAACCTGTACAAAGCCTACCTTTGTAGTTTGCGATAGAGGTACAATGGATATATCGGCCTATATTGCTCCTGAAATGTGGCAGGAGATTACCTCTAAGTGTGGCACAAACTCAAACGACCTTCGTCATCGCTATGATGCTGTGCTCCATTTGGTAAGTGCTGCTGATGGTGCCGAGCAGTTCTATACGCTTGCAACCAATTCTACTCGCTACGAGCAGGCTAACGAGGAGGGGCTGCAGTTGGCTCGCGACTTGGACAAGAAGGTCAATAAGGCCTGGACAGGACATCCGCATCTGCGTGTCATCAACAACCACGACGATTTCGATACCAAGATTCGTCGTGTCTTGAAGGAAATCAGCAATGTGCTGGGCATTCCGCAACCAATAGAGGACGAACGTACCTATATCGTTGAGGTGACAGGTCAGTTACCTGAGTGCGTCGAGAGCGAGATAACCCAGACTTATCTTGTCGCCGATCCTGGCTGTGAGGTTCGTTTGCGTCGTCGTGGCTGGGGTGGGGAGTTCGTCAATGTGCATAAGACCAAAAAACGCATCTCTGACACAGAAGTGCTGGAGACGGAGCGTCAGGTTAGCAACGCCCTTTACGAGTCGCTGTTGCAGCAGGCCGACCCTTATCGCGCTACTATTCGTAAGACACGTCGCAGCTTTATCTGGAAAGGTCAGTACTTTGAGATTGATACCTTCCATGAACCCATTGCCAACCTGACAATTCTTGAGACAAAGGGCGTTGCCCGACAGGAGAATGTAAATTTCCCTCCATTCCTAAAAGTGGTGAAGGAGGTAACGGGCGATCCTCAGTATAACAACTATAACATGGCATTACGTAGATAATATAAATAAGGTATGAAGAAGGCAATATTGACCCTTACAGTTCTGTTGGCTATAACGACAGCGAGCGCGCAAAACAACCAGAAGGGCGGGGCACCCCAGCCTCCAAAGAAGATGACCATTGAGGATAAAACCAACCATATGGTTCACGACCTTGGACTTAACAATGCGCAGAAAGCCAAACTGTTGCAGCTGAATAAGGAGTACGAGGCCAAGTTGAAAGGCATTTTGACTGCTGAGCAATACAAGAAGTACCAGAGCATGGGTCCTGGAGGCCCGGGCAGACCTGGTGGCCCTGATGGTCCTGGAGGACCGGGAGGTCCCGATGGTCCAGGCACGCCACCCAAGGATGCAAAGACTAAGAAACAGAAGTAAAATCGGCAGCCATAAGGGCGATTCGCTATTAAAATTCGACCGTTCGCAGAAATTCTTCTGCGGGCGGTTAAACTTTATCTACCTTTGCAACGTCAAACAGACGTAAACAATTTAAACAATAGTAATATATTAGTTAATAGAAAAAGGTATGAAAAAAGTAGTTTTAACAATGGTTGCCCTCCTGTCAATGACAGCAGCAATGGCACAGAGCGAGAATGGTGAGCGCAAGGCTCGTAAGCGGATGACCCCGACAGAGATGACCTCTCAAATGACTAAGGAGTTGAACCTTACTGACGATCAGAAGTCCAAGATACAGTCACTCAACGAAGAGTATAAAGACTATCTGGCAGGTCCTGCCGGAATGGGTCCCGGCAAGCGTGGCCAGCGTCCTGACGGTAACACTGGGGCCACTCAGCAGCAGGGTCAGGAGAAGCGCCAGCGCCCAGAACTGAGTGATGAACAGAAAGCCGAGATGAAGCAGCACATGGCCAAGCGTGAGGAGTACAATGCCAAGTTGAAGGGCATTCTGACTGATGACCAGTATAAGACTTATCAGAAACAGCACATGCGTCGTGGTCCTGGAGGACCCCGTGGCGGCAAGTCAAAAGACCGCAGCAGCAACGATTAATGCCGTCAGGCAGATAGAAACCAAAAGAAAGGATGGGCTTCTTGGAAGTCCATCCTTTCTTGCTGTTGGTAGGGACGATCGGGCTCGAACCGATGACCTCTGCAATGTGACTGCAGCGCTCTAAACCAACTGGGCTACGCCCCTGTTTCTTCAAATCGCCTGCAAAGTTACGAATAAACCGCAAAAAAACCAAAGGAAAATGAATTTTTCTTTTTGTTTTCTGAAGAAAGAAGCGGATTTGTCATTTTGGCATACTTTTGCGACAAAATGACACCATTTCCCGTTTGGCACCTAAGTTGCATATCCATAAGTGAAAGCCGAAAGGCAATCGTAAGTAAGTAAATAATGTATAACTAATAAAAAAGAATTAGGAGGTAACGATTATGATGCCAATGATGAGAAGTAACAACTGGATTCCCTCAGTGTTCAACGATTTGTTTGATACGGAGTTTATGCCAAAGGCTAACTGCACAGCTCCCGCTATCAATGTGAAAGAATCAGACAAGTCCTATACTGTAGAGCTGGCTGCTCCAGGTATGAAGAAGGAAGACTTCAATGTACACATCAACGACGAGGGCAACCTCATCATCAAGATGGAACAGAAGCAGGAAAAGAAGGAGGAAGACAAGAACACGCGCTATCTGCGTCGCGAGTTCAGCTACTCGAAGTACGAGCAGACGCTGATACTGCCCGACGATGTGAAGAAAGACGCCATCTCTGCCAAGGTAGAACACGGAGTGCTGACCGTAGAACTGCCCAAGGAGGTAGAGGAAAAGGTTAAAGTCTCCCGCCAGATAGACATCGCATAAGTTCGAGTCACAAAAATCCCCTCAATGCAGAGGGGATTTTTCGTGTCCTTAGTTTGAAGCCTCAAACATTTTGTTTTTCTCAATGGTCCAGCCTTCACGCTGAAGAATGCCAGGGTGCTGTCCTTGGAACATCTTGGCAGCCTGTTGGTTGCCCTTCAGCTGCCAGTCGAGCCAGGCAATGGCGATGGGGCTGAACTCGCCGCCGTGGGGTTGCCGGTAGGTGCCTCCATGCCCCACGGGATAGTTGACAACGCATGCCGGCACGTGATTGATGAGGTGGAAGTCGTCCATGCCGTTTTCGTAGGCGATGTCCTCTTTGCCCCCAAGAATGTAAATGACCGGTGTATGAATCTCTTCCAGCTTCGATTTCTCAGGCATGGGCATGCCACCAACTGCCTGGGCTGCATTCGAGCGCTTGAAGAGGCCGCTATTGCAGATCATCATCGCCGTGATGCGCGGGTCAGCGCAGTTGTATAGCGTCTGCAGACCGCCACACGACATGCCAGCGGCGCAGATGTTCCTGGCATCTATCTTCTGGTAATAAACAGACGTCGGGTCGGCATTCTGTGCCATCGCCCAGTCGATGCTTTCTATCTGCTGCTGTGTAGTCGACATCGGACCTTGATAGGGCTCTTCCTCCATCGGGATGTAGCCTGTAGCCACAACGAGGTAACCGTGTGAGGCAATCTCGTTGAGGAACTTAAAATGCTCCCATGGCGAGTTGGTGCAGGCACCATTTCCCCATACCAGCACGGGCAGCGGATGCTTCTGGCTGAAGGCGGAGAGATCTTGTGGCGCGAAGACCGTGTGTGCAGCAAGATTCGGTTCTTCCTTCATCAGGGCCTTATAGGCTCCCGTTCCACCATCTTCGACGATTTTCTCTTTAGGCTGTGCTGTAGCCACTAGGCTTGTACACAACATCAAAACGGTAAATAGTTGCTTTTTCATTTTTGATTGATTGGTTGTTATTTTTTGAATTGCCACCAGTCGAGACGCACCTCGCCTTTTGTTTTCGAGAAGCAGAGGTATAGGTCGTGAACGCCTGTGGCATTTTTTACTTTTGTGGTGAACGAACGGTATTTTTCTGTCGTTCCCGTATGCTTGATGTCTACCGTGCCGACGACGGGTCCTTCTGTGCTGTCGAGTCTAAGCGTAATGGATGTTTGCCCTGCTGCAGCGGCAGTGATGACGAAAGACTGGGCTCCCTGACCGAAATCGACACCGCGCAGACGGATGTATTCGCCGTCGTCGAGGCCAAAGACATACATATTCTTTTTGCCTGTCGAGGCAGGCATGTCTTCCACGACCCCTGTGTTGGCTATACCCATCTTGGCAGTTTTCAGACCATAGCCCCATGCCATCGTCTCGGCTTCCACTTTGCGATAGGGGTTCAGCCACTGCAGTTGCTGCAGGGGTTGCTGGTCGAGCCAGTAGGGTACTTCCTGTATGGTACCGTCAGGAAGGTAGGTGATTTCAGTGGCTGAGACACTGCGTCGCTCGTGGTGCTCCTGGGTTTCGAGGTGCATGATGTCGTAGTCTTGGCCGAAGACGTAGGAGTGGCCTTTGTAGTCGACGATGCCAGGATGGTTGCCACGGTCGCGCTCTGTAGGCTGCATGATATATCCCTTACTCTGCCAAGGACCTGTGGGCGAGTCGCTCATGGCATAGCCCAGTGCTTCAGGACAGCAGGTGGTGGCATAGGCCAGATAGTAGTGTCCGTTGCGCTTGTAGAACCACGGGCCCTCCTGGTAGTGGTCCAAGTGATAGTCGAGCCTTACGATGTCTCCCTTTACCGATATCATGTCGTCGTTCAGTTTGACGTAGTAGGTGTTAGGATTGCCCCAATACAGATAGGCCTGTCCGTCGCTGTCTACAAAGACGGTCGGGTCGATATCCTCCCAGTGCTCTTTTTGCCAGACGAGCGGCTTGCCCAGGGGGTCTCTGAAAGGACCATAGGGCGAGTCGGCCACCAAGACACCAATGCCGTGGCCGTGGAGAGGTGCGTAGAGATAGTATTTCCCATTGCGCTCTACGGTCTGGATGGCCCACGCACCATTGTCTCTGCTTCGCCAAGAGAAGTCTTTCAGTGATGCCACAGCGCCATGCTCCGTCCAGTTCACCATATCGGTGGTCGACCACAACAGCCAGTCGTACATGTAGAATCCCGCTGCACTATTCTCGTTCAGGTCAGTGATGTCTTCTGGCGAGGCATCGTGCGAGGTGTAGAGGAACAGGGTGTCGCCCACAAGGAGTGGAGAGGGGTCGGCTGTGAACTTCGTCTGGAACAGCGGCATGTTGACTTGTTCCAGCCCACGCATCTCCCACCAGTCGAAGTTGAAGAGCTTGGGACCCTTGCGGCCTGTAAAGACGAGATAGAGGTCGTGGGTGCCGGCAGCCTTTGCCGTGAAGTCGGTGGTCAGCGTCTGCCACTGTTCCCATCCGCCCGTGGCAGGAACCTCAAGGCGTCCTAAGAGATGTCCGCCCAGGCTGTCGATGCGCAGCTCTATCTGACCGCCACGCAGACCACTGGCCACTCGGGCGGTAAAGGTTCTGGGCACTTTGTCGCCGAAATCGACAGCCTGCAGCTTGATGTAGTCGCCATTGTGGATGTCGCTCACATAGACGCCCACCTGGTCGTTTTGCTCGGTCTTCACTCCACGAGAGAAAGCCATTGTCTCGGCCTCTACCTTCCGATAGGGGTTGAAAGAGGCAAGCGCGCTCACCCCCTCGTCTGTAGGCATGATGATAGGGAAGCTGCCGTCGCTGTTGTATTTGAATTCCTCGACAGCAACACTACGCTCAAAGCCGCCACCCTTTGGCAGTTTGCCTGTATGGTAGAAGAAATAGCTATGCCCCTTGTAGTCGGCTACGCCACAGTGGTTGGTGAAGGAATTGGTGTCGCAAAGCGGCATAATCTCTCCTGCATATTTCCATGGACCCAACGGCGAGGGTGCTGTGCTGTAGGCGATATGCTCGGGCACGCCACCTGCAGCGTAGAGCAGCTGATAAGTGCCATTGCGCTTGGTGAGCCAAGGTCCTTCTACATAGCTGTCTTTATACGTCTTGCCTTTCTCGCGCTCGTTCATGGCTGGTGATCCAAAGGCTTCCTCCGTCATGGGCAGCATGCCCACCTCGCCCTCGTAGGAAACCATATCCTCGCGGAGCTTGAGGTAATAGACGCGCGGATTGCCCCACATCAGCCAAGCCTGTCCGTCGTCGTCGATGAATACGGTGGGGTCGATATGGTCCCAACTGCCGTTTTCATACAGGGGCTTCCCGATGGCATCGCGGAAGGGACCCGTGGGCGTGTCGCCTACGGCAACGCCAATCGCCATGCCGTTCGACAGCTTTGAGTGGGCGCAGATGTACCAATAGAATTTACCGTTGCGTTCGACACACTGACTGGCCCAGGCACGGTCGTCGGCCCAAGAGAAGCTCTCTAAGGCGAGGGGTGAGCCATGATCCTGCCAATTGACCATGTCCCGGGTGCTATACACGCGCCACTCCTGCATCCAGAAGAAGTCAGCCCCGTCCTCGTCGTGCCCGGTGTAGACATACATCGTACCGTTGTGCACCATCGGGGCGGGGTCGCTGGTACACCATGTCTGTACAAACGGATTCTGGGCAAAGCTCTTGATGCTTATGGCTATCAGAAAAAGTGTAGAAGAAAAAAGTCGTTTCATACTTGATATCGATTAATGTTAGTACTCAGTCGGAAATCGTTGCAAAGGTAAGCATAAATACCGAAAACCATTTTGCAGCCTGTACCTAATTTTTGGGTAAATGTAACAAAACCTCGTGTTTTCCTTTGATTTCAGGATAACTTGTTGTATCTTTGCATCCGACATTGAACTACAGAATTAGAGTACTATGATGAATCAGTTTATAATCAAAGTCAGGCTGACAATCGCTCTCTTGGCAATCACGGCAATGACGTCCGCTGCCCAGACCAAGAGGTATCTCGGCGGCGACATGTCGCTGCTGCCGTCGTATGAGGAACAGGGTACGGTGTATAAGGACTACGACGGAAAGAAGGTCGATCTCCTGTCCTTCCTCAGGCAGCAAGGATGGAACATGGTACGCGTGCGACTGTTTGTAAATCCCGACAATGCCCCAGAACAACATAAGGGCGAGGGTGTATGCCAGGACCTGGAATACGTGACGCGTCTCTGCCGGCAGATAAAGAAGGCCGGCATGCAGGTGATGCTCGACTTCCACTACAGCGACACATGGGCAGACCCTGGAAAGCAGTTCACCCCGAAGGCATGGGCTGATGCCGACGCACGCCAGCTGGCCGACAGCGTATATGCTCACACCCGGGCCTCGCTGACGGCACTGGAACGGGCAGGAGTGGCTCCGGAGATGATACAGGTAGGCAACGAGATAACCAACGGCATGCTGTGGCCCACAGGTCAGCTGTATCCCAAGGATGCCCCCCGAGACTCCAGCAGCATGTCACGCCGCTGGGATGTCCTCTGCGATTTCCTCAAGGCGGGGGCAAAGGCATGCAGGGAGATATGCCCGAAGGCACAGATCATCATACATACCGAGAAAGCCGGCGACTGGGACGTGACAAGCAACTACTACCTGCAGCTGCGACGCCGACAGGTGGACTACGACATCATAGGCCTGAGCTACTACCCCATGTGGCATAAGTCGATACCCAACCTCGCCACAAACCTCGAACGCCTCGCAAGGCTCTTCCCCGAAAAGCCTGTGATGATTGTCGAGACGGCAGCCTACTACTCACATGAGAACGACCCCTGGGCCACTGCTGACAAGTATTCCGAGTTCTACCCCATCAGCACCGAAGGGCAGACACAGTTCACCAGAGAACTGGTAACCGAACTCAAGCGCCACCAGAATGTCATAGGACTCTTCTGGTGGTATCCAGAAGAGAATGCCGCAGGCAACAACGTCACTAAAGGCTGGGTAAACCGTGGCCTCTTCGACAACCACACAGGCCGTGCCCTGCCTGCGCTGAAGGAATTCAACAAATACCGATAGAACTACCCGACAGTTTTGAGGGGCATCATACGCTTCATGGTGGAGCGCACGGGCTTATATCCGATTTGTGGGTACTCATAGTGAATACGATAAGACAGACGTTTCAACGATATAATATAAGGAGGCACGAATAAGGCAAAGATTACAAAGGAACAATATGAGTTCGCTTTGGCACGGATTGAGGAACTGTTGCCAATGGTAGATGACAATACACCGTCTAACGACCGAAATGCTGTGGAATTGACAATGATGTCGGATGTTGTGATTGACTACGAAAAGGAGCACTATCCCATAGGGAAACCTACTGTAGCCCAGATGATACAACTTTCGTTGGACGAGAAGAATATGAGTCAGAAGCAGTTGGCTACAGAGATTGGGGTTAGCCCTTCACGCATAAGCGACTACGTCTCAGATAGAGCAGAGCCAACGCAGAAAATCGCACGTCTGCTTTGTGTCACTTTGGGTATAACACCAGCAGCTATGTTGGGATATTAAACAAGAGTAAACTTAAAGGGAAAGAAATACGACGATGAACATTCTTATATTTACAGCCTCGTAATGTTTAACCGAGACGACATGAGACAGCAGTCCGTGTCGCCTCATAACATTTACGAGACAATGAGCTGAAGTAGAAAGCGAATGCCTGGCAGCACACGGTGCTGCTGCAAGTCACAAAAGAAAGGAAAGCAGGCGAGTAGCTGCAAGTTTCGCCGTAGGCACATGTGTTATTACAACAGGGAAAAGAAGAAATTTCAACAAACTATTTTGGCTATGGGCAAAAGGTGTTTTGCCTATAAGCGCAAGATGTTTTGCCTATAGACGCAAGATGTTTTGCCTGTAGGCGAAAGGTTCTTAGCCCGGCTCTAAATCCCTGTTTGAATAGGGGTTTGCCCCTGTTTGAAGCGTTCCTATACCCTATTAGGTGTCGTTTGCGTCTTTGGGAGATTTCTGGGCTTCTGAAATGGAGTATCACCTACGGGGCGCTCTTTCTCCTCCCCGCCGCCCGTCGCGCGCTCGACCTATGGTCGCTTTGCTAGCAAAGAACAGGCGAGCGGGAAGGACACATCATAGAAACAATGTGTTTCTTATTCGATTTCATATCCTTTCACGATAATCATCGGACAGCCGGGGATTTTCTTCATTTTCCCCTTTACCTTGTGCCGGGCGTAGCTGCTCTTGAAGTTGGCAGGGAAAGAGAGGCTTCCATTGCCCTTCATGTCAACCACACATATTGTAACGCAGTATTTCTTCTTGCCCTTCAGCACGACAGACTCCGCTGGGCTGACGTAGATGTTTTTCCCGTTGTCAGCAGGGGTAACACGCTTGTAGATAGGCTTGTTCAGGACGCAATAAAGTTTCTTGTCCCTGACCTCGTAGCAGTTGAAACTCAACAGACATTCCTCGTACTCGCACTTGTCGATGGAGACCATGATGTCTGTCAACAGATAGTCTTTCCTGTTCTTGAAGATTGGCCCCCATTCTATATCGCCTTTGCAGTTGCCACGAAAACCTGCCGTGCTTGTCCTCAGCCACGACTTGCCCGACAGCGTGTGCGGCTTGCTTTTCTTGCCGACCACGACCTCGGCCAGTTCGATTACCTTGTCTTTCAGTGTCACGGTCAGTTCATGTCCATCGGTGTAAGTCGTGTAGGGGATTGTCGCCGTCTGATAGGAAACGTGCGTGAAGGTAAGTTCGTCCCTGCGTCCTGCGGGTATCGTCAGCGTGAAGAGCCCCTGTGCGTCGGAGATAACGCCCACGCTATCTTCCTCGATGCCGATGCTGACGTACTCTACAGTCTCGCCCCGTTCGTTGACGACGTGGCCTGTGACCTTTGTCTGCCCCAGCCCCGTCATTGCTAAGAGGACGAGCAGTATGGTGATGATGATTTTCTTGTTCATAAAAATATTTCTTGTTTAGAATGATTATTTCAAATTTTTTTTGTATCTTTGCCCCAGAATCAATTAATTGTTATGGACTATGACATTCTTCAATCAGTTTCACAAGGAGGTGACGGAGCGCAAGATGCGGAAAATAGCCGTATCGCAGCAATCGCCGATGAACTCGAACGACTTTGTGCAGTATATGAAGCGCAATGTAGAGTTGGCCAACCAGATGTGACACATTTCGATGCCGAGCAGCGTGTTGCGGAGCAGATGGCAAAGGGACATGGTTTTTGGATTCCCATGATGGAGATATTCGATCTTGGAGTCCCTGGGCCCAGCGGTAATGAAAACGACACCTATGTAGCGACAGATGCCATTTATAAAGTGAACAATCTTCTGAATAGTGGAAGCATAGTCGCCCTGCTTAGGAAGATTTTGATGCACAACCAAATATTTCCTGACACAGCATATTGTTTTCATGGATTTGCAGGTTTTGACGGACGTACCGTACAGCCTGTGATTCGCCAGCCAAGAGTAGCGGATGCACATCCTGCTACGATGGTTATGATTGAAACGTATATGGCGGCACTTGGTTTTGAGAAAACCACAAATGAAGGACGCTTTACAAACGGACACTATGAAGTTTGGGATGTTGTTCCCAGAAACGCCCTTGTGGATGCTGAAGGTGACATCTTCGTAGTTGATGCTGAAATAAAAGAAATCAAATAGTTTGCTCAACACCATCTCCTTCCCCCTCACCGACGAGAAGGATGTTTCGTTTTGGCGATATGGTGTCAGATATTTCATTTCAGTAACTTAATGCAAGGGCGAGCAGTGCGGTGATGATTATCTTCTTATTCATTATCTACCATCCTTTAATCTGAAAGCACACTCCTATGTTAACTCCCAAACTATGAATCAACTTGCTACGGTAATCATTCCGACTGTTATCAAACGCATTAACCAGGTATGCTTCATCACACACAGAAGCTAACACCCCTATGTTCGGTGTAATATGCATCTTAATGCCGATGCTGGGTGAAATATATAAGCTGAACCCCTGCTTTTCTTTTGAGATAGAGTATTTTTCATTGGTTCCTACATTCTTTGCGTTGAACAGGGCGAATCCTCCAACACGCAGATTGGCAAAAGGCGAAAACCGATTGTCAAGAAAGAAATAGTGTGTGCTGAAATAAACGGGAATAGCGGAAAACTTGTATTCTTTGTGATGGCTATATCCTATTCCTCCTCCAATACAGAACTGCTCATTGATGAATACTTCATGCAGATAGTTTGCAGAAACACAATTGTTTCCATATTCACCAATGCCTTGCCCAAAAGAAAAGTCAACGACATTCAGGCATCCTCCATTGGGATCAAAGGATGTCTGTCCTTGCCCCGTCATTGCTAAGAGGACGACCAGTATGGTGATGATGATTTGCTTGTTCATTATTCTTCTATGTTGCTTTCCAAATAATTGGAAAATATTTATTGTTTATTAACTGTTTATTATCAATCACTTAGCGTGAATTCCGTTAGTACGATGACATCTGAAGAAGATGTAGCTATCAGCCCAACACTTTATGCTGGGTA
>JAFPWS010000064.1 GCA_017412705.1 Prevotella sp.
GCAGGAATGCTGTGCTGAATCCAGAAAATCTCATAATGATACATCGTAATTCGGTACAGTTCTTTCGTGTGAGGCCACTCATATAAGAAAAACTGATACAACTCAGAGATGGAGAGGCCTCTATGAATTTTTCAGGCTAAGTGTTGTGTGATGGGTGATAAGTGTAAAAAAGCAGGTTGGGTGTGGACTTTGCCTGTTTTTTGAAAGAAAACATGAATTTTCTTTGTAGTTTGAACATTAATTGGTAATTTTGCCGAATATGACGAGAAAGTGGTTTTGGATTGGGATTATGCTGCTGGCGGCTATGGGTGTGATGGCCACGGTCGGCGGTAGCTTCTATATGCTGGATTACGCGTTGGAGCCTGAGGCAGACAGAACCGATACGGCGGCATGTTTCAGAAGGCAGTACGAGACGTATCCTGAGGTGCGCCAATGGGTGGACAGCCTGAGGCAACGGGAGGCTCTGCGCGACACGTTTGTGACGATGCCAACAGGAGAGCGCCATCATGCGCTGTACGTGTCGAAGGGCAGCAGGCGGACGGCTCTGGTGCTGCACGGTTGGCGCGACTGCAGCATAGACTTCCTTTACCTTGCACGAATGTACGAGCAACTGTTGGACTACAACGTGGTGGTGCCCGACTTGCACGCCCACGGGTTGAGCGAGGGCGAGAGGATACAGATGGGCTGGAAAGACCGGCGGGACGCGCTACACTGGCTACAGGTGTTCAGGACGGACACGATGGTAGTGCACGGCGTATCGATGGGCGGTGCGACGGCAATGATGCTGTCTGCCGAGAAGATGCCTGCAGGCATCTGCGACATCCGCTTCGTGGACGACTGTGGCTACACCAGCGTGTGGGACGAGTTCGAAGGAGAGCTGAGGAACCAGTTCGGCATGCCGTCATTCCCCCTACTCTACTCGACCAGCATGCTGTGCAAAGTGCGCTACGGCTGGAGCTTCGGCGAGGCATCGGCCATGGAGGCGGTTCGGCGGACTGCACACAGGATGTTGTTCATTCACGGCAGTGCAGACGTCTTTGTGCCGACAGCGATGGGGCTACAGCTATACAAGGCGAAGAACCGTGGGAAGTCGCTGTGGATAGCCCCTGGAGCTGCTCACGCGAAGTCGTACCTGAAGCATCGTCAGGAGTACGTCAGCCGCGTTCGCGACTTCGTTAGGTGAAAGAGGGCAAGGATGCGAAAGATAAGAATAAATATGCATTTCGCCCACAAAATGAATATAAAAAATCTAAAATACACCTTGCAGGTTTTGTCGTTTGCCACACTTTTCGTACCTTTGCAGGTTGGAATGAAATCAATAAACACATTAATTTATATATGGCTAAAAAACAACTCAAGAAGGTGCTCGTACTGGGTTCGGGTGCCCTTAAAATCGGACAGGCTGGCGAGTTTGACTATTCAGGTTCGCAGGCGCTGAAGGCATTACGCGAGGAGGGTATCTCCTCGGTGTTAGTAAACCCCAACATTGCTACAATTCAGACCTCTGAGGGTATAGCCGACAAGGTATACTTCCAGCCCGTGACGACGCATTTCGTGACGGAGATTATCAAGAAGGAACGTCCTGACGGCATACTGCTGGCCTTTGGCGGACAGACGGCGCTGAACTGCGGTACGGAGCTGTATCAGACGGGCGTACTCGAAAAATATGGTGTGGTGGTACTCGGCACGAGTGTTGAGGCCATCATGAACACCGAGGACCGCGACCTGTTCGTGAAAAAACTGGACGAGATTGAGCTTAAAACCCCTGTGAGCCACGCTGTGGAGAACATGGACGACGCGCTGAAGGCAGCCCGTGAGATAGGCTTCCCCATCATGATCCGCTCGGCCTATGCGCTTGGAGGCCTGGGGTCAGGCATCTGTCCTGACGAGAAAACCTTCACGGAGTTGGCCGAGTCGGCCTTCACCTTCGCTCCACAGATTCTGGTGGAGGAGTCGCTGAAAGGGTGGAAGGAGATAGAGTTTGAGTGCATTCGCGACGCCAACGACCACTGCTTCACGGTAGCCTCGATGGAGAACTTCGACCCTCTGGGCATCCATACCGGCGAGTCGATAGTGGTGGCTCCCACCTGTTCGCTGACAGAGAGTCAGGTGAAGATGCTGCAGGAGATTACCATCAAGTGTGTGCGCCATCTGAACATCGTGGGCGAATGTAACATCCAGTTCGCCTTCAATGCCGAGACCAACGACTATCGCATCATCGAGATCAACGCCCGTCTGTCGCGCTCGTCAGCGCTGGCATCAAAGGCCACAGGCTATCCACTCGCCTTCGTCGCCGCCAAAATAGCTCTGGGCTATACGCTTGACCAGATAGGCGAGATGGGCACCACGTCGAGTGCCTACGTCGCTCCAAGCCTGGACTACATGATATGTAAGATACCGCGCTGGGACCTGACAAAGTTTGCGGGCGTCAGCCGCCACATAGGCAGTTCGATGAAGTCGGTGGGCGAAATCATGTCCATAGGCCGCTCGTTCGAGGAGATGATACAGAAGGGCCTACGCATGATTGGCCAGGGCATGCACGGTTTCGTGGGCAACGACCATACGAAGTTCGAGAATCTGGATGACGAGTTGCAGAACCCCACCGACCTGCGCATCTTTGCCATCGCTCAGGCCCTGGAAGAGGGCTACACGGTGGAGCGCATTGAAGAGCTGACGAAGATTGACGTGTGGTTCCTGGAGCGTCTGAAACACATCGTAGACCTGAAGCACGAGCTGCAGAAGTACAACACGATGGAAGAGCTGCCCGACGAGCTGCTGCTCGAAGTGAAGCAGTGCGGATTCTCAGACTTCCAGATAGCCCGCTTCGTCCTGAAGCCCGACAACGGCAACATGGAAAAGGAGAACCTGCTGGTGCGCCAGTACCGCAAGCAGCGTGGCGTGCTGCCCTCCGTGAAGCGCATCCCCACGGTAGCATCTGAGCATCCTGAGTTGACCAACTACCTGTACTTCACCTATACCCACACGCCAGCCTTCGCACAGCCCGACGGCAAGCCCTACGAGGCCAAGCACGACATCTCGTACTACAAGCACGAGAAGTCTGTCATCGTGCTCGGCTCAGGTGCCTACCGTATCGGAAGCAGCGTAGAGTTCGACTGGTGCTCGGTGAACGCCATCAATACAGCCCGCAAGCTTGGATACAAGAGCATCATGATCAACTACAACCCAGAGACCGTCTCGACCGACTACGACATGTGCGACCGTCTGTACTTCGACGAGCTGTCGCTGGAGCGCGTGCTCGACGTCATAGACCTTGAGGAGCCCCGCGGCGTCGTGGTCTCTGTAGGTGGACAGATACCCAACAACCTGGCCATGAAGCTGTACCGCCAGGGCGTGCCCGTATTAGGAACCAGTCCGGTAGACATTGACCGCGCCGAAAACCGCGACAAGTTTTCAGCCATGCTCGACAAGCTGGGCATCGACCAACCCGCATGGCGCGCACTGACATCGTTCGACGACATCAAGGAATTCGTCTCAGAGGTAGGCTATCCCGTACTGGTACGTCCCTCATACGTGCTGTCAGGAGCCGCCATGAACGTCTGCTACGACGACGAGGAGCTGCACCGCTTCCTGAATATGGCCACAGAGGTGTCGAAAGAATTCCCCGTAGTGGTCTCGCAGTTCATGCAGGAGACCAAGGAGATAGAGTTCGATGCCGTTGCCGACAAGGGCGAGGTGGTAGAGTATGCCATCTCCGAACACGTAGAGTATGCTGGTGTGCACTCAGGCGACGCCACGATGGTGTTCCCCGCCCAGCACATTTACTTCTCGACGGTGCGTCAGATTAAGAAGATAGCCCGCAAGATAGCCAAGGAGCTGAACATCTCTGGACCGTTCAACATCCAGTTCCTGGCCAAGAACCGCGAGGTGAAGGTCATCGAGTGTAACCTGCGTGCCTCGCGTTCGTTCCCCTTCGTATCGAAGATCCTGAAGCGCAACTTCATCGAGACCGCCACAAAGATCATGCTCGATGCCCCCTACTCGCGTCCCGACAGGTCAGAGTTCGACATAGACCGCATTGGCGTCAAGGCATCGCAGTTCTCGTTTGCACGTCTGCAGAACGCCGACCCCGTACTGGGTGTCGACATGAGTTCTACCGGCGAGGTGGGCTGCTTGGGCGACGACCTGAACGAGGCGCTGCTCAATTCGCTCATCGCCACAGGCTACAAACTGCCCGAGCCTGGCAGCAATATCCTTATCTCGAGTGGTGCCGCCAAGGGTAAGGTGAGTCTGTTGGAGCCCGCCATGCAGCTGGTGAAGAAGGGCTACAAGGTATACGCTACAGATGGTACGGCCAAGTTCTTCAACGAGAACGGCGTGGAGGCCACCCCTGTCTTATGGCCCGACGAGCAAGGTGAGGAGAATGTGATGGACATGATAGCCCAGCACAAGTTCGCCCTCATCGTCAACGTGCCCAAGAACCACACCAAGCGCGAGCTGACCAACGGCTACCGAATTCGACGCGGTGCCATTGACCACAACACGCCGCTGATGACGAACATACGTCTGGCCAAGGCTTACATCGAGGCCTTCACTGCCTTGAAACAGGAAGACATCAAGATTAAGTCATGGCAGGAATACAACAGTTAATTTGTACAGATGGCAGTTAGCCAAAAACCGATAGCTAATCGCTAAAGGCTGGCAGCCAAGAATCTCAATTCGGCTTCGAGCATTGCTAATTTCGGCATCTCGAAGCCGACTTTCTTTGCCTCCTCTCTCGGGCGCGTATATAAATAAGGAATAGTAGCCCAAGTTGATGCTGCCGAAGTCGTGATGTTTGATGTGGCCAGGCGTCCACCATAGAAACCGCCAATGGCACCCATTCCTACTACTGAATAAGTCGTAACGTTGCAAAAGTACTAAAAATTAAACAATTAAACATCCAAAAGCAGAAAAAAATTAGTAACTTTGCAGCCAATATGAGAAAGGGACTTGTTTTAGAAGGTGGAGCCATGCGCGGCCTTTGGACAGCTGGCGTGACGGATGTCATGATGGAACATGACATCTGGCCCGACGGACTCATCGGCGTATCGGCAGGTGCGGCTTTTGGGTGCAACTACAAGTCGCGACAGGCTGGACGCGCCATCCGCTACAACATGCGCTTTGCCAAAGACGCCAGGTATAGCGGCATGAGGTCGCTGCTGACGTCGGGCGACTACTTCAACGCCCAGTTCGGCTACCATGTGGTGCCTTACAAGTACGACTTGTTCGATACCGCTACTTTCGAGCAGAACACGATGGAGTTTGTCGTTGTCTGCACGGATGTAGAGACTGGAGAGGCCGTCTACCACACGATGAGCCATGTAGACTATGACGAGCTGGAGTGGTTGCGGGCTTCGGCATCGATGCCGCTGGCTTCGAAGGTGGTAGAGGTGGGAGGCCGCAAACTGCTGGACGGTGGAGTGAGCGACTCGATACCGTTGGCCTATTTCGAGTCCATAGGCTACGACCGCAACGTGGTCATCCTGACACAACCCCTGGGCTATGAGAAGGAGCATAACAGGCTGATGCCGCTGATGCGTGTGGGACTGAGGAAATGGCCTAACATGATAAAGGCTATGAATGAGCGTCACATTATGTATAACAAACAGTTAGAATACGTCATTCAAGCAGAACTTGAGGGTCGTTGTCTGGTGATAAGACCCGACGAGAAGATACCCATCGGCCACATCTCGCACGATGCGCAGCAGATGCACAAAGTGTATGAGCTAGGGCGTCAGGTGGGCGAACGATACATCAACAAAATCAAGGAATACTATGCGAATTGACATCATTACCGTACTGCCCGAAATGCTGGAGGGTTTCGTACACGAATCGATATTGGCACGAGCCGAGAAGAAAGGGCTGGCAGAGATACGCCTGCACAACCTGCGCGATTACACGCTGGACAAGTGGCGGCGCATAGACGACTACCCCTATGGCGGATCGGCAGGCATGGTAATGCAATGTGAGCCGATAGACCGCTGCATCACGGCGCTGAAAGCTGAACGCACATACGACGAGGTCATCTTCACCTCGCCCGACGGAGAACGCTTCGACCAGCACATGGCCAACGAGCTGTCGCTGAAGGGCAACCTCATCATACTGGCAGGACACTATAAGGGCATCGACCAACGTGTGAGAGACCACCTCATCACCAAAGAGATATCCATCGGCGACTTTGTGCTGACGGGTGGTGAGTTAGTGGCAGCGATGATAGCCGACGCCATCGTACGCGTGGTGCCGGGCGTCATTGGCGACGAGCAGAGTGCCCTCTCCGACTGTTTCCAGGACGACCTGCTGGCAGCGCCTATCTACACCCGCCCTGCTGACTACAAAGGGTGGAAAGTGCCTGAGATACTGCTCTCGGGCAACGAGGCCAAGATTCGCGAATGGGAGCTGGAACAGGCGCTGGACCGAACCCGTAGATTGCGTCCAGACTTGCTGGAGAAATAAAAAAAAGAAATAATCAAGGAAAAAATATAGCTAATCGGATTTTTTTTAGTACTTTTGCAAGCAATTACGTATAGCAACCAACAAGATAAAAAAAAAAATGGAAAGAGACAATCAGATTTTTGAGTTGATTGAGCAAGAGCACCAGCGCCAGCTGAAGGGCATTGAGCTCATCGCCAGTGAGAACTTCGTTAGTGACCAGGTTATGGAGGCTATGGGCTCCTACCTGACCAACAAATATGCCGAGGGTTATCCTGGACACCGCTATTATGGTGGCTGTCAGGTAGTTGACAAGGTGGAGCAGCTGGCTATTGACCGCGTATGCAAGCTCTTTGGCGCTGAATATGCCAACGTGCAACCCCATTCTGGCGCACAGGCCAACGCCGCTGTGCTGCTGACCTGCCTGAAGCCCGGCGATACCTTCATGGGACTGAACCTGGACCACGGCGGCCACCTGTCGCACGGCTCGCTGGTCAACACATCGGGTATCCTCTACAAGCCCGTGGGCTACAACCTAAACAAGGAGACCGGTCGTGTGGACTATGACGAGATGGAGAAGCTGGCTTTAGAGAACAAGCCGAAGCTGATTATCGGTGGTGGCTCTGCCTACAGCCGCGAGTGGGACTACAAGCGCATGCGCGAAATTGCCGACAAGGTAGGTGCGCTGCTCATGATTGACATGGCTCACCCCGCAGGTCTGATTGCTGCCGGTCTGCTGGAGAATCCCGTCAAGTGGGCGCACATCGTCACCTCGACAACACATAAGACGCTGCGTGGTCCTCGTGGAGGTATCATCCTCATGGGCAAGGACTTTGAGAACCCCTGGGGCCTGAAGACACCGAAGGGTGTGACGAAGATGATGTCGCAGCTGCTCAACTCGGCTGTCTTCCCCGGACAGCAGGGCGGTCCGTTGGAGCACGTCATCGCTGCCAAGGCTGTAGCCTTTGGCGAGGCGTTGAAGCCTGAGTTCAAGGAGTGGGCCGTACAGGTGCAGAAGAACGCCAAGGTGCTGGCCGAAGAGCTCATCAAGCGTGGCTTCTCGATTGTCAGCGGTGGTACCGACAACCACTCGATGCTGGTAGACCTGCGCACAAAGTATCCTGAGCTGACCGGTAAGGTGGCAGAGAACGCTCTTGTGGCCGCTGACATCACCGTCAATAAGAACATGGTTCCCTTCGACACCCGTTCAGCCTTCCAGACCAGCGGCATCCGCCTGGGTACGCCCGCCATCACTACACGTGGTGCCAAGGAAGACCTGATGGTGCTCATTGCCAAGCTGATTGAGGAGGTTCTCAACGCTCCTGAGGACGAGCAGGTTATCGCTTCTGTCCGCCAGCGCGTGAACGAAAAGATGAAGGAGTATCCGCTCTTTGCATACTAAAAAGAGCGCTACTGCTCTTGAAGGTCAAAAGGGCACCGACGCCCTTACATACCAAAAGAATACAATGACTATTACTAACTTTAAAATACTATTAATCCTGCTTGCAATGCTGGCGCTCTCCCATCCACAAGATGCGAGAGCCCAGCAGATGCGGGCTTCTCTTGAGCATTACTCTACGGAAGACGGTCTGCCCAGCAACGCTATCTCGTCAATCACCAACGACGACTACGGCTACGTGTGGGTGACAACATGGAACGGTATGGTGCGCTTCGACGGCTTTAACTTCTATACCTACAAGACGGGTATACACAGCGGCATACGAGGCATGCACAACCGTATAGCCAACGCAACCATCGACCAGGCGCAGAACGTATGGATGAAAATGTATGACGGTCGCTTCTTCGTCATCAACCGTCAGAACGACCGCATCATAGACCCCTTTGAGGGCATCAGCGGACACGACGAGTTCAAGGCCGACTACTTCACGAATCCCTATCTCGCCTCGAATGGCGACATCTACATTCCCTTCGACAACGCGATACTCTACTGCATGCGCCTGGACCGCAACGGACTGAAGCAGCAGCAGATACTGACCAACGGACTGACGGTAAGATGTCTGGTGGGCGGCTACCATAACGACGTGTGGGCAGGTACCGAGAAAGGTTTCAGACGCATCGATATGTCAAACCTCTCACTGGAGCGTAAGAGCTATCTGACGGACGAGCACATCACCCAGCTGGCTACCAACGGTTACAACATCTTCGTGGGTACCAAGTCGGGAAAGATATACCTCTTCGCCTATGGTTCAGAGCCTAAGCTGCTGAAGGATGTCGGCAAAGAAGTAACCGGACTGTTTGTTGACAGTCACGGGCTTATCTGGTTCTCTGACTTAGGCGACGGTGCCTACTACCTCAATCCTGAGACTGGCGTCGTAAAGTACTTCAACCAGCGCGTGCTGAGTCCCGAGTTCACCAGCCGAGGTGCTGAATTCAACGAGGCGATGGGCGTTGTATGGATACGTATGAATCATGGTGGTTACGGATACTTTAACCGCGAGGCTGACGTGGTGGAATACTTCCACAACGACCCCAGCAACCCTTGGAACCTGTCGAATACGGTAGGTGCCCAGCTGGAAATGGAAGATGGTGTGGTATGGGAGTCTACCAACCGCCGAGGACTGGAGAAGCTGGAGATTCAGAAGAACACCATCAAGCGCAAGCTGCTGATGCCAGAAAGCGACCAGCCGATGGACAACGAGGTGCGTGCCATGTGCTACGATAAGGCACGCCACTTGGCATTCATCTGCAACAAGCGAGGACGCATCTTCGTATACGACGATGACGGCAATCACGTCAACACCATCACACACGACTCTAACGGCAACCCCATCAGTCGTCCCTACGGCATGTCGGTAGACTCAAAGGGCAACTACTGGGTGTGCGACAAGGACAAGGGACTGTTCAAGATTACGCCCTCGGGAGGCGGAAACTATACGGTGCTGAACATCTGTCACGACGATAAGGACATCTGGTCGCTGAGCGACAATGCCGCCTATCAGGCTGTAGAAGACCACGACGGCAACATCTGGGTGGCTACCTATGGCGGAGGCGTCAACATTCTGCGTAAGAACAAGGCAGGAAAGTATATCGCCCTTCACGCAAAGAACGCCCTGAAGCGTTACCCGTTGAATACCTATCAGAAGGTCAGAACGATTGCTGTGGCCAAAGACGGTAAGGTGTGGGCCGGTACGACTGACGGCATCCTCGTCATGTCGCTACGCAACAACAACGTAACCATCGAGCCGTTGAAGGAGCCTGAGAACTTGGAGGACGGACTGATGAGTACGGATATCGTCAATCTGGCGTGCGACCCTTCAGGCACCATGTGGGTAGGTACCAACAGCGGAGGTCTGAGCCGTACAGTGAAGCACGACAACAATGGCGCCTGGATATTCAAGAACTTCGGCGTGCACGACGGACTGCCCTCTGAGGAAATCAGAAGCATCACCTTCGACGAGAAGGGCAATGTCTGGTTTGCCACCGACCACATCCTGTGTTCCTATAATGTCAGCAAGAACATCTTCACCACCTTCTCGCATCTGGACGGTGTCGACGACACGATGACGTCTGAGGGTTCGGCCATGCTGGCGGGTAAAGGCTTGATTATTGTGGGCACGCTGAACGGCTACTATGTGGTAGACCGCAAGAAGCTGACCAACTCGACTGGTTCGCTGCTGAAGCTGCGCATTACGGACTTCTATCTGAACGATGTGTTGCAGAGTCCGCGCCTGAACTCGGAGATAGATTACTATGTGCCCGAGAGCAAGAAGGTGACTATTCCAAAGGACAACAACGAGTTCTCGTTCCGCTTTGCCGCTTTGAACTATCAGCTGCAGCATCGTGTGGTATACCAGTATATGCTGGAGGGATATGACGAAGAATGGCAGAATGCCGACAAGACACGCATGGCTACCTATAGCGGAGTATCGGCCGGAACGTATAAGTTCCGTGTGAAGGCCTTCTTGCTGGAGTCGCCAGAGGCTTACGACATGCGAACCATTGAGGTAATAGTGCCCTCGAAATTCTTCTCGATGACGACGTTATGGATCTTCCTGATTCTTATCGCTATCGGACTTGGTGCCAGCTACTGGTGGTACAAGAGTCGCATGAAGAATGGCACAACAGCTAAGGACGCTGAGCATGCGGAGACAACAGAGCATGCTGAACATACAGAAGACGCTACAACACAGGACGAGACAGAGGATATACCGTTTGCAGAACAGATAACGGACGAAGACGAATATGAAATAATTGAGAGTTGATGCTATAAAATCTTAATTTATTTTGTTCTTTGCTCACTTATTTGTATCTTTGCAGACGTAACCATAGGGGGTCGTGCCGATTCGATCGGGATACTCATCAAATTACATCGAAAACTGAGACTGTTACTCTTGCCAATGGCGGGCCACAATGCTCCAAGCAAGCCGCAAGGCCGGTGGATTACAACGACGGAGGACACTCTAATCTTTTAACAAAGGAGTTTTCATCACATCATCGGACGACCCCTTCCTTTTTTCAATTCATCGTTAGAGTTAAAGTTTAGAATTATGTTTTCCGGTATAATTGAGGAGTTTGCTACCGTTGTAGCCATTCAGAAAGACAGAGAGAATATTGATTTCACCCTTCGCTGCTCATTTGTCGACGAGCTGGGCATCGACCAGAGCGTAGCCCATAATGGCGTCTGCCTGACGGTAGTGCGCATAGAGAACGGCACCTATACTGTCACAGCGATGAAGGAGACGCTAGACCGTTCGAACCTGGGGTTGCTGAAGGTTGGCGACAAGGTGAACGTAGAGCGGTCCATGCTGATGAACGGCCGACTGGACGGACACATCGTGCAAGGTCATGTGGACGAGACCGCACGCTGCATAGCGATGGAGGATGCTGACGGCAGCACCTACTTCACATTTGAGTATAAGCAGGACAAGGAGATGGCCCGTAACGGCTACTTCACCGTCGACAAGGGTTCTGTAACGGTCAATGGCGTAAGCCTGACGGTATGCAACCCCACGCAGAACACCTTCCAGGTGGCTATCATTCCCTATACCTTCGAGCATACCAACTTCTGCGACATCAAGGTTGGAACGGTGGTGAACCTCGAGTTTGACATCATCGGCAAGTATATTGCCCGCCTGCAACAGTTAGCATGACCCGCAAAGCACGTTACGAATACATTCTGCAATACTTCCGCGAGCAGATGCCGGAAGTGCAGACAGAACTGGAGTTCGGCAGCGTATTCCAGCTGTTGGTGGCTGTCATCCTGAGTGCCCAATGTACCGACAAACGCATCAATCTGATAACGCCTGAACTGTTTCGTCGCTTCCCTGATGCCAAGGCGATGGCACAGGTGGATGAGGACGAGGTGCTGGAGTATATCAAGAGTGTCTCCTACCCTAACTCGAAGGCAGAGCATCTCGTGAAGATGGCGCGTATGCTGGTGGAGCGTTTCGATGGCGAGGTGCCTTCAGACATGAACCAGCTTCTGGACTTGCCGGGAGTAGGCAGAAAGACGGCTAACGTGGTGCAGAGCGTTGCCTTCGGCAAGTCGACGATGGCTGTTGACACACACGTCTTTCGCGTGAGTCACCGCTTGGACTTGGTACCCGAGACAGCAGACACGCCCTATAAGGTGGAACAGATGTTGGTAAAAAACATACCCGAGGAAGATATTCCACGGGCACATCATTGGTTGCTGCTACACGGACGCTATGTCTGCACGTCGCGCAAACCTCATTGTGAGAAGTGCGACCTCAGGAGCGTTTGTCCTTCGGCTTCCCGTTAGCATGGCGGTTCTGCATGCCTTTCATCTTTTTACGATAGAAATGCGTCTCGGCCTTGATGACGTCATACAGCTTGGAGGCAGGAACCACCTGCAGCATCTTCTGATGGTAGTTCTGCTCCAACTGCTTCAGCTCCAGATTGCACTTGTCAATCTCCTTGATGGCTTCCGTACAGCCAGCCTCGTCGGCAGGCTTCGCGTGGCCTAATGAGCGCATCCGATTATAGATGGCGCGCTGCTTCTTGTGCATCTCCTTGAACAAAGGAAAGAGCTTGGCAGCCTCCAGTTGGTCGAGATTGGCCTTCTGGGTGATGAATTCCTCCATCTCGGCGTCAAACTTCTCAGGCGAGAACTTCTTCTCCTGCGCATTGACAGCATTCATCACCAGCAAGCTCACTACAACGAGTATCAACTTCTTCATGTCTTCAAACCGCTTTGTTAATAATCAGCCAAGCATGCATATATCTCGGCATTGTCAAGCATTGCATAGTCGGCAACCTCATCCATATATGTATTTTCTGTGTTGGTCTCAACAGCAGCAACTGCCGGCTGGTCGTCAGCAGTATACTGATGGAAATAAAAGCTCAGGCCCATAATGACGGCAGCCAGCACGGCAGCTGCGGCATAGTGCCACGGGCGAAGCAGCAAAAGGCGACGCTTCTTCTGCTGCTCGGGCAACTGGTTCATCACCCGCTCAGCTAACAGTTCGAAATAGCCCTCCGGCACGCGGAAAGGATTCTCCTGTCCTACAGTTTCTTTTAAATACTTCTCTTCGTTCTCCATTTCGGCTTGCTTTGTATATGTATGACGACACTTACGGCAGAAGGTTTAATCATGCTGCCTAAAATATTCTGATATCTTCTTGACGGCTATATGATAGGATGCCTTCAAGGCTCCCTCGGACGTCTTGAGCAGTTCGCTTATCTCGCTATACTTCTTGTCGTCGAAGTAGCGTAGGTTGAATACCGTACGCTGCACATCAGGCAGCTGGGCGATAGCTTCCTGGAGCATCGCTTGTGTCTGGTCGCCATCGAAGTAGTTGTCAGCCATCAGCATGTTGGCGATGCCCAACTCCTCGTGGTCGGCACTCAGCTGCTGTTGCTTCTTCTGACGTCGTACAAAGTCTATGCTCTCGTTGATGGCTATCCGGTAAAGCCATGTAGACAGGCGTGAGTCCTGATGGAACTTGTCCAGATGGGTCCAGGCTTTCAGAAACACATTCTGCAGCACGTCGTCAGCATCGTCATGCGTCAGCACAATACGACGAATCTGCCAGTAGAGCTGTTCGCTATACTCGCGCACTACCCGCTCAAACGCGCTACGTTGCGTCTTGGGGTCTTGGAGCTGCTTGATTAGGAATTGTTCGTCAACTGGTGCCATCTTACAAATAAGGCTTCAGATTATCCCATACCACCTCGTCGTAGCCATAGACATCGGGCCACGTCTGCAGCATTCCACTCACATCGGGCCACAGCGTATAGTATATAATATAAAGAGGTACGCGAGGCTTGACAGGCACATAGCCTATCAGCTTGTTACGGCCTTCGGTCTCCGGATGGTCACGCTCGTAGTCTATACCCCGAACGGTCTCTGCAGGAATACCCATCGCTATGCGTATGCGGTCGACAAGCCATTCATCAGGATCGTCCAGCACGAACTGCGCCAAGTCGAAAGGCTTGGACACGCGCACACAGCCATGCGAGACGTCGCGTGACTGACGCTCGAAGGCTCCTGGGTTGGAGGTGTCGTGCAGAAAGACAGAGAAGTTATTCTTGAAGCGGAAAACGATGCGACCCAGCGAGTTGCCTGCTCCTCCCTCCTGAGCCACCCGGTACTTGCCACTCAGCAACATCTGCTTCGTCACGCTATGGATGGGCATCTTCTTGTTGGTGGCGCGCTCATAGATGTGATACCTGTTGCGGGCGAAGTAGGACGAGTCGCCAGCCCTCCTTGCCACATCGTTCTCGATGATGCTCATGGGGATGACCCATTGCGGATTAATCTCCATCCACTCTATATAGCTCGACAGCAGCGGCGTCTTGGTCTTCTTGTTGCCACATACCACACGCATGTCCAACTGGTCCTCGTCGCTATAGGCATACAGATGGTAGGCAGGAATATTGACGATGATGCGCTTGCCAGTCTCCACCATAGGCTGATGACTGCGCCAGCGACAACGCTCCATATTGACCATGATGCGCTTCCGTTGGTCTGCCGTAGGAGCCGACGCCAGCATCATCCTCAACTGCCCGTAGAAGCGGTCCTTGGGCTGAATCTCACGCAGATAGGCTGCTATGCTGTCGTTCCTGATCTTCCCGAATACCTTTGCAGCATAGTCCTTGTCAGGCATGTCCATCTTCATGTCGAAGAGTCCGCTGTACTTGATGACGCCCTTGACGGAATCGGTCTTCTCGGCATCCAAGTTGTTGAATACATGATAGGGATTGATGAATCCGAATCGTTGCCCGTAACAATAGCGCAGACACGCCTTCGTCAGCCGATAGTCCAATCGGGCAGCTACCTGACTCATGCTGTTCTTGCCCTCATCCAAGTCCAAGGTGCGAATGCGCTTCAGGTCCTGCTCTATCTCACCTACCCCGAAAGCCTGTTCCGACATGCCAATCTCATTCAGTAGATGCAGCCAGGCCAGCAAGGAGTCAGCCCGTTCGTCAACACCCATACCGTCTACCCACAACAATGCGTAGTCAGCTTCCTTGTAGTAGCTGCGCGTCTGTTTGTCTGCCCTCGTATTGCCTCCGTCGGCTTTCATCATCTTCTTCAGGCAGACGTCAACCTGATGCGAATCCAATACAAAGGCAGGCGTCTTCATATCAGAAAACGCCTCCATATTGATGTTTCTTTCTTGTGGTTGACGACAGCTGTTACCCACCATCATGAGCAACAACACCAGTAAGAGGTTTGTTAGCGAACAGCCACCTTTCTTACCACCTTGCCTATCTTCAGTATATAGCAACCTTTGGGTACGTTAAGTTCTACGCGTTGTGCCGGACTCTCTATCTTTAGTGTCATCACGCGACGGCCTGTCAAAGAGACTACCTCCAGCGTCTGGCCCTGGGCTCCGTTGATAACGACCCATTGACCATTTACCGTGATGGTGATGTCCTCCTCTATCGTCTGCTCTGCGGGAGCCATCTCAACCTCGGCAGCCATGCTGAAAGCGGGCACACCAAGCATCATGGAAGCGGCGATAGAAAATATGAGTAGTCGTTTCTTCATAAGCAATTCACTATATAGTTGCTGCAAATTTACATAAAATCCCCGAAACCTGCAAACTTTTTGGCGAAAAAATGCTTCTTAGACGTCAAAAACAGCTTGTTCGTCCGTCAAACGGGCATTTTGGAACACTTCCCGAGCCTCTTGCAGCAACACTTGCTCGTCTTCATAGCGCGACGAATAATGGCCTAACAACAGTTGGCTGACGCCTGCATCACGGGCCACCTTTGCCGCCTGACGCGCTGTTGAGTGACAGTACTTCTTTGCCAGCAGGATATTATCCTCGCCATAGGTACTCTCGTGGTATAGCGTCGTCACGCCCTTCAGCCGCTCATGCAACGTCGGGATATAGCGTGTGTCGCTGCAATAGGCATAAGAGCGGGGTGGCTCTGCTGCTACCACCAGACGCTCGTTGGCCACCTTCTCGCCCTCGGGTGTCACCCAGTCCGCCCCACATTTGATGTTGTTAATCTGACTGACAGGAATCTGGTAGAAGTCTATCATGTCACGACGGATATGAGGCTGCTGCGCTTTCTCGCGGAACAGATAGCCACAGCAGGGCATACGATGCTCCAGGGGGATGCTTTCTATGGTCAGCGAACGGTCCTCATAGATGACCTGCTGACTGGTAGTGTCGACAACATGGAAGTCGACATCGTAGTCGAAGTCATGGCAGAACAGCTTCATCTGCCTGCACAGGATGTCCTCCATCTCTGGTGGCGCATATATGGCCAGACGGGCCGTCCTTCCCAGCAGGCCAAAGGTGCTCAGCATGCCTATCAGGCCAAAGCAATGGTCGCCATGAAGATGCGAGATGAACACAGCGCTGATCTTGGTAAAGCGGATGCGCGAACGACGCAACTGCATCTGGGTGCCTTCCCCACAATCCACCAAGAAGAGCTTCCCCCTGATTTCCACCACCTGCGCCGAGGCATAGTGGCGAGGAGTGGGAAGCGCGCTACCACAGCCTAATATGTGAACTCTGAACGGCTCCAAGACTCTGGTTTACATGAAGAATTCGCTCTGGGCGTCCTCCAGCTTGATGTCAACGCCGTAGTCTTCCTTGGGTTTCTGGCGCGTATATTCAAGTGTCTCTTCGGCATCCTTGATGACCAGGGAGTCAGCACCCAGTTTCTCTATATCATACAGATAAACCTCGTCGTCCTCGCTACCGCCTTCACGTACCAGCACGATTTCCAGCTTACCTCTTGACAGGCGCCACGTCTTATAGGTAATGTTGCTCTGCTGAATGCTCTCGACAATACCACCTTCCTTGATGCTGATGCCTACCTCGCCAGAACCGTCTATGGGGTTGGGCATCACCCAGTTACCCAGCAATGAAGCCTGGTTGATAACCAGCTCGGCAGCTGTACGGTCGGTATTGGGGATGACTGCCAAGCGGTCGCCTACCTCCAATCCTCCAAACACCTGCCCGTTCTCCTGGGCTGTCGAGATGTCCAGCGTCAGGGTGTCGCCCATGTCCGTTATCAGCTGCAAGGTATTCATGGCTGTTGCCTCGCCACACACACCATATACTGTCGGGTCGGCATTCACCACCTCAGCAGAGTCGCCATTGTCGAACGAAACCTGTTGTGTACCACTACCGCAGCTGCCCATTATCATGAGTGCTGCGCAAGCAACAATTGCTATTACTCCAAACTTCTTCATACTATTTATTGTTTTAGTTGTTTTCTTGTTCTTTAGCCTCGTTCCATAGGGCATCCATCTCCTTCAGGGTCATCTCCGTCAGGGGCTTCCCCACCCTGATGCTATGTTGCTCTATGTAATTAAAACGACGAATGAACTTCTGATTCGTCATCTCTAAGGCGTTGTCCGGGTTCAATTTATACAGGCGGGCAGCATTAATGATAGAGAACAGGAAATCGCCCAGCTCTTGCGTCGACTTTTCCTTGTCTTCCTTGTGCAGCTCAGCCTCCAGCTCGCCCAACTCCTCACGCACCTTGTCCCACACGTCCTGTTTGTCTTCCCAGTCGAAGCCCACATTGCGAGCCTTTTCCTGTACCCGATAGGCCTTGATGAGTGAAGGTAGTGCCATGGGGACTCCCGAGAGCACCATCTTGTTGCCGTCCTTCTCCTTCAGCTTAATCTGTTCCCAGCTCTCCAACACAGCTTCCGCATCCTTGGCGACGGCCTCTCCGTAGACGTGTGGATGACGGAATATCAGTTTGTCGCACAGCTTGTTACAGACATCAGCTATATCAAATTCTTTCTTCTCCTCACCTATTCTTCCATAGAACACAACATGCAGCAATACGTCACCCAGCTCCTTGCAGATTTCGCGCTGGTCGTCACGTATGAGCGCATCGCACAGCTCATAGGTTTCCTCTATGGTGTTCGGACGCAGGCTGTCATTGGTCTGTTTACGATCCCAGGGGCACTCCTCGCGCAGGCGGTCCATGACATCCAGCAACCGTCCAAAAGCCTCCATCTTCTCTTCTTTCGTATGCATTCGTTCCATAGTCATGGGCAAAGGTACGAAAAAAAATGTGAATAACAAATTATTATTCAAGAAAATAACTTCTATTCCTTATTCTTTCAGCCACGCCCAGCGCCGGGCCCAGTCTTCGAGGATGGCCTGCCGCCAGCGGCGCTGCGTCTTGGCGCCCTGCCACTTGCCCTCATAGAGGTCGCGCTCCGAACGGTCGGAATACCAGTTATTGCCTAACGGATAGTCGGCAGCATCGGACTTGCCCGGCCAGACATCATCCACGACGAAGGAGCCTTTGAGACCATTCAGCTCTGCGAACTGCGAAGCGATATTGTAGGAAAGTTTGGCAGGAGCCTTAGGACAATACCTTAAAACATACTCACCGTTGCCCAGATAGTAGCCTGCCCACTGCTGCTTGTCGATGGTCGCCGTCAGACAGACGCTATCCTCGGCGATGTCGCTCTTGACGGGACCACGGAACGTCCACTCCACCACGCTATAGACGGGAACGGTGTCGCGCTCCGTTGTCTGGCGGTGGAAAACGCGCCGGCTACTGTAGCGGATGGGACTGAAGCTGCCGCACCACGACTCGCCAGTGGGGTCGTTCGGGTCGCCGTGCATCATGTAGAGCAGCGACGGCGTGTCGCCCATCTTCACGATACCTTTATAATAGTTGATGAAGTCGCGCCCCATCGTACCCCGGTCGCGCATGGCGTAGTCGTAGTAGCCCGTGCCGTAACGGTTCTGGTCGTGCTCCATGCCCTGATATTCCTCAATGAGTTCCATCTTATCATTATCAGTGATGAATCCGCGATAGGTGGCATTGTTCTCTATCATCCACAGGTCGGGGAAGTTGCGTGCAATATAGGCATAGCTGTTGACGCCCCACTTCTTGTTCGGGCCGCCGATGTAATAGACGCGAATCTTCGGTGCAATATCGGGAGCATCATGCAGGGCCTGCGCCACGTCTTCCAGCGTTCCCCAGACGAGCACCCACAGAGGGCTTTCGCTCTTCTGGCGGGCGCACCTGACAATCCACTCGCTACCTTCTGTCGGCTCGGCAAATCCTCGATAGGGCATCAGTCCGTGTCGTCCCTGCTTGCACAGCCGCCGCAGAGCCTTGGGCGACATCAGCTTGGCATTGTGCTTCCGCAACTGCGGATAGTCTTTGGCATAGAGGTCTATCATGCGTAGCAGTTCCTGTTTCGAGCCGCTTCCAAATGACGGCGATGAGACAAGCCCTTCGAGTTGGAACAGGTCGCTGTACATCATCAGGTGAATCATCGACTGGTTGTCGTCAGGGTCCGTGCCGCCGATGTCGGTACTAATCAGCACACGGAACCGTTCAGCAGGCTGCTGCCGTGCGACCATCGTCACCTGGGCGAGCGCCACCGTCAACAACAGAATCGCTAATCTTTCCATCATCTTGATTTGTATTTAGTAGTTTACCGAGTGCAAAGGTACGAATAAGTGAGCGAAAAACCAAATTCCATTTGAGATTTTCCGATTGCATCGCCTCGTCACATCTTGTTTCTTGCTTGCAAACAACAAATATTTTTTGTTCTTTCAAAAAAAATTGGTTCTGCGTCTATTTGGGTGACAAAAGATTATTACAAAGTTTAACTATATACCTGATAATCAATACATTAGTTAACATAATAAAGTTGCAGATGTGCGTATTTTTTCGTATCTTTGTATGTGCATAAAAATAATAAAAAGCGCCCATCTGCATCATGGCGCAAAGGTACA
>JAFPWS010000065.1 GCA_017412705.1 Prevotella sp.
CTCTGCCATGTGCTTGCACAGGCCGCGCAGCGAGATGGTCTCCTTCTCTACTGCCTTCGGGTAGTACTTGCCGTAGGCGGGTGAGTTCGCGTTGTCGTTCTTTCTGATGTTGATCAGAAACTGTGGGGTTTGTACTGCCATAATGTGTTTTCCTTTCTTTTCTTTAAGCGGTGAATTACTAATGTTAATTTATTTGATTGATTTAAAGGCGCCTTGTCTCCGTCCGCTTCAAGCCCTCGTGGCCTTTGAGAACCATTCACTTTCGTTGACGATACAAAGGTACGAAATTAATCTGATATATCCAAATATTTCCGCAACTTTTTTCAGAAAACTTTTCATTTGTCTTGCGTAGGCAGGCAGGGTCTGCTCAGTCGTAATACGAAGCCCCTTCAGTCGTAATACGAAGCCCCTTCAGTCGTAATACGAACACAGAGGCAGTAGACCGGCATCTGCGTTTGCAAGGCAGAATCCATGCCGTTTGGTGCGACTAAGCCGGAAAGTAGGAAAGTAGGAAAGTAGGAAAGTGGACATTAAGCCCTTTTTTCAGAGTGCGGAAGAGAGACATTATAAGTAGAAGTTATTATTATTTATAATTCTATTATTATTCTATTATTATTTAAATTACTATCCTATAATATCCCACTCAAAACACCTTCTTGTCCACTTTCCTACTTTCCTACTTTCCTACTTTTCCCCATTTTATTTTGTAGATTGGATAATTATTTGTAACTTTGCGGTGTATTCAGTAATCGTAGCCAAAGCTACCTAATGATTAATATATGCTACTACAGAAGAACATCGTCAAGAAGTACCTGAACCTGCTCAGCGAAGAGCAGACGCTGAAGCCCTGGCAGCAATACCAGAGTTACTTTCTAAACGAAGACATACAAGCCAACATTCACAAAATCAAGGAAGAGCAGTTTCAGGAAGGTTTTCTGCGCGAGCTGTTCGTCAAGGTGCTGGGCTACACCATCAATCCCTCGCCCAACTATAATCTGACTACTGAGCTGAAGAACGACGTGGGTTCGAAGAAGGCCGACGGTGCCATTATGATTGACGATAAGGTGATAGGCGTGATAGAGTTGAAAGACCACAAGACGCCCGACCTTGCCAGCATCGAGAATCAGGCCTTTGGATATAAGAGCAAGCACAAAGACACTCGTCTGGTTATTATCTCCAACTTTGAGAAGTTGCGCCTGTATATTGACAATGCCGTGGAATATCGCGAGTGGGACATCTTCCACATGACGCTTGACGAATTCCGCGAGATGTACCTCTGTCTGGCCTGGCAGCAGGTGGAGCGGGGCATAGCCTTGCATGTCAAACAAGAGTCGGTGTCGAACGAGGACCAGATTACAAAGGCCCTCTACAAAGACTATTCACAGTTCAAGCGTGTACTCTTTGCCGATATACTGGAGCAAAATCCAACACCAGAAGGTAAGGACGAGAAGGAATGGCAACTGCTGCTCTTCAAGAAGACGCAGAAGCTGTTAGACCGTTTACTCTTCATATTCTTTGCTGAAGATGGCGGATTGCTGCCTCCAAACTTGATAGTGAAGGTTATTGACCAATGGGTAAAACTGAAAGATGAGTTTGATGAATATAAGCCTTTCTACGACCTCCTAAAGAAGCATTTCAACTACCTGAATACTGGTCATAATGACATCTTTGCCTATAACGGTGGATTGTTTAAGCCTGATGAGGCTCTTGACAGTATTAAGATAAGTGACGACCTGCTGATAGAATATACACGCAAACTCTCTACTTACGACTTCGAGAGCGATGTTGATGTTAATATCTTGGGCCATATCTTCGAAAACTCACTATCAGAAATCGAGGAGGTTACGCAGCAGATTAACAATGGCGAGGCTCCGCAGACCTCTAAGCGCAAGCAAGACGGCGTGTTCTATACGCCACAGTATATCACGAAATACATTGTGGAGAATACCGTGGGGCGCCTGTGTGACGAGAAGAAAAAAGCGTTGAACATCGTAGAAGACGACTACCTCAGCGACCAGCGCCGCCAGCTGAAGACCAAGCAGCGACTGCTCGATCAGCTCAATCAGTATCGCCAGTGGCTCTTAGCCATCACCATTCTCGATCCCGCCTGTGGCAGTGGCGCTTTCCTGAATGCCGCCTTGCAATTCCTGATGGTTGAGCACAAGCAGATAGACGAGCTGGAGAAGAAGGTGTTGGGCTACAGCCTTGAGTTTCAGGATGTGGAGAACTATATTCTGGAAAACAATCTCTTTGGTGTCGACATCAACGAAGAAAGCGTAGAGATAGCCCAGCTGGCCCTCTGGCTGCGCACCGCCAAGCCCCACCGCAAGCTGAACACGCTGAGCGAGAACATCAAGTGCGGCAACTCCCTTATCAGCGACCCCGCCATAGCCGGCGAAAAGGCCTTTGACTGGCAGAAGGAGTTCCCCAGGGTTTTTGAGAATGGAGGCTTCGATGTGGTGATTGGGAATCCGCCGTATGTGAGTGCAGCAACACAGATGGCAAGTGAATCTATGGCTATTCAGCGCAAGGGCATAATTGATTCTGGAAAGTATATTTCTCTCCATCAAAAGTGGGACCTATATATTCCGTTTATTGAGTTAGGCATTCGATATTTGTGCAAAGATGGCGGTGTCTGCTCTATGATTGTTCCTTATCCATTGACAAATCAATTATATGGACTTAAATTAAGGGATATGCTTATTAGTGATTATAATTTGTATGAGCTCTCTGATTTAAGAGGAACAAAAGTTTTTGAGGATGCTACTGTTACAAGCACGATTTTCTTTGTGGAGAAAAGGACAGAGAAAACAGAAATAGCCATTTCGTCAATAATGGATGCTTCATTGAAAAAGAGATATGCTAAGACGACAGATACACTAATACAGGACACAAGAACCAATGTATGGAACTTGGATGAGGTCAGTAAACAGGCAAACAGACATTCTCAGATGAATGTTCTTGGGGACTTCTGCTACATTAGTAAAGGTATGGTTCTAAATGCCGATGAAAAGACAGCTAAAGGAGCATTTAAGAAGGAAGACCTTGTTAGTCTTACAAAGGATGACATTCATTGCAGAGAATACGTAGAGGCAAAGGATATTGAAAGGTATGCGGTAAACAGAATTCGTTATTTGGAATACGAAACGGAGCGCAGTCCTTATCAACTAAGTAGACCTACGTTTAGAGAACTATATACTTGCCCTAAAATATTAACAAATAAAATTGGAGCATTAAAAGTTGTTCTTGATACTAATAATTTGCTTTGTGACCAAACTAATCGAATTTGCGTATTGTGGAAGGATTTGAAGGGTGTAGATAATGCAAGCATTAATAATAGCGTGAAGAAATTCTCACAAGCTTCACGAGCACAATTGGAGGAATTATCATCGTCAATAGAGATACGTTTCTTGCTTGTGTTACTTAATTCGAAATATGCCAACTATTTACTTGATTCTATAAGAGGTAGCGGCAACATCGATGTCAATCCTGAATATATCAGAAATATCCCTATACCTCTAATACCATTGGAATCCCAGCAGCCCTTCGTTGTCCTTGCCGACACGATGGTCTCTCTTCATCAGAAGCTTCAAGACAAACGCACCCGTTTCCTGCATCGCCTGACTGATAACCTGGAGGGCGTGAAGATAACGACAGCCCTGCAACAGTTCGACCAGTTGGACTTCCGTGGGCTGATAGCAGAGCTGAAGAAACAGAAGATACGCATACCCGTTAAGGAACAGGACGAATGGGAAGACTTCTTCAACGAACGTGTGGCAGAATGCCATAAACTCTCGGCGCAAATCAAAGCTACAGACGAAGAAATAGACCAACGTGTGTTCGACCTCTACGGACTGACGGAAGAAGAGCGCAAAATAGTGATGGAGGAATAAAAACAATAACAGCGATTATGGACGAACAACAGAATATTATCATTTATCGGACAGCAGACGGCAAGGCATCGGTGGCCTTGTATGCCAAAGACGGGAAGATCTGGCTGAACCAGCAACAGATGGCAGAACTTTTTGCCACCTCGAAGCCAAACATCAGTATGCACATAGCTAACATCCTGAAAGAAAAGGAGTTATATAAAGATTCAGTTGTTAAGGAATTCTTAACTACTGCCGCCGATGGCAAAAACTACAACGTGGTTTTTTACTCTCTGGAGATGATTATTGCCGTGGGATATCGTGTCAGGGGTGTCCGAGGCACACAGTTCAGGCAATGGGCTACTGAACATCTGACAGAGTATCTTGTAAAGGGCTTTACGATGGATGACGAAAGGCTGAAGAATCCTGACGGGCGACCAGACTACTTTGATGAGTTGTTGGCCCGTATCCGTGATATCCGCGCATCAGAGAAGCGGTTCTACCAGAAAGTACGTGACCTGTTTGCCCTGAGCAGTGATTACGACAAGACGGACAAGTCTACGCAGATGTTCTTTGCCGAGACGCAGAACAAACTGCTCTATGCCGTTACCCATCAGACAGCAGCCGAACTGATTGTTGCCCGTGCGGATGCCAATAAGCCCAACATGGGACTGACCACCTGGAAAGGTAGCATCATTCGCAAGGGCGACGTCATCATAGCCAAGAACTATCTCCAAAGCGATGAAATAGATTCGCTGAACCGTCTTGTAGACATCTTCATTACAAGTGCTGAAGAACGCGTGAAGGGACGCAGAGACCTGACGCTCGACTATTGGCGTAAGAACGTAGACAGCCTGCTCACTTTCCAAGAGAAGGACATCCTGCAAGGCAAAGGCTCCATTTCCAATGCGGAAGCAGAGGAAATCGTTCGCAGCGTTTATGACACCTTCAACACCAAACGTAAACAACTTGATGCCCAGATGGCCGATGCCGAGGACATCAAGATGCTCGAAGACTTGGAGAAGAGTATTATAGAGAAACAGAAAGGGAAGGGATAAAACGATAAAGCCTATGGATAATCTATACGCCATCTATACTTATAAATTCGTCGAAAATAAAGATCAAGGTGATTTGTTTCAGGGCGAACAGACTAAGGAGGCCGACATGGATTCGGCTCAGAATGCGTTCTATAGCCTCTTTAAGCCTATTAACAACCTTTTCCACGTGCAGAAGGACGAGGGCGATACGGCAAAGAAATATACCTGCGAAATATTCGGCAACGACAGCAGAATAGTAGCTCTGAGGCTCTTCAACATGAAAGAAGAACACTATTGGGAGATAGTATCCAGCCCACACGACCCGATGGGTTTTGTGGAAAGGAAGAGCCAGCCGTCAACGCCCTGTACCTTCGTCATCATTGACTGCCGCCCCGGTAAGAACATTCTGGCAGTAAAAGTAGAGACAGAAGCTTGGCGCAACACCGACACTGTCCGCGACTTGATGGAGGAGAGCATTAACCGGCATTTGGAAAGCCTGTCGTGCGGATTTAGGGTAAAGCTCTATACGAAGATGGAGAGCCGCAATTTCTATGAGTACTCGAAGAAGCGCATCAAAAAGGAAGGACGATGGGTAAAAAAGATGATCATACACTTTAAGACTGGCAAACTGGATCCAGAAGTAGAAGCAGTGATTAACAGTTCTGATTACCTGAGGCGGCTATTTATCCTCATCAACAAGTATGCCTTGTCTGGAGCCATGACACTCGACCAACCGATAGGCCCTAAACTGATTGACAAACGCCGTCACGACATAGAGAACATCATAGCCCTCATCATGAGTGACCCCCAGGGCTATGGTCTGGATTTGACCTTCGATGACAATGTTACCCTACATTGTGGGAAAGACACAAGAGCCGAGCTCCCGATGGAGCCTGAGGGAGCACTGGAACTTTTCCACATCAGAAGAAAGGCAGAAAGGGCTACCCAACTTGAAATTGCTTTTGACGACCATCCAAAACCTGTCGAAAACAGATACCACCTCGAAGTCTGGCTCGACAGTGTTGCGGAAAAAACAGAAAAGATGAAAGATGCAGAGACTATTAAAACCAAACGAAGTCGCTCAAATAGACGAAAGGCTTCATGACAACGCCCTGCTTCAGACATGTCGGAAGGTATGGCGCAGAAGAGGTATAGAAGTAACGTCGGTAGTGGCATGTGCAGAGGACATCTTCTGCGAAGCAGCTTGGCTGACTGATGAGCTCATTGAGGCTGGCAAAGAGACTGAGGCTTCCAACTTGACGTTGGGGCTCTGGAATGATGTGTCAAATGACGTTGCGAAGTGGGAAAACAAAATACCGCTGACGGATCGTTATCTCATCGTCTCAACCGTATTCCAAATTGTAGCAACAGCATTTTCACTACACTGGGATTCGCACTATTGTGACGACCTGCGCGATGCCCTTATTGAGACAGAGAACAAATATCGTGACGAGCATCCGCCTAAAGACCTATACGCATTACAGGAACAGCAACGGCATCAAGATGCCCTTTTGGAAGTAATCATTCCATGTTCGGTAATACTAAAAAGATGGATAAACGACTATATTGACAATCCCGACCTGTGGCTAACTGAAGAGATTGATATGGCGCTCAATCCACCGATTAACATCAAAGCCGGAAAGAAGGAAAGTAGGAAAGCAGACAAGAAGGTGTTTGATGCCGATACCTTTAGAGAAACATTTAACTATCAGCCCGATGGCATGAGTAATAAGGAAAGAGAAATCAGATTAAAAATGGCTTTCAACAAGATGCGTGGCATTCTGATAGACCGCGAAACCCATTATGACACATTCAAATCTCTTTTCACAGGAAAGCCTCTTGATGTAAAAATCGTATGGATAGGCACAAATGCCCAATTACGGAAACTATTTAATCTACTTATTACTAAGAATAAACTTATATCAAAGCCAACAGGCGGTCTGAACCAGATACTTACAGCAAGATTCAAAAAAGTCGACGGCTCTTCATTTACAACCAATGAAATAAAAGATGCGGGAAACGATGGTGATATGAGTGTAGTGAACGATGTGGTAGAATACTTAACCCCAATTCCCGTACAAATGGAAGACTTGGAACAGCAACTAAGTCGTATTGTATTGGAAGAACAAGAGCGCGCAGATTTGAGGGGCGACAAAAATGGTAAACCTCAAAAGCATTTGCCAAAAGGTACTAATAGTAGCCCAACCCCCAATCAGCATACACGAAAAAGCAAGAAGTAAGCATCGTACTCTGCGTTTTACTCTGCAAATTTACTAATACTACACATTTTATTCTTTTTAACCAAGTACGCAGGAAAAGTCTCTTTATAATTAGCCCTGGATGAGAAAAGTTCATTGCAGGGTTGTTTTTATATTGCTTTCTCTTAATAGACATTAACAGCATTTCGCTCCGCGTTTTTCTTTGACTCTGCGTTTTTCAAAAAATGCAGAGTAACCCTTCGCCTTAGGTTTGAACGAACCATCTTCAACCTAACGTGGATGGGGGTAGTCATTAATAAAGATGTCTAAGATGACAAGCAAGAAAGCTGCCAACAACGGCAGTAACCGCCAGCAAAAGATGCTGGAGAAGTTAGCAATCGCCTTGATGAAAGGCATTAGTGTGAATCCCCGTTGTGTGGTTTACGACGATTTCGCAGGTTTCCCCCTGCAGGTAGTGTTCCTCGACCGTCGGTGGTGGGTGGTAACTCCCGGTGAGCAGCTGCAGCCGCTGAATGAGTATATCAACTGCGAAGGTGTAGGGTACATGTATCTCTGCGAGGCGCGGGGCACGGTGGGTGCACTGGCACTGGCCAGGATGCTGGGCAAGGCACTGGCGAACCCCGAAGACGCGGTTGACGAGGTGCTGCGCCATAGGGTGGAGAGCCTGAAGCGTCTGGGTGTAACGCTGGACGTGAAGGACGAAGCGCTGACGTTTGAGCTGCAGGTGTTTTCGAACGAGGGCACTCACGGACGGCAGGGCAATTTCTCGATGTGGTGCCACGTGGCTGGCAATATCTGCGAACTGATGTTCGACATTGATGCCTTCGAAAGCAAGAAGGATGCCGAGCAGTGGGCTGGCTACTACTTCGACTGTCTGGAGCAGATGGGGATTGAGTGTAAGATTGTTTAATTTAATAATAAGGTAAAAATGAAAATAACAGACATTAAACCAAAGAAAATAAAGGTTCGCGGAACGGGAACCTACGACCCAGAAACCAACAAGTTTGGTTTCGAACCTTTCAACGAGGCTCCGTCGACCCAGCAGAACGTGAAGACGTGTGCAGGCGGCGGCAAGCGTTGGGTGACGACGGGTGCCGACCCTTCGAAGATGATTACGCTGAAGTGCAAGGAGTCGAGTGCCGACCAGTACAGCGACTTCCTGAGCCAATTCAACGCTTTGACGAAAGACCTGAAGCCCAAGAAGCCCGTGGTGCCGCCCACGGAGCTGCGCGTGGTGTCAGAGGGCGGCTTGCAGTGCTGGCTCGACGAGGCGAAGCAGCAGGTGACCTTCACGGGCACCATCGATTTGGGCAAGCACACCCGCGACTGGCAGGCCGAGGTGCTGCGCCAGGTGCAGCTGGTGGTCAGGAGACTACCCGCCAGCGACAAGTTCAACCGAGTAATCAACAACATTAAAAAGACAGGAGGACAAAACCATGTTTAGAATCACCTACCAAGTACGTACCTATCTGGAGTGTGTCCAGATGGGTTGGGAAGAGTGGCAGCAGGCTATGCAGACTGCTCTGCCCATCATCAGTGAACTTCGCCGCGAATACAAGTCATACCTTGACACAGGCGACGAGACCCGCAAGCAAAAGGCGGACGAACTGAAAAAGACGCTCCCCGGCGCATGCTTTCAGGCTTCCGACTATGCTGTGAGCATCGGGACGAAGAAGTTCAACAAGGGGAAGCGTGGGCGTTGGCGCGAAATGCGCTATGCCTACCTCTCAGGGCTTGTGGTCATCGATGTGGACCACTGTGGCAATCCGCGTGAAGTGTTCGGGCGCATACAGCAGGAACACGACCTGAAAGCTGAGGGCGTTCTGCTCGTTTACGTCTCGGCACGTGGCGAGGGCATGAAAATCGTCTTCAAGGCACGTCCTGCCGAACAGTGGGGGAACCTCATCTGCCAACAGTATGAAATGGCATCGCTGCTTGGAATCCTCGACTATGTGGATGATGCCTGCAAGGACTCAAACCGCCTGTCGTGGATAACAAGTCCCGACGACGTGCTCTACTGCGACAGCAAGGAACTTTTCAATGTTGAACCTCAAAATGACTAATACGATTATGACAGAAGAAATCATTCGTACAGATTACGACCTGGCCTGTGGCGACCGCTACCGTCAGGAACCCAAGGGCGACTCAACGCCCACCATGCCCAAATGGGTGGAGTTTGAAAAGCAGCGTAGGGCTGAACGCCGCAAGACTAAACGGAAGGAGAAGGCAGCTGCCACCAGCGAATCTGCCCCACAGCAGCCTGCCGCTACCGTTGAGGTGACTCCCGCCGCAGACACTCCCCAGCCAGAAGCACCCGCAGAGTTCTCGCCGGAAGAGGAGGCTTTCATCAGGGTGCTCAACGAGCACTACGGCCCCGCCCTGCCTCCTCACACGAAGCACGACACGATGCAGACCGAGACCTCACACTGGCTGTGCTACTTCAACGACAACGACGCACAGAAAGCCATCCGGATGGCCTACCGCCTCGACTGGGTGCAGAACTGGCATCCAGAGCCTGGCGAGGTGGAGGACCTGTGCCAGTCGGCAGCCAAGAAGAAGCTGCTGTCGCGCTATCCCAAGGCTCTGAAGGAGCTGATGGATAGGGCAGGCATCAACCTTGAACAGACAACGGCGGTTTCAAAGGATGCTGACCCCTTGGCAGTACTGCCCTTCGACCACTGGTGCGACCAGATAGAGCAGTTCTTCAACGTGTACCCCTGCCTGCGTGAGGTCTGCGAACCTCATCCGCGCCGCCTCTGGCCTTTCCTGCTCTTCGCCTCGGCAGCGATGATGGGCGCGTGCATGACGCTGTGTTACTACAAGTTCTATGCCAACAAGTCGGCGAGAACGCGCCTGACGTACATCATATTAGGAGTGGGCGACCCCACGAGCGGTAAAGGTACGCTGACACGACTCATGGAACTGCTGCTGGCACCGATATTGGAATCGGACGCCATAGCCGACGAAGCCACCAACCAGTGGAAGGAGAAGTTTGACGCTACCGCCAGCAACAAGGAGCACGAAACGCGCCAGAAAATCTACAACCGCTTCTTCGGTCCGCGTGCTTCTAACGGCGAGTTCATCCGTTCGATGATTAATAACAAGGCCGTCGTAGACGGTGAAGAGATGCCCTTAGGCTGCGTGACGGTTGACACCGAGAAGGACAACTGCATCAACATGTCGCGCTCTGGCGGGTGGCAGAACAGGGACATCATGGTACTGAAAAGCTTCCATACGGAGTTTGATTCGCAGCACTACCAGAACAAGCAATCTGTATCGGGCCGTTTTAGGGTAGTTTGGGTACAGGTGGAGTCGTGCACGCCGCCCACACTAAAAAGACTGGTCAACGAGAGAAACGTGAATTCAGGTCTCGACACGCGTATGGGTACAATCCCTATGGGCAAACCCGACTTCGACATGATGCCGTTAGACAGTAACGAGGACAGCCTCCTGGCCTACAACGAGACGCTCCGTCAGTGGGCCTACCGTCTGGACCAGCGTCGCGGCGAACTGCCCATCTGGCCTTTGGTGGAGCACGTCCACGAGTGGTGTGACGAACGCCGGGCCATCGCCGAGTTCAATAACGACCAGGCCGATTGGCTTCTCATCAAGCGTGTGCCGTATTACGGTATCAATGTGAGTGCGCCCTACATTGACATGCGACACTGGGAAGAGCGTGAAAAGACGGGTACCTATGTTATCGATGACACCGACTGTGCTCTCTGCGATTTAGTCCTTGACATCCAGTACCGTACCCAGCATTTCTGGTACTACGAACTGCACCGCATGTACTACGACAATCAGTTGAAGGAGGCCGCCCAGCAGCGTCGTCGCACCAACAAGTTCGTCGAGTGTTTCCGCCAGTTGCCCCAGGAATTCACCACCGAACAGTTTGCCCAGACATTCGGCTATGCCAACAACCGTGCCGGGCAGAAAACCTTGCAGCGCTTGGAAGAGGACAAGGCCATCCAGCACATTATGCGCGGCCACTATCGGAAACTTTGCCTGGAGCTTCCTACATTTTGAAAATGCAGAAAGTAGGAAAGTAGGAAAGTAGGAAAGCGGACAAGAAGCACCCTCATGTCAACCAAGACATGGGGGTGTTGTTGAGGGGTGTGAGTGTCTGGATGGTGCAATCTTTTCGTTCGAAAATGAAAATAAATCTAATTTATTTTGCATTTCGCTCGGTTTTCACTACCTTTGCAGCCGTGTTTATAGGAATAAGGTAAAAATATATAGGATAGTATGGCACAAGAAGATGTATTTAAGAAGATTGTAAGCCACTGCAAGGAGTATGGCTTTGTGTTCCCCTCCAGTGAGATTTACGACGGTTTGGGCGCCGTGTATGACTACGGTCAGAACGGTGTGGAATTGAAGAACAATATCAAGCAGTACTGGTGGAAGGCCATGACGATGCTGCACGAGAACATCGTGGGTATCGACTCGGCCATCTTCATGCACCCGACGATATGGAAGGCCAGCGGACACGTGGATGCCTTCAACGACCCTCTGATAGACAACCGCGACTCGAAGAAGCGCTATCGTGCCGACGTGCTGATCGAGGATCAGATTGCCAAATACGACGAGAAGATCCAGAAGGAAGTAGAGAAGGCCCGCAAGCGCTTTGGCGATTCGTTTGACGAGGCAAAGTACCTGGAGACCAGCGAGCGCGTGAAGGAAACCAAGGAGAAGCGCGATGCGCTGCATGCCCGTTACGCTGCTGCTATGCAGGGTCCTGATCTTGACGAGCTGAAGCAGATTATCCTCGACGAGGAGATTGTTTGCCCTATCAGCGGAACCAGGAACTGGACGGATGTGCGTCAGTTCAACCTGATGTTCTCTACCGAGATGGGTGCCAGCGCTGATGCGTCGATGAAGATATACCTGCGTCCGGAGACGGCTCAGGGTATCTTCGTGAACTACCTGAACGTACAGAAGACCGGTCGCATGAAGATTCCTTTCGGTATCGCCCAGATCGGTAAGGCTTTCCGTAACGAGATCGTGGCCCGTCAGTTTATCTTCCGTATGAGGGAGTTCGAGCAGATGGAGATGCAGTTCTTCGTACAGCCTGGCACAGAATTGGAGTGGTTCCCCAAGTGGAAGGAAACCCGTATGAAGTGGCATCAGGCCCTGGGCTTCGGTGCTGAGAACTACCGTTTCCACGACCACGACAAGCTGGCTCACTATGCCAACGCCGCTACCGATATCGAGTTCAAGATGCCGTTCGGCTTCAAGGAGGTGGAGGGTATCCACTCTCGTACCAACTTCGACCTCTCTCAGCATGAGAAGTACTCTGGCAAGAGCATCAAGTACTTCGACCCGCAGACCAACGAGTCGTACACCCCGTATGTGATTGAGACCTCTATCGGTGTGGACCGTATGTTCCTGAGCATCATGTGTCATGCCTACGAGGAGGAGAAACTGGAGAACGGCGAAACCCGCGTGGTGCTGAAGTTGCCCGCTGCCTTGGCTCCAGTGAAGTGTGCCGTGATGCCGCTGGTGAAGAAGGACGGTCTGCCTGAGAAGGCTCGCGAGATTATCGACAGCCTGAAGTTCCACTTCAACTGCCAGTATGACGAGAAGGACTCTATCGGCAAGCGCTATCGTCGTCAGGATGCCATCGGTACGCCTTACTGCGTAACAGTAGACCATGATTCACTGACCGACGGTAAGGTAACACTCCGCTTCCGCGACACGATGGAGCAGGAGCGCGTGAACATCAGCGACCTGAACGCTATCATCGAGGACAAGGTGAGCATCGTAAGTCTCTTAAAGAAGCTGCAGTAAAATGGGAGATAAAAGTATATATTTCTTCTTCTGTCTTCTTCTAACTGCTTCTTTCTCTTTTGCGTCGTGCACCGAGGCTGATGAGGAGGATGAAGAGTGGGCCGACTGGCAAAACCGCAACGAGGCCTACTTTGAAGAGCAGTTCCTGCTGCACGACATGGATACGGAGACATGCTTCGTGCTGCCCAGCTGGGGACAGCCTACCGATTTCTATGCCACCACGGGGGGCGTAGCACATACGGGCTGTATCCTGGTGGATGTGATAGAGGAGGCCGACGAGACGGAGACGACCTATCCGCTTTATACCGACAGCGTGAAGGTGGAATACAGCGGCAGGCTGATGCCGACAACGCATTATCCGCTGGGCTATGAGTTCGACCGTAGCTATCTGTCGACCTACGACCCTGACGTGGATGTGCCCAGCACGATGGCCGTCAATGGTGTGGTGGAGGGCTTCTCCACTGCCGTGCAGCACATGCACCGGGGCGACAAGTGGCGCATCATCGTTCCCTACCAGTTAGGCTATGGTACGACAGCCAGGACCTCCATACCGGCTTACAGCACGCTGGTGTTTGAGATAGAACTGATAGACTTCTGGTCTAAGAAGAAAGGTGACCGCCTGTAGGCAGTCACCTTTTTGTTTGCAGCTGTTCCTGTTCCAGGTCTTTCCTGGACTTGGACTTTGTCACCAGCCAAACTCCGCTAAACACCAGCACGACAGCCAGGGCGTGGGTGGGCTTCAGAATGCCGATGCCCATCAGCAGCGAGGCTGCTACGGAGACGATGGGCTGGACGTAGTTGTAAACGCTGACCACCGTGGGGCGCAGCGTGCGCTGGCCTATCATGGTGAGGATGTAGCCCAGGAAGGTGCCTACACAGACGACGTACGCCACCTCCCACCAAGAGCGTGTGGGGATGGGGTTGGCCAGGACACCCTGCACATGGCTGAAGGTGAAGGGCAGCAGCATCAGTGTGGCCCATGAGAACATATACTTGTTGATGGTGAAGACGTTGTAACGGCGGATGAGAGGGTTGAACAGCGACAGGTAGAGGGCGAAGGAGAACTGTGCGAAGAGGCACAGCAGGTCGCCGCGGATGTCGCCCACCTTGCCGTCGGCATGGGCTGCCGAGGTGAGGATGAGTATCAAGGCTCCGCTGCATCCCATGAGGACACCCAGCGCTTTCTTGCCCGTGATGGGCTCCTTCAGAATCAGGGCTGCCAGGATCATGGCGAAGATGGGCATGGAGGTGGTGACGATGCTGGCGTTGATGGGTGAGGTGATGCTCAGTCCCAGCGTATAGCAGCACTGGTTGCACACCAGTCCGAACACGGCGGCTCCGATGAACATGAACTTGTCGCGGGTGGGAACGTGTTCCTTCTTGGCAAAGACGGAGGCTATCCAGAAGAGCAGGCAGGCGCCGACAACGCGGAATGTCACCAAGGTGATGCCGTCGAAGCCGTGCGTCATGGCATCCTTGCCGATGGGAGCCATAAGCCCCCATCCTGCACAGGCGCCGAACATGCTCAGATGCGCCAGAAGGGCCTGATTGTTGTCTGTTTTTTCCATTTTAATATTTTTTCGCCTGCAAAAGTACGAATTATTCGGGAATAAATCGTATATTTGCGCATAAAACTTGAAAACAGTGAACTGTGAACTATGAAGTATGCTACTTATATCAGGCAGATAGAGATAGACTCCTTGTGGAGCGGTAAGAAGCACATCCTGTGGACGCTGGACCCGCATGTGAACATCCTGAGCGGTATCAACGGCGTTGGCAAGAGTACCATTCTTAGCAAGGTGTTTCGTAGTGTCAATACCAATGGCGACCTGCTGAACCACCTGCTGAAGGGGGTCCACATCACGGCAGAGCCCGAGGGTGCCACCCACATCCGCTATGACATCATCCGCTCGCTGGACTCGCCCATGCTCGACGTGGAGACCATGAATCTGGTGGACTCGCGCATCCGCAGCGCACTCGACTTCCAGCTCTACAACCTGCAGCGCAAGTACCTGGACTACCAGGTGAACATAGGCAACCGCATCATTGCCGAGTTGCAGCAGGGGAACACCGAGGCAGCCCAGCAGCTGTCGGAACCCAAGAAGCGTTTCCAGGACATGGTGGACGACCTGTTTGCCGAGACGGGAAAGAAGATGGTGCGCACGGAGAACGAGATACGCTTCTCGCAGATTGGCGAAGTGCTGGTACCCTATCAGCTGTCGAGTGGCGAGAAGCAGATGCTGGCCATCCTGCTGACGGTGCTGGTGCAGGACCAGCAGCCATACGTGCTCTTTATGGACGAGCCAGAGGTGTCGCTGCATATCGAGTGGCAGAAGCGGCTCATTGACTTGATAGTGGAGCTGAACCCCAACGTACAGATTATCCTGACGACGCACTCGCCGGCAGTCATCATGAACGGCTGGATGGACAAGGTGACGGAGGTCAGCGACATTGAGGTGACAAATGAGAAGTGACAAGTGAGAAAGGCTTGGCGATGGGCAATAGGCTGAAAGACAATCTGAACTCGCGCTACTTCGAGGCTGCCAACAAGCTGACCTCGAAGCGGGCGCGTCGTAGGATAGTGGCCTATGTCGAGAGCTACGACGACATCTACTTCTGGCGTACCGTGCTCAGCAGGTTTGAGAACGAGGAACGCTACTTCGAGGTCATGCTGCCCTCGCACCAGAAGCTGGAGCGTGGCAAGAAGTCGGTGCTCATGAAGTTCGTGGGCGACCACGTAGGCCCTGACATGATAGCCTGTGTGGATGCCGACTACGACTACCTGCTGGATGGTGCCACGCCGCAGTCCAGGAAGGTGACGGAAAGTCCGTATGTGTTCCATACCTATGCCTACGCCATCGAGAACCTGCAGTGCTATGCCCCGTCGCTGCACGAGACTTGTGTGGCGGTGACCCTGAACGACCATCGCATCTTCGACTTCGAAGACTACTTGCGACAATACTCCGAGGCAGTCTTCCCGCTGTTCGTCTGGTCGGTATGGTTCTACAAGACAGGGCGGCACAGCAGGTTCTCGCTGACGGACTTCGGTCGTATCATAGACCCGGGAGGCTTCAACGTGCAGGAGCCGCAGCCCTCCATAGACCACTTGCGGAGGAAGGTGGGCGTGAAGGTGCGCCAGCTGCAGGCGGAGTATCCCAACAACAAGGCTGACTACCTGCAGACCAAGGAGCGTGTCAAGGCCTTGGGTGTGACGCCGCAGACCACCTATCTTTATATACAGGGGCACCACCTGTTCGATACTGTCATGGTGCCTATTATGAATAAGGTGTGCAACCGTCTGCGCCAGGAACGCCAGGACGAGATAGCCCGCACTGCCCGCCACCATACGCAGAAACGAAACGAGATGTCCTGCTATGAACACTCATTGCAAGACATCCGTCAGACGTTGAAGAAGAATACGGGGTACGTCCTTTCAGAACAATACCGGCGTATCCAGCAGGACATCGAAGCCTATCTTACGACAGCACGTAAGTCTCCAGGAACTTAAGACTGCCTTCTGCCCGCACCTCCTGTGCCGTGGCAGGCAGCAGGATGGTCTCTCCGCCTCGGAAGGGCACCTTCTCGCCATCGACGGTGAGGGTGCCTTCTCCTTTCAGTCCTATGAGGATGACGAAGGAGTCCAGCTCGGTATAGTCGATGGTCATGGGTTCCGTCAGGTCGTAGACGGCGGTGTTGAAGTAAGGACACTCCACCAGCAGCTGCCCTTCGTTCTTCGCAGGCGTGTACTGCTGACGGTAGTCGTCGAGTACGGTGTAGTCGATACTCTCCGCAGCCTCCTTGGTATGCAGCTGTCGCAGGTTGCCGTCCTTGTCGCGGCGTCCGTAGTCGTAGATACGGTAGGTCACGTCCGAGGTCTGCTGAATCTCTGCAAGATAACATCCGGCACCAATGGCGTGGATGCGTCCTGCGGGGATGAAGAAGCAGTCGCCCTCGCTGACATTGTAGCGGGCCAGGGCGTCGCAGATGGTGTCGTGCTCTACCATGTCCTTGTACTGGTCAGGGGTAATCTGCATCTTCAGACCGTTATAGAGCGTGGCAGTGGGCTGCGAGTCCATGACATACCACATCTCGGTCTTTCCGCGGGGCTTGCCCTGACGGTGTGCTATCTCGTCGGTGGGGTGCACCTGGATAGAGAGGTCCTGGTGGGCGTCAATGAACTTGATAAGCAGTGGGAACTCGTCGCCGAAACGCCGGTAGTTGGCCTCGCCGACCAGTAGTCCTTTCTGTTCGCGGACCAGGTCGTTGAGGCTCTTGGTAACACCATTGTCTGTGCAGGGGGTCTCGTTGCCGGGAACACCGCTGATCTGCCAACTCTCTGTACCCCAGATAAGGGTTTTCAATAGGGGGGTAAACTTAAAGAAATTCATCGTTATAATAGTTATTTGTCAGTTTTCTTTCCAGAAGGCACGGGTGAAGAGCACCAGCACGGACATGATTTCAAGACGTCCTACTAGCATGAGGAACGAGCAGGTCCACTTGATATACTCCGGCAGCTCGCCCCACGACATGACGGGCCCTACCTCCGTGCTGAGTGTGGCACCCACGTTGCTGATGCAGCTCAGTGCTATGACGGCGGCATTGACGGTGTCGATGCCTGCCACTATCATGATGGTGCCCGAGATGATGAGCATGAAGGTGAAGATGGCAAAGAAGGCCAGCAGCGTTGACAGCTTCTGTTGCGGTACGGGCACGCCGTTGATTTTTACGGGAAGCACGGCACTGGGGTGCAGTATGCGGCGGAACTCATTGCGCAGCACCTTGAAGACCATCACCAGTCGGATGCACTTGAACCCTCCCGTGGTAGACCCCGAGCAGGCTCCTGCAAACATCAGGAAGCCCATGATGACCCATGTGATGTGGGGCCACATGGCGGCGTCGTCGTTGAAGATGCCTGTCGTGGTCATGAAAGAGACGACGTGAAACAGCGACGAGCGGAATGCCCTCTCCATGCCGTAGCCGTTGCGTGTCATCAGCAGATACATGAAGACGCTGGTGGCAAGGGTTATCAGGAAGAGGTACAGCTTGAACTCAGAGCTCTTCAGCAGCGTGCCCACCTTCAGCTTGAAGATGGCAAAGTAGAGCATGGTGAAGTTGATGCCTGCCAGGAACTGGAAGGCTATGGAGACGTACTCTATCGGCGGCGAGTTGAAGTAGCTCGTCGTGTCGTTGTGGGTTGAGAAGCCGCCTGTAGCCGTTGTCGTCATGGCGTAGTTGATGCTGTCGAACCACCCCATGCCACAGAGAAAGAACGCCAGGACGCAGGCAACGGTCAGCCCCAGGTAGATAGTCCATATCCACTTGGCCATGGTAGACAGGCGGGGGTGCATCTTGGCGCGCATCGGCCCCGTGGCCTCGGCGGCAAACACCTTCACGCTGCCGCTGCCTACCATGGAGGGCAGGATGGCGATGGTGAAGAAGACGATTCCCAAGCCGCCTATCCACTGCGTCTGTGTGCGCCAGTAGAGAATGCCGTGGGGCAGCCATTCCACATTGTCCAGTATCGTGGCTCCTGTGGTGGTAAACCCCGACATGGTCTCGAAGAAGGCATCCGTCACTTCGGGTATGTAGCCTCCTATGAGGTAGGGCTGCATGCCGAAGAAGGTAAAGATGACCCATGTGGCTGTCACGAGGAAGTAGCTGTCGCGGCGGCTCAGGTTGTTGTCTGCGTTACGCCCCAGGTATTTGAAGATGAAGCCCGCACTGACTGTCAGCAGGGTGGAGATGAGGAAGGGCATCATGTCGTCTTCGCCGTAGTAGAGCGAGACGGCGACACAGATGCCCAGCATGGTACCCAGCAGGAACAGCAGCGAGCCGATAATCTTATATACCAGTGGGAAGTTTACCATATCGTGTTGGACTTGAAGTATTTCTCCACCTTCTTCAGGTTCTGCTCGTGACAGAACACCATCACCGAGTCGCCAGCCTCAATCTGCGTGTTACCATTGACGAGGATGCCCTGGCCGTCACGTACCAGTCCGCCAATGGTGACACCGGCCGGCAGGCCCAGGTCCTTGACGACACGCTTGGTGACACGCGAGCCTTTGGCTGCCGTAAACTCTGCCACGTCGCTGTCTACCAGCATCAGGCTGCGTACATTGCTGACGTCGGCGCCCAGCATCATCTGGTAGATGTGGCTGGCTGCCAGGGTCTTCTTATTGATGATGGTACCGATGTCCAGGCTCTCGGCCATCTCCACATAGTCCAGATTCTCCACCATGGCTACGGTCTTGCGTATGCCCAGGCGCTTGGCGGTCAGACAGGCCAGGATATTGGTCTCGGCATTGCCTGTCAGGGCTACGAAAGCCTGCGTGTTCTGGATGCCCTCTTCCTGTAGCAGACCGATGTCTCTTCCGTCGCCGTGAATCACCATCACGTCAAGGTCGGCCAGCTTCTCGTTGAGCTTCTCGCAGCGTTGCTCGTTAATCTCTATGATTTTCAGGTTCATATAGTCAGGGGCTATCTTGGCAAAGCGTACTGCCGTGCGCCCGCCGCCCATGACAATGACGTTCTTCACGTCAGAGTAATGCTCCTTGCCGGATATTTTGCGGATGTAGGGAATATACTCGCGGGTCGTCATGAAGTAGGCCAGGTCGTTCTCCTGCAGCACGTCGTTACCACCCGGTATCAGCGTCTCGCCCCCGCGCTTGATGGCTACGATGTGGTAGGGGTCGTCAGGTCCGCAGAGGCTCCTCAGCGGCTGGTTCAGCACCTCGCAGGTGCTGCGCAGCTTGATGCCTAACATCACCAGGTCGCCGCCGTTGACGTCCCAGCGCTGGCGTACCCATGACATCTTCAGTCCGTTCGAGATGTCGTGGGCGGCAAGTACCTCGGGGAAAATCAGCGAGTTGATGCCCATCTTCTCAAACAGCTCCTTGCGGCTGGGGTCCAAGTACTCGAAGTTGTCGATGCGTGCCACCGTCTTCTTGGCTCCTAAGGCGTGGGCTATCATGCAGGCGTTCATGTTACGGCTCTCGTCGGGCGTCACGCCCACGAAGAGGTCTGCATTCTCCACACCGGCCTCCTTCATCGTGTTGATACTGGCCGTACGCCCCTGCAGCGTCATGATGTCGTACTTACTGTCAAGGTCGCCCAGACGGGCGGCATCCTCGTCAATGAGCACGCAGTCCATGTGGTCGCGTGACAGCAGCTTGGACAGGTGAGTTCCTACGGCGCCTGCACCGGCAATGATAATCTTCATGCGTCTGTTCCTTTTTGGTTCCTCGTTTTCTCTATCTCGCGCTTGATGCTCTCTTTGTCGATGCCGACAATGGCCTGCAGCTCGGCGACGGTGCCGTGCTCGACAAACTTGTCTGGCAGGCCCAGGCGGCGGATGGTTGGCGTGTAGTCGTGCTCGCTCATCCATTCCAGGACAGCCGAGCCCATGCCGCCATTGCGCACACCGTCCTCCACAGTGATGATCTTCTTGTACTTACGGCCTATCTCGTGGAGCATGTCTTCGTCCAAGGGCTTCAGGAACCGCAGGTCGTAGTGGGCAATATACCTGTGGCCGCCGGCTGTCTCGTCAATGGCCTGACTGGCAGTGTGGCCTATGGGACCCAGGGTGATGACGGCGATGTCGTCGCCGTCACGCAGCTTGCGGCCCTTGCCTACCGGAACCTCCTCCAGCTTGCAGCGCCAGTCTGTCAGCATGCCCCTGCCTCGTGGATAGCGTATGACGAAAGGCCCCTTGCCTGGCAGCTGGGCCGTATACATCAGCCTGCGCAGCTCGTGCTCGTCCATCGGCGAGGCAATGGTGAGATGGGGTATGGGGCGCAGTGCTGCCAGGTCGAAGGCACCGTGGTGCGTAGGCCCATCCTCGCCTACCAGTCCGGCACGGTCCAGACACAGCACGACGTTCAGCTTCAGGATGGCTATGTCGTGTATAATGTTGTCGTATGCCCTCTGGGCAAAAGCACTGTAGATATTACAGAAAGGCAGCAGTCCTTCCTTGGCCATGCCTCCGGAGAAGGTCACGGCGTGTCCCTCGGCAATGCCCACGTCGAAGGTGCGCTCCGGCATCTCCTTCATCATGACATTCATGGAACAGCCTGTAGGCATGGCGGGTGTCACACCCACAATCTTCGGATTTTGGCGCGCCAGCTCCAGGAGCGTCTCGCCAAAGACGTCCTGGTAGCGTGGAGGCTGGTTGGTGGCGTGGCTTACCAGTCGCTCACCGGTCTCGGCGTCGAACTTGCCGGGGGCGTGCCATACGGTGACATCCTTCTCGGCAGGCGCATAGCCGTGACCTTTCTGCGTGTGCAGGTGCAACAGCTTGGGACCTCCCATGTTCTTCAGCTGTCGGAGGATTCGTACCAGCTCTTTTACGTCGTGTCCGTTAAAGGGACCGAAGTAGCGGATATCCATACCCTCGAAAACATTCTGCTGGTGCGAGATGGCCGACTTGACGGCATTCGTCAGGCGGATGAGTCCGCGACGGCGGTCATCCTCCATCAGACCTACTTTGTGCAGCCACCGCGACACCCTGAACCGCATGGCGTTATACGTCTCGTTGGTAGAGAGCGACAGCAGGTATTCCTGCATGCCTCCCACGGCGCGGTCTATGGACATGTTGTTGTCGTTGAGGATGATGAGCATGTCGTTGTCCGACGACGACACGTTGTTCAGACCCTCATAGGCCAGACCTCCCGACATGGCACCGTCGCCGATGACAGCCACCACATGGCGGTGGTTCTCCTTGTCAGCCACAGCCATACCCAGGGCAGCGGAGATGCTGTTCGAGGCATGGCCACACATAAAGCTGTCGTATTCGCTCTCTTCGGGAGAGGGGAAGGGGCGCAGCCCGCCCAACTTCCTGTTGGTGCAGAAACGCTCACGGCGTCCTGTCAGTATCTTGTGCCCATAGGCCTGATGGCCCACATCCCAGACAATGCGGTCTTTCGGCGTATCATAGACGTAGTGCAGCGCCACCGTCAGCTCGACGACACCCAGGCTTGACGCCAGGTGTCCGGGGTTGACAGACAGCTCCTGCACAATGTCCTCGCGCAACTCCTGACAGAGCTGCGGCAGCTGTTCTACCGACAGTTTTCTGAGGTCTTCGGGATATTTGATGTCTTGTAATAATTCCACTGCTTACTCTTTTAGAGTGCAAAGATACGAATAAGCGAGCAGAATACAAAGAAAAAGGCAATTTTTCTTTTATTCTCGAGCGAAAGTATTTTCGCTGCGACAGCAGCAAAGATACGGAAATTGGCCCGATTGGCAAAATAAATTCATGTTTTTCTTGCAGATTGCATAAATTCTTCATATCTTTGCAAGGCAATAACTCGGAAACCATGACATATCTCAAGTTGCCTACCGACGAGACACAGCGTCTCTCCTTTTTTCTGGCCATGGAAGAATATGTGGCGCGGAGCCTTCCCCCTGCCGACTATTTCTTCATGTGGCAGGTGGAGCCCAGCGTCATCTTTGGCCGCAACCAGCAGCTGGAGAGCGAGGTCAACGTAGACTATTGCCGCAGGCATGGCATCCGGCTGTACCGTCGTAAGAGTGGAGGGGGCTGTGTCTATGCAGACCAGTCAAACCTGATGCTTTCCTACATCACTGCCGAAGACCAGGTAGGGGTGGTGTTCCATCGTTTCATCAGTATGATACTGTTAGTGCTGGGGAAGTTAGGCCTCCAGGCTACCAGTACGTCCCACAACGACGTGCTGATAGACGGGCGCAAGGTCAGCGGCACGGCCTTCTACCGTCTGCCCGACAGGAGCATCGTCCATGGCACGCTGCTCTACGACACCTGTATGGAGCACATGACGCGTGCCATCACCCCCGGCCGCGAGAAGCTGCAGCAGAATGGCATCCAGAGCGTCCGCCAGCGCGTCACCCTACTGAAGGACCACATCCCCCAGAGCCTCGACCAGGTGAAGGCCCTCATCCGCCAGACACTCTGCTCTGACGAGCAGGCCCTTACCCATGCTGACGTACAGGCTATCAAGCAGTTAGAGCAGCAATACCTTCAGGAATCATTCATCCATCTCATATAACTATTTCTATGGAAAAAGACAACAAAAAGACCTGTCTCTATGACAAGCATGTAGCCCAAGGGGCGCTGATGTCCCCCTTCGGAGGTTTTATCATGCCCATCCAGTACACCAACATCGTCGATGAGCACCAGGCTGTGCGTCAGGCCTGCGGCGTCTTCGACGTCAGCCACATGGGTGAGGTGCTCGTCAGCGGTAGCCAGGCGGAGCGTTATGTCAACTACATCTTCACCAACGATGTATCAGGCATGCCCGACGGTAAGATTCTCTATGGCATGATGTGCTACGACAATGGTGGCGTAGTTGACGACCTGTTAGTCTACAAAATGGCCTCTGACCGCTTCTTCCTGGTCATCAACGCTGCCAACATCGATAAGGACTGGGCTTGGATACAAGAGCAGGCTGCTGGCTACGACGTCACTCTGGAGCACCAGAGTGAGCAGTATGGTGAGCTGGCCATACAGGGTCCTCAGGCCGAGGACGTCATGGAGCACGTGTTAGGCATCAGCTGCAAAGAGCTGTCGTTCTACACCTTCAAGCAGATAGGCGACATCATTGTCAGCCGCACCGGCTATACTGGCGAGGATGGTTTTGAGGTCTATGCCACACCTTATTATATTAGCGAGTGCTGGGACAAGCTCATGGCAGCAGGTGTGAAGCCCTGTGGACTCGGTTGCCGCGACACGCTGCGTTTCGAGGTCGGCCTGCCCCTCTATGGCGACGAGCTGTCTGCCGACATCACCCCTCTCATGGCAGGACTCGGCACCTTTGTCAAGCTCGACAAGCACGACTTCATAGGCCGAGCCGCCCTGACCCGCCAGAAATCCGAGGGCCCCCAGAAGAAACTAATAGGCATCGAGCTGCAGGACAAGGCCATTCCCCGTCATGGCTATGCCGTGCTGAAGGACGGCAAGACGATTGGCGAGGTCACTACGGGCTATCATACCATCTCTACCGACAAGAGTGTCTGCATGGCCCTCATCGATGCCTCCTGTGCTGCCCTTGGCACTGAGGTAGACATCCAGATACGCAAAAAGACCTTCCCCGGCATTGTCTGCAAGAAGCGTTTCTACGACAAGCATTATAAGAAAGGTTAGAGTTTAGAGTTGAAAGTTCAAGTTTAAAATTTAAAAGATAAAACGTTATGGCAAAAGTATTGGAAGGACTCTATTACAGCGAGTCTCACGAGTATGTGAAAGTAGAAGGTGACTTCGGTTACATTGGTATTAGTGACTATGCCCAGCATGCCTTGGGCAACGTGGTCTATGTCGACATGCCTGAGGTTGACGACGAGGTGACGGCTGGCGAGGAGTTTGGCGCCGTGGAGAGTGTCAAGGCAGCCTCTGACCTCATCTCGCCGGTGACAGGTGTTGTTGTCGAGGTTAATGAGGCGCTGGACGATCAGCCCGAGCTCATCAACAGCGACGCCTATGCCAACTGGATTATAAAGGTGACGCTGTCTGACCCCTCCGAGCTTGGCAACCTCATGGATGCCAAGGCCTACGAGGCTTTCTGTGAGAAATAAAAGATAGTCATCCTCTCATGATTAGTTATGTACAAATACTTCCCCCATACAGAGGCTGACCTCAAGGCCATGATGGAACGCGTGGGTGTCAAGACGCTCGACGACCTCTATGCACAGGTGCCTGAGGCCATCCGCTTTCGCGCTGACTACAACATCCCGCTGAGTGCCAGCGAGATGGAGGTGCGCCAGGCCTTCCAGCTGTTAGGCTCCCGCAACCAGCAGCTCGTCTGCTTTGCCGGCATGGGCGCATATGACCACTATACGCCGAGCGTCATCCCCAATCTGCTGTCGCGCTCCGAGTTCCTTACCAGCTATACGCCCTACCAGGCCGAGATTTCGCAGGGCACGCTGCACTACATCTTCGAGTACCAGTCCATGATGGCAGAACTCACTGGCATGGAAGTGTCCAACGCCTCCATGTACGACGGTGCCACAGCTACTGCAGAGGCTATGATGATGGCTGTTGCCGCAGGCAAGAAAGCCCGCAAGGTACTGGTGACGGGGTGTATGAATCCGCTTACCTTCGAGGTGCTCAAGACCTATGCCCTGCATCAGGACATTGAGCTGGAGCAGCTGCCTGTCCGCGACGGCACCACCAGCCTTGCCGATGTGCAGGAGCGTCTGGCAGAGGGTGGTGTGGCAGGTGTCATCGTACAGCAGCCCAACGTCTTCGGCATCGTTGAGGACCTGACGGGCTTTGCCGAGGCGTGCCACGAGCAGAAGGCACTCTTCATCATGGATAGTGTCGCTGCCGACCTGGCTGTGCTGAAGACCCCCGGAGAATGGGGTGCCGACATCGCTGTCGGCGACGGCCAGTCTCTGGGCATCCCCCTGTCGTATGGCGGCCCTTACGTGGGCTATATGTGTACCACCGAGAAGCTCATTCGTAAGATGCCGGGCCGCATTGTCGGCAAGACTGTCGACAACTGCGGTCAGCGTGCCTTTGTTCTGACGTTGCAGGCCCGTGAGCAGCACATCCGTCGTCAGAAGGCCACCTCCAACATCTGCAGCAACCAGTCGCTCATGGCCCTCTTCGTCACCATGTATATGGCACTCATGGGTCGCCAGGGCCTGAAGGAAGCCGCGGAGCAGAGCTATGGCGGAGCCCACTGCCTGTGTGACGAGCTGCTGAAGACAGGACGTTTCCGTCTGGCTTTCGACAAGCCCTTCTTCAACGAGTTCTATGTCACCTACGAAGGCGACACGGTTACGCTCTACCAGCGTTTCCTCGATGCAGGCATCCTTGGGGGCCTCCGTTTCGGCGACGGCTTCCTCTTTGCCGTGACAGAGAAGCGTACCAAGGAAGAAATCGATAACCTCGTAAAGATTGCTGCCCTATGACGAACAAACTATATGGAAATTTAATTTTCGAGCTCTCTCACGAGGGTCGCCGGGGCTATAGTCTGCCTCGCAACAAGTTCAGCCAGTATGAGGTGCCTGCCGCCCTGCGCCGCCAGGAAGATGCCCAGCTGCCGGAGTGCGACGAGCTTACTGTGGTGCGCCACTATACCAACCTGTCGCTGAACAACTTCGGGGTCGACAACGGCTTCTATCCGTTGGGCTCATGTACAATGAAGTACAACCCCAAAATTAATGAGGAGGTGGCTGCCCTGCCGCAGTTCCAGAACCTGCATCCCATGCAGCCCGACCATACTGTCGAGGGTGCCCGCGCTGCAACCGTCATGCTAGAAAGCTCCCTCTGTGCCCTGACGGGTCTGGCACACTTCACCTTCAAGCCCTATGCCGGAGCGCATGGCGAGCTTACGGGGTTGATGGTCATCGATAACTACCACCGCTCACGTGGCGACGTGCAGCGCAAGAAGGTCGTCGTACCCGACTCGGCCCATGGCACCAACCCTGCCTCCGCCGCTGTCTGCGGACTCGACATCCTTGAGGTCAAGAGCACCGCAGAGGGACTCGTCGACCTGACGGATTTGGAGCGCATTGTTTACCTTGAAGGCCCCAACATCGCCGCTATGATGATGACAAACCCCAACACGCTGGGACTCTTCGAGTGCCAGATACCGCAGATAGCGCAGCTTATCCACGACTGCGGGGCACTTATGTACTACGACGGTGCCAACCTCAACCCCATGCTTGGAGCCTGCCGCCCTGGCGACATGGGATTCGACGTCATGCACATCAACCTGCACAAGACCTTCTCAACGCCCCATGGCGGTGGAGGTCCCGGCAGCGGTCCAGTCGGTGTCCGCGAAGGGTTGCAGCAGTTCTTCCCCGTCGTGTCGCCCCACCATGGCAACTTTGCCGTCATGCTGCGTGCCCTGGCATATATCATCACCCTGGGCCGCGACCATATCAAGGAGGTAGGCCCGCTGGCAACCCTCAACGCCAACTACATCAAAGAGTCGCTGAAGGATGTCTACGAGCTGCCCATCGACGGCCTGTGCTGCCATGAGTTCGTCTTCGACGGTCTGAAGGACAAGAGCACCGGTGTCACCACTATGGATGTTGCCAAGCGCCTGCTCGACTACGGCTACCATGCTCCCACCATCTACTTCCCCCTGCTGTTCCACGAGAGCCTCATGGTGGAGCCTACCGAGAACGAGTCCAAGGAGACCCTCGACGGCTTTATCAGCGTCATGCGCCGCATTGCCGAAGAGGCCAAGAACGACCCCGAGCTGGTGAAGACGGCACCCCACAACACGCCCATAGGCCGTGTCGACGATGTCCTGGCCGCCAGGCATCCTGTAACCACGTATAAGCAATTGAAAAATGAACAAAACTGACCTGATTATCATCGGCGCGGGACCAGGCGGGTACCGCGCCGCTGAATATGCCGCCCGGCAGGGGCTCCACGTCACCATCTTCGAAGAAGGCGACGTCGGAGGCACCTGTCTCATCCGTGGCTGCATCCCCACCAAGACCTATGTCCATTCAGCTACCTTTGCTGAGGCTGTGGAGCGTCAGCAGCAGGTCGTCAGCCAGCTGCGCAGTGGTGTCGAGAGCATCCTCTCACACCCCAATATCACCCTGATACGCGAACGTGCCGTCTTTGGCCAGACACCCCTCCTGCAGGAGTCGTTGGGCAAGGTTCCCATCATCATTGCCACTGGAAGCCGAGCCAAGCTGCCGCCCATTGCCGACATCGCAGACCCCCGCGTCGTCACCAGCACTGAGCTGTTACAGCTCACCACGCTGCCCCGCCGCCTCTGCATCATCGGTGCCGGCGTCATTGGCATGGAGTTCGCCTCCGTCTTCCAGCGCTTCGGCTCTGAGGTCACCGTCATTGAGACCCTCAAGGAGTGCCTGCCTATGGTCGACAGCGACATCGCCAAACGCCTCCGTAAGCTGTTGGAGAAACGAGGCATCCGGTTCCGCATGAAGACCGCCGTACAGACCCTTGCCGACATCGATGCCGACACCATCCTCATCGCCACAGGACGTCAGCCTAATACCGATACCCTCAACCTGCAGGCTGCAGGCATCACCACCGACTCCCGTGGCTTCCTCCCCGTCGACGACAACTTTATGATAGCCAACAGCCAACAGCTAACAGCTAATAGCCGAGCATACGCTATCGGCGACGTCAATGGTCGCCAGTTGCTGGCCCATGCCGCTGAGATGCAGGCCGTCCGTGCCGTCAACCACATCCTGGGCCGTACAGACGGCATCCGCTTCGACATCATGCCTGCGGCCATCTTCACCGAGCCCGAGGCAGCCTGTGTAGGACCCCACGAAGACCAGCTCAAGGAACAAGGTGTCGAATACCTCTGTCGTAAGGCCTTCTGGCGTGCCAACGGCAAGGCCCTCGCCATGAACGAGACCGAGGGCATGCTCAAGCTCTTCTCCGATGCGCAAGACCGCATCCTGGGCTGCCATGCCTATGGAGCCCATGCCGCCGACATCATCCAGGAAGTCTCTGTCCTCATGTGCCGCGACACCACCGTCAACCAGCTGGCCGACATGGTGCACATCCATCCCACCCTGGGCGAGATTCTCAAGAGTGCCTGCGAGTGACCAGAATAGCACTTGTCTCGAAGGGATTGGCGGACGGGGCGCAACTTGGCAGCAAACCGGGCGCGACACGGCAGAGGACGGGGCGGAACACGTCAGCGGACGGCTCGGAAACGTCTTCAGAGCAAAGGACTGGCCCCTCGTTTTCGAATCCTATTTAGGGGGTGAACGATAAAAAGTGGGCTGACAATTTGGTCAGTCCGTTTTTTTTTCGTACCTTCGCACCCAAATAGGCTAAAACAAACGAAAAATATCGATATTTAAACAAATGGAACAAGTATTCAGTTACATTATCAGTTTGGGTGCCAGCGTGATGATGCCCATCCTGTTTACGTTGATAGGCCTGGGTATAGGTCTGAAGTTCGGACGCTCGCTGAAGTCGGGCCTCTATGTGGGTGTCGGTTTCGTGGGCCTGGGTATTGTGACGGCCTTGCTGACGACGAACTTCGGTGGGCCGCTGTCGGAGATTTCCAAGCTGTACGACCTGCAGCTGAAGGTGTTTGACATGGGTTGGCCTGCCGCTGCTGCCGTGGCTTACAATACGGCAGTGGGTGCGCTGATTATCCCCATCTGCCTGGGCGTGAACTTCCTGTTGCTGATAACAGGCTGCACGCGGACGGTGAACATTGACCTGTGGAACTACTGGCATTTTGCCTTCATCGGCGCGGTGGCTTACTTCGTGATGGGTGAGTCGCTGGCATGGGGCTACTTTGCCGCCATCGTGTGTTATATCGTGACGCTGGTGATGGCCGACCTGACGGCTGACAAGTTCCAGGAGTACTACCCTGAGTGGCAGGGCATCTCCATTCCGCAGCCTTTCTGCCAGAGCTTCGTGCCTTTCGCGCTGCTTATCGGCAAGGCGCTGGACATGATTCCCGGCTTTGAGAAGCTGAACATCGACGCCGAGGGCATGAAGAAGAAGTTTGGCGTAATGGGCGAGCCGCTGATACTGGGTGTCATCGTGGGCTGCCTGATTGGTGCGCTGGCGCAGTTAGACATCAAGAAGGTACTGTTCTTAGGTGTGACGATGGGTGCGGTGATGGAGCTCATCCCGCGTATTACCTCTTTATTTATAGAGGGCCTGAAGCCCATCGCTGAGAAGACGCAGGAGGTGGTGAAGAAGAAGTTCAACGGCAAGAAGGTGTACATCGGCATGTCGCCGGCCGTGGTCATCGGTCATCCGACGACGCTGGTGGTAAGCCTGTTGCTGATTCCCGTGGCGCTGGGTCTGGCAGTGGTGCTGCCCGGCAACCAGTTCCTGCCCCTGGCCTCGCTGGCGGGCATGTTCTACCTGTTCCCCATGGTGCTGCCCTTCACGAAGGGTAATGTGGTGAAGACGTTCATCATCGGTCTGGTGGCGCTGGCCATCGGCCTGTACTTCGTGACGGACATGGCGGGTGCCTTCACGCAGGCTGCCCATACGGTGTTTGAGCAGACGGGCGACAAGGCTGCCGACATTCCCGCAGGCTTCGAGGGTGGTGCGCTGGACTTCGCGTCGAGTCTCTTCGGATGGGTCATCTACAAGTGTGTGGCCTACCTGAAGTGGATTGGCGCTGGCGTGCTGACGGTGATAACCGTTGGCATGGTGGTGTGGAACCGCATGCGTATTGCGAAGGAGAACAGGCAGTAAAGGTTGAAGGTGCAAAACTAAAAACAACATAACAATGAAAAAACAAGTATTAAGCTTATTGATGATCATGAGTTCTTTATCAATGTCTGCCCAGCAGAACATGAGCTTCCAGACAGCCTGTCATCCGGCTGACGTGAAGCACTACGACACGCAGACGCTACGTGACCGTTTCGTGATGGAAAAGGTGATGGTGGCCGACGAGATTAACCTAACGTACTCGATGTACGATCGCTTCATCTTCGGTGGTGCCATGCCGGTGAACAAGGACCTGAAGCTCGAGACTCACCCCCAGCTGCGTGCTGACTACTTCATGCGTAACCGCGAGTTAGGCATCATCAACACCGGTGGCGACGGTGTGGTCGTTGTCGACGGTCAGGAATATCCCTTAGGCTACAGCGAGGCCCTCTATGTGGGTCGCGGCTGGCAGGGTAAGGACAAGAAGGGTCAGGACATTGATTCGAACAAGGAGGTCGTTTTCCGTTCGAAGGACCCCAAGAACCCCGCCAAGTTCTACCTGAACTCGGCTACTGCCCACAAGCACTACAAGACGCAGTGGGTGACGCTGGACGGTCGTAAGAACGGCAAGGTGCAGAGTCTGAAGGCTACCATCGTCGGTACGAAGGAGAAGCCCTTGGGTACGCTGGCTGAGAGCAACCAGCGCACCATCAATCAGCTGATAGTGAACACTTCGTTAGAGGAGGGTCCCTGTCAGTTGCAGATGGGTCTGACGCAGCTGCAGGCCGGTAGCGTGTGGAACACGATGCCTGCACATACGCATGGTCGTCGTATTGAGGCCTACTACTACTTCAACGTGCCCGAGGGTCAGCAGGTGAGCCACTTCATGGGCGAGCCTCAGGAGACGCGTGTGGTATGGCTGAAGAACGAACAGGCCATCATGTCGCCGGAGTGGAGCATTCACTGTGCCGCCGCCACCTACTACTACACCTTCATCTGGGGTATGGCGGGCGAGAACCTGAACTACAACGACAAGGACAACATTCCCGTGAACGACCTGCGTTAGTACTCACAGAAACAATAAACTAAAACACTAAACAGAATATGGCTCCTGTACAAACAACAAAAATGTCCAACTGGCGTTGGGTCATCTGTGCGCTGCTGTTCCTGGCAACGACAGTCAACTACATGGACCGTCAGGTCTTGTCTCTCACATGGAAGGACTTTATCGCTCCTGAGTTCCACTGGAACGACAACGACTACGGTACCATCACCGGATGGTTCTCCATCTTCTATGCTATTGCCAACCTCTTCGCAGGTAAGTTCATCGACTGGATGGGCACCAAGAGGGGTTATCTGATAGCCATCTTCGTGTGGTCTACCGGCGCTGTGATGCACGCTGGCTGCGGATGGGTGGCTATGAATGTCGAGGGTTACGACTCTATCGAGGCTCTGCGCATGGTACAGGCGGGCTCTGACGCCGCCGTGGCCATTGCCACCATCTCGGTATGGCTGTTCCTGAGCTGCCGTATGATCTTGGCGCTGGGTGAGGCCGGTAACTTCCCTGCGGCCATCAAGGTGACGGCAGAGTACTTCCCCAAGAAGGACCGCGCCTTCTCGACGTCTATCTTCAACAGCGGTGCCTCGGTGGGTGCGTTGGCTGCTCCTGCCACCATTCCCCTGTTGGCTCGTGCCTGGGGTTGGGAGATGGCCTTCATCATCATCGGTGCATTAGGTTACGTCTGGATGGCCCTGTGGATATGGGCTTACGAGAAGCCTGCCAAGAACAAGCGCGTGAACCAGGCCGAGCTGAACTACATCGAGCAGGACAACGACATTGCCGAGGTGCAGAACCACCAGGAGGCCAAGGAGGAGAAGACCATTCCGTTCTGGAGCTGCTTCACCTACAAGCAGACCTGGTCGTTCATCGTGGGTAAGTTCATGACGGACGGTGTGTGGTGGTTCTTCCTGTTCTGGGCTCCCGCATACTTCTCTGACCAGTATGGCTACACGAGTGACTCAGGCATGGGTATCGCACTCATCTTTACGCTCTATGCCATCTGTACGGTGCTCTCCATCGGTGGTGGCTACCTGCCGAAGGTCTTCGTCGAGAAGTACGGCATGAACCCTTATGCCGGTCGCATGCGCGCCATGCTGATCTTTGCCTGCTTCCCCGTGTTGGGACTGTTCGCACAGCCGCTGGGGCAGTACAGTGCCTGGTGGCCCGCCATCCTGATAGGCCTGTTAGGTGCCGGACACCAGTCGTGGTCGGCTAACATCTTCTCGACGGTTGGCGACATGTTCCCCAAGTCGACCATCGGCACCATTACGGGCATCGGCTCCATGGCTGGCGGTGTGGGCTCGTTCCTCATCAACAAGGGCTCGGGTATGTTCTTTACCTGGGCCGACGGACAGGGCGGCGCCTTCTCGTTCTTCGGCTTCGAGGGCAAGCCTGCCGCCTACATGGTGGTGTTCTGCATCTGCGCCGTGGCATACCTCATCGGCTGGTGTATCATGAAGATGCTGGTTCCGAAGTACAAACCCATCGTACTGGACTAACATAAGGGCTTGTTTACAGCCCCGGAAAGCCTCTCAATGAATTTTGAGAGGTTTTTTTGCGCTTTTGTTTGGTAAAGTCAAGAATAAATGCTAACTTTGCAGAATACAAACTGTAAATAGTACTTGAACAATGATACGTAAGGCCTTTTTGCTGATTGCCCTTCTCCTGCTCTCCATGGCTGTGGAGGCTGGTATTCCGGAGATAAAGTTCAAGCGTCTGGACACCCGCAACGGACTGTCGAACTCGCAGGTGAATTGCGTTTTCCGCGACTCTCACGGTTATGTGTGGATAGGAACGAGCTACGGTCTGAACCGCTATGACGGCTACCGTGTGAAGACGTTCTACTCGAACATGCGTGACACCACCACCATGCGCGACAACTACACCGAGCAGATTATGGAGGACTATCAGGGCAACCTGTGGTTGAAGCAGGGCATGAACTACTGTATCTACGACCCCTTGACGGAGAGCTTCGAGCGTGACGTGAACCGCGTGATAGCCAAGTTCCTGAAGGGCCGCAATGCGGTAGAGCGTGTGCATATAGACCAAAAGAAAAACTTCTGGTTCAAGTTCTACGACGAGGGCATCTTCTACTACAATCCGGAGACGAAGAAGGCCTCCGAGTTCAAGTTAGGCTATGGAGCCAACCAGTTCAAGGAGCACTACGGCATTGCCGCGATGGACAGCTATAAGGACGGTGCCGTCATCGTGACCTATACGGGCGAGATGGTGTTCCTAAACGGCGAGAAGGGCATCATTGAGCGTGAGGACACCTGGATGAGGGAGCATGGCACCCAGCAGAGCCAGAACTACAAGCTGACTGTTGACCAGTCGGGCAACTACTGGGTCATAGCCGAGCAGTTCAACTACGTCTACCTGAAGAAGCAGAACCGCTGGTACGGCTCGCTGGTGGAGGCGCTCCGTGAGTGGGGCATCACCAGCATGCCCGACAACCTGCAGGTGTGGGACATCAAGGTAGACCACCACGGATGGCTGTGGGTGGCTACGGACCATGAGGGCCTGTTCGTCATTGACCCCAAGGACCACCAGATGCGCCAGATGCTGAACAGCAAGTTCGACGAGTCGACCATCAGTGACAATACCCCCCGGCATGTCAACATTGACAATCAGGGCCAGATATGGATAGGTACCTATAAAAACGGTGTCAACCAGTACAAGGAAGGACTGGAAAGCATCAGGAGCCTGGAGCTGGGCGACATCAATACCGTCGTGGAGGACAGGCACGGCTATTACTGGCTGGGAAGCAATACGGACGGCATCATCGTCTACGACCCCCGTACGGAGCAGGTGGTAAGCCACTATACCAAGGACAACAGTGCGCTGTATGGCAACATCATGGTGGGCAGCTGTAGGGCCAGCGACGGCAGCATCTGGTTCGGCTCCTATAATGGCGGACTGACGCGCTGCATCCCATCGAAGACAGACCCCACGCAGGCCACCATCGTCAACTGGCTTTCGACAGGCGACCCTCAGGGACTGGCCACCAACAACGTATGGAGTGTGACGGAGGATAAGTGGGGACGTATCTGGATAGCTACCCTGGGTGGGGGTATTCAGATGCTGGACCTGAAGACCGGCAAGTTCCGCACATGGAACACTGACAATACGGGATTGCCCAGCAACTATCTGACCAGCGTATGGTGGATCAAGAAAGGGTGGCTGATGATAGGTACCAGCTGGTTCTGGTGCTTCGTCAACCCAGTGACAGGCAAGGTGGCCAACCGCGTGTTGCCCGAGACGTACTACCTGCCCACCAATATGGGTTCTACCAGCTGTGTGATGGAGGATTCCCGCGGTCTCATCTGGCAGGGCTCTGCCTCAGGAGCAGCAGTGCTGGATCAGAAGACCAAGCAGGTCAGGCTGCTGGATATGAGCGACGGACTCTTTGGCTCCAGCGTGAACTCCATCATCGAAGACAAGGACCATACGATGTGGGTGGTGACAGAACACGGTGTGTCGAAAATACTTCCTGAAAAGCAGGAGGACGGCATCTGGCAGTTCACCGTACGCAGCTATAACAACCGCGACGGTTTGCAGCAGGAGGTCTACAACCAGCGCTCGACTTACCTGACGCATGACGGCTTGATACTGATAGGCGGTCAGGGAGGTCTGGACGTCATCAATCCCAAGGCCCTGTCGAATGTGCAGAGCAAGGAGCGTCCCATCTTCAGCGGACTTCAGATATTCGACGCTGACGTGCCTGTAGGCAAGGAGGTTGACGGACGTGTCATCCTGGACGAGGCCCTGGACTACTGTCGCGAGATTACCCTGAACTTTAACGACCAGTTTACCGTTCAGCTGGGTAGCGACGCAGGTAATGTCAATAACGGCAAGCGCTTTGTCTATATGCTGGAGGGATTCCATGAGAACTGGGTGAAGACCTCGGAGCTGAACCCCAATATCACCTATAACTCGTTGCGCGCTGGCGACTATACGCTGCATGTGCGCATGCTGAACGACGACGGCACCTTTGGCGAGGAGGAAGGCACGCTGGAGATTACCATCAGACCGTCCCTGTGGCGTACGCGCTGGATGGTTCTGCTCTACATGGTGCTGATAGCTGCCGCTGCCTGGTGGTGGCGCAAGTGGTTCCTGAAGCGTCAGCAACAGCGCATGCAGGCCGAGACGTTGCGGCGTGAGACCGAGAAGATGCAGTGGATGGGCGAGATGCGTATGCAGATGGCAGCAGAACAGGCAGGCTCAGCCACTAAGGTGGCAGAGGAGGCAGCGGCCAAGCCAGCCTTACACCCCCAGCTGGCAGAGGATGACCTGGTAGTGGCTGTGAAGGGCATCTGCAAGGCCTTCGGCGCCACACCGGAAGGTCAGAAGGCCAAGCTGAGCTGTCGCTCGATGGTGGATGAGCTAATGGTGCGCTTCGACAAGGAACTGCTGACGGAGGCCATGAACATCCTGATGGGCAACTCGGTAAGGTTCTCGCCAGGTAACTGCCAGATATCGGTGAACCTTGGACGCAGTGATGAGAGGAAGGCTGTCATCCAGGTGGCCGACAATGGTATCGGCATCCGCGAGGAGTTCAAGGCTAAGGTCTTTGAGCCGATGGTAGGCAGCGAGGGCATCGGACTGGACAGGGTGAAGGACATTGTCGAGGCCCATGGCGGTACGATACGCCTGGAGGACAACCCCGGCGGCGGCAGTGTCTTCGTCATTACCCTACTGGCAGAGCCTGAGGTGGTTGTGGAAGAGGCTATAATGATGGACGAAGAGTAGGCAAGAGGAAAAGCTAAAACAATAAATACAAAACAAATGAAGATGTTAAGAGTGTTCGTGACGGGAGTGCTTTCCATGGCGGCTGTTGCCCTGATGGCAGCAGACTACACAGTGGATGGCCAGTTTGTGACAATTCCTGTCAAGCAGGTGAAGGCAGACGGTGCCAAGGTGGTGCGTCTGCAAGTGGTAAACGACAACATTATCCGTGTGCAGGCTACCTCGGAGGCACAGCTTCCCGAGAAGCAGAGCCTGATTATCGTGAAGCAGTCGGCCAAGCCTAAGTTCGAGGTTGGCGAGGACGGCGACGTGGTAAAGGTCAAGGCACAGGGCGTGGAAGCCCTGGTCGATACGAAGACGGGCAGGGTGGAGTTCCTGGACAAGGACGGCAAGCGACTGCTCAAGGAGGCTGAGAACGGCAAGACCTTCAAGGCCTATCGTGTGCCTGACCGCGAAATAGGTGTCGACATAGCCAAGGTGACGGAGGCCCAACGCAACGGTCTGACATGGCGCATGCTGTTCGACAGTCCTGAGGACGAGGCGTTCTATGGCTTGGGACAGCACCAGTCGGAAGAGCTCAATATGAAGGGCCTGAACGAAGACCTGTTCCAGTATAACACCAAGGTCAGCGTACCTTTCGTACTCTCGAACAACAACTACGGTCTGCTGTGGGACTCCTACAGCTACTGCCGTTGGGGTAATCCTGAGGACTACCTGCAGCTGAACAGAGCCTTCAAGCTCTACGACAGGCAGGGCAGGGAAGGGCACCTGACAGGTATCTATACCGACAAGAGCGGCAAGCGTCTGGTGCGCGACGAGGACTCTGTCTATTATGAGTTCGACTGTCCTGCCACCTCTGAGCTGGCCAACAAGACGGAGCCTGGCGGCATCAAGAACCTGCCAAAGGGGTTTGAGCTCAATGGCGCTACCGTGGTTTATGAGGGGTTCATAGAGCCTCAGTGCTGCGGCAAGTGTGAAGGCAAGGAACAGCTCTTCCGGTTCATACTCTACTATGCCGGCTATGTCAAGGTCTACATCGGTGGCCAGGAAGTGGTGCCTGAGCGTTGGCGTACGGCATGGAATCCTAACACGTATAAGTTTGCCGCCAAGCTGCCTATGGGCAGGCGCGCCCAGCTGCGCATCGAGTGGAAACCCGATGGAGGCGTGAGCTACTGCGGACTGCGAGTGGCCACGCAGAACAAGGACCAGCAGAAGCTGAGCGTATGGAGTGAGATGGCCAAGGACATGGACTACTACTTCATTGCCGGAAAGAATGCTGACGAGGTGATTTCGGGCTATCGCACGCTGACAGGTAAGGCCCCTGTCTATCCCAAGTGGGTGCTGGGCTTCTGGCAGAGTCGTGAGCGCTATAAGACCAGTGGCGAGATAGAGGAGAACCTGGCTGAGTTCCGTAAGCGTCAGATTCCATGTGACAACATCGTACAGGACTGGAACTACTGGACAGAGAACCAGTGGGGCTCGCACCAGTTTGAGCCTGCACGCTATCCCAATCCGCAGGCTATGCTCGACAGCGTGCATGCCATGGGAGGACGCTTCATGATATCGGTATGGCCTAAGTTTTATTGCAACACCGACAACTACAAGGAGATTGACGCCAAGGGCTGGATGTACCATCAGGCTGTGAAGGACGATATCCACGACTGGGTAGGTCCTGGCTATGTGGGCTCGTTCTACGACGCCTACGACGCTGGTGCACGCAAGCTGTTCTGGCAGCAGATGGACAAGAACCTGTTCTCTAAATATAAATATGGTATTGACGCCTGGTGGATGGATGCCTCGGAACCCAATGTGCGCGACTGTACGCCGATGTGGTATCGTAAGGCCCTGAGTGGTCCTACGGCTCTGGGTACGACAACAGAGTACTTCAATGCCTACTCCATCGTCAATGCCGATGCCATCTATAACGGTCAGCGCTCGGTGAATCCCAACCAGCGTGTATTCCTGCTTACCCGCAGTGGCTTTGCCGGCGAGCAGCGTTACTCGACAGCTACATGGAGTGGCGACATCGGAACCCGTTGGGAAGACATGCGTGCCCAGATGACGGCAGGTTTGAACTACTCGATGTCTGGTCTACCCTTCTGGGGAATGGACCAGGGTGGGTTCTGTGTGGAGAACCGCTATGTGGAGGCTCAGCAACTGTTCGACAAGTCGGGAGTGGAGAATGAAGACCTGAAGGAGTGGCGTGAGCTGCAGGCACGCTGGAGCCAGTTCGGAACGTTCATCCCCTTGTTCCGTGTGCATGGCCAGTGGCCTACACGTGAGATATGGAACATTGCTCCCGACAACCATCCTTGCTACCAGTCGTTCGTATACTATGACAAGCTGCGCTATCGCCTGATGCCTTACCTCTACTCGATGGCAGGCTGGGTACATCTTAAGGACTACACAATGATGCGTGCCCTGATTATGGACTTCAATGGCGACAAGAAGGTGGAGAACATCAAGGACCAATGGATGTTCGGTCCTGCTCTGATGGCTTGTCCTGTGGGCTACTACAAGGCTCGCAACCGTTCGGTATACTTCCCCGAGCAGACGGGTTGGTATGACCTATATACTGGTGAGTACATCAATGGCGGTCAGACGCTCGTGGTCGATGCTCCCTATGAGCGCATCCCTGTCTATGTCCGCGAGGGTGCCATCATCCCCTATGGCCCGGAGATTCAGTATTGCGACGAGAAGCCTGCTGACCTGATTACCCTTTACGTTTACGCAGGTAAGGACGGACAGTTCCAGCTATACGAGGACGAGGGTGTGAACTACAACTACGAGAAGGGCAAGTATGCCACCATCGACATCACCTATAACGACGAGACGAAGACCGTCACCTTCGGTAAGCGCGATGGTCAGTTCAACGGCATGCTGAAGAACCGGCAGTTCAACATTGTCTACGTGACGAAGGACAAGGCGCAGGAGCTGACCTTTACCCCGAAGTCAGGAGTGTTAGTTCAGTACGCAGGCAAGGAAGTGAAGGTTAAATTGTAGAAAAACTTAGGAAAATAATAGTGGCAGTCGAGAAAACTGCCATTATTATTTTGTCTTTTCCTCCTTTTATAGTATCTTTGCAATCAGAAACTTTTAACCAATGGGCACCGTTCATATTCGATATGTACTCATGAGTATCGTGGCATTTGTGCTGATGGCGACATCGGCTCGTGCTGCGGATACGCCTGATTATAAGGACACCAAGGAATACAAGGACTTGCGTGAATCGATGCACAACGCCTTCAATATGGGTGACAGCACGAGTTTCTTTGTGGCTGTGAAGGCGTTGGAGGACTATCTGCTCAAACAGAACGACCTGCATGCCTACTACACACAACGGTGCAATGAGATAGTATTCCAACTGAACAGGCAACGCATCTTCGAAGCCTATAAGCTGGCCACAAAACTGTCGAAGGAGCTTACTGAGCGCAAGCTGGACAAAGAGATGTATATGGCCATCAACATGATGGGACATATCTACCGCTACAGTGGTAACAAGGAGAGCGCCAAGCAGTGTTTCTGGGAGGTCATTCACCGGATGGAGAAGGAAGGCTATACTGAAAGTCAGCCTGCCATCTACATGAATCTGGTGAACATCTATATGGATGAAGACCCGCAAGAGGCACTGAAGCTGATTGACAAAGCTGTTTCCATAGCCAGCAAGACCTCTCCGGATCGTGTGTTCGACATTGAGTCGCGTCGTACGCTAAGCTATTATCTGATGGGTGACAAGGAACGCTTCCTGAAGGGCTACAAGGCCTATAAGGAGGGTGAGGCCAAGGGACTGACCTCTGTGCATGGCCGTACGATGGAGATATACTATCTGGCATGCCAAGGCCATACGGACGAGGCTGTCCGGCTTGCCGAGGAGAAGGCGGAAGACCCTTATGAGACACAGGCGGAGATTTTCGCCAGGGCAGGACGTTGGCAGGAGGCGTACAAGGCCTTGAAGCTTGGTGCTGCCGAGAGCGACTCCATCAACAGCGTCATCCTGTCAAGCTCGATGCAGGACATCCAGAATGAGCTAAAGTTTTACGACATGAAGCGAGAGGCCGGTCGACGCATGTTTTATGCTCTGATGGCTATCACCTGCCTCTTGTTGCTTTTGGTTGTAGCGCTCATCTATATTGTGCAGAGTCGCCGTAAGCACCTGCGTGAGATGAAGAAGGCCTATCAGAAGATTCTGGAGTCAGACCAGATGAAGACTGCCTTTATCCAGAATGTCAGCCATGAGGTACGTACGCCTCTGAATATTATCAGTGGCTTTGCACAGGTGATAGCAGCGCCCGACTATGACGTTACCCCCGAGGAGCGTAGGCACATTGCTGACACTATGATGCACAACACGCATATCATTACAACAATGATCAATGAGGTTCTTGAGATGTCGGATAGCGAAAAGACGACGACCTTGGCACTGATGCCGCTGTCTTGTAATGATGTGTTGCGTCGTGTGATAGTGGATTTCTGCAAAGACGTGGCGATGCCACAGGAGAAACTGCACTTTGAAACTTCGCTCAGCGACGACTTTATCGTCAATACCCAAGAGCTGCTGCTGAAACGAGTCATCAACCCTTTGCTGGACAATGCGGTAAAGAACGATCCCAACGGAGAGGTTGTGCTCAAGGCTTCAGCCAGTCAGGGACAGCTGACACTGATGGTGGAGGACAAAGGTTGTGGCGTTCCCGCAGAGGAGGCAGAACATATTTTCGAACGTTTCGTCAAGCTGGATACTTTTAAGCAGGGACTGGGTCTGGGACTGACCTTCAGCAGAACCATGGCGCGCCGATTAGGTGGCGATGTGGTTCTGGACACTACCTACCCGGGACCCGGAGCACGCTTTGTGGTGAATCTTCCTATTTAATCCGGATATACATCATCGTCATGTCGTCGTTGGGCTCAGCGTCAGCGACATAGCGGGCTACATGTTCCTGGATGGTTTCTATGGCCTGCTGGGCGCCAGCGAATGTCTGGTGGCGCAGCAGTGTCTGCAGACGCTCCTCACCATACTGTTCCTGCAGTTTGTTCTCAGCCTCCGTCAGACCATCGGTATAAAGGAAGATGTCCTTGCCTTTGACATAGTCCATCTGCTCGCCAACAAACTCAAGCTCAGGCCAGAGGCCTATGGGGGCGTTGGTTTCCAGTTGAATGTACTCGCCGTTGATGAGGGGAGGATTATGTCCGGCGTTGCAATATTCAAAATGTCCTGTCTGGAGGTCAATGATGCCAATGAACATAGTGACAAACATGCCGCTCTCGTTGTCAGCGGACAGCGTGTCGTTTAGCTTGGTGGCAATGTATGCTGGCGGGAATCCTTCTTTGGCTACGGTGCGGAACAGGTTGACAGCCACGGACATGACGATGGAGGCTGGCACACCTTTGCCTGAAACGTCGCCAATGCAGAGGTAGAGCTTATTGCTCTGCACGAAGAAGTCGTAGAGGTCGCCACCCACTTCCTTGGCAGGGGCCATGGTGGCATAGAGGTCGAAAGCATCATGGCGGGGGAACCGGTGTGGAACCATTCCCATCTGAATGCCTCGGGCAATGCGCAACTCACTCTGCATGCGCTCCCGGGCTGTGGTTTGTTCCTCCAGCTGGTCGTAAGCAGTCTGCAGATTCTTATGAGCTTCCTCCAGACGCTTGGCAGCACGTTGTCTGCGATAGAGGTAGAAACACAGGAAGGCAATGGTCAGCAGACCAATGGCAATGGCAGAATACAGCATGGTGAGTTTCAGGCGTTCTGACTGTTCCTGGGCATGCAGCTTCGACTGGAACTCGTTGAGCTTGGCCAGCTGGATATGCTGGTCCAGACTGTCGTTCTGCAGCTTGATGGCTGCATTGGCCAGCTCGATGTCGCGATTCTTCAGGCTCAGGTTGAGTGCCTCCTCCGTCAGACGCTTCTGCTCCAGCTCGTCAGAGATGTGCTCCAGCTGCATTTGCTGGTTGCGCAGCTTCAGCTCTTTAGCTTCCAGCTCAACACGCCCCAGGTCAAGGGCTGACGTCATCTCCATCAGAAGATGACCATTCTTCGCACTGTTGACAGAGTCTCGTATCATCATATGGTTTCTTGCTGTGTTATAGGCCTTTTTGTAGTCGCCCATACGCTTATAGATCATCTGCTTGATCTCCAACCGTATTAAGGTGGAGGGGATTTTCTCTGCCACCTTGAGGGCTTCGTCGTATTTCTGGTCATTGATGAGTCGCCAGCACTCAACATCCGCACCATAGATGTCATCGCGCCCTAATTGATTCTTGATTTTCTCGCGTTCGGCATAGACCTGGTTGAAACGTTCCAGATATTCAACGGTGTTGAGCTTGTAGATGCTGGTGTCGGCAATGGCCAGACACTTGATGGACAGGGCGTTTAACTGGTGTCGGGGTTCGATGCCAGGTTCCTTTAATGCCTGGTCAGTGTACTGAATGGTCCGTAGGGGATGATTCTGAGTGTACTCAATCTTAGCCAGTTCCAAATAGGGCGCTACGGCATTCTCATTGGGGAAATTCTCGTGCAGGTAGTCGACGGCTTGCAAAAGATTCTCCCTGGCTTCCTTGAAACTTCCCATCATGGAAAGAATGCAGCCTGCCACATAGGTACTGCTATAGATACCATATTTGTTGTTATGGCTGACGGCATATTCCTGCATCTCCTTGGCAATGCGCAGACCTTGATTGCGCTTTTGCCGGTTGGCAGAGTACAGGGCCTGATTACTCCATGCCCTATAGAAAGTTCGCTCGTCGCCTGCCTTCTGGGCTGTCTCCTTCAGGTGGTCGGTCACACTGAAGAAATCGCTCTCTTTGGTGGCTCGAGAGCTGTACATATCGTACATCTTTTTTTGCAGTTGTCTGATGTCGTCGTGGGTCGATTCCGCTCTGAGAGAGAGACAGAACAGCATGCAGAAAAGTGCGAGTGTGACAGGTATGTATTTGCAAAGTTTCATTTTTGTCGTAAATTCCTTTGCAAAGATACGATAAAATTTAGAATTATTTTGTAACTTTGTGCCAAATTTTGCAAACCCCTTGAACGATTTAGCAGATGAAACGATTACTTACTACCATTTGTGCCCTTGGCATCCTGGTGAGTCTGCAGGCTCGCCACCGTCAGCTGTTTGACGCAGACTGGCGTTTTATATTGGCCGATTCGGCATCGATGGCCCGTCTCGAATATAATGACTCGCACTGGCGGAAGGTTAATTTGCCGCACGACTGGGCTATTGAGGGCGACTTCCTGGCTTCTAATCCGTCCGGGGCCAGCGGGGGGGCACTGCCTGGTGGTGTGGGCTGGTATCGTAAGCATTTCCGGGTGAATCAGCCTTCGATGTATTTTATCGAGTTCGACGGTGTCTATATGAACGCTACGGTTTACATCAATGGTGAGAAGTTGGGGACTCGTCCTTATGGATATAGCTCGTTCGAATATGACATCACCCGTTATCTGCGCAGTGGCGACAATGTCATTGCCGTTCGTGTGGACAACAGCGACCAGCCTAACTCCCGTTGGTATTCGGGATGTGGCATCTATCGCCATGTATGGTTTACCATGACGGACCCTGTCCATGTGAAGCATTGGGGTGTGCATGTCATGACGGATGCCAAGTCGGGAAAGGTCAAGGTCAAGGTGGATGTTGCAGGCAGGGGCTATAGCGTTCGTAATACTGTGTTCGACGCTGGTGGCCGCGACGTGGGTATGAAGGTTAAGAACCCTCATCTATGGTCTCCGGAGCACCCCTATATATATAAGGTACGTATCCAGATTATCTCCAAGGGTCGTGTGGTCGATGAGGTGTGGACCAATACGGCTTTCCGCGATTTCCGTTTCGATGCCAAGACCGGCTTTTGGCTCAATGGCAAGAACCTGAAGCTGAATGGTGTCTGCGAACATCACGACCTCGGATGCCTGGGGGCTGCTCTTCATGAAGATGCCCTGCATCGTAAGCTGTTGAAACTAAAGCAGATGGGTGTGAATGCCATCCGCTCGTCGCATAATCCTCCAGCTCCGGAACTGCTGAACATGTGCGACACCATGGGATTCATCGTTATGGATGAGTCGTTTGACATGTGGCGTCGTCGCAAGACCCAGAACGATTATGCTCGCTTCTTCGACCAGTGGCACGAGCGCGACCTGGTGGATATGCTGCTTCGCGACCGCAACCATCCGTGCATCCTGATGTGGTCGATAGGTAATGAGGTGCTGGAGCAGTGGTCTTCCGCTGATGCAGATACGCTGACCTTGGAGCAGGCAAACCTGATTCTCAATGCCGGTCACGACGCGTCTACGCTGGCAAAGGATGGCGAGAAGTCTGTCAATACCCTTTTGGCAGAGCATCTGGCTGACATCGTGCGTCGCTATGACACCACACGTCCCATCACGGCAGGCTGTAACGAGCCTTCGCCGGACAACCATCTATTCAAGGGTAACGCCATCGATATCATAGGATTTAACTATCATCACCAGTGGATAAAGGATGTGCCGCAGAATTTCCCGGGAAGACCTTTCATCATGACAGAGAGTGTTTCGGCCCTGCAGACCAATGGCTTCTACATGATGCCCTCTGACAGTGCCTACCGGGCACCCAAGGAGTGGTGGCTGCCATATACGGATCCAACCTTTATGTGCTCGGCCTATGATAATATGTCGGCATCGTGGGGCTCAACCCATGAGGAGACGTGGGATGTAGTGAAGCATACGCCTTATGTCGGCGGACAGTTCATCTGGACAGGCTTCGACTATATTGGAGAGCCTACTCCCTATTCCTATCCGGCCCGTAGCAGTTACTTCGGCATTATCGACCTTGCCGGCCAGCCCAAGGACGTCTACTATATGTATCAGAGCGAGTGGACCAATCGTCCTGTGCTGCACCTCTTCCCTCACTGGAACTGGCTTGAGGGCCAGCAGATAGACATGTGGTGCTACTACAACCAGGCTGACGAGGTTGAGCTCTATGTCAATGGCAAGAGTCAGGGTGTGCGCCGCAAGGCCGGCAGTCATCAGTATCATGTCATGTGGCGTGTCATCTTCGAACCTGGCGAAGTCAGGGTGGTGGCCCGCAAGAATGGCATTACGGTGCGTGAGCAGACCATTCGTACTGCAGGCCAGCCAGACCATATTCAGCTGACGGTAGACTATCGTGGTCGTGACCTCAGCTTCATTCAGGCTACCGTAGTCGACAAGGACGGCAACCGCTGTCCGTGGGCTGAAGACCAGATATTCTTCTCTGCTTATGGCGCAGATGTCATTGCTACTGATAACGGCAACCAGACCTCTATGGAGCGCTTCACTGCTCCTCAGCGCAAGGCTTTCTTTGGTCGTTGCATGGCTGTCGTCAAGGGTAGGGGAATCGTCACTGCCCGTTCTTATGGATTGAAATCAAATACCATTAATCTATGAAAAGAATAATAGCCTTATGTTGGGTCAGTTGCGCATTGTTTGCAACACCATCTCTTGCCCAGCTTCAGACCAATGCCGGTATTCAGTATCTGCAGTGCATGCCTAAGGACATGTCGACCGATTTTAATGACCTCAGTAATACGTATTTCCTGGCTGACTCGCTGGCTGCTTTCGATGTGGCCAAGGCCGAGGGTTCCGTCAACTGGAAACGCTATCGCCTGTCGCCTCGTCAGGCTTTCAACCTCAATGGCTACTGGCCTGTCCGTATGCAGATGCTCGACTTCCCCGATGCGGCCTACGACAATGATCCGGACCTGCAGCTGAAGCTCGACTTCGTGTCGCCCCGCTGTCTGCGAATCCGTATGCTGACATCGCCCATCGCCGCTCCTCGCAAGGATAGCGAGAGTCCTATGCTGGCAGGTCCTGTGCCGCAGGGCCAGCCTTGGCGCTCGGTAAATGATGGGAATGTCATCACCTATCGGACGGAGTATGGCCAGTTGGAGATTCAGCGCCATCCTTTCCGCCTCGTGCTGAAGGATGCCAAAGGACGGATACTTACCCAAACACGTCACAACATCGATAACGACTCTTCACAAGTCAAGCTGCTGCCATTCTCGTTCATCAAGCGAGGCTCAGACAACAGTCGCAGCATCAATCCTGTGTTTACATTGGCACCTGGCGAGCGCATTTACGGCTGTGGTGAGTCGTTCACCTCTCTGAACAAGGTGGGGCAGAAGGTACACCTTTGTGTTACGGATCCTCAAGGACCGGAAACTGACGGACAGTACAAGCCGGTGCCCTTCTTCTTCTCGAACCGCGGCTATGGCATCTTTATGCATACATCCGCCCCTGTCACTTGCGACTTCGGTGCTTCATACATTGGTGCCGACCGTCTGTTTATGGGCGACGAGATGATGGACTTCTTCGTGTTCTTCGGTTCTCCAAAGGACATTCTGAACGAATATACCAACATCACGGGAAAGTCGCCCATGTTGCCCCTTTGGTCGTTTGGCACATGGATGAGTCGCATCACCTATTTCTCCCAGGAGGAAGGCCTTGACATTGCCCGTCAGCTGCGCAAGCATAAGATTCCTGCTGACGTAATCCATTTCGATACGGGATGGTTCGGTGTAGACTGGCAGTGTGACTACGAGTTTGCCAAGGACCGTTTCAAGGACCCTGTGGGCATGTTGAAGCAGTTGGCAAAGGACGGATTCCACACCTGCCTCTGGCAGTTGCCGTACTTTACGCCAAAGAACCGTTTCTTCCGTGAAATCGTAGAGCGTAACATGCATGTCCGCAATGCTGATGGCTCGATGCCCTATGAAGATGCAGTGCTCGACTTTACCAATCCCGAGACGGTCAGCTGGTATCAGTCCAAGATTGAGGGGCTGATGCGTCAGGGCGTCTCTACCATCAAGTGCGACTTTGGTGAGGCTGCTCCTTGGAATGGCTTCTACAGTAATGGGCGTGGCGGATTTTACGAGCATAACCTCTACCCCCTGCGCTACAACAAGGCTTTGTGGGAGCAGGTCAGTCGTTCGCATCCTGGCGAAGGTATTATCTGGGCACGCTCTGCTTGGGCAGGCTCACAGCGTTATGCCCTCCATTGGGGTGGTGATGCTGCCACCACGAATACCGGCCTCTTAGGCGACCTGCGCGGCGGACTGAGCTTCGGACTCTCAGGCTTCTCATTCTGGAGCCACGATATGGGTGGCTTCGTGACGGCGTCACCGGAGGATATCTACCGTCGATGGCTGCCCTTTGGATTCCTTAGCAGCCACACTCGTGCCCACGGTGCTCCTCCAACGGAACCCTGGCTCATCAGTGAGTCGTTCACGAAGGCATTCCGTGATTGTGCGGAGATGAAATATCGCTTGATGCCTTATGTTTATGCCCAGGCCAAGGACTGCTCGGAACGCGGTCTGCCGATGGTGCGTGCCTTGCTGGTCGAATTCCCTGATGATAAGGGTGCCTGGCTGGTCGAGGACGAATATATGTTTGGCTCGCAGATACTGGTGGCTCCCATGATGGAGTCGGGCACGGAACGCGACGTCTACCTGCCGCGTGGCAGGTGGATTGACTACCAAACGGGGCAAGTGTACGATAGTGGCTGGCATACCATCGAGGCAGGCCCCATTCCTGCCGTCATACTCGTCCGCGACGGCTCACTCATTCCTCATGCTCCCTTGGCTCAGCGTACCGACCAGATACAGTGGGACAAGGTGGAGTGGAAGGCTTACAAGGTTGCTGCCGACAAGTGCACGGGCCTGCTGTTCAAGCCTGGTGACGCAAAACTGCAAGTAATAGAACAATAAACAGATAGTAATTATGGAAAAATCATTAAAGCCTGCCACCCTTTGTGTGCAGGCGGGATGGAAACCGAAAAACGGTGACCCACGCGTGCTCCCCATCATTCAGAGCACAACATTTAAGTACGATAACACCGAGGAGATGGCCGACCTTTTCGACTTGAAGAAAGAAGGCTATTTCTACACGCGTTTGCAGAATCCCACCAACGACGCGGTGGCCTCGAAGATAGCTGCCCTGGAGGGTGGAGTAGGGGCTGTGCTCACCTCGTCAGGCCAGGCTGCCAACTTCTATGCCTTGTTCAATATCTGCGAGGCAGGTGACCATTTTGTTACATCTAACGAGATTTATGGTGGCACCTATAACCTCTTTGGCGTGACGCTGAAGAAGCTGGGCATCGAGTGTACCTTCGTCTCGCAGGAGGCCAGCGAGGAGGAGATTGACCGCGCCTTCCGTCCTAACACCAAGGCTCTTTTTGGTGAGACCATCAGCAATCCGGGATGTAAGATTCTTGATATAGAGAAGTTTGCCCGCATTGCCCATAAGCATGGCGTGCCCCTCATCGTAGACAACACCTTCCCCACCCCCATCAACTGCCGGCCCTTCGAGTGGGGTGCTGACATCGTAACCCATTCCACCACAAAGTACATGGATGGTCATGCTACGCAGGTCGGTGGCTGTGTGGTCGACAGTGGTAACTTCGACTGGGATGCCCATGCCGACAAGTTCCCAGGGCTGACGACCCCAGATGAGTCATATCACGGGCTGACATATACCAAGCGCTTTGGCAAGTTGGGATATACCACGAAGCTGGTGGCTCAGCTGATGCGCGACTTGGGCTCCATCCCTGCTCCGCAGAACTCATTCCTGTTAAACCTCGGACTGGAAACGCTGCATCTCCGTATGGCCCGTCACTGTGCAAACGCCCAGCGCGTTGCCGAGTTCCTGCAGGCTGACGACCGTGTGGCTTGGGTTCACTATAGTGGCCTGCCTGGCGACGAGTGTTATGAGCTGGCCCAGAAGTACCTGCCTAATGGCTCGTGTGGCGTCATCGCCTTCGGGCTGAAGGGTACCCGTGAGACTGCTGTGAAATTTATGGACTCGCTGCAACTGATAGCCATCGTTACCCATGTGGCCGACGCACGTACTTGTGTGCTGCATCCTGCAAGCCACACCCACCGTCAGCTCTCAGACGAGCAGCTGCGGGAGGCTGGCGTCGCACCAGACCTGATCCGACTCTCTGTTGGCATCGAGGATATTGACGATATCTTGACAGATATCCGTCAGGCGTTAGACCGGATTTAGTTACCTACCGACAAACCCATAGTTTCTCGGTAGGAAACTACCAGTTTCTCGGCATGTAACTGTGGGTTTGTCGGTGGGTAATTTTAGCTCACTCTGAATCTTAGAGGAAAACACCGTTTCTCAGAACACGCAGGGAAGCGCGCTGAGCTGATAATAAAGGGTGCGGGCCAATCGCTCGTGCCCTTTGTCGTTGGGGTGTAGACGGTCAATTTGACCATCCTTGAAGTACTGCACGTGCTCGTCAAGCATGGGATAGAGCCCGCTGACTGCGTTCATGTCGATGACAGGAACTGCCCAGATGTTGCCGGCTTCTTTGACAGATTGGATGTATTCATCCAGATAGATGCCGCAAGAGTTGGTATAGTCCTCAGGACATTGCCAGTTTTTCTCGTTGGGGTAGAATCCGGCACGGTGAATGGGCGTCAGCAGCACGATTTGCTTGGAGGGATACATGCGCTTCAGCTTGTCCAAAGCAATGTTGATGCGACCACGATAGGTGTCCTTGTCCATCTTCATATAGCGGTGCTGTCTGTCCACCAGCTTCTTGGGCTGGCCGTGGGCGTACAACACTTGCTCGCCCTTCTCCTCATACCATTCGCCAATGGGTACACCGTTGGAATAGTCGTTGGTGCCAATGAAGATAATGATGGCGTCTATGGAGTCGCCATTCTCTGCCTGCAACAAGTCGGCTTGCCTTGGAATGTCATTCCACTGGCGTCCACTTCTGGCGTAGACGTAGGAGGTGATGTCCAACCAGTCTTGCAGGAAGTTCCAGTATTTCTGCTTGGAGCCGTCATTCTTGGGGTCGGTAATGGAGTCGCCGAGATAGGCCACACGCTTCTGCATCCAGGGATGGGCATATACCGACTGTGCCTTAGCTGCCCCGCAAAGCAGGACAGCTAAAGACAGTAATATAAATCTACGAATCATGGGATCAATATTCCATCACTGCAGGCAGCTCCTTGGCCTGATCAATCATCTTCTGAATCTCGCTGACAGCGGGAACGCGGTTGGTCAGGTTCTTTGTAGCATTGACCTCCTCCAGCTTCTTCTGAAGGTTTTCTGCTACACGGTGCTTCAGCTCCTTCACTGTGTCAACACCTGATGCTTCCAGCAGTTCGGCGAACTGAGGACCAACACCATTGATGCGATACAGGTCGCAGTGGTTTGCCCACTTCAAAATCAGCTTCGGGCTAATGTCTGTAGCATCTGCCAGTGCTTTGCGGCCGGCTGGCTTAGCGCATTTCTCCAACAGCTCAGCGTCGGTTTTGATGCCTGCTGCAATCAGTTTCTCGGCGTAAACTTCACCTACGCCCTCAATGTCAATTACCTTGTAAGTCATAAGTATATCGGTTTTAGTTTTTTGTTGCAGTAGAGTGCACTTTGCACACTGCATCCGCAAATGTACGAAAAATTATTGGAGCTGGCAACGTTTTTATTCTTTTTTAATACAAAAGATGTGCCTTTGACCGAAATAAATGCGTATCTTTGCCCCGTCTAATCAAAAAAAGAAAGGAATTGCAGTGGATTATAAAGAACTGAATTTTCAAGGAATCTCTGCCGAACGGCAGTGGGATGTGTCAGCGGCTTTCCCTGTGCTGATGCGTAAAGTGTATGTTTGGATGACATTGGCCTTGGCCATAACAGGCTTTACTGCCTACGGTGTGGCTACCAGTCCGGGCATCCTTCAGATGATTTATGGGAGCTCCATCGTCATGTGGGGATTGATTATTGCGGAGCTCGCTCTTGTCATCGGTGTTAGTGCGGCTATTAACCGCCTTTCGCTGACAACAGCTACGCTGATGTTTATTCTCTATTCTGTCATCAACGGTGCCCTTTTGTCGTCTATCTTTATGATATACACAGCGTCTTCCATAGCTATGGTGTTCTTCATTACGGCAGGCACCTTTGGCGTAATGGCACTGATAGGTTATACGACTAAGACAGACCTGTCCTCTATGGGAAAGATTCTCTTCATGGCACTCATAGGTCTGATTATCGCAACCATAGTCAACCTCTTCATCAAGAGCTCAGGACTGACACTTATCCTTAGTTATGTAGGTGTGCTCATCTTCGTAGGACTCACAGCTTGGGATACGCAGAAGATCAAGCAAATGTTGCTTCAGGCTCCTGATGCAGGAGAAGGTGCCCAGAAGATGGCACTCTTAGGAGCATTGACGCTCTATCTGGATTTTGTCAATCTCTTCATCTATTTGCTTCGCATCTTTGGAAAGAGAGAGTAATTCTCTTATATATATAATAAGGTGTATGGTTTTCGCATTGTCAATTAATGCGAAAACTTTTTGTTTTTATGCAAAAAAGTGCTTTAAAAATTTGGAGGGTCGGAAAAAAGTGCTTACCTTTGCATCCGCTTTCGC
>JAFPWS010000066.1 GCA_017412705.1 Prevotella sp.
ACAAGATGGTGACAGTGGCTGAGGAGACGGAGCAGTCCCTGCCTGATGATGACAGCACACCGTCAGCGTATAAGCGCGTAGAAGAGGCTGAGGCACAATGGGTTGCCACAGGAGGACACCTGCATCAAGGTCTGAACATTCAGGCGGTTGCCGACGAGATGCACCTGCCACGTCCGTTGCTTACGGCATGGCTGAAGACCACCGAGTGGGAACTCTTCGCTACCTGGCTCAATCAACTGCGTATAGAAGAAGCCAAGAAGGTGCTGCGCGAACACCGCGACTGGAGCAATGACTACGTGGCCCAGCACTGCGGCTTCAGCAATCGCCAGTATTTCCACAAAAAGTTCAAGGAGCTGACAGGCCTTACACCCTCTGAATGGCAGGAAGGCAAGGGTGAGTGAAAAGAAAACACCCAACTTTACATTTTTGGGTGTAAAATTGGGTGTAAATTCTGTAAATCACTGATAACCAAGTGATATTGCGGAGAGAGAGGGATTCGAACCCCCGGTACCTCTCGGTACGGTAGTTTTCAAGACTACTGTAATCGACCACTCTACCATCTCTCCTGAGGTGACTTTCTTGAAACCGGCTGCAAAGGTACTACTTAAAATTGAAAATTGGCAATTGAGAATTGATTATTGTCTGTGAATTAAGTTTTTTTAACTGCATAGAGTGTTTAAAACTCTTAATGTATCGTGTCAGAGTGGCATTTTCTTCGTAATTTTGCAGGCATGATTTATCCTATGAACTTTGAGTCGAAGATAGGCTTTGACGAGATACGGCGTTTGCTTCGGGAGTTGTGCCTGTCGACGTTGGGCAAGGAGAGGGTTGACGAGATAGCCTTCTCTGCCGACGCTGACGTGGTGAATGAGCTGCTGGAGCAGGTGCATGAGTTCCGTATGCTTCAGGAGGCTACAGAGAAGCCCGAGCTGAACTTTTTCTTCGACGTGCGCGAGTCGGTGACCCGCATCAGGCTGGAGAACACGCATCTGGAGGAAGCTGAGTTGTGGGACCTGCGGCGCTCGCTGGAGACGATAGGAAGAATCGTGGATTTCCTTAATAAGGACGAAGGTGGAAGGACGAAGGAGGATGTAGCGGGGTCGAAGGACGAAGTACAAAGTACGAATTCTACATCCAACATCAACCTTGATACTTCCAACTTCCGAAGGAACACATCGTCCTTCCTATCTCAACCTTCAACCTTCTCCTATCCTGCCCTACACCGCTTGGCTGAAGATGTACAAACGTTCCCGGCCATGATACGGCGCATAGACTCGATACTGGATAAATTCGGAAAGATAAAGGACTCTGCCTCGATGGTGTTGGCTGGCATCCGTCACGACATGGAGCAGACGGCGGGTTCGATTTCGCGTACGTTATATACTATACTCCACTCGGCGCAGCGTGAGGGTCTGGTGGCTCAGGACGTGGCTCCAACGGTTCGCGACGGCCGACTGATGATTCCTGTGGCTCCAGGCATGAAACGCAGGATTAACGGCATTGTGCACGACGAGTCGGCCACGGGTAAGACGGTGTTCATAGAGCCTGCAGAGGTGGTGGAGGCTAATAACAGAGTGCGTGAGCTGGAGGCTCAGGAGCGCCGTGAGATAATCCGCATCCTGACGGTGTTCAGCGATGAGCTACGTCCGCAGGTACCGCAAGTGCTGGAGTCGTATAGGTTCCTGGCCCAGATTGACCTACTTCAGGCCAAGGCGGCGTTGGCTGAGCAGATGCAGGCCTTCGAGCCACAGGTGAAGGACGAGCCGTATATAGACTGGATCCGGGCCGTTCATCCCTTGCTGCAGCGTTCGCTGGCAAAGCAGGATAAGAAGGTAGTGCCGCTGGACATTCGCTTGGAAGGCGGAAGTAAGAAGGAAGACGGAAGTAATAAGAACTTAGGCCGACTGCTGATTATCTCAGGTCCTAATGCTGGCGGCAAGTCGGTGTGTCTGAAAACGGTGGGCCTGTTGCAGTATATGTTGCAGTGCGGACTGTCGATACCCATTGGCGACCGTTCTACGTGCGGCGTGTTTCGCAATCTGATGATAGACATCGGCGACGAGCAGTCGATAGCTGACGACCTGTCGACCTATTCGAGCCACCTGCTGAACATGAAGAACATGATGAAGCAGGCCGACGCCCATACACTGCTGCTGATAGACGAGTTCGGAGGCGGCACGGAGCCCACTATCGGTGGAGCTATTGCCGAGGCGGTGCTGAAGCAGTTCTGGCAGAAGCAGGCCTTCGGCGTCATCACCACCCACTACCAGAATCTGAAGCACTTTGCCGAGGACCATCCGGGCGTGGTGAACGGAGCCATGCTCTACGACCGCCACCAGATGCAGGCGCTGTTCCAGTTGTCAATAGGGCAACCGGGTTCGAGCTTCGCCATCGAGATAGCCCGCAAGACAGGCATCCCCGAAGAGGTCATCAGCGACGCCTCGGAGATAGTAGGTTCGGAGTATATACAGAGCGACAAGTACTTGCAGGACATCGTTCGCGACAAACGCTACTGGGAAGGCAAGCGCCAGACCATTCACCAGCACGAGAAGTCGCTGGAGGGCAGCATCGCCCGCTACGAGACCAACCTGGAAGAGATAGAGCGCGAGCGCAAGCAGATACTGAAACGTGCCCAGGAGCAAGCCGACGAGCTGCTGCGCCAGGCTAACCAAAAGATAGAGAATACCATTCGCGAGATACGTGAGACTCAGGCCGAGAAGGAGCGTACGCGCATCGTACGCGAGGAACTGCAACAGTTCCGCGAGCAGGTGGTCAGTGACGACACCCGCGGACTGATGAGCGAGGAGGACTTTGCACGTAAGCTGCGCCAGATGGAAGAACGCAAGGCCCGCAAGGCTCAGCGTAAAGAGAAGAAAGGCGCCGAGCAGAAGGCTGTCAGCACGAAGCTGGCCGAGCGTGCCAAAGCCAGCTTGAACGATGCCAACTGCCCCTTGGCTCCAGGCGACAGCGTACGCATCAAGGGCACCAGCAGCGTAGGCCAGATAGAAGCCATACAGGGCAAGCAGGCAACGGTCATCTTTGGCGGCCTTAGAAGCAAGGTGAAGCTGGAACAGCTGGAGCGCTGCGAGAAGAGCAAGGCTGTCGGCAACGTAACGACTGACAAGCATGCGCACCTGGCTATTCAGACCTCGAAGGTGACGCGCTCTACGATAGAAGACCGCAAGCAGAACTTTCACCAGGACATAGATGTCAGGGGCATGCGCGGCGACGAGGCCATAGACACCGTGATGCACTTCATTGACGATGCCATCCTGATAGGGCTCTCGCGCGTGCGTATTCTGCATGGTACGGGTACTGGCATCCTGCGGCAACTGATTAGGCAGTACCTGAACACCGTACCCAACGTGACCAGGGCCAAAGATGAGCATGTGCAGTTCGGCGGCGCCGGCATCACCGTGGTAGATCTGGAGTAAGAGAGCAGAAAACAGAATAATAAAGAGAGAACCTAACTAAAAACATAACGACTATGAACATGAGACCCCTAAGCTGTGTAGTTATTGCAGCCGTCAGCGGCTTGCTGACAACGGCATGTAACCGTCAGGCAACAGAAGAAACGGCGGAGCAGACTACCGTAATGAAAACCGTAGGCAACCCCTATCTGCCCCTGTGGGAACACATACCCGACGGTGAGCCCTACGTGTTTGAAGACCCTGACCAGCCCGGCAAACAGCGCGTATACATCTATGGCTCGCACGACACACGCATCAGCGACTACTGCGGCTTGGAACAAGTGGTGTGGTCGGCATCGACAGACTCGCTCAATTATTGGCGCTACGATGGCGAAATACTGCGTATCGACAAGAACGCCAAAGGCGAGCCCTTCGACTCTGCAGGTACGGCTGACGTGCTCTTTGCCCCCGATATAGCCTTGGCAACCGATGCCAACGGCAAGAAGACCTACTACTTCTATCCCAACGACCAGGCGTGGGGCCGCAACGGACTGGTGGCTAAGAGTAGTCGCCCAGACGGACCTTTCGAGGTTGTCAACTGGAGCAAGGACGACGCTAACAAGACCGACGGTGTGCTGCAGTTCGACCCAGCTGTCTTTGTCGACGACGACGGGCGTGTGTATGGCTATTGGGGTTTCCAGCGCTCGTACGCTGCCGAACTCGACCCTGCCACGATGGCTACTGTCAAGCCTGGCACGAAGGTCATAGAGGATATGGTGTCAGGTCGCGAACAAGAGGGCGTCTTCCGTTTCTTCGAGGCATCGTCCATTCGCAAAATCAAAGACAAGTATGTGTTCATCTACAGTCGTTGGACCAAGGATGGCGAGTTCGGGCTGCCAGGCACAAACTACACGCTGGCCTACGCCTACAGCGACCAGCCGTTGGGACCGTGGACCTATGGCGGCACCATCATCGACGGACGTGCCCGCGAAAAAGACGAGCAGGGCAATACGATAGCCTCGGCCAATGTCAGCGGTAACACACACGGCAGCATCTGCCAGATCAATGGCCAGTGGTATGTGTTCTATCATCGCCAATCGGGACTGAACGAATTTGCGCGGCAGGCCATGGTGGCACCCATCAGCGTCAGCGTTGAGGAGGGTCTTGGCGGCAAGGTGGAGATATCAGAGGGTGAGTATACGTCAGAAGGCTTTGCCCTGGAAGGACTCGACCCCTTTGAGCGCCATTCGGCGGGTATCGCCTGCTGGTACACGGGTCCGAAGGTGGCCGAGCATAAGTGGCCCAACAACATATTCAGCGGCTCTTACGTAGAGGCCGGCTACGGCGGGACACGTGAGATGGGTACGGAAAAGGCCCTTGCCTCCACCGACAAGTTCAGCGCACCCTACGACCTGCGTTACAACACAAACGACGTGGTGAACAATACCGACGGATCCATTGTGGGATACAAGTACTTCAACTTCGATGCTGAGCGGCTGGCCAATTCCGGCAACCTGATGCTTATCCTGCGGGCCACACCGGCCGGCATCAACGGCACCATCGAGGTCATGATGGACCGTCCATGGACATCGCAGGGCGGCAGGAAGATAGGCCACATAGACTTGAAGGGCGATATGGAGAAAAAGGAATGTGACCTGGCAATAGGCATTGCCAACGACGCCAAGGAGAATGGTCTCGCAGGAAAGCATGCCCTGTTTTTCGTTTTCAAGTCAGACGTCAAGGAGCAGTCGCTCTGTACACTTCACAACTTCGTATTCCAATTCCAATAAACATAAATCATCATGCGAAAACTACTACTGACACTTATGACAGCATTGGCTGTCAGCATACAAGCCAAAGACTACACGCTGCTGTCGCCCGACGGACAGCTGCAAGTGACGGTACACGCAGGCAGTAACGGCCTGACGTGGGAGGTTCAACACGGTACAACCACCGTGTTGGTGCCTTCAGAGATTGCCCTCAACGGTCCGCTGAGAAAACTGTCGGGAAAGGTGAAGGATAACGCCCTGATGGTTAGCAATGGCCAGTACGGCATTGAGTTCCGTGCCGACAACGATGCTGCCGCCTACCGTATCAGCGTGCTGGGCAAACGAGGCATCACCGTCAGCAGCGAGACCGCCGAGTTCAACTTCGCTGGCGACTACGAAGCTTTTGTGCCCTACGTGAACGACAACCGTGGCGGTGAGCGCTATTGCTTCTCCTTTGAGTCGTACTACGACCAGCAGCCGCTGTCGAAGCTATACAAAGACTCGCTGGTCATCAATCCGCTGGCCGTACGTCTGCCGGAGGGGAAACTGGCTGTCATTGCCGACATGGGTGCCATTGACTATCCGGGAATGTTCCTGGTTAAGTATGGCACACACGGCTTAAAGGCCGACTTCGCACCTTATCCTACCAGGGATGTCATTGGTGGCTATGCCCGTCTGAACCTGGTGCCTGCGGAGCGTGCCGCCTATATTGCCAAGGATGTCAAAGGCTGGCTGCCCTGGCGCATCGTACTTGTCACCACAAAAGACCGACAGTTGCTCAATGCACAGCTGCCACAACGTTTTGGCCCCAAGTGCCAGATGGAAGATACCTCATGGATTCGTCCAGGCAAGGTGGCCTGGGACTGGTGGAACGCCACCATGCTGACAGGCGTCGATTTCCGTGCCGGCATGAATACCGACACCTATCTCTACTATATAGACTTTGCAGCGCAGAACAAGCTGGAGTACATCATCGTAGACGAGGGCTGGAGCGGCAAGGAGTCGCTGCGCAACGAGCTTAACGAGGAGATAGACCTGAAGCGGCTGCTGGCGCATGGCAAGGAGAAAGGCGTGGGCATCATCCTGTGGTCGTCGTGGCGTAATGCCATCAAGGATACAGAGGCTGTCTTCAAGCACTATGCCGACATGGGCGTGAAGGGTTTCAAAGTCGATTTCTTTGACCGTGACGACCAGGTGGTCATGCAGTCTGCATGGCAGTTGGCGGAGTGTGCCGCACGTCATCAGCTGCTGCTTGACTTCCACGGCTATCGTCCTACGGGTATTCATCAGGCTTGGCCCAACATTGTCAACTTCGAAGGCGTGAAAGGCCTGGAGAACTCGAAATGGGAGCCACGTGTGGGCGACGGTCCGTTGCACGACCAGCCCCGCTACGACGTCACCATACCCTATCTGCGTCAGTTGGTAGGTCCGCTGGACTATACGCCAGGGGCTATGAGCAATGCAACAAGGGCACAATTTTTTGGAAACAATGACCACCCAATGAGTCAGGGTACCCGAGCTCATCAGGTGGCAATGTATACTGTTTTTGACGCTCCTCTGCAGATGCTGGCCGACTCGCCCTCGAAGTATATGAAGGAGCAGGAGACCACCGACTTCATCAGTCAGATACCTACCGTCTTCGATGAGACCGTTGCCATTGACGGCAAGTTAGGCGAATACGTGGCGGTGGCCCGCAGGAAGGGCACTACATGGTATGTTGCGGCCATGACCAACTGGCAGCTGCGCGACCTTGACATCCGTCTCGACATGCTAAGCGAGGGCTCGCACCAAGCAGAGGTTTTCGTTGACGGAGTGAATGCCGACCGCGACGCTACTGACTATCAGAAACGCTCATGCCGGGTAGCGAAGGGCGAAACACTGAAGGTCAGGCTGTTGCCTGGTGGAGGTTGGAGTGCCATTATCAGATAATCAGAAGTTCCATTTAACAGCCAGCGTGGGGTTCCAGAAGAAGGTCTTCGTGCTCTCAGGGTCGGTGTTGTAAACGAAGTTGTTCGAGAACTCCCACTCTGTACCTACGCTGAAATGCTCGGTGAAGTTATACCAGAGCTGTGGCTCAGAGAGTATGACGAGACAGCCATGTCCGTTAGCTTTCTCGCCACGCCAGAAATCGATGAAGCCCGCAAAGCGCAGCTTGTTATTCAGGAAATTCAACCCCCATACACCTGTCAGCTGAGCGCTGGCATAAGAGTGGGTGTTGTCGTAGCTCTTGAAAAACTGCTTATACAGCAGTTGGACGGACCATGTCTTTGAGAAGTCTTCCGTGTGCCCATTGTAGGCTGCACCCAGAAGTCCCGCCTGTTGGAAGCTGCCGCTACGACTCAGACCACCGTTGTACTCCACATGGGCGGCAAAGGGCGACTGCTTGCCAAGGTTGAACTCACGCGAAATCTCTGTGTAAGCATTCTCAGTGAAGTGGCTTGAGAGGTCTACGTCTACAAAGTAATACCACGAACCCCATTTGTCTGCTTTGAACTGTTCGAGGGTGATGGTTACCTTCTGGCGATTCGACTCCTCGCCAGTGTAGATGTTACGACCGAAGTCGTAGTGTAACTGAATGTTTTGTGCGCTGGCAGTCATGCCGATAGCCAAGCAAAGCAACGAAAAGATAGTTTTCTTCATAAATTCTTTATCAGATGGGTTAAGTTAAATCATTGGAGCAATATATTTCAGTACGAAAAGTACACCTAAGATATACATGAACAACGACAGTTGCTTGCCTTCGCCGATGCAGACCTTCACGATGATATAAGAGAGCATCCCCAGGACGATACCTTCAGAGATGCTGGCTGTGAAAGGCATCATCATCATCGTAACGAAACATGGCATTCCGGTGCGGAAGTGCACGAAGTCGATGTGCAACACTGGGCGCATCATCATTACACCTACCAGAAAGAGCGCACTTGTGGTGGCTGCGGCAGGAATCATCAGGAAGACTGGCGAGAAGAACAGGGCTACAAAGAAGAGCATGGCTACCGTAAACGACGTTAAACCCGTTCGGCCACCCTCGGCAATACCTGTTGTGCTTTCTACATAGGTGGTAACGGTTGATGTACCACAGAGAGCACCAACCGTCGTACCGACGGCATCAGCCATCAGGGCTTTGTTCAGGTTGGGCACGTTGCCGTTCTCGTCGACCATTCCTGCGCCAATCGAGGCACCCATTAGTGTGCCGATGGTGTCGAACAGATCCATGAAGAGCAGCGTCATCACTACGATGATGTAGTCGAGGTCGAGAACCATGAAGCGTGAGAAGTCAACGTGGAAGGCAATGGGCTCTAACGATGAGGGCAGGCTGACGAGCGAGAAAGTCTTGGGCATCTGCGTCACTCCGAAGGGAATGCCGACGACGGTCATCAGCAGAATGGTATAGAACAACGCGCCTCTTATCTTCATGGCCAGCAGTACTGCACCCAGCAGCACACCACCCATAGCCACCAGCGAAGTGGCACTCCAGGGAGCCAGACCTGTTACCGTGGCTTCGCTGGCAATAATGATGCCGCCGTTCTTCAAGCCGATAAAGGCAATGAACAGGCCGATACCAACGGAGATAGAGTAGCGAAGGTCGAGTGGGATACAGTTGACAATGGCCTCGCGGACTTTGAAGATGGTCAGTACGATGAACACCAAACCTTCCAGCAGTACAGCCGCCAGAGCCTGTTCCCATGTGTAGCCCATCGTGATGACCAGCGTATAGGCGAAAAAGGCGTTCAATCCCATACCGGAGGCCAGTGCGAAAGGCATCTTGGCATAAATGGCCATCGTCATTGTACCAACGACGGCAGCAATGATGGTTGCAGAAAAAACGGCTCCCTTGTCCATGCCCGCATCGCTGAGGATGATGGGGTTGACGGCAAGAATGTACGACATGGTTAGAAACGTGGTCAGTCCTGCCAGCATTTCTGTCTTGACGTTGTGCTTCTTCGGATTGAAGCCAAAAATAGATAAATGCTTCATCATAATAGCGTATGTTTAAATGTTGATTATCGTTTTAATAGTTTCAGCATGATATCTGCTGCACGGTCGGGGGCTTGGCTCTCGCCAAGTCGCTGATGCACCTCCTCGTAGTCGTCGAGCATCTGTTGGCGGTGCTTGCCGCCAGGGAGAATGGCCTCCAGCTTACGCTTGATATTCTCTGCGCCAAAGGTCTCTGCTACCAGCTCAGGAACTACTTCGCGGTTGACTATCAGGTTAACCAGCGAGATGTACCTGACCTTGATGAAATGGCGTTTCAGGAAGCCGATCAGTTGGGGTAGGGGCGTCTCGTAGCATACTACTTGCGGCACGCGGAACATGCAGGTCTCGAGTGTTGCTGTACCACTGGTAACCAGGGCTGCCGTGGCTTGTGAGAGTAGGGAGTAGGTCTGGTTCATTAGCAGCCTGACGTGACTGCCGGCAAGGAACTTGCCATAGTACGACGGCTCGATAGAGGGAGCACCTGCCAGTACCAGGTCGTATTGGTCGGCCAGATGGCTTGTAGCTTCTATCATGGCGGGCAGGTTATCCTTTATCTCTTGCATCCTGCTTCCTGCCAGGAGGGCAATGATGGGCTTTGTCTTGGCGATATCCTGCTTCTTGCCCTCGTTCTTCAGGAATTCCCTGACCTCCTGTGCCGTAGGATTGCCCACGTAGTGAATAGGGTAGTGGTGTTTCTGCTCAAAGAAATCGACTTCGAACGGAAGGATGGAGAACAGCTCGTCAACGTCGCGCTTGATGTTCTTGATGCGATATTCCTTCCATGCCCATATCTTTGGCGAGATGTAGTAGTAGACAGGGCAGATGCCCTCTTGGTGCACGTATTTGGCGATGCTGAGATTGAAGCCTGGGTAGTCTACGAGGATGACGACATCGGCTTGCCACTGCTTGATGTCCTGCTTGCACATCTTCATGTTCTTCAAGATGGTTGGCAGGTGCAGCAGTACGGGTACGAAGCCCATATAAGCCAGCTCACGAAAGTGTTTCACCCGCAGGCCGCCTACTGCTGTCATGAGGTCGCCGCCAAAGAAACGAAACTGGGCTTCCGGGTCGCGTGCCTTCAGCGATTGCATCAAGTGCGATGCATGTAAGTCGCCCGAGGCTTCACCGACTATCAGATAATACTTCATGTGCTACTTGGCTCCTTTCTTTTCTGTAGGTTCCAACCTTTGAGCAAATCGATGGCCTCGTAGGCTGTCACATCGACGCGGGTAGGCGTAATGGCCACATAGCCATGGTCCAATGCCCAACGGTCTGTGTCTTCGGCTTCAGGCTCATCGTTCTGGAAGTGTCCAACCATCCACCAGTAGTCATAACCGCGCGGATGGTGGAACTTGCTGACTTCCTGGTCCCAAGTACCCTTGGACATGCGGCAAACCTTGACGCCATGATAGCCCTTGGCATCTTTGCCTTCTTTCGTCAGCAGCGGGAAATTGATATTGAGGCATACACCGAGCGGCAGTCCGTCGCTCAGCACCTGCTGCGTTACCTTTTCTATATAAGGACGTAAGGGCTCGAAATCGGCATCCTCCCGATGGTCGCATAGCGAGAAGGCTACACTTGGAATGTGTTTCATGCACCCCTCCATCGTAACGCCCATCGTGCCGGAGTAGTGTGTGTTGACCGACGAGTTGTCGCCGTGGTTGATGCCGCCAATCACCATGTCTGGCTTCCTCGGACATAGTTCCGCCAGCGCCATCTTTACGCTGTCCACAGGTGTTCCGTTGCACGACCACACCTCGACACCTTCCTCCTTGTGCCTCAAGGTCAGCGTAAGGGGAATGGTGGCAGAGAAAGCACAGGCCATGCCGCTGCGGGCGCCATCCGGCGCACAAACCAGCACGTCGCCATAGCCACGCACCATGCGAACCAGTTCATTTATACCCTTGGCTTGATAGCCGTCATCGTTCGAAATCAGTATGAACGGTCTCTTATTTTTCATTAAATATCTACTATTTGGCTGCAAAATTACTAAAAAAGGTTGATATTTGGAAAAATCTCGCAGAAAATTCGTACCTTTGCAACCTATTATGTACACAAGGCAAGAAAGAATATGGGAAAGATTATTGCATTAGCGAACCAAAAAGGCGGTGTTGGCAAGACCACCACGACCATTAATTTGGCTGCCTCACTGGCTACGCTGGAGAAGACCGTCCTCGTTGTTGATGCTGACCCACAGGCTAACGCATCCAGTGGCTTAGGTGTTAACATACAAGAGGTGGACTGCTCATTGTATGAATGTATTATCAACGGGGCAGATGTCCGTGATGCTATCTATACTACTGATATTGAGGGACTTGATATTATTCCAAGTCATATAGATCTGGTAGGCGCCGAGATAGAGATGTTGAACCTGCAGAACCGTGAGAAGATTATCGGTGAGGTGCTGAAGTCCGTTCGCGACGAGTATGACTTTATACTCATAGACTGCTCTCCGTCGTTGGGACTCATTACGGTAAACTCACTGACAGCTGCCGATTCGGTGATTATTCCTGTACAGTGCGAGTATTTCGCGCTGGAAGGTATCTCCAAGTTGTTGAATACCATTAAGATTATAAAGCAGAAACTGAATCCGAAGCTGGAGATTGAGGGTTTCCTGCTGACCATGTATGACTCGCGTCTCCGTTTGGCCAACCAGATATATGATGAAGTCAAGCGCCATTTCCAGGAACTGGTGTTCAAGACCGTCATCCAGCGTAACGTAAAGCTTTCGGAAAGTCCTTCGCACGGTTTGCCTGTCATCTTGTACGACGCAGAGTCTACAGGAGCCAAGAACCACTTGTCGCTGGCCAAGGAGATAATTTCGAAGAATGCATAGTTTTAAGGAACCATTATGGCTGTAAAGAAGAAATATGACAGAAGCGTTTTAGGGCGCGGCCTTGATGACCTCAGTTCAGGCCGCGGCTTGGATGCCCTGATAGATACACATAGTGATGTGAAGACCGAGGGTTCGTCAAACCTCAATGAGGTGGAGATAGCCCTGATAGAACCCAACCATAACCAGCCTCGCCGTGAGTTCGACCAGGAGGCTTTGCAGGAGCTGGCCAACAGCATTCGCGAGCTGGGCATCATCCAGCCCGTAACGCTGCGCAAGGTCGAAGGCGGGAAATACCAGATTATTGCCGGTGAGCGCCGTTGGCGTGCCTCTCAGTTGGCTGGACTCACCAAGATACCCGCCTATATTGTTTCGGTGGAGGACCAGGGTGTGATGGAGATGGCGCTGGTGGAGAATATCCAGCGTGAAGACCTGAATGCCATTGAGATAGCGCTGGCTTATCAGCATTTGGCGGAGGCTACAGGCATGACACAGGCAAAGATATCGGAGCGTGTAGGCAAAAGCCGTGCGGCAGTAACCAACTACATGCGCCTGTTGAAGTTGCCGGCACAAGTACAGATGGCACTGAAGAATCATGAGATAGAGATGGGCCATGCTCGCGCCTTGTTGGCTATCGACAGTCCCTCGCAGCAGATTAAACTGTTCAAGGAGGTGCAGCAGGGACAGCTCTCCGTCCGTAAGGTCGAGGAAATGGTTCAGACGCTGAAGAGTGGTGACGAGGTGAAGACAGCCAAAGGCAGGATTTCCTCCAAGAGACAGCTTCCCGAGGAGTTTAATGTGCTGAAGGAGCGTCTTGCCCAGTTCTTCCAGACCAAGATACAGATGACCTGTTCGCCCAAGGGAAAAGGTAAAATCAGCATCCAGTTTGACAATGAGGAACAGCTGGAGCGCATTATGAACGCACTGGATGGAGCGAATGGGTAAGTGGTTTCTGATAGTCATGATGCTCACGACGGGCATGACCTGTCTGGCTCAGACGGAAGACTTGGCCGTTATGGACTCCGTGGCCAAGGCTGACGCCAAAATCCTTATGGGAGACACCCTGTCTGTTGCCGGCGACTCCTTGTCGGTCATGGCCGATACAACCTCCGTGGTCGTCAAAAAGGAAAAGAAAAAGCGTGACTGGAACACCTGGAAGCCCAATCCGCAGCGAGCCTTGTGGCTGGCTCTGGTGTTGCCCGGGGCAGGCCAGATATATAATCGCAAGTTCTGGAAGCTGCCGATTATCTATGGCGGATTCATTGGCTGTATCTATGCGCTGACGTGGAACAACATGATGTATAAAGACTACTCCCAGGCTTATTTGGACATCATGGACGACGACCCCGGCACGGCTTCGTATAACAAGTTCCTGCACCTGGGAAGGGTTATCACGCCGGAAAACGAGGAGAAATACAAGGAAATATTCAAGAGCCGTAAGGACAAGTACCGCCGTTGGCGCGACATGAGCTTCTTTGTCATGCTGGGTGTCTATGCCATCTCGGTGATTGACGCCTACGTGGACGCTGAGCTCTCGGCATTCGATATCTCAAAAGACCTCAGCTTGAAGGTTGAGCCTACCGTCATTCCCAATCATGGCGGTGGCAGCTTGTTGGATTCGCAGTCCTTGGGTTTGAGTTGTAAACTGAACTTTTAAAGTGAAAACATATAAAGAACGATGAAGATAAATAGCAATATGGTGTTTTGGGGCAAGGCGGCAAAAAGGTGCATGCTTTCAGCCTTCCTTGTCATGACGCCTCTGTCCATGAGTGCCCAGGTGGTAACGACAGTGGAGGAGGAGAGCGACGACGAAGACGAGATCATAGTGACTGACCAGGAAGGCAACGAGGAAGTGATTGAGTTCCCGGAGGCCATGACTTATGACTTGGATTCCCTGCTGAACCTCTACATGTCGAAAACCTATCTTGAAGAGGATGCAGACTGTCGTACGAGCGACGTCAATCCTACCTATTCAAGAGAGGAGTACATTGAGCGTCTGAGCCGCATGCCATGTATCATGGAGATGGCTTACAACGATGTGGTGCAGAAGTTCATCGACCGCTACAGCGGGCGCCTTCGCCACTCTATCAGCTATATGTTAGGCGCCTCAAACTTCTATATGCCTATCTTTGAGGAGGCACTGGAAATCTATCAGCTGCCCTTGGAGCTGAAGTACCTTCCCGTCATAGAGTCAGCGCTGAACCCGAAGGCTGTTAGCCGTGTAGGTGCCACTGGCCTGTGGCAGTTCATGCTAAGCACCGGTAGGCAGTATGGCTTGAATGTGAACTCGTTGGTAGACGAGCGCCGCGACCCGCAGAGGGCTTCGCTGGCTGCCGCCCACTACCTGAGCGACTTGTATAAGATATTCGGCGACTGGAACTTGGTGATAGCCGCCTATAACTGTGGCCCGGAGAACATCAACAAGGCTATCCATCGTGCGCAGGCAGCCAACAAGGACTCGGTTGCCAACGTGAAGGACTATTGGAACATCTACCCCTATCTGCCTAAGGAGACACGCGGCTATGTGCCGGCCTTTATAGCAGCCAACTATATCATGACCTACTACTCGCTGCATAACATCTGTCCCATGAACACCCGTCTGCCGGCCAAGTCAGACACCGTCATCGTTCACCGCAACGTCCATCTGGAGCAGGTGGCGGAGGTGGTAGGCATTAATATCGACCTGTTGCGCTCGCTGAATCCCATGTACCGCCGCGACGTGGTGCCTGGAGCCACGGCACCGTCACCCCTGCGACTGCCGCAGACAGAAGTGGGCAGGTTCATCGACCTGGAAGACTCTGTCTACAACTATAAGGCTGCCGAGTTGCTGGGCAACCGTCTGGAGGTGGAGGTTAAAGACGACGTCCCGACCTATTACCACAAGAGTAAACGCTATGCACGTGGCAAGAAGGGCCGTTACAGCAAGCGCAGCAAGTACAGCCGTCGCCGTGCGTCAGCAAGCAAGCGCAGCAAGTACAGCCGTCGCAGTTCCGCTTCGGCCGGCAAGAAACGCAAGTCAACGAGAAGAAGGAGATAAAAGCTATGGATGAGGATAAGATGATGCGTGACGACGCTGACGAGAAACTGGTGAACGACGCGTTCCAACGACTGTTGGACAGCTATCTGGCTTCTCGCCATCGCAAGAAGGTGGATATCATCACCAAGGCGTTCAACTTTGCCCGGCAGGCCCATAAGGGAGTACGTCGTCTCTCCGGCGAGCCATACATCATGCACCCCATTGCCGTTGCCCTGATAGCCTGCGAGGAAGTGGGGCTGGGCTCTACCAGCATCTGTGCCGCCTTGTTGCACGACGTGGTAGAGGATACCGACTATACCGTAGAGGACCTGGCTAACATCTTCGGCCCCAAGATAGCCCAGATTGTCGACGGATTGACCAAGATCAGCGGCGGCATCTTCGGCGAGCAGGCTTCAGCCCAGGCGGAGAACTTCAAGAAGCTGCTGCTGACCATGAGCGAGGACATCCGTGTCATCCTCATCAAGATTTGCGACCGTCTGCACAATATGCGTACCCTGGCCTCGCAGCCCGCCAACAAACAGTATAAGATAGCCGGCGAGACGCTCTATATCTATGCTCCGCTGGCCAACCGCTTGGGACTCTACAAGATCAAGTCCGAGCTGGAGAACCTCTCGTTCCAGTACGAACATCCCGAGGAATACAACAGCATCAAGGAGAAGCTGAAGAATACGGAGGCTCAGCGCCATGAGCTCTTCGACAGCTTTACGGCACCTATCGAGGAATCGCTTCGGCAGATGGGCATCAAGTATGAGATAAAGGAGCGCGTCAAGACCCCTTATTCCATTTGGACCAAGATGCAGAACAAGCATGTGACGTTCGAGGAAATCTACGACATACTGGCGGTGCGCATCATCTTTACCCCGGCCAGGCGAGAGGAGGAAATCAACGAGTGCTTCAACATCTATGTGGCCATCTCGAAAATCTACAAGTCCCACCCGGACCGTCTGCGCGACTGGCTCTCCCATCCCAAGGCCAACGGCTACCAGGCACTGCATGTCACGCTAATGTCGAAGCAGGGGCGCTGGATAGAGGTGCAGATACGTTCCGACCGCATGGACGAGATAGCGGAGCAGGGCTTTGCCGCCCACTGGAAATACAAGGAGGGCGAGGAGAACGAGGAATACACGGAGGATGAGAACGAGCTGAACGACTGGCTGCGCACCATCAAGGAAATCCTGGACGACCCCCAGCCCGACGCCATGGACTTCCTGGATGCCATCAAGCTGAACCTCTTTGCCTCCGAGATTTTCGTCTTCACCCCCAAGGGCGAGATTCGCACGCTGCCTGCCGGTTGTACCGCACTCGACTTCGCCTTCAGCATTCACACATTCTTAGGCTCTCATTGCATCGGTGCCAAGGTCAACCATAAGTTGGTGCCCCTGAGCCATAAGCTGGAGAGCGGCGACCAAGTCGAGATACTGACCTCGAAGTCGCAGCACGTGCAACCTGCATGGATTAACGTCGTCAGTACGGCCAAGGCAAAAGCCAAGATTCAGGCCGTCCTGCGTCGTGACAACCGCGAGATGCAGAAGAAGGGCGAAGACCTGGTCAGCGAATTCCTGAAGAAGAACAACATCGAGAACACGCCCGCTGTCATCGACCAGCTGGCCATGTTCCATGATGTCAGCCGTCGCGAGGACTTCTTCCTAGCCTTGGGCGAGAAAACCATACTCTTGGGCGAGAAGGACATCGACGAGTTGAGCGGCAGGAACAGCGGCGGCGGCAAGAAAGGCTGGCGCAAGCTAGTGCCCTTCCTGGGACGAAGCAAGGGGCAGGGGGCAAGGGACAAGGACCAGGAGAGGGAACTGTTTACCGTGCCTGAGAAGTTCAACCGCAAGAAGCCCATCTACATCAGCGAGGAGAACATCGGACAGTACAAGTTCAAGCACTGCTGCCACCCCATCCCCGGCGACGACATCCTGGGCTATATCGACAACAAGCACCAGATAGAGATTCACAAGCGTGCCTGTCCCGTGGCCGACAAGCTTAAGAGCGGATTCGGCAACCGCATCCTCGATGCCAAGTGGAACATGCACAAGCAGATGTTCTTCGATGCCACCATCCGCCTGCAGGGCATCGACCGTGTGGGCATACTGATGGACGTGTCGCGCATCATCTCCTCACAGATGAATGTCAACATCCACAAGCTGACCTTCAACAGTGAGGACGGCGTCTTCGACGGCAGCATAGAGCTGCGGGTCCACGACCGCGAGAACGTGGGCGAGATCATGAGCGCCCTCAAGGAGGTCGAGGGACTGCAGGAAGTCATGCAAATCATGTAATTCAGATTAGGGGCAAGGAGCAGGGGGCAAGGAGCATTGCATTGCAACGCCACACTCTCAAAGAGGGAAGGGGCAAGAAACTTAAATAAATAACTAAAAATTATGAGAAAACTAATCAGCATTATCTGTATTCTGTGTGGTGTGGGCACCATGCAGGCAAAAGACAGTTACGACAACCCCGACACCCTGGTCGTCAGCCGTGACGGGACAGGACAGTTCCGCAACGTGGCAGAGGCCCTCGAGGTGTGCCGTGCCTTCATGGACTACCACAAGGTCATCTACGTCAAGAAAGGCACCTACAAGGAAAAGCTCGTCGTTCCCCAGTGGCTTACCAACATAGAAATCTGCGGCGAGGACCGTGACAACACCGTCATCACATGGGACGACCATGCCAACATCCTCCTTCCCGCGACAGGCAAGGGAATGGGCACCTTCCGCACCTATACGCTGAAGATTCAGGGCAGCCGTATCACCCTGAAGAATATCACCGTCGAGAACAACTCGGCCCGCTTGGGACAGGCCGTGGCACTGCACACCGAAGGCGACTGCCTGACCTTCGTCAACTGCCGCTTCCTGGGCCATCAGGACACCATCTATACGGGCAACGCCAAATGCCGTCACTATTTCAGGGACTGCTACATAGAGGGCACCACCGACTTCGTCTTCGGCCCATCGACGGCGTGGTTCGAGAACTGCGACATCTTCTGCAAGGCCAACTCGTATATCACGGCGGCCTCCACGCCGCAGGATGTCCCTTATGGCTACATATTCAATAACTGCCGCGTCACTGCAGCAGAGAACGTCGACAAGGTCTATCTTGGACGTCCTTGGCGCGACTATGGCTATACGCTGTTCATGAACTGCGACCTGCCTCGCCAGATCAGACCTGAAGGTTGGCACCAGTGGCGTCCGGAAGCCGTCAAGACAGCCCGTTACATGGAGTACGGCAACCGTGGCGAGGGTGCTGTTACCGACAGCCGGGTCGCCTGGAGCCGCCAGCTGACGAAGAAAGAGGCACAGCAGATTACGCCCGAGCGCGTCTTCACCCTTCACGACACGTGGAATCCTAACAACTAATAGCTTATGAAGAAACTTTTCTCAGCCGTCATGCTCATGACGGTCTCTTTGGCCGTCTCTGCACAAACAACTCCGCTGTGGATGCGCTATCCGGCCATTTCTCCCGATGGTCAGACCATCGTGTTTTCATACAAAGGCGATCTCTTTACCGTATCTTCTGGTGGTGGACAGGCACGCCAGTTAACCACCAATGCTGCCTACGACGCCATTCCCGTATGGAGTCCTGACGGCCAGCAGATTGCTTTTGCTTCCGACCGTGAGGGCAGCATGGACGTCTATGTCATGAATCGTCATGGTGGTTCTCCCAAGCGACTGACCACTCATAGCGCCAATGAGATACCCATTGCTTTTCTCGATAATGAGCATGTGCTCTATAGCAGTGCCCAGATGTCAACCGCTCAAACCAGCCTGCTGCCTGAAACTGTCTTTCCGCAAGTCTATGAGGTAAGTACCAAGGGCGGACGCCCTGGCTTGTTCTCTGTTGTCACCATGGAGAATATCAGTGTCAATGGGCGGGGCGATATACTCTACCATGACTGTAAGGGCTATGAGGACTGGTTCCGTAAGCACCATCAGAGTGCTGTCACTCGTGACGTCTGGCTGAAGCGGGGCGACCAGTTCCAGAAGCTGACAACCTTCCGTGGCGAGAACCGTAATCCGGTGTGGGCTCCCGACGGACAGTCTTTCTACTACCTGACTGAGCGCGACGGTACGTTTAATGTCTGGCAGCGCAACCTTGACGGGACAGACGAGCACCAGGTGACACACCACCAGAAGAACCCTGTTCGTTTCTTGACCGTTTCCAATGACGGTACACTATGTTATGGCTACGATGGCGAGGTCTATATAAACAGGAAAGGGACGGAACAGAAGGTTGGCGTCTGTATTTTGGCAGACCGTACTGACCAAGACCTGGTACGCCGTATTGTGGACAGCGGAGCAACGGAAATCTGCGTGTCACCCAAGAACAAGGAAGTGGCCTTCGTCCTTCATGGCGATGTCTATGTGACCTCCGTTGACTATAAGACCACCCGTCAGATTACCAATACTCCTGAGCAGGAGCGTAACCTGAGCTTTTCGCCCGACGGGCGCAGTCTGGCGTATGCCGCGGAGCGTGCCGGCGTATGGCAGATATATCAGTCGACGATAACCGACAAGCAGGAGAAACAGTTTGCCTATGCCACTGACATCAGGGAGGAACGGCTCACCAATACCAGTGTGACTTCGCAACAGCCCCAATACAGTCCTGACGGCAAGGAACTCGCCTTCTTCGAAGACCGGGGCGACCTGAAGGTCATGAACCTGGCAACAAAGGCTGTTCGCACCGTGCTCGACGGCAAATACCAATATTCTTACTCTGATGGCGACCTCTGGTTCGAGTGGAGCCCTGACAGTCGCTGGCTGCTTTGCAGCTACATCGGCGTAGGCGGCTGGAACAGTCCTGATGTGGCTATGGTCAGCGCTTCAGGCAATGGTGAGGTCCATAACCTGACTAACAGTGGTTACAGCGATTCCAATGCCAAATGGGCGCTGGACGGCAAGGCCGTCATCTATTCCAGCGACCGTGCTGGCTATCGCAGTCATGGCAGTTGGGGAGCCGAGGAAGATGTCTACATGATGTTCTTCGACCTTGACGCTTATGAGCGTTTCCGTATGACCAAGGAGGAAAAGGAGCTTCGCGACGAGGCCGACAAGGAAGCCAGGAAGGCCGGTAAAGACAGCGACAAGGACAAGGGCAAGAAGAAGGACAAGAACAAGAAGGAACAGGAGAAACCCGCTCCTGTCCTCGCGTTTGACTTTGAGAATGCCCGTGACCGCATTGTCCGACTGACAGCCAACTCCAGCCATTTGGGCGATGCCATTCTCTCGCCGGGTGGCGATACGCTCTACTACCAGGCGGCTTTCGAAGACGGCTACGACCTGTGGATGCACAACCTTCGTGAAAAGAAGACGGAGCTGGTGATGAAAGGTGTTGGCCGGGGCAATATGCAGGCTGACAAGGACTTCAAACACCTCTATTTGGTGTCGCGAGGCATCAAGAAGCTGGACCTTGCCAAGAACAAGCAGGAGTCTGTCAGCTTCGAGGCTCCCTTCTGCTGGCAGCCCTACCAGGAGCGTCAGTATCTGTTCAACCATGTTTGGCGGCAGGTCAAGGACAAGTTCTACGACCCTCACATTCATGGGGTCGACTGGGAAGGCTATCGCAAGGTCTACGAGCGTTTCCTGCCTCACATCAACAACAATCACGACTTCCGCGATATGCTGAGTGAGATGCTGGGCGAGTTGAACGGTTCGCATACGGGAGCCCGCTACTATCCGGAAGGTGCCGCCCTCAAGACTGCCAGCCTTGGCCTGTTTTTCGATTCCTCTTACCAGGGCGATGGCCTGCGGGTGCAGGAAGTCATCAAGCGTGGCCCCTTTGCCGTTAAGAAGACAGGTGTCACCCCGGGATGTGTCATCGAGCAGATTGACGGTCACGCCATCAAGGCCGGCGAGGACTATAATTGGATGCTGGACGGCAAGGCCGGCAAGCCCGTCCGTGTCACCGTTCGCAAGCCGCAGGGAGGACAGGCCTTCGACGTCGTCGTCAAACCTGTCAGCCAGTCGCAGCTCAGTACCCTTGTCTATAAGCGCTGGGTTGACCGTAACCGCCAGCTGGTCGACAGCCTGTCAGACGGTCAGGTGGCTTATGTGCACATCAAGTCCATGAACAGCGCCGGCTTCCGTGAGGTCTATAGCGAGTTGCTGAGCGACAGGAACCGCAATCGCAAGGCGGTTATCGTGGACGAACGCTATAATGGCGGGGGCTGGCTTCACGACGACCTCTGTACCCTGCTTAGCGGACGCCTCTATCACAACTTCGTGCCCCGAGGGCGTTATGTAGGCCGTGACCCCTTGAACAAGTGGGTGGGAAAGTCGTGTGTGCTGATGAACGAAGACTGCTACAGCAATGGCTCAGGTTTCCCGTGGGTTTATCGTGAGCTGGGCATCGGTCCTCTCATCGGCTCTGCCGTAGCAGGAACAGCAACCTCCGTATGGTGGGAGACACTGATGGACCCCACTATGGTTTTCGGTATTCCGCAGGTAGGCAAGAAGGATATGCAGGGCCGGTATATGGAGAATCATGAGCTACAGCCTGATATCGAGGTCTATAATACCCCAGAAGATTATATCAACGGACGTGACCCGCAGCTGGAAATGGCCATCCGGAAGATGATGGAGCCCTAAGGTGCTGTCACCAAAGAAAAAGGGAGGAGGCTGAAGGGACTTTTGCCCCGTCCTCTGCCGTGTCGCGCCCCGTCCTCTGCCGTTTCGCGCCCGGTTTGCTGCCAAGTTGTGCCCCGTCCGCTGTCATGTTGCGCTCTGGAAATAAAAGAAAAATGTATTTTTTCTTTGCATTTCGCTCGGTTTTCACTATCTTTGCAGGCAAATTCAAGGAAAGCAAATGAAAAGAATCGTTATTTTGTCCTTGTTGGCAGTACTGTTAGCTGTTCCAAGTGGCTTGATTGCGGCGCCACAATCTCAGGGTGAGATGGCACAGCAGCAGCCGGCAGCGGATACAAGCATGGTGGCGGCAGACTCCGCAGCCTACGATATGCTGTCGGCAGACTCGGCCATGGCTGCAATCAGCGAAGAGCTGTCCGGCACAGACAATGAGGCTGCGGAAGAGGGCGGCGGACTGCACAAACAGCTGAAGCGCAAGTTCATGGAGGGCTCGGCGGGCTTCATGTCGTTGGTGGCGCTGGCCTTGGTGTTAGGTCTGGCATTCTGCATAGAGCGCCTGATATACCTGACCTTGTCGGAGGTGAACGCCAGGCGGCTGATGAAGGGAATCGACGCCAAGTTGGAGCTGGGCGACGTGGAGGGTGCCAAGGACATCTGCCGCGACACACGCGGACCCGTGGCCAGCATCTGCTATCAGGGTCTGCTGCACGTCAAGGAGCCCTTGGAACAGATTGACCGCCAGCTGACGAACTACGGGTCGCTTCAGGTGTCGAACATGGAGAAGGGTTGTACGTGGATACGGCTGTTCATTGCCGTGGCGCCCTCGTTGGGGTTCTTAGGCACCGTCATCGGTATGGTGATGGCCTTTGACCGCATTCAGACGGCGGGCGACATCAGCCCGACGATTGTGGCTGAAGGTATGAAGGTGGCGCTGATAACGACCATCTTCGGCATCATCGTGGCCATCGTGCTGCAATTCTTCTATAACTATATCCTCTCGAAGATAGAGCGTCTGACGGCTCAGATGGAGGAGAGCGCCATCACGCTGATGGATAGTATCTCACGGTTAAAGGTTAAGGACTATGAGGGAGGCAGGTAGTTTTCTTTTAGCAGAGGTCATGCTGTGGCTCATGTATATCGTGTTGGGTGTTGCTGTTGTTGTGACGATAGTCTCTGCAGTACGCTCGTTCTGGATGGAGAACCGTCAGTAGAGTTCACAGTTCATAGTTCATATGTTGCAGCGTGTTCATCCGTAGAAGACATAGGGAGGTTCCCGAGCTGAATACCACGTCGACAGCAGACATCTCGTTCATGCTGTTGGTGTTCTTCTTGGTGACATCGTCGATGGACAGCGACAAGGGATTAGGACGCAGGTTAGCTCCTATAGACGACGAGCAGCAGGAGCTGCGCGACGTGCACCGCAGCGACGTGCTCCAGATACGGCTCGACGGGCGTGACTCCCTCTTTTGCGACGACCGTGCCGTGAACTACGCGGAACTGCAACAGCAGGTGGAGTCGTTTGTGGCTTCGCGCCAGACAGACCGCCATATCATTGCCGTGCAGGCAGACCGCCACACCAGCTACGATGCCTATTTCGAGATGCAGAACGCCGTGGTGGCAGCCTACCGTGCCTTGCGCGAGAAGATGGCACGCCGGCAGTACGGACATGCGCTGGAGCAGTGTTCGCAGGAAGAGTTGGAGGACATCATGCAGCGCTATCCACAGCGCATCAGCGAGGGTCAGCCATACGGAGACCCGGAGATGGCAACGCCACACTCTCAAAGAGAGAAAGGAGGTACGCCATGAGCCGCTTCCGTCAGACCAATCGTGAGGTGCCTGGGCTGAACATGGCTGCCATGCCCGACCTCATCTTCACCGTGCTGTTCTTCTTCATGATTGTCACCCACATGCGTGAGGTGAAGCCTATGGTGCGCTATGCGGTGCCACAAGGTACGGAGTTGGAGAAGACGCGCAAGTCCAGCATCGTCTATCTTTTTATTGGCAAGCCTGTGAACGGGCAGGGCGAGATTGTCGGTGACGAGCCTCGCATACAGCTCAACGACCGCTATGTCACCTTGGAACAGTTGGGGAACGAGGTTGCTGCAGAGCGTGCCAGAATGTCGGAAGACGACCGTCAGCACATGGTCGTCAGCATTCGTGCCGACCGCGATACCGAGATGGGTATCATCAACGACGTGAAGCAGGAACTGCGAAAGGCCGGTGCCTTGAACATCAACTATTCGGCCACCAAGAAGGGCAGGAAGTGAATCGCACTAAGCCCTTAGATAGTCCACAAAGGCATATTCGTATTCGTGACGCTCGTCCTTCTGGTGGGTTTCCCTGCCGGCTTCCTGCCAGTCGCTGTAGTCGGGGAAGAAGGTGTCGGCCTGGGCGGGAATGTCGTCGACTTCAGTCAGACACAGCCGGTCGGCCTTGCTGATGGCCTGCCGGTAGACCCTTGCCCCACCGATGATATAGATATCCTCCTCGGGCTTACAGCTCTGCAGGGCCTCGTCGAGTGAGGGGTACACCTCACACCCGGGCAGCTCCTTGACGCTTCTTGACAGCACCACATTCCTACGGTTGGGTAACGCACCCTTGGGCAGTGAGTCGAAGGTGTTGCGCCCCATAATGATAGTATGACCCGTGGTCAGCGCCTTAAAGCGCTTCAGGTCGTTGGGCAGCCAGTAGATGAGCTTGTTCTCGAAACCAATGGCTCTGTTCTTGGCCACGGCGGCAATAATAGAAATCATCATTCTCTAAACGCTAAACTTTAAACTTTAAACTAAACCGACACTTCTGCCTTGATGTGCGGATGGGGATCGTAGCCTTCGAGCAGGAAGTCTTCGTAGCGGAAGTCGAAGATGCTTTTCACGTCGGGGTTAAGCCTCATGGTGGGCAGGGGTCGTGGTTCGCGGGTGAGCTGCAGGCGGGCCTGTTCCAGGTGGTTCAGGTAGAGGTGGGTGTCGCCTGTGGTGTGGATGAAGTCGCCAGGCTTGAAGCCCGTAACTTGGGCCATCATCTGCAGCAGTAGGGCATAGGAGGCAATGTTAAAGGGTACGCCGAGGAAGGTGTCGGCACTGCGCTGATAGAGCTGCAGCGACAGGCGGTCGCCGGCGACGTAGAACTGGAAGATGGTATGGCAGGGGGGCAGAGCCATCTTGTTGACCTCGGCCACATTCCAGGCAGAGACTATCATGCGGCGCGAGTCAGGATTGGTCTTCAGCTGGTCTACCACGTATTGTATCTGGTCTATGACGCCTCCGTCGTAGTCGGGCCATGAGCGCCACTGGTGGCCGTAGACGGGCCCGAGTTCGCCATGCTCGTCGGCCCACTCGTCCCAGATGTGTACGTTGTTTTCCTGCAGGAAACGGATGTTGGTGCTGCCCTTGAGGAACCACAGCAGCTCGTAGATGATGCCTTTCAGATATAGCTTCTTGGTGGTCAGCAGGGGGAAGCCGTCGTCGAGGTTATAGCGGCTTTGTGTGCCGAAGATGCTGATGGTGCCTGTTCCTGTGCGGTCGCCTTTCCGGGTGCCTTCGGTCAGGATGCGATTCAGTATGTCTAAGTATTGTTTCATATCTGTTTAAGTATGGGTTCGTATTCAGTGGGTGTATGTGTGGTCTTGATGCGCCACGGTTTGGGATAGAGGTTGTTGGCGCGGTTGCCGATGTTCTTGGCCAGTCCGAGGGGAAGGCCCATGAAGCTGAAGGTGATTTCGCCCCGTGGGGTGTCGGCAGGTAGCACGAGGGCTTCGCCGCGCAGGTAGCTGATGGCCTGAGGGTAGGAGAGTGAGACGGCCCCCTCCCTTCCTCCCCCCGAAGGGGAGGTGATGGGGACAGGCGAAACCAGACAGTGCCCTACAGCCCCCTCCCTTCCTCCCCCCGAAGGGGAAGTGATGGGGGAGGGTCTGCCTCCCTTGCGCAAGACACAGAGGAAGAGTCCTTCGCTGTGTGTGATGCCGGGAATGAAGCGGTAGACAGGCTCGTTGAAACCTTCCAGCAGCGAGCCCGTGATGTGCCATTCGGGCTTTGTGTCGACGGGTAGCACCTCTGCGTCATAGGTGTCCAGTATCCAGCGGATGTTCTCCTCGTTCTCTCTTGTATTAAAGGTACAGGTGCTGTATATCAGCATGCCCCCTTCGTTGAGACACTCCCAGGCGTCGCTGACGATGTCGCGCTGCAGCTGCCGGCACTTCTCCACCTGCTGGGGGCTCCACTCCCGGATGGTGGACTCGTCCTTGCGGAACATGCCTTCGCCCGAGCAGGGTAGGTCGCAGAGTATCAGGTCGAACTTCATCCCGGACTTTCTGTAGTCGCGAGGGTAACAGTTGGTGACGACATGGTTTGCATAGCCCCATTTCCTGACGTTCTCTGCCAGGATGTTGGCACGATTGCGGACGGGTTCGTTCGAGTAGAGCACACAGTCCTCGGGCAGCGCCGCCCTCAGCAGCGTCGACTTGCCGCCGGGAGCGGCACAAAGGTCGAGGGCCTGTTCATAGTTCATAGTGAACTGCCTGATGACTTCGTCCAAAAACATCGAGGCGGCCTCTTGCACATAGTAGCAGCCGGCGTGGAGCAGGGGGTCCATAGTAAACTGAGGGCGCTGTTTCAGGTAAAAGCCCTGCCGGCACCAAGGCACCGGCTCATGGCTGACTGCCAGCTGCAACCTGCCTTCCGCTGTCTTCATGGGATTAAGACGGATGCTCACGGGAGTATCCTCCTCGAACGACCTTAGGTAGCGCTCGAAGCGTTCGTCCCCCATCAGCAGGCGGGTGGAGTCCGTGAATGCAAGAGGTAATTCTGCCATTTGCCTGCAAAAGTACAAAAAAAAATCGTATCTTTGCAACTAATTGGCAACTTGTTGCGTCAAACAGGTAAAATTAAACATTATAATAAAACACTACTGATATGAAAAAAGTTCTAATGACAATGACCTTGCTGCTGACCCTCTCAAGCGGGTTGCAGGCAGCAGCACAGAAGCACCGGCACACTCCTCAGCAGGAGGAACTGGTGGATTCGACGAACAAGGATGCCGTGGAGGTGTTCTCGGATACAACCTCGACAGCTGCGTCAACAACGGCCGACGACTGGATGGCCGACGAAGACGATGTCGACGAGCGGATAGAGAGGGCCTTCAGCCGCACTATCTTCAATTGGGATTCCAAGGACACTGCCGGCGTGCTGCTGGTGTTGGGCGTGCTGTTCATCATCTTCGTGCTGGCCCCCCTGATCATCATCATTGCGTTGTTCTACTTCATCAACAAGAACCGCAAGCAGAAGATGCGCCTGGCACAGATGGCGATGCAGCAGGGGCAGCCCATTCCCGAGCAGCTGTTGAACGAGAACTCGCCCTCCAATCTTGAAGACGAGTACCAGAAGGGCATGCGCCAGTGCTTTGTGGGCGTGGGCTTGATGATATTCCTGGGCTATGCTGCCGGCGAGGTAGGCTTCGGCATCGGAGCGCTGGTGTTCTGCATCGGGCTGGGCAAGGTGTTTGCCTCGAAGACGGCACAGAAAAGAGAAGAAAGAAATAACGACTTAATACAAAACAATTATGACAAAGAAACTTCAGCGCAGTGATGACCGCGTATTCGGCGGTGTGTGTGCAGGATTTGCAGAGTATATGGACTTCGACCCTGTGGCTGTGCGTTTGGGCTATGCGGCCCTGACCATCTTTACAGCCTTCGCAGGTATCCCCTTCTATATCGTTGCATGGATTATCATACCTGCCAAGAATAGCATAGTAAGGCCGTAAATGCAAAACGCAACTGACATATCTCTCGTAGCCCAGGTGGCGGTATCCGGCAACAAGAAAGCTTTCGATGAGCTTGTGCGCCGATACCAGTCACCTGTGCGTCGCTTCTTCTTGAACCAGACACTGGGAGACAGTCAGTTGAGTGACGACATGTCACAGGACACGTTCATCAAGGCATACACTAATATAGCCTCCTTCCGCGGGCTGGCCTCGTTTCAGACGTGGCTGATGCGTATCGCCTATAATGTGTTCTACGACTATACCCGCAGGCGGCAGCCAGCCGTCAGCGACTGGCAGTTGGCGGAAAGGCAGCAGCCGGCAATCAGCAGCCAGCAGCCCATAGCAATAGACATCTACTCCGCTCTGGCCTTGCTGAAGCCTGACGAGCGGACGTGCATCACACTACAGCTCATCGACGGCTACGACATAGCCAAGATAGCTGAGATTACACAGATGAAGGAGGGGACGGTCAAGTCGCACCTCTCCAGAGGCAAGGAGAAAATGGCAAACTATTTAAGGAAAAATGGATATGACAGAAGATAACGACCTCTTGTTGCAGCAGTTTTTCAGTGACGCTGCCCGGCAGCAGATAGCAGACAACGGTTTCACGGAGCGGGTGATGCAGCGCTTGCCGTCGCGCATCAACTGGTTCAACAGGTTGTGGACCATGTTCTGCATCGTGGTATTTGCTGTGCTGTTTGTTGTGTGCCATGGCTGGGAACTGCTGTCTGTTCAGCTGGAGGTGTTGCTGCGCACGTGGACCATAGAGTCTGTCAGCTTCAATCCTCTGATGCTGGCTACAGTAGTGTTCGGGCTGTTGTTCGTCGGGGTGGGCGAGGTTGTCTTAAAGGTGAAGTGAAGTCTTACTTCTCACTATTCCCTTTCGTCTTGTCAAAAAGCCCGTAGGTGGTTCGCAGCACCCTGAACTCAGTGCGGCGGTTCAGCTGGTTGCACTCCTCTTGTTCCTCTTCATCGAGTGTCTTGATGTATTCTTCCGTCAAGACATCGTTTTCTTTTAGGAAGGGATATTTCTCCGTCAGTTTTCTCTTGATGGTCTTCGGCTTCTCCTTACCATAGCCCACGGGCGTCAGGCGGTCGCTGGCTATGCCGTGTTCTATCAGGTACTTGATGACTGACTCTGAACGACGCTGCGAGAGTCGCTTGTTGTATTCCGCAGAACCGCGATAGTCCGTATGTGCACTCAGTTCGATGGTGACGTTGGGGTTCTCCTCCAGCAGCTTCACTAACTGGTCCAGAGCCTCGGTAGACTCAGGGCGGAGGGTGGCTTTGTCGAAGTCGTAGAAGATGTTGTCTATCAAGACAGGCGCCATGATGTTGGCCAGGGGGAACTGCAGGACGTACTCTTCCGACTTCTTGACAGGCTCTACGCGCAACTGCTCCTGATGGTTGAGGAAACCCTTACAGGTTCCCAGGAACACATAGTCCACTCCAGCCTTGATCACCTGGGTGAACGAACCATCACCCTTGACGCTTAGCTTCAGGTTGGTGCCGTCGTTGCCCACCATGTAGACCTGTGCGGCAGGCAGCTCATAGCCGTCCTGCTCATAGACCCAGCCCTTGACGGTCTGGATAATCTCGGGGTTGTAGAACGAGAAGATGTGGTCCCAGCCCTTGCCGTCGCCACGGTTCGACGAGAAGAAACCTTGGTTCTTGAGTCCCTCGAAGGTCATGCCAAAGTCGTCACCCTGCGAGTTAAGGGGGAATCCTGGGTGGATGAGAGTATATCCTGTGGTGCGTAGTGCGAGGGAGTCCTCACTGCTGACATTATCTATGGCACGAGCGATATAGATGTCAAGGCCTCCCAGTCCTTCGTGTCCGTTGCTCGAGAAGTAGAGGTCTCCATTAGGACGGAAGGTGGGAAACATCTCGTCGCCGGGGGTGTTGACAGGTGCGCCGAGGTTCTCTACCCCTCCTACGCCACTTGTCGTCAGGCGGACGCGCCAGATGTCGTAGCCACCCATGCCACCAGGCATGTCGCTGACGAAGTAGAGCCACTGTCCGTCGGGCGACACGGCAGGATGGGCGTAGGCCGACAGGGTGTCGCGTGACAGCTTCAGCTCCGTAGCCTTGCTCCAGGCGGCATCCGAGCGGTTGCTGGTGACGATGGTGGCGTAGCGGGGATAGCTGGGGTCGGTCTTGCACTGCGTCAGATACATGGTGCGGCCATCGGGTGAGAAGGAACAGGCTCCCTCGTCGTCGTCGGTATTCAGTTCCGAGTCGATGGCCTCGGGTTTTTGCCATTTGCCCTTGTCGTCTTTCTGGGAGAAGAAGATGTCAGCATTCTTGGTTCCTGTGATGCCACTATACTCATCGCCCTTGGCCTGGTTTCGCGTGGAGGTGAAGAAGAGCTGGTTGTTCTCGTCGCCAGCCAGCATGGGCGAGTAGTCGGCACGTCGGGAGTTGAAGAAGTTCTCTCGCTTGACAGTATAGTCTGAGCCGTCTTTCTTCCATTGCGGAGCCTTTTGCGCAGAGCGCAGGCCCGCCTTGGCTAACGAGATGAGGGGTGATTGGCTGGAGGTACTGTCGATGAAGGTCTGGAAGTGCTTGGCAGCCTCCTTGTAGTTGCCGTTCTTCATCAGCTGCTGAGCCAGATGCAGATGTGTCAGCGAGTCCGTCTGCTTATAGCGGATGGCATTGTTATAGGCAGCAATGGCCTTCTGGGTATAGTTGATGCGACGATAGCACTCAGCCATCTTCAAGGCTCGCTGTCCTCGCAGTGTACGCTCCTTGGCTGGCGTCTGCGAATAAGCCTTGCGATATTGCGTGGCCGCGTCGAAGTATTCGCCCAGCGCATAGAACTGATCGCCCTTCTTCATGGCCTGCTCAGCACCACACCCCGTCAGGAGCATGGCCGCCACAGCTATATATATAATAAGGTGAAGTTTCTGTCGCATACTATCCTTATAAACGCAATCCCGTCGGTTTTATTGCCTGTTTGTACGCGGGAAGAAATTTTTTACTCCTAAATCTTTTGCAGTGTTAGAAATAGTTCGTATATTTGCAAACTAAACTAACCGTGCGATATGAAACAGACTGTAGTGATTTCCCTTTTGGCATTGGCATTAACGGTCTCTGCTGCTGACTACGACCAGAACAAGCCCTTTGGCTTCTGTACCGTTGCCTCTCGTAGCAATGCTGCTTGTACGTATCAGGTTACAGGCGGTGGTTGTTGTGCTTACCCCCTACCTGAAGGCTTTGCCGGGAAAGTGGCTGTGCTGACATCCGAGGGTGCGGATGTTGACATGGAAAAGACAATAGAACGTGCCATCAGGCATCACGATGTCATCATCCTGGACGGTTCGAAGGGCGACTTCTTTGTGGCTGGAAAGGTGGACATCACTTTAGATAACAAGACGCTGCTGGGCATCAATCATGCGCGGCTCTGTACCCGCTGGCACATGACTCCGGCCATGAAGAGGACACTGGACGAGGCAGGTGTTCCCTCGATGAGTACCAGTGGTGGCGGCGGCATCTTGCCCAATGGTGCCAGGGTACGTGAGGAGGCTGAATACAACACACGGAAGATTTTGATCCAGATGACGGGCGACTCGACAGAGCTGTTCCGCAATGCCGGCGTGCTGTCACTTCGCAAGTGTAGCAACATCATCGTACGTAACATCACTTTCGTAGGACCGGGGTCTGTCGACGTGGGAGGCAGCGACTTGCTGACGTGCAGCGGGTCGACAAACTGCTGGATAGACCACTGTGCATTCCAGGACGGTATGGACGGCAACTTTGACATTAACAATCAGGCAGACTTCATCACTGTCAGCTGGTGTACCTTCAGCTATACTGAGCGTTCGTATATGCACCAGAACACCAACCTCGTGGGCTATAGCGACAGAGAGAAAGTCGGTTTCTTGAATACTACCTTTGCCTTCAACTGGTGGGGCGAGGGTTGCAAACAGCGTATGCCCATGGCGCGTGTGGGAAAGATACACATGCTGAACAACTATTATACCAGCACTACCGCCAGCAACTGCATCAATCCGCGCAAGAACTCGGAATTTCTCATTGAGGGCAATTACTTCGACAAGGGTGTGAAGAGATATTACAGTCAGGACGGAGCAATAGCCGTAACCTGGACAGCAGACAACCATATCTCCGAGGCTGCCACTCTGCCTTCGTCAATCGGTGACGCTGTTACCGTTCCTTACGACTATACGGTTGCCCCATGTAGCGCAGTACCCGAAGTGGTTAAGGCCAAGGCGGGAGCCACTCTCTTTGGCAATTAGTGCAAAATGACGCAGGGCAAGCCTTTTTGTTGCCTGCCCTGCGCGGATATTGTCCAGAAATCTGGTGATTATTTGATGACCTTCGTTGTGACGGTCTTGCCATTGGCCATGCGCTCCACGCGGATGTTGATGCCCCGCTGTGGTTCAGCCAAGCGACGTCCGTCGAGCGAGTAGTATTCCGTAGCGGTGACATCCGATGGTGTGGCGACGCTTTCGATGGACGATGTGCCGGCCTCGCGGACTTCCACATAGAGCACTCCGCTCTCGCCAGAGCCGCGGGTAATGTTATGCGTGCCAGCCCCAATACTGGGAATGGTGTAAACGCGCACTCCCTCACTACCTTCAGGTGTTGAGGCGGTGTTGACATCGAGTTCTGTGCCATCGAACTTCAGTGTATTGTCGCTCCATGTCGACTGCACGATGACGACCGTTGACGTAGCTGCTGTGGTAGTGAACTGGATGAGTGTCGAGCCTTCCATCTTCAGACCTTGCTCGTAAGCGATGCCGTTGTACTTACCAGTGAATTTGGGGTTAAAGTTGTGCTTGTTGGAAGCGTCGCCGAAGGTGAAGTATCCGCTCTCAGACTCTGTGTCAGTACCGTTGAACATAACGGAATAGTTCTTTGCCTCTGTGTCGGGAGTGGGGACTTCGCTGCTGGTGTAAGGCAACGTTGCACCGGCCTGTTCCTGCACGAATGCTGGCACGTCAGCATACGGAATGACACTATAAGTGTAAGGCATTGTGACTATAGTACCCTTGGATGCAGGCAGGCTGCTGGCCTCTGCAATGTAGTTGTTGGTATCCCAGGTTACGGATGTGGCACTGCTCTCACTGTAGTATTTTTTGACTCCTGTGTCGAAATAGTTACCCTCAATGAGGAACTCTGAATTCTTACGCGGATTGATAGATGAGCTATTGCCTGCACAGCTAAAATAGTTGTTCAACATGTGGATCTTGCCCACACGGGCCATAGGCATGCGCTGTTTGCAACCCTCGCCCCACCAGTTGAAGGCGAAGGTGGTGTTGAGGAATCCTGCCGCCTCACTGTCACTGCTACCCACCAGATTCGTGTTTTGATGCATGTAGGAACGGTCGGTATAGCTGAAGGTACAATAGCTGACTGTGATAAAGTCTGACGAGTTGGTGATGTCGAAGTTGCCGTCCATGCCGTCCTGAAATGCACAGTGGTCAACCCAGCAGTGCTTGGCACCAGTGGCCGAGATGAGGTCGTAGCCTCCCACGTCAACGGATCCAGGGCCTGCAAAAGTGATGTTACGGATGATGACGTTTTCCTTGTTCAGTGAGAAGATGCCCGATTTTTGGTAGTTTTCACTCTTGTCGCCTGTCAGGTTGATGATAATCTGTCGGGTATTGAATTCGGCCTGCTCATTTACCGTCTTGCCGTTGCTCAGTGTTCCGCCGCCCCCACTGGTGCTCATGTTAGGCACGCCAGCTGCATCCAGTGCTTTTTTGATTTCGTCCGTTATGTACCACTTGGTGCAAAGACGTGCATTATTAATGCCCAAGATGGTCTTGTTGCCCCGCTCGAAGCCGATGCTGCTTGAAATGATGAAGTCACCATTAGAACCGTTCAGGATAACAACGTCGTTCTGTTTGATGGCATTTTGTATTTTGGCTTTCATGTCGGCATTGGGGCCGTCGGACTTCAGTTCAATCACCTTGCCAGAGAAATTTTCGGGTACAGGATAGGTATAGCATCCACCACCTGTAACTTCGTATGTGCTGGAGGCATCGGTGCGTGAAGATGTCGTGCAGAAGCCGAAGGGCTTGCTTGTGTCAAAGTCTTGCGCCGTTGCCATCATACTGACAGTGATGGCTGCTAATGTGAATAGTAGTTTCTTCATTTCTGTTTTATTTTGCCTTTTTAGTCTTTTACCTTACTTAATTATTGAACATGTTCTCGGTGTTGTAGCCCAGCATCTCCATCTCCAGAGAGGCCCAGATGAAGGGACCTACGCCCTTGGCGTCGTTGGCACGGATGGGTTCAGAGAGGTAGTACTCGTACGATCCGTCACGACGCTTGTTCTCTTTGACACTGCCCTTGGGGTTGATGCGCTTCATGGCAGCCTCCACCTCAGGAGTGGCAGCAGGACCAAGGCCTGCCACGCTGCAACAGCGCGTCAGCGAAATGGTCTTGTCGGGATGTATCTGGATGAAGTTCTTAATCATACCCTTGTAGGCACGGATGCCAGCATCGAGGTACTTCTTGCCCACGTAGCCCTTACGATAGGCTTTCAGAAGGGCGTAGGTGAACATAGCCGAGCAGGTGCTCTCCAGATAGTTGCCCTCACGCTCCGGGCTGTCCATCACCTGATACCACAGGTCAGTCTTCTTGTCTTGCCACTTCAGGATGGCGTCGAAGTCCTTCTGCAACAGGTCGATGACCTCTGAGCGCCAGGCATAGTCCTCGGGCAGGGCGTCGAGCACCTCGATGAGGGCCATGGTGTACCAGCCCTGGGCACGTCCCCAGCAATGCTGGCTCAGTCCCGTCTCCTTGTCAGCCCAGAAAGTCTTGCGTGTCTCGTCGTAGGCATGACGGTTCAGGCCTGTCGTGGGGTCCAGCGTGCGCTGGTAGGTAATCTTCAACTGGTTGACGGCATCGTCATAGATATTGGTGATGGTCTTCTTGCCACCTTTGGCCTCTGTGATGGGGGCTGTCAGCGTGCGGAAGGGCAGACCCATGAAGATGCCGTCGAGCCATACCTGATAGGCATAGATGGCCTTGTGCCAGAACACCTTGTCGGCAATGGTGCGTGGCTGGTTCTGCAGCTGCTTCATCATGGTCTGCATGGCCGTCAGGTTCTTCTCTTCGGGCCATTTCTGGTACATGCGGGTCACGAAGTGTCCGGTGCGGATGTTGTCCAGGTTGTAGTCCAGGATATTATAGCCTGTGATGTTGCCTTCCTCGTCAATCATCTTGTCCGTATAGGCCTTGCAGTACTTCAGTATGTCCTCGCCGCCATATTTGAGATAGGTGTCCAGCATGCCCTCCAGCTCGATGCCCATGACGTACGACCACTTGGGCTTGTCTGAGAAGTCCAGCAGGTAGGGCTGCGGCACGCGCTTCATCTCTGAGTAGGTCAGCCACTCCGAGTAGTGCTTGTAGGGATACTCCTGCAGCACCAGCGAGCCGTTGACCGTCAGGTTCTCGTACTTCACGTCCTGTGCCAGCCCCACCTGGTGGATGGGGTCGCTGTAGACACCGTCGAACTGGCAGTTCCTGACGGTGATGTTGTTGACGGTATAGGCCAGCTTGGGGTCGTCGTAGCCCACTATCATGACGCCGTACTTCGACTTCTTGCACGTCACGTTCTCCATCGTCACGTTGGTCACCGTCGGGTAGAATCCGCGGCAGCACACCTCGCGGGGTTCGTAGTCGGTATTGATTTTCAGCACCGCCTCGCCACACTGGCCGACGCTGATGTTGCGCATGTTGATGTTCTCAATCACGCCGCCACGACACGAGTTGGTCTTGATGCGCAGCACGCGGTCCAGGCTCGGGGAGTCCATCTCGCAGTCCTCGGCATAGACGTTCTGGCAGCCGCCTGATATCTCGCTGCCGATGACCACGCCGCCATGGCCGTTCTGCATCTTGCAGCCACGGATGATGATGTTCTTCGACACCGTGCCGGCAAACTTGCCCTGACCACCCTCGCGGCCGTCGTTGTTACGGGCCGACTTGATGGCTATGCAGTCGTCGCCCGTGTTGAAGTGGCAGTTCTCTATCAGCACACGGTCGCACGACTCGGGGTCGCAGCCGTCGCCGTTGGGGCCGTCGTTGTTGATATGTACGCCACGCACGGTGATGTCCGTCGACAGCAGGGGGTGAATGACCCAGAACGGCGAGCGCAGCAGCGTCACGTCCTCTATCAGTATGCCCTCGCACTGGTTCAGGTTAATCATCTGTGGGCGCAGACCGTCCTGCGGTCCGAAGCGGCGCTCGTCCATGGGCACGCCGTCCTCGGCGTACTTCAGCAGTCGGGCACGGGCACCCTGGTTTTGGGCTATGCCGCCCTCCTTCATGCCAAAGCGCTTGTTGCCACACCAGGGCCACCACGTCTCGTTCGAGCCGCCACCGTCGATGGTCCCCTTGCCCGTAATGGCTATGTCCCTGGCCTGGTAGGCATAGATCAGCGGCGAGAGGTTCCAGCAGTCCAGCCCCTCCCAGCGCGTCGGTACGATGGGGTATAGCTCCGGTTTGAAGGCAAACTCCAGTACGGCACCCTCCTCTACCACGAGGTTCACGCCGCTCTTCAGCTGGATGGCAGCCGTCACGAACTTCTGCCCTGCAGGGACGACCACCCGTCCGCCACCCTTCTTCGAGCACTTGTCAATTGCCTTCTGGATGGCTTTCTGGTTCTTGGCCGCAGCGTTTGCGGGCTTCGCTCCATACTTGGTGATGTAGTACACCTTGTCTGCAAACTGAGGCATGCGGATGCTCTGCTCAATCTGTCTGTACTGCTGGTCATCCCAACCCCTGGCCTGTGCTGTCAAGGCCGCAAGGGTGCAAACGAGCAGCGCCTGAAATAGTCTTTTCATAACGTTGTTTGGTTCTTTTTTGAGTTTGGTTCAGTAGATTTGGTTGCAAAGTTAATAAAAAAGCGTGAAAACCACGACGCTTTTACATTATTTATGATTGAGCCCACTTTAAAAAGTGGCAGTTTTACATAAATCCTGATATTCGGTTTTGTCATTGGCTGACATTCCGAGTGAAACATAGCTGACGACTGGTATTCGGATTATGTTTGTAAAAAACACCTCCAGCCTGCAGGAAGC
>JAFPWS010000004.1 GCA_017412705.1 Prevotella sp.
CTGCTGCTTGAACCAGCCCTTCGAGGGGTCGTTGTGGTCGATGTCCTGCTTGTAGTTGAAGAAGTACGCCGTCCTGTCGACGAACTGTTCTGTGTGCATATTATACGAGTGTACCATCGTGAAAGGCTTCACGTCGGTCACCTTGTCGATGGCCTTCAGGGCGTTGACGATGTTCTGGTCAAAGTTGGTGGCGGCAGCCACCTTGGTCTTGAACTCGTTCTCTGGCAATGTCAGTCCTGCTTCCACTTCTATCGTGTAACCGTCCTCGTCGGTAGCAGGGTCAACGATTTCTTTGCCGTTGTCCTTGTCATCACTGTCGCTGCACGAGGTCAGTGTCATTCCAAGACCGCAGGTAAGGATGGCTGTCAGCATCCATAGATTCATCTTTTTCATCTAATTCTAATGATTTTTTTTATTAATGTGTAATTTACTTCTTATGGTGATAGTCTTGAATGAGTCCCTTCTTCACCAGAATGGGCAGGATGTTGGCTGCCGACTGGCGGTCCCCCTTCTTCTGGCGGCCATAGTATTGCTCGAAGGTGACGGGGTCGTCACGCAGCAGCTGCTCCATGAAGGCATCGTTCAGACGGGTCATGATATATTTTCCTTTTGCATTAGGCTCCTTGTCCACCAGATACAGAATGTGGTGCTGCATCAGGTCATCGTTGGTCAGCAATAGGTCGGTGGCGAGGAAGATAGAGCCCCAAGTGGTATGACCAGTGGCAAGCAATGCGATGTCGAGACCGATGTTCACCAAGTCCAGGACATCACCCAAGGTCACATGGTAACTGACCACCAACAGCTTGTTACCCTTGTAAGGGAGGGCACGCAGGTAGTTATTGACTGGCAGGATACCACCGTCCTCGTCACGCAGGAAACGCTGGTTGATAAACAGCTGCTTGTCAATCTGCATCATGAAGACGTCGTGCTTGATGACCTTGTTCACCTCCTTGTCGGAAGTCTTGAGGGTAAAGTCCTGTCCGTCGTACTTGACACGTATCGAGTCGGGTTCCTTTTCAGGAATCAGGTCTGCATAGGGTTTCCACTGGTTAGTCTTGTACTCGGCATAACTGTTACAAAACTTGGTCTGAGCCTGTGCATTCAGTGCCATGAGGCACATCAGCACCAATAATAACTTTACAGGTTTCATTTTTTTACTATTCCCTATATTCCGCAGCACTTTAGTTTAATAGCTTTTATAAGTTCCTGAGCAACAAAAAGTTCTTCGACGCGCGAAGCGGCAAAGCCGAGCGGCCAAGGATTTTGTCATGTCAGATTTTTCACTTACCTTAGTGCTGCAATTCAAGACAAGCAAAATCATCAATGACGTGGCAAAGGTACAAATAAAATCTGAGAAAGTCACTCCTTTTGGAGGAATATTTCACGTAAGAGAACTTTTTCCCGTTATATGGCTCCGATTATCGACAAAGTGCTGGGGCTGCGATGTGCGTCGTACGGCTATCAGTACAGCGAGATCGTTGGTTCACTGTCAAGCGTCTATTTCTGTGGTGGAGACTGCGTGGAGGATGTGACAAGCCGTATCAAAGCCTTTGTCTTCAGCACTGGCTAAGGCTGTGCTCGAGGAGGTGAAGGGACGTGCAGACTTAGTATAATCTAGGAGAATTAGTCTGACTAGTCCTACTAGTATAACTAGAAATTATAACGGAGTGCCGCTGAGCAAATGACTCTTTAGCGGCCTCCATATTTAAATAACAAATTAAACAATAAAAAGACAATGAGTCAGAAAATTCGTATTAAGCTGAAGAGCTACGACCACAAACTCGTAGACAAGTCAGCAGAGAAGATTGTGAAGGCTGTCAAGGCCACAGGTGCTATCATCAGCGGTCCTATCCCCCTTCCCACACACAAGCGTATTTACACCGTGAACCGTTCGACCTTCGTTAACAAGAAGGCCCGTGAGCAGTTCCAGCTGTCAGACTACAAGCGTCTGATTGACATCTACAGCTCGACTGCTAAGACTGTTGATGCCCTGATGAAGCTCGAGCTCCCCAGTGGTGTTGAGGTAGAAATCAAGGTATAGTTTTAGTCACATTACGATAAAGTCCCGCAGCAGACGAAAATGGTCCTCGCGGGACTTTTTTGTCTTTTTTTTGCCTATTTCCTTTAAAAGTAAAAAAAATAAGCAATTTTGTAGGGATTATTACTATTTTGACCCACCATATCGCCCACTCAGCGATACCTCTAGTTTCAATGACTATGTACTTCCCTAAAAATACTTCTATATTTATATATAAATATAGAGTTAATTTTTGACTTTCATATAACTTATTTTGGAACTGCAACACTGCAACAACTGCAACACAGAGGAGAATGAACACGCTTATGACGCACAATACGACACCGAGTTATAAGAAAGTTGATCAAAAGAACCGTCGTTACTGTGCTTGCTTTTTGTGTTCTGAACGGTCTTAAAGTTCCTGCTATCATCAACTTTTTGCCAAAATTGTTTGGAAGTTAGAGATTTTTTTTCGTATCTTTGTCCCGAAGTATTTAACTTAATAACTAACCTAATTATGACTAGTATGAGAAAATTATTTAATTGGATGTTCGCAGCTGTCCTGATTTGCTGCGGAGGAGGGTTGGCTTCCTGTGGCGAGAATGCTGACAATCCGGTTGACCCGAAGCCCTCGGAGATTAATCCAGAGGGTGTCCACTTGTTTGAGTTCGACTGGGATTATGATCTGCCAGGTGGATATTATATAGCACCGGGTGTCTACGCAGAACTCAAGGAGACTTTAACTGAACTGATAGATGAGGAGCCGCAAATGGCGATTAACGAAGATACCTATCTGGTGATCCTCGACAAGGTCAGCGACCTGCCTGGTGACAAGTTGGTTGAACTCTATCACAGTGGTGTAACCATTGGTTTTGCTAATCCCAAGAAGGCGGAGATTGACGCCCTCTATCAGGAATATCCTGACCTGGGATACTATTGCAACGACGATGACATCGACAGGGCTCTGCTGTTTGCCATCAGCAGTTTCAACAACGGCTCCTACATCATACCCGACCCGGAGAAGTTCAAGGAGCAGTTCACCTACGAGTCTGATAATACTGACCCGACTGAGCCGACTGACCCAGGAGCGGGTGATCCCAATGACCCCATCGTCTATACTCCTGATGATGATCACAGTCTGCTCTATTTTTATTATGGAATGTTCTTGCAGGATCTGACTTCAGAGCAGGCCAAATATGATGATGAAGTAGCCCAGGCCCGTGCCATGAACAGAGCAGGTGAAAAAGAAGACAAACTCACTGCACAGATTAAGCGTGCAGAGGGCAAAGCACATGTTGGTAAGCCAGGTGTTATTAAGATCAGCGAGATCTATTTCCGATCGAGTTACAGGTTCAATGGCGAGGCGGTTGTAAATTTGGGTTGCGATGTCTATCCTATCCATGTGTATGAGGGTGAAAACGGTGCTGGCGACTACTATTTCATGGACATGACAGCCAGTATCAGCAATGAAACCATGTACAAGGGTAAAGATGGCTACTGGACAGGTGGTGCCCCAGTTTATCTGCGGTGGTGCGGTGCATACGCAACCAAATTCAGGGCTGCCAGCACGCTGATCAACGCCAATGACGATAAAGAAGTAGCTAATGTGATGTTCACGGCAGAAGGTTTCCCAATACCCAGCACCGTCGTCAAGGATGTTGATCACTCAGAGTCGAAAACCTTTAGTATCGGATGCGGCATCTCTGGCGGCTATGATGGAAAAAGTGGATCAGAATCATCAGGAGAACCAGGTCATGATCCTACAGCTGAAAAATTAACCAGTGGAGGTCAATGGGGCATCAAAGCCAGTGTCAATCCCAGCTGGAGCTGGACTGATACTAAAAAGTGGAATGTCAAGGATGTCGACCTGGAGAACCAGACGAGCGGTAATACTGCAGCATGGTCACTTATCTATAACAACCTGCCGGAATTTAATTCAGGTTATGAATATTGGTATAAAGAAGGTGAATCAAGATCCTTCAGGTCGACAACTACAATCAGAGGTTCTTGGGTTTGGTATATTCCCAATGTACCCGATGATTCAGAGCCGACCCCAAGACGCATAAAATTGGATGCATCAGCTGACTATGGCTTCCAGAGATTCTTTGCTACAAAAGCCGACAACAAAGAGTTCAGATGGCACGCCAATTGGAATGTTGTCTGCAACATGCCGAAAATTGCCAATTACAAGGCCGGCAACATCATCCTGAAGAATGACACCACGAAATTTATCTCCAACATCATGGTCTATAACAAGGATGGCAAGGAAATGATCTCCAAGTACAGATTCCAGAACAGCTATCCCGCCGGTCAGGAGATTAAACTGGGTGCCTTCAGGTGTACTGACGACTTGATTGTCAAGTTCAAGATGGACGGCAAGACCTACGTCTATAAGCAGAACGACTATGTTAAGCCTATCTTCAAGGAGAGTGTAACGCTTTACGTCACCAATGACTTTAAAAAAGAGGAATAGTTCGGATTAGTCCGGATGTTTGGTTAAGGAAATCTCCCCCCGCTTGTCCCGAAGCGAGGGGAGGTTATTTGTTGGGCTCAGTCCGAAATGCTCAACGGGCTTTTTGGCCTGAAGGCGGAGCAGTGCTGATAAAACTCGGCAATAACGATTATCTGCTGGCAGGCACAGGCATTGTTGTAGTTTTTGCCTCTACATACGAAAAGGCTCACGAACAGCAGCAAGTGCTTGGCGAAGACGGCTTCGTAGCTGTCGGAACCCAATCAGACATCAAGCATCAGCCATCGACCTCCTTTAATGGCTCTCGCAAGGGCATTGTGAGCGTAGACGAGGTGAACATCGACAAGAATGGCAAGATGCAATACCTGCGCCGTCTGAATGGCGATCAAGATCACCAAGGCCGTCACGTGCGTATAGCCTGTGGCGATTGGAAGATTCTGCACGTACGCCTGTATGATTATTAATAAAGAGGGTGTGTTTTTATTGTTTTATTTGTTTGTTTCGTGATTTTATCGTATCGTTTGCCAACGAAAATCATACCGCCACCCTGCACTCAGGGAATCAAGCCAAAGCATGCGTTGTCTATAACGATTGGCGATACTTGTTGGCAAAGGTACGAAAAAGTAGAGATAATACAAAACAAAATGCGAACAAATGTTGACTTTTATTTTTGGGTATGTCGAAAAATTTAAGTAATTTTGCATTTCGTCAAACTACTACCTTTACATGAATAGCGACAAAGATCTGCCAGAAAACGTTGGCGGGCTTTTTTTATGTAAACCCTTTAAACACTTACAACAATGATACAAGAAAAAAAGAAGTATGAGTCGCAGCTACGGCTGTACGATGTGTTAGAGAAAAAAAGGTGACCAACCGCAGACTTGCCAGTCTGATAGGTGTTTCTGAACAGCAGGTTGGCAAGTATGTAAACAAACGCGAAGACCCCTCTCTTTATCGCCTGCACCAGATTGCCCATGCGCTCGGAGTGCTGGTGAAAGACCTTTTTGAGCCTATCGACTAAACGTATAGGTTTAGTAATGACGTCCCGACGGAAAATCGGGGCGTTTTTCCTTGCACGCTTCGCGGAAGTTGCGTAACTTCGCAGCATGGACGTATCGATATTACAACATTCGCGGGACTCGAGTCCGCAGACAGTGAGCATCAGTCAAGTGGCCAGTCAGATTCGTGGTGGAACATGGCCGCCTCGACATTGTTTCGTTTGCGCTGCTCTTCGGGCGGCAGGCTCTCTATTTGCTTTCGTAGCTTGTAGGCTTCAATGTCCTTGTCCTCGAAGTAGCGCCAGCCTGTCTTGTTGTTCCAAGGAATCCGCCACCGCTTTCTGGTTCCCTGTTTCGTGACGGCCTTGACTGCCTCATAGGTGTTGCCGGTAGCTATCTCCCTGACATTTCAATGGGAGGAACACGGTATTTTTCGCTTGCATTGATGAAGCTATTGTTACCTTCCTCCTTGTAGCGTATACCACCCATACGAGTGAAATCCTCAATACCGATAAGGTAATCGTAATTGGTGAGCATACGTGTCGGCCTGCCTTCTGACTGAGCCGTCAGCCGTTCCCTGCGGTCAAGCAGCAAACGGCCCCAACGGTCGGGGAAAGAATCCTTGACGAAACCGAATACATTGTCATTCCCGCGAGGATGCTGCAGCGAAGGAACATTCATCAGGTCACCGCTCAGCAGTATACCGCCATATTGCTTCAGCCACTCGCGAGAATACTCAAAGACAAAATGACCCTTGCTGCGAACATGTTCGTAGCCCAGTATTCCTATCTCCTGAGGAGCAGAGAGGAAGTCGAAATCTGCATAAACCGTTATTCTTTTCATTTCCTCAGTAATTCTGCATCCTGAGGTTGTCTGCCTAAGGCATCATCGGCAGCAAGCAGGGTGATGTCGTTTTCCAGATTCAGCGCAAAGAGTACTCGAGCATAAATGCCCATGGAGACCGTCGGGTCGCCATGTTCCACTTTAGAGACAGTCAGTCGGGTCACCGTTGCCCTGTCTGCTATGTCCTGCATGGACAGATGTCTGCGCTTGCGTGCCAGCATAATCTGTTCGCCCATGATCTTCAGGTTCTGGCTCAATGCCCTTGGCATCGTCTTTCCAAATGTATTCTTGCCCATAATTGTACTTTATTGGGTGCAAATATAAGGAATAATGTTTAATATAACAAGCATTTTATGGAAAATCTGCATTATCTCCCTTGTTTTTTATTCATATTGGAGATCGCTGGAGAGATTGCGGGACTCTCCGATTATTCTTCGGCGACTGGATTTGAACCGATGGTGGCAGTGTAGCCATAATAAACCTGAACGAGGAAAAAGACATATCGTTGGCGTGGTTTTATCAATCTACGCCGTGGATTTAACAATCATCGGCGTGGATTTAACAATCATCGACGTGGATTTAAGCTTGTACGGCACTTCAACACCCTTTCCCCCGTACCTCACAACCTTTTAGGACGGGCCTCTGGTCATTCCAAGAAGGTGTTTCGTCTATCTGCCTATTTGTTTTTTCAGTCTCAGGATGCGGCGCACGCTCTGGTCGATGCGCTGCTCGCTGAGGGTGCCGTTCTCCACAGCCTTGACTACGGCATCGAAAGCTTCGACGAAGTTCTGCGGACCCAGCACGATGTCGGCGCCGGCCTGTAGCGTGCCCACAGCAGCCTCGGCGTTGGTGTACTGCCGGGTAATGGCTCCCATCTCCATGGCGTCGGTGATGATGATGTTCTGGTAGCCTAGTTCGCCGCGCAGCTTGTCCTGCAGGATGACGGACGACATGGTGGCAGGGATGTCGGACCCCGTGACGTTAGGTGTGGCGATGTGGGCCGTCATAATCAGCTGTGTGCCCCACGCGATACCCGCCTTGAAGGTAATCATTTCGCAATCCAGCATCTCAGCCCACGTCTTGAGGCTCTGCGCATAGCCATAGTGTGTGTCGGACTTGGTGTCGCCATGTCCGGGGAAGTGCTTGATGCAGCCCGAGATGCCGGCATCCTTTAGTCCCTGCAGGTAGCTCGTGACCATTGTCGCAGCCACCTCGGGGTCGTCGCTGAAGGCTCGGGCACCGATGACGATGTTCTCAGGATTGGTGTTCACGTCGGCCACGGGGGCAAAGTCGATGTCGAAGTCGTAGAGACTTAGGTAGGTGCCGATGATGTTACCGCAGTAGTAGGCGTTTTGCGGGTCGCCCGTAGCACCGATGGCAGCCATCGACACAAATGTCTCCACATCGAAGTCCTCGCTGTTGCCGATGCGGGCCACGCGGCCTCCTTCCTCGTCGATGCACAATAGTGGCGAGCCTTTCAGGGCACGAATCTGCGGGATGAACGCCGCGAGCTGTACCTCGTCCTTGATGTTGTGGGCATAGAGGATGATGCCGCCCACGGGGTACTTCTCGTTCACGCCCAGCATCGTGGCGTTCACAGCCTGCAACTTGATGGCCTTGATATCGTCCGCACTTTCGTCGATGCCGCTGGGCAGATTGAAGTGGATAGTGGTGTCGAGGCACTCAGGGCGCACATAGAACAGCTGTCCCACCTTTTCGCGCAGCGTCATCTTCTGTAGTTGCGACTCCACCTCGTCAGTCGGCGCGACGGGGTCATCCTCGTTCGTACACGAGGACAGGATAAAGCCGCAAACGGCAAGGAAGGCCATTCCTTTTGAAAGGGTGGCGGCGAGCACCCTATTAAGAATCTTTTTCGTCTTATTTGAGCCAAATCCGTAGTTCTCTTTTTCAGTCGGCAAAGATACGGAGTTATTTCGAATAATCAAAATTTTGGGGCGGTAAATTCAAGACTCCATTTCTTTTAATAGAAGCGATTACGCCGCCAAAAGCCGAGGTCAGGCCAAAGTATTAAAAATCCTTAATATCCGCGCTTTTGCCTTGCCGGAATGTTGGAATCTCACGGGAAATGTGTAATTTTGCAGCCCGAAAAAGAACTGTCCGTTGAGCAAATGACTCTTTAGCGGCAGTATGGTATTAACATTTTAAACAAAAAAACAGAGACAATGAGTCAGAAAATTCGTATCAAGCTGAAGAGCTACGACCACAAGCTCGTGGACAAGTCAGCCGAGAAGATTGTGAAGGCCGTCAAGGCCACCGGTGCTATCATCAGCGGTCCTATCCCCCTTCCCACCCACAAGCGTATCTACACCGTCAACCGCTCAACCTTCGTCAACAAGAAGGCCCGCGAGCAGTTCCAGTTGTCAGACTACAAGCGTCTGATTGACATCTACAGCTCTACCGCTAAGACGGTTGACGCCCTGATGAAGCTCGAACTCCCCAGCGGTGTTGAGGTTGAGATCAAGGTCTAACGCACCTGCTTAAACATTTTAATAAGGTATAGGCGTATCCGGTAGCGGGTACGCCTTTTTGGTTCGTCCAGTTCCTAATAAAGTTTAAATTATCAGTACTTGTCTTGTGTCTTTAAGAAACAAACACTATATTTGCGACTGAAAGTCTAAGAACAAGCTTAAAGAGTAATGACGACCTCAGAGAAAGTGGATATCACCACTCGTGTATAAAAACCAAGATAATGGAGCAAGTAAAAGTATTGATTGCAGGTGCAGGGCCGGCAGGAACTGTCTGCGGTCTGCTGCTGAGGGAACAGGGTGTCGACTGCATGCTGGCAGACCGTGCCCAGTTCCCCCGTGACAAAATTTGCGGCGGTGGGCTGACACCCCGTTCCTACCGTCTGCTGAGCAGTCTGCTGCCCACATTCCGCTACGACTACAATAGCGTGACGCGACTGAAGCTGCTGCTCGAAGGAGAACAAATCTTCGACCTCCACATGGACAGGGAACTGCGCATCGTGAAGCGCCGCGAGTTCGATAACCGCCTGCTCGACGAATACCGCAGGGGTGGGGGCCGGTTTGTCAACGATGCCTTGACGGCCATCGAGGAACGCGACGGGAGGGTGATTGTGACGCTGAAGTCAGGCCGTCAGGTGTGTTGCGAATATTTGGTGGGGGCCGACGGTGCCAACAGCCGTGTGAGGAAATACCTTGCTCCGCACTCTGACCATGGTGTGTTGTGTATGGAGCAGTATGGTCCGAAGTCGTCCGACAATGCCATCGTTATCAACGTGTCGAACCAATATGACCAGGGGTATTACTACGCATTCCCTAACGAATCATGCGACGTGCAGGGTTTTGGCGACCATAGCACCGTACCTCGGAAATTTCGCAAAGTGCTCGACGACATGGGCTGTCCCGACCTGAAGGCCAAAGGGGCCTATATCCCCAACAGTATCGACTATCCGCTCCACGACCGTATCATCCTTATCGGTGATGCAGGCGGCTTCCCTAACCGTCTGACGTTTGAGGGCCTCTACTATGCCTTTCTTACGGCTAAGCATGCTGCAGAGGCCATTCTCACGGGCCGTCCGTTCAAAGAGATTAACCACAAAGTGTTTGCAAAAAAGAAAAAAGAGGAGCGCGAAGCCCGTTTCTTCTACAGCCGCTATGGCCTTGGCCTCCTGAAACTGCTTTGTAGGCGATTCCCGCGAGTGATACGGTGGTGTTTTAACAGAGTAACAAAGTAAGAGTTTCCTACCGAGAAACTCCTGCTCCGTCTAATGTTGGCGTTGCATGCCGATGCCTTAATTCATAAAAAAGATTAAATAATGTTATAAAGGAAGCCGTTCGGCTTGTCGGTTTCATATAAAATATGTACCTTTGCACCCGCAAAAGTGCCAATTGCGCTGGCCGCAAGGCTATCAAAGCACTGAAAAAGAGCGACTTACTCTTCAAAAGGGGAGATGTAGTTCGTTTCTTTATGTGTGTGTATGAATGCTTGGTGGTGGCAAAATGACACTGATGCGAAACGTGATTATATACATTTATTAAATAACATTATTATTAAATTTAAACTGAAATGCCAGGATTAATTGGAAGAAAAATCGGAATGACATCCGTTTTCAGTGCCGACGGTAAGAATGTGCCGTGCACTGTTATCGAAGCTGGCCCTTGTGTTGTTACTCAGGTGAAGACCGTCGAGAAGGACGGTTACAAAGCCCTTCAGCTGGCTTATGGTGAGAAGAAGGAAAAGAACACCACCAAGCCTATGATGGGTATCTTTAAGAAGGCTGGTACGACACCAAAGGCCCACTTGGCCGAGTTCAAGTTTGACGAGGAGCACAACCTGGGCGACACCATCACGGTGGAGCTGTTCAACGACGCTGAGTTTGTTGACGTGGTTGGTACTTCTAAGGGTAAAGGTTTCCAGGGTGTTGTGAAGCGCCACGGTTTCGGTGGTGTCGGTCAGAGCACCCACGGTCAGGACGACCGTCTGCGTAAGCCGGGTTCTATCGGTGCCTGTTCTTACCCCGCCAAGGTGTTCAAGGGAATGCGCATGGGTGGCCAGATGGGTGGCGACCGCGTGACAACGCAAAACCTGAGAGTGTTAAAGGTAATACCGGAGCACAACCTGATTCTTGTTAAGGGTAGTTGCGCTGGTTGTAATGGTTCAACTGTTTTAATTGAGAAGTAAGCTATGGAAATTAACGTATTGAATATCAAAGGTCAGGAGACCGGAAGAAAGGTTACGTTGAACGAGTCTATCTTCGGCATTGAGCCCAACGACCACGTTATCTATCTGGATGTAAAGCAGTATTTGGCCAATCAGCGCCAGGGCACTTCCAAGGCTAAGGAGCGCTCTGAGCATGCTGGTTCTACCCGCAAGCTGGGTCGCCAGAAGGGCGGCGGCGGTGCACGTCATGGTGACATCAACTCTCCGCTGTTGCGTGGTGGTGGTCGTGTGTTCGGTCCCAAGCCCCGCGACTATGGTTTCAAGTTGAACAAGAAGGTTAAGCAGCTGGCTCGCCGTTCAGCGTTGTCGTACAAGGCTCAGGAGAATGCCATCATCGTTGTTGAGGACTTCAACTTTGAGGCTCCCAAGACCAAGGAGTTCGTAGAGATTGCAAAGAACCTGAAGGTAGACGGCAAGAAGGTACTGATGGTACTGCCCGAGTCTAACAAGAATGTTTATCTGTCGGCTCGTAACCTGCAGAAGGCTGAGTGCATTATCGCTGCTAACGTAAACACCTACAAGGTGCTGAACGCAGACGTGATGGTCATCACAGAGAACTCGCTGAAGGCTATCGATGGTGTGCTCTCTAAGTGATAAGTAGTAAGTGATAAGTGAAAAATAATCATTGATTGAAGATATGGCATTTATTATAAAGCCTCTGATTACAGAGAAAATGACCAACATCACGGAGAAGTCTTCTGCTGACAGAACTTACAAGCCCAAGACTGGTAAGCACCGTGGTGAGGAGGTAACGAAGAAGGCCCAGCCCAAGTACGGTTTCATTGTTAAGCCCCAGGCTAACAAGATTGAGATCGCCAAGGAGGTAGAGTCTCTCTACAATGTTACCGTTGAGAGTGTGAACACGCTTCGTTATGCCGGCAAGCGCTCAAGCCGCTATACCAAGGCAGGTCTCGTGAGAGGCCAGAAGAATGCGTTCAAGAAGGCAATCGTCACTCTGAAGGAGGGCGACAGCATTGATTTTTATAGCAATATTCAGTAATAAGAAATGGCAGTACGTAAATTAAAGCCCGTAACTCCGGGCCAAAGACACAAGATTATTGGCACGTTCGAGGACATTACTGCATCCGTGCCAGAGAAGTCTCTCGTTTACGGTAAGCGTTCAACCGGCGGTCGAAACAACACCGGTAAGATGACTGTCCGCTACATGGGCGGCGGTCACAAGAAGAAGTATCGTCTGATCGACTTCAAGCGAGAGAAGGATGGTGTTCCAGCTGTAGTGAAGACTATCGAGTACGATCCGAACCGTTCGGCTCGTATCGCCCTGCTTTACTACGCTGATGGTGAGAAACGTTATATCATTGCTCCTAACGGACTGGAGGTTGGTGCAACCTTGATGTCTGGCGCAGAGGCAGTTCCTGAGGTAGGTAACGCGCTTCCGCTGGCCAACATCCCCGTGGGTACCGTAATTCACAACATCGAGTTACGTCCCGGACAGGGTGCCCTGCTGGTCCGTTCGGCTGGTAATTTCGCTCAGCTGACCTCTCGTGAGGGTAGCTATTGCGTGATTAAGCTCCCTTCAGGTGAGACCCGTCAGGTGCTCTCTGCCTGCAAGGCTACAATCGGTAGTGTCGGTAACTCAGACCACGCTCTGGAGCAGTCGGGTAAGGCCGGTCGCTCACGTTGGCTGGGTCGTCGCCCCCACAACCGTGGTGTTGTTATGAACCCGCACGATCACCCGATGGGTGGTGGTGAAGGCCGTCAGTCTGGTGGACATCCCCGTTCACGCAAGGGCCTGTATGCTAAGGGTCTCAAGACTCGCGCTCCGAAGAAGCAGTCTAACAAGTACATCATCGAAAGAGCTAACAAGAAGTAATCACGAAACCAAAAAGAGTGTAAATTATGAGTCGTTCATTAAAAAAAGGCCCGTACATCAACGTATCGCTTGAGAAGAAGATTCTCGCCATGAATGAGAGCGGTAAGAAGAATGTCGTCAAGACTTGGGCCAGAGCTTCAATGATTTCCCCGGATTTCGTGGGACATACAGTTGCAGTTCATAATGGTAACAAATTCATCCCTGTCTACATTACCGAGAACATGGTGGGACACAAGCTGGGCGAGTTCTCTCCCACACGTCGTTTCGGAGGCCATGCAGGTAACAAGAAGTAAATCCCAGGGAAGAAAATTAAGAATTAAGAATTAAGATCAAGAATTATAATGGGAGCAAGAAAAAGATTAGCGGCTGAGAAAAGAAAAGCAGCCAATAAGACACAGTACTTTGCAAAGCTGAAAGGCTGTCCCTCTTCACCCCGCAAGATGCGTTATGTTGTTGACATGATACGCGGCATGGAGGTGAACCGCGCACTCGGTGTGCTGCGCTTCTCGAAGAAGGCTGCCTCAGAGAATGTAGAGAAGCTTCTCCGCTCGGCTATTGCCAACTGGGAGGCCAAGAATGACCGCAAGGCAGAGGACGGCGAACTGTATGTCAGCCGTGTCTTCGTCGACGAAGGTGTGACAATGAAACGTATGAGACCGGCACCTCAGGGCCGTGGCTATCGCATTCGCAAGCGTTCTAACCACGTAACTCTGTTTGTCGACGCTAAAACTAATGATAAGTAAAAGGTATGGGACAGAAAGTTAATCCTATTAGCAACCGTCTTGGCATTGTCAAGGGTTGGGATTCTAATTGGTTCGGAGGCAAGAACTTCGGAGACAACCTGGTAGAGGATCAGAAAATCCGTAAGTATCTGAACGAGCGTCTGGCCAAGGCCAGCATCTCGAAGATTGTCATCGAGCGTACGCTGAAGCTGGTTACCATCACCATTTGCACAGCCCGTCCGGGTCTGGTCATTGGTAAGGGTGGTCAGGATGTCGACAAGCTCAAGGAAGAGCTGAAGAAACTCTACGACAAGGAGATACAAATCAATATCTTCGAAGTGAAGAAGCCCGAGCTCGATGCAACCATCGTAGCTAACAACATCGCTCGCCAGATAGAGGGTAAGATTGCTTACCGCCGTGCTATCAAGATGGCTGTGGCTAACACCATGCGTGCTGGAGCAGAGGGTATCAAGGTGCAGATCAGTGGCCGTCTGAACGGTGCCGAGATTGCACGTAGCGAAATGATCAAGGAAGGACGTACTCCGCTGCATACCTTCCGTGCTGACATCGACTATTGCCAGGCTGAGGCCCTGACCAAGGTTGGCCTGTTAGGTCTGAAAGTCTGGATCTGCCGTGGTGAGGTTTATGGCAAGGTTGACCTGGCTCCTAACTTCGCACAGGAGAAGGGCGCTGCCCGCTCTAACGGTGGTCGTGACAACGGTGGCAGACGTTTCCGCAACAAGAAGAGTAATAACCGTTAAAGAAAGCATCTATCATGTTACAACCTAAGAGAGTAAGATATAGAAGACCGCAGGACGGACGTGGCAATAAGGGCAACGCCCACCGCGGTACGCAGCTGGCTTTCGGCTCATTCGGCATCAAGACCCTTGACGCCAAGTGGATTGACAGCCGCCAGATTGAGGCAGCCCGTGTTGCCATCAACCGTTATATGAACCGTGAAGGTCAGGTTTGGATTCGCATCTTCCCGGACAAGCCCATCACTCGCAAGCCTGCTGACGTGCGAATGGGTAAAGGTAAGGGTGACCCCGCAGGATGGGTGGCTCCCGTAACCCCGGGTCGTATCCTCTTTGAAGTAGAGGGCGTTCCTTTTGAGGTTGCCAAGGAGGCTCTGCGCCTCGGTGCCCAGAAGCTGCCCGTGAAGACTAAGTTTGTTGTTAGACGCGATTACGATAAAAACGCTTAAGCTATGAAGATGAATGAAATTAAAGGTCTCGAGACCAAGGAATTGGCCGAGAAGCTGGAGACTGAGGTTGCCAACTACCAGCAGATGAAGTTGAACCACGCAGTTACTCCCATGGAGAATCCATCACAGATTAAGGCCGCTCGTCGTGATATCGCACGTATGAAGACAGAACTCCGCCTGAGAGAATGCAATGCCGCGCTCACGAAGGGAGAACTTAACAAATAACAATTGGTCCAGATGGAAACAAGAAATTTAAGAAAGACAAGACAGGGTGTCGTTATCAGCAACAAGATGGATAAAACCATTGTTATTGCCGCTAAGTTCAAGGAGAAGCACCCGATTTATGGTAAGTTTGTCCAAAAGACAAAGAAGTACCATGCTCACGATGAGAAGAATGAGTGCAATGTCGGTGACACCGTGCTCGTTATGGAGACCCGCCCCCTCTCTAAGACCAAGAGATGGCGTTTAGTACAAATCGTAGAAAAGGCTAAGTAATTATGATACAAACAGAAACAAGACTTACCGTAGCTGACAACAGCGGTGCCCGTGAAGCTCTGTGCATTCGTGTGCTGGGTGGAACAGGCCGCCGTTATGCTAGCGTAGGTGACGTGATTGTTGTTGCTATCAAGAACGCAATCCCCACAAGTGACGTTAAAAAAGGTGCAGTTTCTAAGGCTCTGGTTGTTCGCACAAAGAAGGAAATCCGTCGTGCCGATGGCTCGTACATCCGCTTTGACGACAATGCCTGTGTGTTGCTGAACAATGCCGGTGAGCTTCGCGGCAGCCGTATCTTCGGCCCCGTAGCCCGTGAGCTCCGTGCAGTAAACATGAAGGTCGTATCACTGGCACCTGAGGTTCTTTAACATTAAAACTGATAAAAGTAATGGCAAAGTTACATATTCGTAAAAACGATACGGTCATGGTTCTGTCCGGTGAGGACAAGGGCAAGACCGGTAAGGTGCTGAAGGTTCTCGTTGAGAAGCAGCGTGCACTGGTGGAGGGCGTGAATATGGTCTCCAAGAGCACGAAGCCCAGTGCCAAGAACCCACAGGGAGGTATCGTGAAGCAGGAAGCTCCTGTTCACATCTCTAATTTAAGTCTCATCGATCCGAAGAGCGGCAAGCCTACCCGTGTGGCTATCAAGCACGAGGGCAAGAACGTGATTCGTATTGCTAAAAAGTCAGGGGAGGAGATTAAGTAATGGCAAATACAGCACAATTGAAGAAAGTGTACAACGAGCAGATTGCTCCGGCACTTGAGAAGCAGTTCAACTACAGTTCTAAGATGCAGGTGCCCGTCCTGAAGAAAATTGTTGTCAATCAGGGTCTGGGTGATGCTACTCAGGACAAGAAGATCATTGATGTCGCCATCAACGAGATTACCACTATCTGCGGTCAGAAGGCTGTCGCTACCTACTCCAAGAAGGATATCGCCAACTTCAAGCTCCGTAAGAAGATGCCTATCGGTGTCATGGTAACCTTGCGCCGTGAGCGTATGTACGAGTTCCTGGAGAAGCTCGTCCGCGTGGCTCTGCCCCGTATCCGCGACTTCAAGGGTATTGAGAGCAAGTTCGATGGCCGTGGTAACTATACCCTCGGTGTTCAGGAGCAGATTATCTTCCCTGAAATCAACATCGATACTATTGACCGCATTCAGGGTATGAACATCACCTTCGTAACGTCTGCACAGACTGACGAGGAGGGTTATGCACTGCTGAAGGCTTTCGGTCTGCCGTTTAAGAACGCTAAAAACGATTAAGAGATATGGCAAAAGAATCAATGAAGGCTCGTGAGGTAAAGCGCGCAAAGCTCGTTGCCCGTTACGCAGAGAAGCGTGCTGCCTTGAAGAAGATTATCGCAACGTCTGAGGACCCCGCTGAAGCATACGAGGCAGCTCGCAAGCTCCAGAGCATCCCCAAGAACGCCAATCCTATCCGTCTGCACAACCGCTGCAAGATCACTGGTCGTCCCAAGGGATATATGCGCCAGTTCGGTCTCAGCCGTATCCAGTTCCGTGAGATGGCATCAAACGGTCTGATTCCAGGCGTGAAGAAGGCAAGCTGGTAATTTGGCGGTTAGCTTTTAGCCGATAGCCAGAAGCAAGGAAAAAGAGAGTTAGTTTTTAATATTGTCGGGGTAGTCCCGATTAATTAAACAATTTATTTTATGACAGATCCAATAGCAGATTATCTGACCAGACTCAGAAACGCCATCATGGCCAACCACCGTGTTGTTGAGGTTCCTGCGTCTAACTTGAAGAAGGAAATCACAAAGATCCTCTTCGAGAAGGGTTACATCCTGAACTACAAGTTCATTGAGGATGGCCCTCAGGGTACTATCAAGGTTGCCTTGAAGTACGATCCGGCCACGAAGGCTAACGCCATCAAGTGCCTGAAGCGCGTGTCTACACCAGGTCTCCGTAAGTACACTGGTTACAAGGACATGCCGAGAGTAATTAACGGATTAGGTATTGCCATCTTATCTACATCCCAAGGTGTAATGACAGACAAAGAGGCTTCACAGCTGAAGATCGGCGGTGAGGTGCTTTGCTACGTTTATTAATTGGAGGACCTGAATATGTCTAGAATAGGAAAATTGCCAATTAGTATTCCTGCCGGTGTGACTATTGCACAGGGTCAGGACGGTGTCGTTACCGTAAAGGGTCCGAAGGGTGAGCTCTCACAGAAGGTTGACGCTTCCATCAAGATGAAGGTCGAGGATGGTCATGTGACTTTCGAGATTGACGAGAACAGCCCAGTAAATATCAAGCAGAAGCAGGCTTTCCACGGCCTTTATCGTGCACTGGTTAACAACATGGTTGTTGGCGTGAGCGAGGGCTATAAGAAGGAGATGGAGCTCATTGGTGTTGGTTATCGTGTTTCTAACCAGGGCAACATCATCGAGTTTTCACTCGGTTATACACACCCCATCTTCATCCAGCTTCCTAAGGAGGTGAAGGTTGAGACCAAGATGGAGCGTAACCAGAACCCCCAGATTATCCTGGAGTCTTGCGACAAGCAGCTTCTTGGTATGATTTGCGCTAAAATTCGTTCTTTCCGTATGCCGGAGCCTTACAAGGGCAAGGGTATCTTGTTCAAGGGTGAGGTTATCCGTCGTAAGTCGGGTAAGTCGGCATCAGCTAAGTAATAATCATTTAAAGCATTGAAGATTATGACAACAAAGAAAGTAGAAAGACGAATTAAGATCAAATATAGAATTCGCAAGAACGTTTTCGGTACTGCCGAGCGTCCTCGTATGAGCGTATTTCGCTCTAACAAGCAGATTTACGTTCAGGTAATTAACGATTTGGAAGGTAAAACACTTGCATCTGCATCGTCTGTAGGTCTGGAGGCTATGCCTAAGATTCAGCAGGCTGAGAAGGTTGGAGAACTGGTGGCTAAGAAGGCTCAGGAGGCAGGAATCACATCCGTTGTCTTCGACCGTAATGGCTACCTCTATCATGGCCGTGTAAAGTCTCTGGCTGATGCAGCACGTAAAGGTGGACTTAAATTTTAAACGATTATGGCAATGAACAAAGTTAAGATTAATAGCGACGTAGAGTTGAAAGACAGACTGGTTGCCATCAACCGTGTTACCAAGGTAACGAAGGGTGGTCGCACCTTTACTTTCGCAGCCATTGTTGTTGTCGGCGACGGCAACGGCATCATCGGCTGGGGTCTGGGTAAGGCAGGTGAAGTCACCGCAGCCATCGCCAAGGGTGTAGAGGCAGCCAAGAAGAATCTGGTGAAGGTTCCTGTACTGAAAGGTACTATTCCTCACGAGATGGAAGCCCGCTTCGGTGGTGCACAGGTATTCCTCCGTCCCGCTGCAGCCGGTACTGGTCTGGTGGCCGGTGGTGCTATGCGTGCCGTACTGGAGAGCGCAGGTGTGAAGGATGTGCTCGCTAAGTCGAAGGGCTCTTCTAACCCCCACAACCTGGTTAAGGCTACCATCGAGGCTCTGAGCCAGATGCGCGATGCCTATACCATTGCAGGTACCCGTGGTATCAGTATGAATAAAGTGTTTAACGGATAAAGGAGACAGAACTATGGCAACAATTAAGATTAAGCAGATTAAGAGCAAGATCGGTTATCCTGTTGACCAGAAGCGTACCCTCGAGGCGCTGGGTCTGCACAAGATTTCTCAGGTCGTAGAGAAGGAAGATACTCCCGTTATCCGCGGTATGATCCGTAAGGTTCACCACCTCGTGGAGGTCATCGGTTAATTTAATCACAATTTAAAACAGATAAGATTATGAAACTACATACTTTAAAACCAGCTGAAGGCTCTACACATTCACGTCGTAGAATCGGTCGCGGACCTGGCTCAGGTCTGGGCGGTACCTCTACCCGTGGACACAAGGGTGCCAAGGCTCGTTCGGGTTATAAGAAGAAGATTGGTTTCGAAGGCGGTCAGATGCCATTGCAGCGTCGCGTTCCGAAGTCTGGTTTCAAGAATATCAACCACAAGGAGTACTTCGCAGTAAACCTGTCTACTCTGCAGAAGCTGGCAGAGGAGAAGAAGCTCACCAAGATTGGAATCGCAGAGCTGGTAGCTGCTGGCCTGACCAATGGCAAGGAGCTCGTGAAGATTCTTGGCAACGGTGAGCTGAAGGCTAAGGTCGACGTAGAGGCTAATGCATTCTCAAAGACTGCCGAGGAGGCTATCAAGGCAGTTGGTGGTAACGCAACAATTATCTAAACAAGACAATGAAGAAGTTAATAGAGACACTGAAGAACATTTGGAAGATTGAGGACCTGCGTCAGCGTATCCTCATCACGATGCTGTTTGTAGCAATCTACCGTTTCGGCTCGTTCGTCGTGCTGCCCGGTATCAATCCCGCTCTGCTGGACAAGCTGCAGTCACAGACCGCTGGTGGCTTGATGTCACTGCTGGATATGTTCTCTGGTGGTGCATTCTCCAACGCATCAATCTTCGCGCTTGGAATCATGCCTTACATCTCTGCTTCTATCGTTATGCAGCTCCTCGCTGTCGCTGTGCCTTATTTCCAGAAGATGCAGCGCGAGGGTGAGAGCGGCCGCAAGAAGATTATGACCTATACTCGCTACCTGACAGTGGCTATTCTGCTGTTCCAGGCTCCGAGCTACCTCATCAATCTGAAAATGCAGGCCGGTGCTGCTCTGGCATCAGGTATCAGCTGGTCGGTGTTTGTATTCCCCGCCACGATTATCCTGGCTGCCGGCAGTATGTTCATCCTTTGGCTGGGTGAGCGCATTACTGATAAAGGTATAGGAAATGGTATCTCGCTGATCATTATGATTGGTATTATTGCCCGCCTGCCGCAGGCATTCATCCAGGAGGTCACCTCTCGCTTTACCGCTATTACCGGTGGTGGTCTGGTGATGTTCCTCGTCGAGATTATCATCCTCTATGCAGTTGTATGTGCAGCAATAGTTCTGGTACAGGGTGTCCGTAAGGTGCCCGTACAGTATGCAAAGCGTCTCGTAGGTGGCCAGCAGGTCGGCGGTGCACGTCAGTACATCCCCCTGAAGCTGTTCGCAGCCAATGTGATGCCTATCATCTTTGCTCAGGCTCTGATGTTCATCCCGCTGGCTTTCGTACAGTATGCAGCTCCTGAGAATGCAGGATGGTTTGTTCGTTCCATGCTCGATCATCACAGCTGGACCTACAACCTCATCTTTGCCTTCCTCATCATTGCATTCACCTATTTCTATACGGCAATCACACTCAACCCCACGCAGATGGCTGAGGACATGAAACGCAACAATGGCTTCATCCCTGGCATCAAGCCAGGTAAGCCGACAGCCGACTTCATCGACGAGGTGATGTCACGCATCACGCTGCCCGGTTCTCTGTTCATTGCATTCATTGCAGTGATGCCTGCCTTTGCAAGCCTGTTGAATGTGCAGGACGCATTCTCTCAGTTCTTCGGTGGTACCTCACTGCTGATTCTCGTGGGTGTCGTCCTCGACACACTGCAGCAGATTGAGAGCCATCTGCTCATGCGCCACTATGACGGTCTGCTCAACTCAGGTCGTATCCACGGTCGTGGAATGAGTGCGTACTAAGCCAGTATGAAGATATTTCTGAAGACTGAAGACGAAATCGAACTGATGCGCCAGGCTAACCAACTGGTTGGTAAGACCCTTGGCGAATTGGCAAAACATATCAAGCCTGGCATAACGACCCTCCAGTTGGATCAAGTTGCCGACGAATTTATTCGCGACAATGGAGCAATCCCCACCTTCAAGGGTTTCCCGAATCCATATGGAGGGCCGTTTCCAGCCAGCATCTGCACCTCGGTGAACGATGCCGTGGTACATGGCGTACCCAACGACAAGACGGTGCTCAAGGAGGGAGATATCATCTCCATCGACTGCGGCACCCTGCTCAACGGCTTTTGCGGCGATTCCTGCTATACGTTCTGTGTAGGGGAGGTGAGCGACGAAGTCAAAGAGCTGCTCCGCACCACCAAGGAGTCACTCTATAAGGGTATAGAGAACGCAGCTGCCGGCCATCATCTGGGAGATATCAGCTATGCGGTGCAGAGTCACTGCGAGGCCCATGGCTATGGTATCGTCCGCGAGCTCACCGGTCATGGCATAGGCCATGAGATGCACGAGGACCCGCAAGTGCCTAACTACGGTCGGCGTGGCAATGGCGTCCTGCTGAAAGCCTCTATGTGCATCGCCATCGAACCGATGGTCACCATGGGCAAGCGCGACATCTACCTCGATGGTACTGACCGCTGGACCATCCGTACCCGTGACGGCAAGCCGGCAGCTCATTTCGAGCATACCATCGCAGTCAGGAAAGGACAGGCAGAGATATTGTCCTCATTCGAAGAAGTAGAGCAAGTAGAAGGTAAATTATATTAGAATGGCAAAACAAGGCGCTATTGAGCAAGACGGAACAATCGTAGAGGCACTGTCCAACGCAATGTTCAGAGTAGAGTTGGAGAATGGTGTGCCCATCATCGCACACATCTCTGGTAAGATGCGTATGCATTACATCAAGATTCTGCCCGGCGACAAGGTAAAGGTGGAGATGAGTCCCTACGATCTCACAAAAGGAAGAATTGTATTCAGATACAAATAAATTAGGAGACTAAATAAAATGAAGACAAGAGCATCATTGAAGAAGCGTACCCCCGATTGCAAGATTGTACGTCGTAAGGGTCGTCTGTTCGTTATCAACAAGAAGAACCCTAAGTACAAGATGCGTCAGGGTTAATGATTTATGTTAATTAAGCATAAAAAGGTGGCGGAATATCAGATATTTTGCGTACCTTTGCATGCTTTTTAGCGAAAATTCGAATTTTATTACATTATTATTTTTTCAAGTTTAACAAATGGCAATAAGAATTGTTGGAGTAGATTTGCCCCAGGAGAAGCGTGGCGAAATCGCATTGACCTATATCTATGGTATTGGTCGAAGTAGTTCAGCAAAGATTTTGGACAAGGCCGGCGTGAGCCGCGACCTGAAGGTCAACGAATGGAGTGACGACCAGGCAGCCAAGATCCGTGAAATCATCGGCGCTGAATTCAAGGTAGAAGGTGATCTCCGCAGTGAGATCCAGTTGAACATCAAGCGACTGATGGATATTGGTTGCTATCGTGGAGTCCGTCATCGTAACGGTCTTCCCGTACGTGGTCAGAGCACTAAGAACAATGCTCGTACTCGTAAGGGTAAGAAGAAGACTGTTGCTAACAAGAAGAAGGCCACGAAGTAATTTTTAGGTTTAACGTTTAAAGTTTAGAGTTTAAAGGTTATGGCAAAGAAAACAGTCACTTCAAAGAAAAGAAACGTGAAGGTTACCGCTATCGGTCAGCTTCATGTGCATAGCTCATTTAACAATGTCATCGTATCACTCGCCAACGACGAGGGTCAGGTTATCTCTTGGTCTTCTGCCGGTAAGATGGGTTTCCGTGGTTCTAAGAAGAACACACCCTATGCTGCCCAGATGGCCGCTGAGGATTGCGCCAAGGTCGCTTTCGACCTGGGTCTGCGCAAGGTGAAGGCCTATGTCAAGGGTCCCGGTAACGGACGTGAGTCTGCTATCCGTGCCTGCCATGGTGCTGGTATCGAGGTTATTGAGATTGTCGACGTTACACCGCTGCCACACAATGGCTGCCGTCCCCCGAAGCGTCGTCGTGTATAATTAGTAATAGAAATATTTTTTTAGAATTATGGCAAGATATATTGGACCGAAATCAAAAATTGCCCGCCGATTTGGAGAAGCCATCTTCGGCCCGGACAAAGTTTTGTCCCGTAGGAACTTCCCCCCGGGACAGCATGGCAATAACCGTCGCCGCAAGCAGTCGGAGTATGCAGTCATGCTGGCAGAGAAGCAGAAGGCTAAGTACACCTATGGTGTGCTCGAGCGTCAGTTCCGTAACCTGTTTGAGAAGGCTGCTAAGGCCGAAGGTATCACCGGTGAGGTGCTCCTTCAGCTGCTGGAGAGTCGTCTCGACAACGTAGTGTTCCGTCTCGGCATTGCCCCCACACGTGCTGCTGCCCGCCAGATGGTAGGCCACAAGCACATCGTTGTGGATGGACAGGTTGTCAACATTCCTTCTTATCAGGTAAAGCCTGGTCAGACTGTTGGCGTTCGCGAGAAGGCCAAGTCTCTTGAGGTCATCGAGGCTGCCCTTGCTGGTTTCAACCACAGCAAGTACCCCTGGATTGAGTGGGACGAGCAGACTAAGAGCGGTAAGTTCCTGCACATGCCGGATCGTGCCGACATCCCCGAGAATATTAAGGAACAGTCAATCGTTGAGTTGTACTCTAAGAACTAAAATCATTTAAATTAATGGCGATATTAGCATTTCAAAAACCTGATAAAGTCGTAATGTTGGAGGCTACAGGCAAGTTCGGCAAGTTCGAATTCCGCCCCTTGGAGCCCGGCTTCGGCGTTACCATCGGTAATGCCCTGCGCCGCATTCTTCTTTCATCGCTTGAGGGCTATGCCATCAACACCATCCGCATTGCAGGTGTTGAGCATGAGTTCTCCTCAGTACCCGGTGTCAAGGAAGACGTCACCAACATTATCTTGAACCTGAAGCAAGTAAGGTTCAAGCAAGTAGTGGAAGAATTCGAGAACGAGAAAGTCTCAATCACCGTTGAGAATTCTACCGAGTTTAAAGCCGGTGATATAGGCAAGTATCTGACTGGATTTGAAGTGTTAAATCCCGATTTGGTGATTTGTCATTTAGATTCCAAAGCTTCGATGCAGATTGACCTGACTATCAACAAGGGCCGTGGCTACGTTCCCGCCGATGAGAATCGCGAGTTCTGTACCGATGTCAATGTGATAGCCATCGACTCAATCTACACCCCGATTCGTAACGTCAAGTATACCGTAGAGCCTTATCGTGTCGAGCAGAAGACCGACTACGACAAGCTGGTGCTTGAAGTCACGACGGATGGTTCCATACACCCGAAGGACGCCTTGAAGGAGGCTGCCAAAATCCTCATCTATCACTTCATGCTCTTCTCCGACGAGAAGATTACGCTGGAGAATACAGAGGCTGAGGGCAACCAGGAGTTCGACGAGGAAGTTCTGCACATGCGCCAGCTGCTCAAGACCAAGCTGACCGACATGAACCTCTCGGTTCGTGCCCTCAACTGTCTGAAGGCTGCTGATGTGGAGACCCTCGGCGACCTTGTTCAGTACAACAAGACCGACCTCCTCAAGTTCCGTAACTTCGGTAAGAAATCGCTCACTGAGCTTGATGATTTGCTCGAGAGTCTGAATCTGTCGTTTGGAACCGATATTACAAAGTATAAATTAGACAGGGAGTAATAGTCTTATAGGTCCTATGGGGCCTATGGGACTTATAAGCCCTATTAGAAAGAAAAAGAAACAATGAGACACGGAAAAAAAATCAATCATCTGGGCCGTACTGCTGATCACCGCCGTGCCATGCTTGCCAACATGGCCATCTCGCTGATCATGCACAAAAGAATCACTACGACCCTCGCCAAGGCAAAGGCACTCAAGAAATATGTTGAGCCCCTCATCACACGCTCAAAGGACGACAGCACCAACTCACGTCGTGTTGTCTTCAGTTATCTGCAGAACAAGGAAGCCCTCAAGGAGCTCTTTGGTGCAGTAGCACAGAAGGTGGGTGACCGCCCCGGTGGTTACACCCGCATCATCAAGCTCGGAAGCCGTCAGGGCGATGCTGCTGACATTGCTTTCATCGAGCTCGTTGATTTCGATGAGAACATGCTCAAGAGCCCGAAGGCAGAGAAGAAGACCCGCCGTTCACGCAAGTCTTCCGCTCCTAAGGCCGAGGCTCCCGCCGCTGAGGCAGCACCTGCTGCCGAGGAGGTAAAGGCTGAGCCAGCTCCCGCTGCAGAAGAGGCTCCCAAGGCCGAGGCTCCTGCCGCTGAGGAGGCAAAGGCTGAGTAAACACAGCAACTTGAGAAATCCTCTATACCAAGGTGTCCTGCTCCATTCCGGGCAGGACGTCTTTTTTCTAATTCCTCCGAAAACCTTTGGCCGTTCCGCAAAAATATCGTATCTTTGCCAACAATAACCAATTATTTGTGATGATGAGAAGAAGATATACCCTTCAGACAATGGTGCTGTCCATGCTGCTGACGCTGGCTGTCGGCATGCAGGCACAGACCAAGATTGTGGTGCTCACCGATACCCATGTCATGGCACCGGAGTTGCTCATTAAGGATGGATCAGCCTGGCAGCAGTACTTGGCCAGTGACCGCAAGCTCGTTGACTTCAGCCAGCAGCTGTTCGATACGATGATAGACCGGCTGAAGACGGAGATACGCCCTGACATCGTGTGTATTACCGGTGACCTGTCGAAAGATGGCGAGCTGGTGAGTCATCAGTATGTGGCTGCCAAGCTGGAACAGTTGCGCGAGGCAGGCATCCGTGTGCTGGTCATTCCCGGCAATCACGACTATGGCACCACTACAGCCCACTACTATGATGGCGACAATACCCTACCGGCCGAGACCGCCAGTATGGAGCAGTTGGCCACCATCTATGAGCATTTCGGCTATGACAGCAGTTCCGAGCGTGAGGCAACCACCCTTACCTATGCCTGCGAGCCCGTTGAGGGCCTGACGGTGATAGGCATCGACAGTGGTGTCTTTGGCCAGCTGTCGTCAACAACGCTTCAGTGGGTGTGCGACAAGGCTTCTGCGGCTTATGCTGCCGGCAACCGGGTCATCGCCCTGATGCACCATGCCCTGATACCTCACATCACGGGCATTGAGAAGATAGGCAGTCTGATGGCTGTTGTCCAGGACTATGAGCAAGTGCGCAACCGCCTGGCCAACGCTGGTGTGAGCGCAGTCTTCACCGGCCATCTCCACTTTGGCGATATAGCACAGGACTTTAACGAAGACCTTTCTGTCAGCATCTATGACGTGTCTACTGCTGCCCTGGTCAGCTATCCCTGTAGCTATCGTGAGCTGACGTTGGACAAGGACCTTCAGGAGCTGCAGGTCAGCACCGGCTATGTCACTTCCCTGCCTTCGCAGACCGATTTCACCTCGGTAGCCCGCGATAGGCTGAGAGGCACTATAGAAAGCCTTATAAAGGGTTACACAGGCAGTGGCAACTTTCTTACCAAAACCCTGATTAACAGTGCAGTCGAATATGCCGCCGATGTGGTTCAGCTCTATGCCGACGGCAACGAGCATCTCTCGTCCGATGCTGCCGACAAGCTGTCCACCTTTAAGTCGTTGGTCGGTCTGGCAGACATGTTTGTCGATGTGGAAGGCACCTTGAGCCAATACAACCTCACTATGGACGATGTGAACATCATGGCCCGTAGTGTCCTGGAGAACAAGACCTCGTGTGGCATGGAAGGCCGCGAGAGCGTCACTGACGACCTCACGCTGACCATCCCCCTGCGGTCGCAGCCCAGAGAAGAAACAGGCATCCGTGAGCGTCAGGTTTCAGACGATGCTGCTGTCTGGTACACCCTGCAGGGCGTACCCGTAGAGCAACCCACCCATGGCCTCTATATCCGGAATGGCAAATTGGTCATCAAGTAACAACATGTGAAGAATGAGTACAACGGCAAGCAACATACCCCAGGAGTTCAATAACTTCTTCTTGAAAGATGTCAGCTTCGTCAACCTGATGACGAAGCGCATCTTTAATATCCTGATAGTGGCCAACCCCTACGATGCCTTCATGCTGGAGGACGACGGCCGCATAGACGAGAAGCTGTTCGACGAGTATATGGAGCTGGGGCTGCGCTATCCGCCGACGTTCACGCAGGTCAGTACCACCGAGGAGGCTGACCATGTGCTGCAGACGACAGACATCGACCTGGTGATCTGTATGCCGGGTAACGCTGACAACGATGCCTTTGCCGTGGCACGCGACGTGAAGCGCATGGCACCGTCCATCCCCATTGTGGTGCTGACGCCCTTCTCGCATGGCATCACCAAGCGTATTGAGCACGAGGACATGTCCATCTTCGACTACGTGTTCTGCTGGTTGGGCAATACCAACCTCATCCTCTCCATCATCAAGCTGATAGAAGACCAGATGAACATTGAGCACGACATCGAGGAGGCTGGCGTGCAGGTCATCCTGCTGGTAGAGGACAACATCCGCTTCTACAGTTCCGTGCTCCCCAACCTGTATAACTACATCCTGGCACAGTCGAAGAACTTCTCCACCGAGGCCCTGAACCCCCATGCCGCGGCACAGCGCAAGCGTGGACGCCCGAAGGTGGTGCTGGCTACAACCTACGAGGAGGCCATCCACTGGTATGAGATGCACCACGACAACATCCTGGGCGTCATCTCAGACACACGTTTCCCCATGCAGGGCGTGAACGGGCGTCTGGCGCATGTCGAGGAGGGTGACCCGGAGGCTGGCCTGAAGCTGCTGCGTGAGATCAGGAGGCGCGACGAGTATGTGCCCCTCATCCTGCAGAGCTCGGAGGTTGTCAACAAGGCCAAGGCGGAGGCCGAGGGCTTCCTCTTTGTGGACAAGAACTCCAAGAAGATGAATGTCGACCTGCGCCAGCTCATTGAGGAGCACATGGGCTTTGGCGACTTTGTGTTCCGCGACCCTGTGACCAAGCAGGAGGTGGCCCGTGTGTCGTCGCTGAAGGAGCTGCAGGACAACATCTTCAAGATTCCCAACGACTCCATGCTATACCATATCTCGCGCAACCACATGAGCCGCTGGCTCTGTGCGCGGGCCATCTTCCCCGTGTCGCAGTTCCTGAAGCACGTCACCTGGCATAAGCTGAAGGATGTCGATGCACACCGTAAGATTATCTTCGATGCCATTGTGCAGTACCGCCGTATGAAGAATATCGGTGTCGTGGCTGTCTTCGACCGTCTGAAGTTCGACCGCTATGCCCACTTCGCACGCATTGGCGACGGCTCGTTGGGCGGCAAGGGCCGCGGCCTGGCATTCCTCGACAACATCATCAAGCGCCATCCGGAGCTCAACCAGTTTGAGAATGCCAGCGTGCAGATACCCAAGACCGTTGTGCTGTGTACCGACTTCTTCGATGAGTTCATGGACAACAACAACCTGTGGACCATTGCCTTGAGCGATGCCCCTGACGATGAAATCCTGCAGCACTTCATGCGCGCACAGCTGCCTGATGCGCTGATAGCCGACTTCTTCACCTTCTTCGATGCCGTCAAGGCACCTATCGCCGTGCGCTCCAGCTCGCTGCTGGAGGACTCCCACTACCAGCCTTTCGCAGGCATCTACTCGACCTATATGATACCCTATCTCGACGACAAGTATGAGATGCTGCGCATGCTGGCGTGTGCCATCAAGGCCGTCTATGCCTCGGTTTACTACCGTGACTCCAAGGCTTACATGACAGCCACCTCCAATGTCATAGACCAGGAGAAGATGGCCGTCATCCTGCAGGAGGTGGTGGGCCGTCAGTACGACACGCGCTTCTATCCTACGTTCTCAGGCGTGCTGCGTTCGCTGAACTACTACCCCATAGGCGACGAGCTGGCCGAGGAGGGTATTGCCTCGCTGGCCCTCGGACTGGGCAAGTATATTGTCGATGGTGGTCAGACGCTGCGCGTGTCGCCCTACCATCCCCGTCAGGTGCTGCAGACCTCGGAGATGGAGACAGCCCTGCGTGAGACGCAGACGCGCTTTTATGCCCTGGACATGTCGCACATTGGCGACGACTTCAAGGTGGACGACGGCTTTAACATCCTGAACCTCCGAGTCAAGGAGGCCGACAAGGACGGCTCGCTGCAGGGCATCGCCTCTACCTATGACCCCAACGACCAGATTATCCGCGACGGCATCTATGAAGGGGGCCGCAAGGTCATCTCCTTCACGGGTGTCCTGCAGCATGGCGTGTTCCCCCTGCCTGAAATCCTGCAGATGGCACAGAAGTATGGCTCTGAGGAGATGCGCCGTCCTGTGGAGATTGAGTTCGCCTGCAACCTGCAGTCCTCCCCTGCAGGGGGAGGTGTGGAGGGGGCTTTCTACCTCCTCCAGATTCGTCCCATTGTCGACTCCAAGCAGGTGCTTGACGAAGACCTTGCCGCCATTCCTGACGAGCAGTGTCTGCTGCGCTCGCACAACTCGCTGGGTCACGGCATCTCCGAGGATGTGGTCGACGTGGTCTACGTCAAGGCTGACGATGACTATACCGCCGCCAACAACCCCGTCATTGCTGAACAGATAGAGCAGATTAACAGGAAATTCTTGGATGACCCCGAGGGGGGTAATTACATCCTCATCGGCCCCGGACGCTGGGGCAGCAGCGACTACTGGCTGGGCATTCCCGTCAAGTGGCCCCATATCTCGGCAGCCCGTGTCATCGTGGAGGCAGGCCTGAAGAACTACCATGTAGACCCCTCGCAGGGCACACACTTCTTCCAGAACCTGACGTCCTTTGGCGTGGGCTATTTCACCATCAATACCTATACGGGCGATGGCATCCTGCAAAAGGAAATCCTCGACGCCATGCCTGCTGTCGAGGAGACGGAGTTCGTGCGCCACGTCCGCTTCGACCGTCCGCTGCGCATCATGATGGACGGCAAGAAGCAACACGGCGTGGTATTGTTACCATAGTCTTCCATTTTGGCTATAGGCGAAAGATACTTTGCCCGGCATTTAATCCCTCTTTGCATAGGGCTTAGCCCCTGTTTGAAGCAACCTTATACCTTATAAGGCGAGTCACCATCAATACCTACACGGGCGATGGCATCCTGCAAAAAGAAATCCTCGACAGCATGCCTGCTGTCGAGGATACGGCGTTTGTGCGCCACGTCCGCTTCGACCGTCCGCTACGCATCATGGACGGTTAGAAGCAGCACGGCGTGGTATTATTACCTTTTTGCCATTGATGATATAGATGCCCTTCTTTCCGTTGGGCACGCCATCGAGCTTGCGGCCTCGCAGGTCGTAGATTCCATCTATGGCACGCTGGTCATCAGTTACCGTGGTGATGGCTGTCTCCCTGTTGATGGTAATAGAGTAAATCTCCACAGGACCGTCGGTAGTATTCGCCTCTACCACAAGGTCACAGTCTTCCGCAACCTCATAGAGCTGTTCGTCCACCAACACGGTGGTGCCTGCACCGGCACGGTTCGAAGCCAGCAGGTCCTTGGCCTCCAGCACGGGCTGGAGGCTGGTAATCGTACCCTTGAAATGGAATATGATGGTATTACCCTTCTCGAGGCCTTTCACTGCAAAGCGGACATTGCTGCCCTGCAGGATGCGCAACGCACCGTCCGACATTACCAGGCGACCCTTGGCAGTCTTGTTGACGCTGATATCCCCCACGTATGGCAGTTCCTGTGCCGTGACATTCAGCGAGTAGAAGTCCTCCCCGTCGACGGTCACTACAGGAGCCTTGTCGTCGTTTACAGGAATGGTATTGTCTTTGATGGTCACATCTAAGGAGAGTGCCTCTACATCCTTGTAGTTGGCGTCGCCCGTCACACGGTAGTAGACAGTATACGTACCGGCGTCAGTAGCCGTCGGGATGGTGGTGGCAAAGTTCTTACCGTCCAGCGAATACTCCATCGTGCCGCCCGTCGTCGAGCCTGCCTCGATGAGTGCCTGCGCCTCACCGGTATACTCCAGTCCTGTCTTGGCCTTCGGGGCCGTCACTGTGGGCACAGCCTTGGCGATGGTCACACTGATAGGCGCGTCGCCAGTCACCGTATCGTAGTTGGTGTTGCCGTTGGAACGGTAATAGACAGTATACGTACCGCCGTTCGTTCCTGTCGGGATGGTGGTGGCGTAGGTCTTGCCGTCCAGCGAATACTCCATCGTGCCGCCCGTCGTCGAGCCTGCCTCGATGAGTGCCTGCGCCTCACCGGTATACTCCAGCCCTGTCTTGGCCTTGGGGGCCGTCACTGTGGGCACAGCCTTGGCGATGGTCACACTGACGGGTGTCTGGCCTGCCACCGTATCATAGTTGTCGTTGCCGGTGGAACGGTAATAGACAGTATACGTACCGCCGTTCGTTCCTGTCGGGATGGTGGTGGCGTAGGTCTTGCCGTCCAATGAATACTCCATCGTGCCGCCTGTTGTCGAGCCTGCCTCGATGAGTGCCTGCGCCTGGCCGGTATATACCAGCCCTGTCTTGGCCTTCGGGGCCGTCACTGTGGGCACAGCCTTGGCGATGGTCACGCTGACTGGTGTCTCGCCAGTTACCGTATCATATGTTCCATTACCGTTGGAACGGTAGTAGACTTGATAGGTGCCGGCATTTGTTCCTGTCGGGATGGCGGCGGCAAAAGTCTTGTTGTCCAGCGAGTACTCCATCGTACCACCCGTCGTTGAGCCTGCCTCAATCAGTGCCTGGGGCTGGCCGGTATATACCAGACCCGTCTTGGCCTTCGGGGGCGTCACTGTGGGCGTCACTCCGGCAATGACACAGGTCACGCTCTTAGCCGGTAACTGCTCGATATTGGGATCTTCCTCTATACGGTACCATACGGTGTACGTTCCGGCGGCAGTTGCCTCGGGAACAAACGTACTCCACTTCTTGCCGCTCAGCGAGTACTCTAATGAACCGATGGATGCCCAGCCCTCACGGGCCAACTGCTGTGACTCACCGTTGTACACAAGGTTTGGAAAGGGCTGTGGAGCCAAAATGGTGGGATAGGCCTTCTGAACTCTCACTTCAACAAACTCAGGCCCCCATGTAGCATAGTTCTCATCGCCCTCCACCTTGTAGTAGACGGTATACTCACCGGCATCGTAGACAGTGGGCACCGACGAACTGTAGTCCTTGCCGTCCAGCGAGTACACCACTGTGCCGTGCGTCGTTGTGGCCGGAGTACTTAACAATGTTAGCGTTCTTCCAGTATAAACCAGCGTCTGGTCTGCCTTGGGTGGCGTTACTGTTGGCAGTTCCTTACCGATACTCGCCTGCACGGTTTTAGCGGCCACATCGTTATAATTGGTATTCCCTTTTACGCGGTAGTACACCTTGTAGACGGCGACATTGGTGCCAGTGGGCACGGTCGTGGAGTAGTTAGTACCATCCAACGAATACTCCATCGTGCCACCCGTCGTCGAGCCTGCCTCAATGAGTGCCTGTGGCTGTCCCGTATAAGACAGCCCTGTCTTGGCTTTCGGGGCCGTCACCTCTGGATTAATCTTGGCGATGCTCACCTTCAGACTCGCGGCTGCAACATCGGCATAGTTCGTATTATTGCTCGTCACACGGTAGCGGACGGTATATTCTCCGGCATTGGTGCCTTGTGGCAGCGTTGTATCCCATGTGGTGCCGTCTAACGAGTATTGCATTGTGCCGACAGAGGTTGTGCCGC
>JAFPWS010000067.1 GCA_017412705.1 Prevotella sp.
AGACGGCGATATGGAGATTCCCGTCACAGATACAAAATGGCTGAAGCACGACATCGTAGGTACACATCTTGCGAACTACGACTTCATGATCAACCTGGCTCACTTCAAGGGTCACGCCATGGGCGGTTTCGGCGGTGTGCTAAAAAACCAGTCAATTGGTGTGGCATCAAAGAATGGCAAGGCGTACATCCACTCAGCAGGCAAGAGTACCACCAGCCCATGGGGTAACAACAACCAAGACTCTTTCCTGGAGTCAATGGCTGCAGCAGCGCAAGCCGTTCACAACTACTTCAAGCAGGAAGGCAAAGACATTATTTACATCAACGTGATGAACAACCTAAGCGTCGATTGCGACTGCGACGGCAATCCCCATTCGCCCCAGATGAAAGACATTGGCATCCTTGCCAGCACCGACCCCGTAGCACTCGACAAAGCATGTCTCGACCTTGTATTCAACCATCAGAACACCTCTGGCGACAATGCCACACCGCTCATCAACCGCATCGAGAACCTGCATGGCACACACACCGTCAGCTATGCCGAGCAAATCGGCTTGGGCAGCCAACAGTATACGCTCATTGATGTCAACGATGCATCAGCTGTCAATGGCCTGAACGCAGAATCTTCGCATCGTTATAATGTCTATTCTCTTGACGGCAAGAAACTGCTGACGAACGCCGCCAGCCTTGACGGATTGCAGAAAGGAACTTATATTGTCAACGGAGAAAAAAGAATCATAGAATGAGGAATTAGAGACTTGGGTAAAAGGATTGTAAGATTGGTAACGTCCGTGTCACGAAAGAATGGCACGGACGTTTTCATTATGGCTTATAGTGTTTCGCCTTGCTGTCAAGTTCCGACAATCGGTCAAGAGCAGCATTCAATGTTTCGTCGCGCTTGGCAAAGTGGAAACGGATAAGGTGATGCACGTCCTCGCGGAAGAAACAACTGCCTGGTACAGCACCTACACCGACGTGCTCAGCCAGCCACTCACAGAAATGAAGGTCATCCTCCACCCCATACTTTGAGACATCAAGTAGGACATAATAGGCTCCCTGTGGGTCAGTGAATGTCAGATCGAATTGTTTCAGACCATCACAGAACAACTGTTTCATGTGGGTATAGTGCGCCTGGAGGTCGGCATAATAGCTATCTGGAAAACAAAGACCGACTGTTGCTGCCTCCATCAAAGGGGCTGCTGCGCCAACGGTCAGGAAGTCATGTACTTTCTTCACTCTCTCGATGATGCGCTCTGGAGCAATGACATAGCCCAGTCGCCAGCCGGTGATGCTGTAAGTCTTGGATAGCGAACTACAGGAAATGGTACGCTCCCACATGCCTGGCAGGGTGGAGATATAGACGTGCTGATGGGGATCATAGACGATGTGCTCATACACTTCGTCGGTGATGACATAGCCGTCGTACTTGATGACAATATCTGCTATCGTCTGGAGTTCCTCACGGGTAAACACCTTGCCGCATGGATTCGAGGGATTGCAGAGCACAAGAGCCTTTGCTCCGTTCCTGAAGGCATCCTCCAGTAGGTTGACATCAAAGGAAAAAGTTGGCGGCACAAGCGGGATGTAGACTGGTTCCGCTCCCGTCAGGATGGTGTCAGCCGTATAGTTCTCATAGAATGGTGAGAAGATGGCCACCTTATCGCCAGGGTTCACGACAGTCATCATCGCTGCCATCATCGCCTCAGTAGAGCCGCAGGTAACGACGATATTCTTATCAGGATCGATAGGAAGTCCCGTCCAATGACTCTGCTTCTTGGCCAGTGCCTCACGGAAGTTCTGCGCTCCCCAGGTAATCGCATACTGATGCGGGCCGACATTGGCAATCTCTGCCAACCGGTTTGTTATCTCCTTTGGCGGGTCAAAATCTGGGAATCCCTGCGAAAGATTGATGGCTCCGTACTTATTGGATATGCGGGTCATCCGTCGTATGACGGAATCCGTGAAGCCTGCTGTTCGTGTCGATAATGGTCTCATTCCTAAAGAAATCGTAAAAGTTCTGTGCAAAATTAATAAATCTCGCACAAAATGCGTAAATTTGCTCAGTTAATACAACATCATTTAAGATTATGGCAATAAGAATAGCGTTTTTCGATGCGAAGAGCTACGACCGCGAGAACTTCGCCAAGGTGAATGAGAGCTTCGGTTTCGACATTCAGTACTACAAAGAGCGTCTCAGCCTGAACACCGTTTCGCTGACTCAGGGAGCCGACGCCGTGTGTATCTTCGTCAATGCAGAGTGCGACGCTCGTGTCATTGAACGCATGGCGGGCTATGGCGTGAAGCTGATAGCCCTGCGCTGTGCCGGTTTCAACAATGTGGACGTGCAGGCTGCCAAGCAGTTCGGCATCCGTGTAGTCCGTGTGCCAGCCTATTCGCCTCATGCTGTGGCTGAGTATGCCGTCACGCTGATGCTGGCCCTGAACCGCAAGGTGTACCGCTCCGTTTATCGCACCCGCGAGGGTAACTTCCGTTTGGGTGGGCTCCTTGGTTTCGACATGTACGGCAAAACCGTCGGACTCATCGGCATGGGAAAGATTGCCAAGGAACTGGTGAAGATCCTGCGTGGCTTCGGCATGAACGTGCTGGCCTACGACCTCTATCCCGACGAAGCCTTTGCCAAGGAACATCAGGTGAAGATCGTGTCGCTCGACGAACTCTATGAGCAGTCGGACATCATCTCGCTGCACTGCCCGCTGACCAAGGAGACGCAATTCATCATCAACAGCGACTCCATCACGAAAATGAAGTATGGCGTGATGATTATCAATACCGGTCGCGGCAAGCTCATTAAGACTGCCGACCTTATCGACGGTCTGCGCTCTCATCAGGTGGGTTCTGCCGCCCTCGACGTGTACGAAGAGGAAGCCAACTACTTCTATGAGGACCGCTCAGACAAGATGATTGACGACGACAAGCTGGCCCTGCTGCTGATGATGCCCAACGTCATCGTCACCTCTCATCAGGCCTTCTTCACCCGTGAGGCCGTGCATAACATCGCCCTCACCACCCTCCAGAACATCCTCGACTTCAGCGAGGGCAAGGAACTGGTGAATGAGGTGAAATAAGTAATCATTGATTGTGAACAGGACTATCCGCAAAGCTACCGCCCAGGATATGGAGGCCATCATGGCAGTATTTGATGCTGCCAGGAAGATTATGGCCGATTCTGGGAACACAAACCAATGGAAGAACGGCTATCCTTCCGAGGAGATTGTGCTTTCTGACATGGAAAAGGATGGTGGCTTTGTGATAGAGGATGGAGGGCAGATTGTAGGCTACTTCGCCTTTCTGCCCTCTCCAGAACCTACTTACTCCAAGATTTATAACGGTGAATGGCTTGATGACACACTACCATATCATGTCATTCACCGCATTGCCAGTTTCCCCGATGCTCATGGCATCTTCAAAAGCATCATGGATTTCTGTTTTGCCCGTGAGAGCAACATCCGCATTGACACCCATAAGGACAATCACATCATGCAGCACAACATACTGAAGCACGGGTTCACTTACTGCGGCATCATCCATTTAGCTTCTGGTGATGAGAGGTTAGCTTATCAATTATGCTCAGCATAGAAGGTTATATTATTTGACTTACATGCATACATAGAAAGACGGAAATCGTTCATGCATTTTGGCATTTCTAAACAAAAGTGTTAGTGCAAATTGCGACTGCCTAGTCGGTTAAAATTAAAATTTTCCGAATATTATTTGGTTTTACCGAATATTATACTTATCTTTGCCCCAAAATTCAGAATATGCGAGTGATTTCATTTTCCATGATACGGGATTTCATAGCCAAGCATGCTGATGCTGACGTGGCTCTCCGTGACTGGTATAAGAGGACTACTAAGGCCAACTGGACGAACTTTGCAGATATTAAGCAGACGTTCAACACAGTGGACTATGTCGGCAACGACCGCTATGTGTTCGACATCAAAGGCAACAACTATCGGATAGTGGCAGTGGTGATTTTCATCAACAAGAAGGTCTATATGCGGTTCGTCGGCACGCATGAAGAGTATGACAAGATTAAGGACATTAAAAACATATAGGTTATGGTACAGATAAAGACAGAACAGCAGTACAAGGCGGCTTGCGACCGTATCAATGAGCTTCTGAAGATTGTCGGCAACGATACGCCTGCTGATGACAAGAACATGCTGGAGCTGGATTTGATTTCCGATCTTGTGGCAGACTATGAGGAAGAGCATTATCCTATTGCAGCTCCTACGCTGGTAGAGACTATCAAACTCCGCATGTATGAGATGGGACTGACACAAACCAAACTTGCCGAAATGCTGGGTTTGAGCACAGCCCGTATGAGTGAAATTATTACCGGCAAGGGCGAGCCTTCACTGAAAACCGGAAGAGAAATCAGCCGGAAGTTGAATATAGACCCCGCCATTGTTCTTGGGGTTTGATATAAGAAATTAAAAAAGCGACAACTCAACATAGGGTTGTCGCTTTTTTTTGTAATGAAATACCGAAAATCGTTACTTGCTTGCGTTCCCCTCTGCTATGAAAGTATTGTCAGAGCCTGTTTAATCCCATCCATCAAAGCCAGGTCATAGGACTTACGGGGATTGGTATCACGGCTTAAGCCATCGGAAAGCCGGATGAGTCGGCAATAATAATCGCCTGTATTCTGGAAGAAAGTATCTCGGCAGATTAGTAATTCGAGATGCTTTTTTCGGCGTAGCCAGTCTTGAACGACAGATAATGTGGGAGCGGAATAACACCTGGCTCCGCGACCTCGTGTCTGCTTGGGCGCATTATAATCCTTCAGTACGAGTTCCTCACCTTCGACTGTCTGTAGCTCTCCATCGAGATTATAGAATGATAAGGTGGGTTCCCTGAAACCCAACTTCCATAGCTGTCTCGCCATTACCTTATCTACTACTACCTGCTTCAGCATAACCTCGCATTTGGTCTGCAAAATTACGATTTTATTTTTGAATTGACGATGAAATGGAGGCTTTTTCGCGCATTTTCATGGATTTGAATCATGGTTATCGTTGTTTTGCATCTTTGTCGCCTGACATCTCGCAGTTTTCCTTGTCAGGGTTATTCGGTTCTTAACACCTTTACGGGTGCAAAGTTAGCCGAATGCGCCATCCACCAATAACCAGTCGCTCGCTCCTTATTCAGAGGAATTTTCCGTAGCAGGCTTCCCAAATGCGCGTATTTGGGTATTCTACGGAAAATTGCACCGAATTTCTTGGTTTGGATTGCACGGTCATTCAGCACTTTCAGCACCGGTAAAGGTTAAACCGCGATAACGCAGACAATGCTAAAAAAAACTACGTGCCAGGCAAGATGAACCTGAACAAAATAAAGGTTTCCCGCTCCTACGTAGGCAATAAAATCAAGACAAGCGATATGACGATTTGCTTAAACACATACACCCCTAACCGCTACCTCGGACATGCAAGCTTCGAGGCGCAGATGACCCATGACTACATCCTCAACTTCAAGAGTGGCAGGTCGGCAGCACAGAAAAGGGCAGCAAGGGAGGTGTGTCTGGCTCTGAGTATGACCGATATGGAGAACGTGGTATTCGCATGTGTTCCCGCCAGCTGTAACCGCACCAACACAAGACGCTACCGCAACTTCGCCCAAATGGTGTGTGAACGAACGGGAGCCACCAATGCCTACGGACATATCATCATCAACGGCAAACGCTCGAAACTGCATCGTAGCAAGACGCACATGGTGTGTGATGCAGCCAACGAGGAGATTCACCTCGACCCCGACATGTTCAACGCTTCGGCCAAAGTCCTGCTTTTCGACGATATTGTCAGCAGCGGCAAGAGCATGAGGGAGTTTGCCAAGCTGGTGGAAGAGACGGGTGCCAAGGTTATCGGTGGTATCGCACTCGGACACACGAAACATTATAAACACTAAAATATTCAAGACTATGCAGACAGCAGCAGTAAAAAGTCTCCCGATCAGTTCGTGGAGCATGGAGGACAGACCTTCAGACAAGATGATTGAGTTAGGAACAAGCGCACTCACTGACGCAGAACTTCTGAGTATTATCATTGGCTCGGGAACGCACAAGGCTTCAGCGGTGGACATCGCCAAGCATCTGTTGGCAGACCATCAAAACAACCTCCATGAACTGGCAAAGACTGAGTTCAACGAGATTCGCGAGACGGAGGGCATCGGCACCAGTACCGCCTGCCGCATCATGGCAGCCATCGAGTTGGGCAAGCGCAGACAGGCGGCTCAATTGGGTGAGCACCCCGACCTGTCAACGGCCTGTAGGGTACATCAGTTCATGCAGCCTTTTTGCCAAGATCTCAAAAGTGAGGAAGCACACCTGCTCCTCATGAATCAGAACTATCGCCTTATCAAGCACATCAAGCTATCGCAGGGAGGTATCACGGAGACGCTGATGGACATCCGGCTTATCATGAAGTACGCTGTGACCAATAATGCCACCATCCTCACCGTCGTTCATAACCACCCCTCAGACAATCCGCGTCCCAGTCGTGTGGATGACGAGATAACCAAGTCCATCAATAACGCCTGCAAGGTAATGCGCATCCACTTCTGCGACCATGTGATTGTATGTTCGCAGGAATATTACTCGTATCGTGAGAACGGCAAGCTATAGGAGTCCCGACAGTTGGCTGCTCACGAGGTGCCAACTGTTAAACACCCTCATTTTTGTGTTAAAACCGAGTGATGCAACTGATATTATGTCTAACTTTGCGATTTTGCAAATTAAAAACGAATGAACTATGAGAAAGATTTTAGTGATTCTGATGATGGCTATCACACTGTCAGCAAGTGCCAAGAAGTATGTGTCTGGCAATCCTTGGCCGACAAAGGGCTATAAACTCTCCACATGGGTGACACCTATGGGGTACACTGCCATTGAGGTGCAGCGTTTCGACAAGTGTGATGTCTTCTACCTCAAACTCATACCCCTTGGAGCAAAGAACGGCGAGTTCTGCTTCCTCCCTATCAGCTATGAGGTGGCAGACAGCATCCTGATGTTCACCTGCACCGACGTGTACCTGCCCAAAAAGGCCGAGCGCAAGCAGTGGGTCAGGGAGTTCCTGAAGGCTACAGGCATCCAGCAGCCCATGAACGAGACGGAATGGACCTGGTACAAGCCCCGTCGGCAGTACATCAACCGAGTGACCTACAACTCCTCTGCTTACTGGAAGAAGTTCGACGCCAGCGAGGCATGGCTCAGCTACTGCAGCCAGCGTGGGCTCGACCCGAAAACAGGTGACAAGCGTAAGCAAGTATCAGCCGAGGGTATGATGGCCTTCATGCAGGCTGTCCGGTCCGTTCTTCCCATCATGGCTGCAGGTGCGGACAACCGAACGCTCTACGACAAGATTGTGACAACAGGAGGCTATTGACCTCCTGTTTTTTATTGTATTGCCATCCTGTCATAACGGAAGAGCTGGTATTTACGAATCAGTTGTTCACAGAGCTGCACATAGTCCTTGGCAGTGGCATAGCCTGCTGCCTTCAAGGCCACGAGCCAGTGGTGATAGTCAGTCGACGAATAACTTCGGCAACGCTTATAGCGGTCAGTCATCAACAGCCGCGAATGATGGTCGATGCTCTCCTCGACGGTGGCATAGTTACAGAACTTCTCTTTCGGCTTGTCATCGTCATGAAGGCTATACGGTCTGCCCTCGGCCAGCCACTGCGGACTACACTTGATACCGAAATAGTTATTGCCCTTACGTGCTAAAGCCGACCGTCCCCAGTCACTCTCGAAAGCCATCTGCGCCAGTGTCACCGAGGCAGGGATGCCGTAACGCTGCTGTTGCTCCATGGCAGCAGGGGCATATTGGGCAAGGAACTCCGATCGGCTACTCCGGCTTAAGCTGTCCACGTCACCCAACAAGGCTGCAAAGGCCTCTCCCCTCACCTGCCTTATATATAATAATAATGTATAGGGGTCTGTCATCTGACCTTTATAACGGCAGGTGATATGCAGATGGGCGCCCGTTGATCTTCCGCTATTACCCGTCACCCCCACCACTTCGCCAGCCAACAACTGGTCTCCCTCACTCACGGCCACCTTCGAGAGATGGCAGTAGCTGATGGTATAGTCACCATGACGTATCGTGACAAAAACTCCTGAGCGGTTGTCGGAACCCGTCTTCACCACCTCGCCATCGAACATGGCATATACCTCCTCGTAATATGCCTGCAGGTCCAGCCCGCTATGGGTGGACTTCTGGCCGGTAAAGGGGTCCTTCCTCGCACCGTAAGGCGAGTTCACCTTGATGTTCTTCAACGGGTAGGACACGCTGAGATAGCGCTCCACCCAATACTCCCTGTCCTCTGTCTGGGCCTGTAACCACAAAGGCAGACAGAGCAGTGCTAATCCTATTATCAGTGATTTCATTTTCATAACCGATGCAAAAGTAACGGTTCCCCATCGAGCCAGGCTCAAAATGAAAAAGTATTGCGGTTATTAACCTTTACACAACCAGAAAAGTTACGAAAACGTTAAAAACCGGGATAGAATTTTCAGCCGCCATTCATGTCGTACAGAATATCTACCTTTGCGGCCAGATTCAAAAACTCAAGTAGAAAATGGCAAAAATCGAACATTTCACAGCAGAGGAGATTCCTTATGAGATCCTTGCAAAGTTTGGTCTCACTCACGAGATGATTGACGACCTCCCCCAGAACGTGATGCTGCGCCTGCTTTCGTCGCGCGCCACACCAGTATTACCTATTATCACCGAGAATGCCGAAGGACAGCTGATACAGAGCTTTGCCCGTATCTCCCTGGTCCGTCTCGCCGATGATACCATCGATGTGTGCTTCGCTCCAAAGTGGGTCGATGAAGACCTGGAAGAGTTCAGCATCGCCCAGCAGGAACTGTTGAAGGCCGGTAATGTCACCGTAGCGGATATGAACGGCAAGGGCCGCTGCTTCGTACAGTTCGACGAAGCCATCAACCAGGTGATGGCCGTACCTGAGAGCATCATCTGCCAGAACATCTCCATTCTGAAGCGTAACTTCAACCTCTCTGATGCTGACAAGGCCATCCTGGAGGATGGAGGTATCATCGAGATGGAAATCAACCACCAGATTATCAGTGCAGGTATCGACCTGAATGATGAGACAGGCATACGCATGGCCAATGGTGATGTCATCGCATGGCGACAGGATGCCAAGGCCGACAGCCTTCCACGATATAACTTCGGACTCTTCGGCTGTTGGATTGCCGACGAGGATAACACTCTCAGCTATGTGGCTGAAGAAGACTATGACGAAAAACTGCTGTCTGAGCAGAAGCGTGCACAGTCGATGCATGCTGCTGAAGCACAGCTACGCCAGCTGAAGATTTGATTATACATATTTTCTTTGTTATCGTTTTGCTCATGATTTGTATATAGTGCATTTTTTCTCAAGCATTCATTTTTCTTGATTCTTGGAAAGAGAAAACCGTCTGGCTCGTGAGAGTCGGACGGCTTTTCTTTTAGAGGTTATCTGTGCATGCCACGCCGCTCCCCTGGCTCAGGTTCTGCAGCAATACCAAGGACAGGACTTTCTGACTCGCCCTGCTTCTTGTCAGCACCAAGGGATTCGCCCGGTGCAAGGTGGGCATCACCCGTCTCATCGTATTCGAGGGTCGCTTCATCCTCCTCACGCACATCAAGCTTGTCGCCATCACGCATCTGGCGGTCATCCTCACCGAGATAGAGACGGCGCACCTCGTCAATCTTCGACTCGATGATATTGGTGGCAGCCTTGATCTCCTTCATGATGGTACGGATAAAGTCCGGCTGCTCATGCAAGGCCTTCAGCCAGCCCTGGACATAAGGTATGGTGTCTTCCGACAGATACTTCTTGATGCCGTTATGCTGGCAGACGATAGCGGAGCTCATCTCCGCCACAATCTCCTCCTTGGCATAGGAGTCCCGGCTTTTCTCTCCTTCAAAGCGGTTGAGATAATCCTTATGGCCTGTGGCATGGGCCAGCTCGTGGGTCAGGTCACCAGCCCATGATTCGGGATGGCCTGTGGCCTGATACTGGGCCTTGGTACCTATCACCACCTCATTGGCATTGATGGAATAATGGGGTGACTCGCCAGCCTTCAGCTCCTTCACCTTGACAGGACAGATCCAGAGGTTCTTCTCTATCATCACATCGAGCGGCTCGAACTTGAACTCCTCGCCCTCGACATCTGTCAGCTTCTGAGGGACATTCTCCTGCTCCAACTTGGCATACAGCTCCGGACGGGCCTCCTGCAAATTGGTCTGGTCAACATTAAAGACGAAATGCACAAAGCGATTGTGGTACAGGTTATATTCCTGCTGCTCTTCAGGAGTGAGTCGCTGATAGTCGGGCCACTTGATCTTTTCCTTCGTCTCCTTATGGACGATGTTCAGCTGCGTCAGAAAGACCGGGAAGGAATGCTCTCCCTTCATGACATGCACAAAGGGGAGCTTATTCCCGTCTTTATCGACGGCATCGGTCTTCTGGCCATTCTCGTCAACCTGCTTGTTCAGGTTGAAGATACGGTCATGGGTAGCAAATATCGGGATGCGCCAGCCCTTCTGCTCACAGAGCATCGTGAGCATCATCGCATTCATGCCATGATAGGGCTTGCCATACAGGGACTTCGGCCATGCCAGCTGCCCCTCGGCGAACCACGGCTGCTTCCATTCGGACTTGGCGGTCTTCTCAATCTTGTCAATCAGCATTTCCGCATAGAGATTGAAGGCCTTGTCTTCCATCTCCTTGGCTGACACCCTCGCTTCCTCCGGGGGGACTACGCTCTTTCTCCATCTTCCCATAGGTCACTGCTTGTTAAGGATCCACGGTTTCACCTCGCTCACCACGCAATCCAGCGTAATGGCATCATTAAAGACTCCCAACTGCAGGGTGCCCTTGGCATCGATATAATTGCCTGGCTTCAGGAAATCCTCACCATCTTTGGGGTCGAAATAGAGGAAGCTGACCCAGGTAAACTCAGGTTTGTCCTTGGTCTTGTCGGTGGAGAACGCGCCAAACACCATGTAGATGTTGCCGTTCTTGTCCTCCTTCAGCTCGACATCCTTCTTGCCAAGCTTGCCACGGAACTCGAGGGTTCCCTCGATGCTATCCGATGCGCCATCAGCCAACTCGAGACTCTCAGGACGGAGATAGCAGCACAGCTTACCGCCATGCTTGTGGATGGTCATCTCTCCTTCGAGCTTCACACGACGACCAACGGTCAGATCAGACGCATTGCCCTTGCTTGGAGCCATCATGACATTGATAACGAGATTCTGGGTCTCGCCATGCTTGCCGCTGATAGGCAGTTGAACACCATAAGAAAGGTAACTGGCACCCTTCTTGTCCTTCTTCACACTTGCTGCGCGATTGATGGTTGCGCAGACTTTCAAATTACTCTTAATCATAATGCAAAAACTTATAAACTTGAAAAATTAAAAACTTCTATTTATGCCAGGCGCTGGCCTGTATTCTGCTGTTGCTCCGGATATTCCGCATCGAAGTTCATCATGGCCACCTCGCGGGCTTGAACGGGATCAACGGAGTCACGCTTGCGCTGAATCAGGGTAGCCGCCTTCTGTTGTTCTGTTTCCTGCACAGGCTCATTCTGCACCTGCGAGGTAGTCCTTTCCTCGCCCTGGTCTGCCTGGTCGAGCATGATGGCCATGCCGATGGCAGAGGTGAACAGACCGGAGATCAGACTGGAGAAGATGTCGCCATGCTGACTATACTGAGCCTGTTCATCACCATTCTGTCCCATCAGATAGGCCAGCAGCGTATTAGGGTCGTTGCTGCCTGTCCGCTGGGTGAGCTGAGCACCCGCCTGGGCATTCTGCTGCTGTTGGGTTGTCAGCTGTGATTGTGCCATCAGCCTTTCTGCCTGAGTAGGGGTTGTATCTACCCCACCCTTCCGGCTGGACAGCAGGTCTGCATTCGTTCCCTTCTTCACGACTGTTGCTGTCAGGTTGCCACGAACGGCAATCTCCGCGAGGTAGTTCAGCGGGTCAACGGTCTTAAACTCCGCAGAGCCTGCGGCCTGATGCCTTACGGTCAGATGCAGGTGAGGACCGGTGCTGTTGCCCGTATTCCCCGAAACACCAAGCTTCTGACCGGCATTCACTGTATCGCCCTGGCGAACGGCCACACTATCCAGATGGCAGTATGACACCCGCCACTTGGCACCGTCGGCACGGTCATATTCGACGACGGCAAAATTGCCACTGGTCTTGTCACTGCCCACCTTGACTACACGTCCCTGGTTCTCGGTAGCCATCACATCCTGATACCTCGCCTTCAGGTCAATACCGTTATGTGCATGGTTCCTGTAGCTGGTAGGAGATATCCCATATCCGTCAGACATCACAAGGATGTCACCTGAAACAGGGAAGGAATAGCCCTGACTGGCGGGCGTCTGCGTCTTGGCCTGCTGGTCTGCCACCTTCGGCATACTCATGGCCTGCTGGTCATACTTGCTCAGCCCATAGGCCTCGATATCGGCTATTAGCATCGTGGCATAGTTACGGTTGGTGGCATAGCCTGCTGCCTGCAGGCCATTAGCCCAACCGCGATAGTCATCAGCGGCACAGCGACGACAACCCGCATAGCGGCTGCCCATCAGGAACTGCGAATGATGCTCGATGCTCTCCTGAACACTGGCATAGTTACAGAACTTCTCATTCGGCTTGTCATCATGGTGCAGGCTGTAGGGTTTGCCCTCAGCGAGCCACTGGCTGCTGCACTTGATGCCGAAGTAGTTGTTACCCGTCTGTGCAAGGTTTGACTTGCCACCGGCGGACTCCAGATACATCTGGGCCAAGGTCACTGAGGCAGGAATGCCATATTTCTGTTGCTGCTCCATCGCCAACGGTGCATACTGCTCAAAGAATGCTGCTTTTTGTGGATTTGCCATAATCTTTCCTTTTTACGTTTGATCTTTCATCGGTGAATACCGCACTTCGTGTCTTCCTCTACTGCCTGACTGAGTCTGGCATGAAACAGCTGGGCAGCCAGAGCCACCTTATACGCTTCACGGTCATCGACCAGCCAGAAGCGCTGTGCCTGAATCTTGCTCAGCTCAACAGGCTTCTGCCGCTCCCCGTCGATGGTTGCAAAGAGGATGGTTGCCCCCTCCTTGTATCTGTCTTTGGCGATACTCACCTTCGAGATACGTGAGAGGTCCACGTCACCGACCTTCGGCATGAGCACATCAACCTTCACGTCAGGATGGCGCTGTGCCGTGGCATAGTATTTCTGCCCCAGCTGTTCACGCACGCTGTCAAACTCCGGGGTCTTCAGGGCTCCGAAGAAAAGCCTGACATCATCGGAATGGGGATAGACGGTAATCGAAGGCTTGTCCTTGGGCTTCACATACAGCACATAGCAGCCTTTGTCATCCCGGGTCATCGTCACCTGGTCGAGGGCAACACCCTTGCAACGCTCTATCTCCTTCGTCAGGTCGAGCTGCTCAGTAACGGTCAGCTTGTCCTGCTTCAGGCGGGCAACCTCGACGGTCTTGCCGTCAAAGAACGTATTGGGCTGTATCAGGCTGGAGGCACCACCGGCATGGTAGAACTGCACATCCTTGTAACCTTCCTGGTGCAGATTCTCCGCAACGACTCCCTGAACGGAATCTTCATCAGAGGCTATGACCTCCACGGACTTCTGCTGGTCATCCTTGACGAGTACCATGGTCTGTGTCTCAGCATCGGGAATGGTAGCCAGTTCGCTGGCTATGGAGTAATGATAGGGTGTCACCACCTCCGAGGGAGTATTGCCACGCATGGCAGCATAGTCAATATCCTCACCACGCATGATCTTGCCCAACACCTGAATGGCCTTGTTCACATCTTGCTCCACCTGTTTCATCATCTCAGGATGCCTGGTCAGCTCCTGTTTCCAGTAGGATATCATCTCCTGATTCTCCTTCGAGAAGGTGGCAGAAAGTCCCTGGCGCACCATGATGACTCCCGTAGCCAGCTCCTGAACCAGACGCTCATACTTCTGGGCATCAGCAGGTAGCAGAGTGGACAATCCCACACGGTTCAGGCGTTCCTTACCGCCTGTATAGGCCATCGCTGCACGATAGATATCCGTCACGCGCTGGATGGCTACAGCCTTCTCCTGCCCATGGGCGGACTTCCTGCCGTTGTTGATGCAGAGACCGTCATTCTGATAGTCATATTCCGTATCAAGGAGTTGATTGACCTGCACACGCGGATCACCCTTCTGAAGGGCTTTCACCAACTCATCGGCCTTGTCATAGATGACCTTGGCCTCATTCTTTTCCTGATTGGGATTATCCAGCGGGTCACAGATAGCAACACGCAGTCCAGCCCTCACGAGCTTAGGCAGATATACATCGAGAGAGTGATGGGGAAAGACAGAAAAGAGATATCTGTCACCCTTCGACTCACGGTCGCATAGGGTGATTCCCAGAATCCTGGCCCCTTTCTCCGCATCCTCACCATACATCTTATAACAGTCGCCCGTACGCATGAGAATCATCGCATCAGGATGTTTCTGCTTCAGGTCATTAACCTGCTTGATCTGTGCCGATTCCTGATTGATGGCAATCTCCTTGGGACATTCACCACGGGTATCAGACTGCAAAGCCATTACCAAGGCTTCGTAGGGCTTAACCTGACGCAGCTTCATGTCATCTGCAGAGATGGCTCCGCACTTGTTCAGCCATACGCCCTTATTGGCAAGGGCTGCATCCAAGGCTTCAACCATCAAGGCAGAATCCGGAGCATCATTATAGACATTCACGCCCATCTTGTCGGCATAGTCTATGAGCATCTCCGTCGAAAGCCACTCCGGCTTCTCCGGAAGCGAACTCATCAGTGCATCCATAATGATGATATGGTCCTTGGCATTGCCGGCCCACAGATCTTTCTCATGACGGTTACCATTGCCTAAATAGTATTTCACATCCGTCTGCATACGACTGAGCAGGCGATAGCGGAAACCGTCATCACGATTCTTCAAGTCCTTGATAATCTCCTGAACATCCCGCGGCTTTCGCGACTCGATGGTGTCAGGTTCCTCTTGCTTTACCATCGTCTGCTCTTCCCTTAGCTGCTTAATAGTGGCCAAACGCACGATGTCCATAGCCACACAGTCTGCAGCCAACCCAAAGGCTGGACTGTTGTTAAAACTGGGATGTTCGTCACGTGGACTGAAGATATGACCAGGATATTCGTCCATGAACTGCTGAACATTCGCCGTCTCCTCTGCATCGAGGTTACTGAAATCACCATTGATGATAGCAGGGAGGGCATAGTCTGGCACCTGGACGGTGTCAACATACACGGATATCTGCCGGTCCTCCGAAGTCAGCAATTCCTCCATCTGACTCAACACCTGCTGACGGGCTTCCTCCGGGAGCTCTTTCAGATAAACCTGGTTCTGATGGTCGTAAGCATCCTGACGATTCTCAAACACCTCGATGTCACCGCCAACGGCCACGGCGTGGGCAAATACCTTATCCCCTTTCTCCATTCCGTCATCATAATCACGAACGACAACAGGCAGGCGCAGGGTCAGCGGGACGTAATCCAGCTTCACCTCCTCGGCCAAACCGCATACTTTCTCTATAGCGGACTTCTCCTGAAAACATTTCAGGCTGTCGGTCAGCTCTTCCAGTACCTGCTTCTGCACCTCGGGTGAGAAGTCCGTCAGCATCATGGGACTCATGCTGTTCTTAGCATCCTCCATACCCTCATAGAGCATGATATACGGCGGATCAACCGAGAGGGCATTGTAATGCTCCACCTCCCCAGTGTCCTGACGCACCAGTTCTGCCTCTTTCAGCAAGAACTGAGGAGTGCCCGACAATCCGGCATCCTGGTACTTCTGCACCACTTCATCATGCTGCTTGGCAAGCTGCTGCTTCTGACGATCCTCTTCCCGCCACTTCACATCACGCTCCAGCCATTCAGCCGTATTCATGGAATAATGCGGGTTGATGGGGTTGATATCCACTGGGATACCATTGATCTCCAGACGGTTTTCATTGAGGACATTGAAAAGGGTGTCCTCCTTGATGCCTTCACCGTCATATTCCAGCAGGATATCAAGGTCACTGCCCTCGCGGGCCTCGCCTCTGGAGCGGCTGCCGATGATGGTCACCTGCTTCACGCTGATGTCCTCGTCAGGGAAGTCCTCGCTGAGCTTCTCGTTCACATAGTCTTCAACCATCTGCTTCACCTCATACTGAGTATAGTCCTCCAGTCCCTGGACCTTGGGTGCCAGCTTCAGTGGATTCACACCGTTCAAGAGGTCATAGAGCACACGGTCCGCCACCTCTTCCTTACTGTTATATTCGATATGAAGGAAGTCGGCAACGGCGTTCCAGAACTTACTCAGAGCGGCAGAGACCTTCTCAAAGATGCCTGTTTCACCCTTTTCTTCCACAAACTCCTGCAGACGCTTGGTACCACGCTGACCGCTATACTGGGCCAGTGCCTCGGAGGTTATCTCGTCATCCGTATGGAGATTAGGATACTGGCTCTTCACGTCGTTCCACACCTCCGGGGTATCCTTCATCATCTGAACGACCTTTGCCCACTCACCCGGATTCTGCTGACGCAGAACCTCTGCCCACAAATGGGTGTATTCATGGATGGGGGTCTCTACGGTAGCCACATCAGGGTCAAGATAGACCTTCCCCTCATGGACAAAACCATAGACCTGACCGTCCTTGTCTCGGAACAGGATAGGCTTCCTGCTTTCGTTGGCCTGATCCTTATACTTTTCAAGGACACGCGCACCTTCTGCGGCATCGGTATTCACCGCGATGCCTGCACCACGCATCAGTCCAATCAGCGCATCACGCAGCTCAACAGACGGACGGTCTTCCTTCTGCTCCTGTCTGGCCACCTGGGCAGCAATGCGTACGGGAGCGACGGCCACCGGCTTCATCTGGACTTCCTGGGCCTGCGGCATCTTAACCTCCATTTCCGGATGATACTGCAGATAGTTGTCCGTATGGGCCAGCACAAGGGCACGTACCTCGACACCCTTTCCGAAATCTGCCTGGGCAGCCTGTGAAAGGGTGTGGCCTGTATCAAGCACATTATCCACCAGAACTACAATGGTATCTTCATCCAGCTCGTCATTGTAGGTGAAGTCTATATCTGGCAGGTTGTCGTTGCCCTGCTCTTTCTTGATGTCATAGAGCGAGGCATGGGGCGAACAGATCAGGTTGCTGTTACTGTCTATATCCAGCCGCTGACCCAAGTCATAGGCGATATCATCCGTATAACCGGGCACGCCTGTCTTGCCAGGCACGGGAACAAGTACCATCCTCTCCCGTTCCGACTCAGGGATGGTTGAGAAAATGGTTTCCAGCTCATCAACAGCATTGTCTATCGCTTCCTGAGATCCGTTTTCCTTCACCTGATGGGCAAGGCTGCGCAGCTGCTCACCACGCTCCCCTACTCCATACTGGCCCAAAGAATAGACCTGCAGGGGCTTTACTCTCGCAGAAATGCTCTCCCGGAGTTCTACCTCTTGCTCAGCGGTCACGTCCTCACCTGTCTGCCAGTTGATGTGATGCTCTTCAAGGAACTTCCGGGTGGCGAAGATGACTTCGTTATCCTGCGTCACCGTCTTACCATCGGTATCATTATTGGCCATATTGACCAGCCATTCCTTATCATCCACTCGCTGCTGGTTGGTGTCCACCACCTTCTGCATGAACTCCTCACACTTCTGGCGCAGGGTGAACTCCGCTTCCACCTCCGGGTCGCTGACCATCACGTCACCGTCCCAATGGCCACAGCGCACGTAGCCACGCTGACGCCAGCTGCCCGTGTCGGCCATCTCACGCATCTCACTGATGCTGACAAAAGGGTAGGCCTCACGCTGGAACGTCACCTTATGATAACGTCCTTCCTTGGAGAACTTATAAGGCAGCTCCTCGGGCTTGGGGACGTTGCGGGTCGTCTCATCGAGACTCTCCTGGATCTTCTTCTCCAGCACCTCCAGCTCAGCCTTCAGTCCCTTCAGGTCATCCTCCTTTCCCCAAGGCTTTCCAGCGATACGCTGATATTCGGCAATATCCTGCTGGAGCTTCTGGTTACGCTCCTGATACTGTGCCACGATACTTGGTATGCGCTCCAAGGCCTGTACGCCATAGCGCACGGCACCCAGGCGATTGTCCTTGCTCATGGCCAGATGGCCGTTGTTATGCTCATAGAGGTAGTGGCCCTTCACATAGAAGCGGTTGCCGGCATAGACCTCCTTCCTCATCTTCTCATCGTACATGTAGATGGAGTCCACCATCAGCGGGAAGCCATAGACCTCACCCATCTGGCGGTCCTTATTGCCGATGGTACGCCCTGCATCCTGCAAGGCGGCACCCATCCCTTCCACGTTATAGGCTCCGTCTGCCGTAAACTCCTTGATCTTCGGCATCGTCAGTCCTGGCAGGGCAGTGCCGTCCTCACCCTTCCTGACTTGTGACTGGAACTTGTCATAGTCCTCCGTCATGTCGCGGATGATGACATCGTTCTTCTGCACCTTCTCCTGAGCCACCTCCAGTCGCCACTCAGTCTCCCTTCGGGCTTGCATGTAGGTCTTACGCTCCGACTCCAAGGCCATGATTTTCTTTTCCAGCTTAGCCTTCTGAAGCAGGTCGTCATTGCCGGAGAGGATGGCCACATACTCTGCGAAGTTCATGCCGTTCTCCTCGTCCATCGCGCCTTCGTCGATGACACGCGAGCCAAGGCTGTTGGTCTTCAGCTGCGTAATGAAGAGCTGCTTGTTCTGAAGGAGGTTGAACTTATAGCTGTCAAGGGTACGCTCCACAGCGTAAATGATGATATCCACGTTGTTGTTCGCGTAGAGTTTGGCAATCTCGTTTCCTGAACGACGGGCACGGCCATTACGCTGCTCCAGGTCAGAAGGTCGCCAGGGAATGTCGATATGATGGACGGCCACGGCCCGTTTCTGGGCATTCACACCCGTACCAAGAGTCGAGGTGGAGCCGAACAGGACACGGATAGTGCCCTCGTTCATGGCTTTTATGAGCTCCTTGCGCTGCTTCTCGTTCTTTGCCTCCTGAATGAAACGGATCTCCTCGGCAGGGATGCCGTAGTCGTTGACAAGCTTATCCTTGATTTCCTGGAAGATGTTCCACTCACCGGGCTTATAGGTCGAGAGATCACTGAAGATGAACTGCGTTCCCTTCTGGTCGTTGTACTTCTGATAGTACTCCGAAACGAGCCTTGCACAGTGGCTGGCCTTGTTCTCAGGGTCATCACCGAAGAGTTCAGGGTCCACCAGTCGCATATCGAGCGAAGCCTTCCGGCTGGCATCGGTAGCGATAAGCATCTTTCCCTTCTGCTCGCGGTCGTTCAGCGGGCCACGGAAGATCAACTCGCCGTCACCCGTCTGGGCGAACTGCACCAGACGCTCGTTGAAGTCCTGCTGGTCAGGTGTCGGCTTGATGTTATGCAGCACGACATTCATGTCAGGACGGTCGAGACCGACATCCTCACCTGTGCGGTAGTCGGTAATCTCGTTATAGAAGGTTGCCAGCTCAGGCACCTTGACGAAGTAGCGGAAGCGTTCCTTCTGAACGACGGCATTGGTCACGGAGAACTCATAGTCTGAGGTCTTCTTGGCATAGACAGCCGCCCAGGCATCGAAGCTATGGATGCCCTGCTGCTCCATCGCCTTCGGACGGAGGTACTTAAACAACAGGTACAGCTCCGTCAGGGAGTTGCTGATGGTCGTACCACTCAGGAACGTCGCACCCAGATCCTTTCCTGTGCGGTTCTGGATGGTACGGATGGCATAGAGCAGGTTGAGCGCCTTCTGGCTGCCTGCGGGATTACCCAGTCCCGACACACGCTGATGGCGGGTCGTAAAGGTGAGGTTCTTGAACTGATGGCTCTCATCAATGAAGATATGGTCGATGCCCATCAGGCCGAAGTCCACAAAGTCATCCTTCCGCGATGCCATATCGCTTTGGAGTTCCAGGAGCTTCACCTGCAGGTTCTCCTTGCGCTTCTCCAGTCCCGTGAGCATACGCCCGGAGATGTTCCCACCCTGCTTGCGCAGCACGTCAAGGGCTTCGTCGATGTCGCGCACCTCATCAGAGAGTATCTGACGCTGGATGTCAGGAGACTGCGGTATCTTGCCGAACTGGTCGTGGGACATGATGACACAGGCATAGTCGTTGTTCTTGATGCGGTTGAAGAAGTCGACACGGTTGGCCGGTGAAAAATCCTTCTCACTGGCATAGAGAATCTTATCATCAGGGAATGCGGCCTGATAGGTGTTGGCTATCTCTGCGACATTGGCCTTCAGCGCAATAATCATCGGCTTGTTGGCCAGTCCCAGACGGTGCATCTCATGAGCAGCCATACACATGATAAGCGTTTTTCCGGTACCCACCTCATGGTCACAGATACCACCGCCGTTCTGGAGGAGCATCCACACACAGTCCTTCTGTGACTTATAGATGTCCTTCACGTTGAAACGGCTGCTGCCCAGCGTCTTCATGTCGATGCCAGGGAAGGTCTGGTGACTGCCGTCATACTTCGCCTTGACGAAGCAATTGAACTTGCGGTTGTACATCTCCTGTAGCTCGTCACGCTTCTCCTTGGGCAGGTTGGTGAGGTAGTCCTGGAAGCCCTCGCGGATCTCCTGAATCTTCGAATTGGCCAACTGTATCTTCTCCATATCCGGAGCCTTGATGTCGTTGCCGCTATCATCAGATCCTACACACTTCTGGATGTCCGGAGTCGTGTCATGGAAAGCATGCTGCAACAGTGCCATACCGTCGTAGTCCTTATACTCGCCACGCACACAGTATTCCTCGCGGATCTTCAGGTTATAGCGGTTCTCGGCCTTCAGGGAATACTCGTCGATATGCTCGGCATAGTTAATCTCCATCTTCGTGTCGAAGAGCTTGCCGACATATTCCTCGTAATACTCGGTGGGAATCCATCGCTCACCGAACTGCAGACCGATGTCGTCAAAGGCTATCTGCTGGGGCAATGACTGCTCAAGTGCGTCCTTGGTCTCCTGCAAGGCAGGGACAATCTTGGGGTCATCGGCATGCTCCTGGGCCAGCTCGAGGGCATCACTGACATAGGCCAGCTTGTCATAGACATTGCCAGAGAGGGCCTTACTGCTAATCTCGTAGCGGCCATCGGGCATATAATAGATACGCCCTTTCAACTCACTGACCAAATCGTCTTGAGTATGACCCGTGAGACCTGACATATACTCCAGGTCCACGTTACCGTAGCGGTTGAGCGAGGCAAAGAGGGCTTCCTCGGGGGTATCGACATGGCTGATTTCATAGGCCACAAACGAGACGGGACGCTCGAAGATGTCAGCCTTGACAAACAACTTGTCAACGGCATTCTCCAGCGTCAGCACGTCTCGGCCCTTGGCATCGTTCATGATGACACGGGCGTTCTTGCGCTCGTTCAGCCTGCCGAACTTCCCAACGAACTCGTCATAGACCTGGTTCAGCCTCTGACGGAGCTCGGGCTGCTCCTCACGCGACTGCGCCTCGGTATCGTAGAGTTCCTCGTAGGCATCGCGTATCTGGTAATACAGCTGCATGCGCTGCTCATCGGGAGTGAGTTCCTGTGGTTTCTCCTCTGGCTGTTGCGCCTGACGGGCCTCCTGCACGGGTTCCACGGCATCCCACATGGAGAAGAGATCCAGCTGGACGGGCTGGCTCTGCTGCGCCTGACGTATCTGGGGTTCTGCCTTAACCTGTACTTCATGTACTGGTTTCGGGGCATTGGTCTTGCTTTCAGCGAGACCAAGCTGCACCTCGGCAGAGTTCAAGATAACTTGACTCTGCTCTCGATTTGCATTGGCCTTGTAGTAATCCACAAAATCCTTATAAAGGTCTCGCTTGAAATATTCCGTGAGCAGCTTGGCAATACCCTCCATACCACCGTCATGGGTGCATATCAAGGTCGGTTTGCCGTAGGGGTCGGTGCCTTTCTCCATCTTCGTGGCCACGATAGCCTCCGAGTCAGGAGCCATCATAGACTTCCACCAATGGCAGTTCATCGAGATATCCGTCCAGTCCTCACCGCTCATGGCCTTGAAGCCCTTGTTTACATCGCAGAAGGCCTGCGTATCAGGGTCGAGTGACATATCGTAACCCGTGTATTTCTGCAGAACCACCAAGTCGGAGCCAACATCCGTTCCAGCTTCGTCACGGAACATGCCGTCGGGCAGACGGAAAGCTCCCACCAGTCGTGCATTCTTAGCCAGTTCCTCACGGATGGGGTTGTTCGACGGGGAGTCCATGAATCCCCTGGAGGTGATGAACGCCACAAAACCGCCCTCACGCACCTGGTCGAGGGCCTTCAGGAAGAAGTAGTTGTGAATGGTCGAGACGGCATAGCGTTTCGCATCGTTGCCACTCTTGCGATATTCGTCATCCATCACCTTGATGTCACCGAAGGGGATATTAGATGTCGCAACATCAAATGTACCCTTCAGCTCTGGACTGATGGTCTCAAAGCCATCAATGGTAATACTGTCCTGTGGGTTCAGAGCCTTCAGGATACGACCTGTCAGCAGGTCTTTCTCAAAGGCACTGACCTTCACGTTAGGATACTCGCCCTTGAAGGCTTCACCGAACTTGCCGATACCTGCCGATGGGTCGAGCATCGACTGCACCTCCACCCCGGCATCCTTCATCACCTTGGCGATGGCACCGATGACGGGCTGGGGTGTGTAGAAAGCGGTATTCACGCTCCGCTTGATGCTGTCCGTGAGCTCCTTGGCCTCTCTATCGTCCCTAGCACCATCACGGATGACATCGAACAGTTCCTTCGTCTGGTCGAAATAGGTCAGCTCCGACTGGTTCCAATACTGCTTGTCATCTGTTGTCTCAGTCGGCTTGAGCACGAACTTCAAGCCGCCGAAACCGCTATATCTCTTCAGAACCTCGCGCTCAGCATCCGTCGCTGTCCTGCCCTCCTTTTCCAGCTGGAACACGGTACGGATAGCCGCGATGTTATCCTGTAACTTCTGTCTCTTATTATAAGCCATAAATCTATCTGTTTATCGGTGCAATCCCACTGACATGTCACGCACCTCACCTCGTGCCAGCTCGCGGAGCTCTGCCTTGGCATCGGCCTTCCAGGCATCGGGGATATTTTTTAACTCGGATTCGGAATTGCAGTAAAGCACGTCATAGAAGAAATCCTTCCCTCTGGGCGAGTCATAGTACCCACCGCTATTGGCAGCCAGCTCCAGAGTCTTGATCTGTTCCGGGGAGAAAGCCCTTGCCGACGGGTCGGTTGTTCGCTCTACCAAGGCTTTCTTGGCTTCCTCATAACGATAGTCCGGACAACGCATCCTCGATGCCTGTCCGTATTTCAACGCCACATCGAAAGGCGTAATCTCATCACGACCTGTATAATCCCTGATGCACTTCTGCATATAGCGGTCACATTCCTCTATCGTCGGATAATACAGGGCCACACGGTCGTAGAAGCCAAGCCCATGCGGATTGGTATCGTAAGCAAAGCCATCGTGGAACTCCATCTCAATCGAAAACTTACCGTTTTCGTCGAACTTGACGTATGGGGGGAGGGAGTCTACTTCCGAAAGCCCCTTGCCACTGAGTACAGGGAAACTTCCCTTGTTCAGGAGTATGTTCGACACATATCCCTTCGGACAGTCCAGTTCCGAAAAACTGACCCCTGCCTTTGACAGCAACTGCCGACGGCTGTATTCCAAGGCATGAAGGAAGTTCTCAAAGTGGGGACTGCCAACCTCTGCCAGGGTAAAATTGGTGCTGCTGTCGTTATCCATCACCCGCACGGAATGGCTTTTCGCACGTATCGGGTCATCCGCAAGCATCTTCATGACAGAGGCGAGCTGGGAATAAAAGCTCAAAGCGTTAAGAGGCATTTGCTCGGCATCGATACGATTGCCTCGCTGGAGTATCAAAAAGTCTGCAGGCACGATTCGGTTGTCGCTGAAATATGCGCCCAGCACCTTCTCTTCCTCAGAAAAGCGATTCGTCCAGTCGCTGAGCTCATCCTCCGTGAAACTGACGATAATCGGTTTGTCTACAAAGTAGGCCACTCCGTCGGAGTCACCACCGCTGGCACGTCCGTTCAACTGTCTGGCAATATCCCTGCACTCCTTACGGAACTCACGGGAACGCTGACGGTCACGCATAATGCCTTTCTCCAGCTCATTCACCTCGTCTGTGCTCAACAGTCCACGGCACCATTTCATGGCACCAATCTCCGTCTTGAACTCCTCCACCCAACAGTCATTCGAGCTGTTGTCGAAGGCCACAAACTTGGGCTTCTCATAGAAAAAGCCTCTTGCACCCGTATGGGCAGGATAGGTAAGACTACGTGACCTGCGCTCGCTTTCGAGGATCTCACCCAATACCCGCTGGGCCTCCTTGCCTGTCAGGATATCGGTTTCATCACTCCTCACCATCGCCAAAACCATCAAGTAATACACTCATGGCACGCTCCTGAGCCTGGTCTACGGTAAGACCCTCACGACGTGCATTCTCATACTCCTCCTCGGCAGCATCAGCCCTTTCATCGAGGAAGTCATCGCCATATTTGTGCTCCTCGCCCCACTCTCCCAGCAAGTGCAGGAGATAGCGGCGATAATACGACATCTCTTTCTTTGCAGCCATATTATTTCTTCAGATAATGATCATAGAAAAGGGGCCTGCCCTTGGGATGTCAGGATTCAATGATTCAACACCTCCTTCCCTCCGACTATCCCGGACAAGCCCCCAGAAACTAACGCTTCATTCCCTGCTGTTCAGAACGAACGGCACCCTGAGCCAGGTCACTGAGCTCCTCACGGGCATCCTGCTGCCAGTGCTCATTCACACCGTCGGCAGCCAATTTCGGCTGGGCTTTCTCCCACAGACCGGCGAACACCTGCTCGCGCTGCTCCGGGGTCTCGGCATCCTTGGCGAATGCGTTGAGCGTCTTCACCTGCTCAGGGGTGAAGGCTCGGGCAGAGGAATCAGAGGCACGGTCGATAATGGCCTTGACCGCTACATCCTCAGAGACACCCTTCTTCTCACCTGGACCGACAATGTCGAGCACCTTGTTGCGGAACTGTTCATTGGCAGCGGCAGCCTGCTCCAGCGAGGCCACCCTGTTCTTAACAGCAGTGGTCTCGTTCTTGGACAACAGGCCAGACACCTCGATGCCGTTCACCTGACCATGCAACATGACGCGGTCAGGGTTATCCTTCACGGCAGAATAACGCAGGCCAGTGATGTTGGCGGCACTGGGCAGCTTGAACTTTGACCAGTCCACCTTCTGGGCTGCCTCGAGCTTCTCGCCATTGGTCTGGCGCTGTGCCTGTACGCGCTGCTCCATACGTCCGGCGATGTCGGCCATCGTCAAAGGAGCACCTACTGACTTTACCTGTCCGTGATCGTCGAGGGTTACCTCGGCACGGTGACGGATAGAGGCCAGCTCCTCCTTGTTCAGGATGCCATAGAAACGGGAATCCTTGTTACCCTTCTCACCAAAGGCCAGCTGCCACTTGCCCACAAGACCTTCCTTGCCGGAAAGTGCCGTCTCCTTTGCTTCAGGAGACATCGAGTCAACAAGCTTTGCTCGCTGATCCTTGTTCATGTGGTCAACGTCCATACCCTCCTTACGGAGCGCATTCAGCAGGAGGGTGTCCTCAGTGATCTTCTCCAGAGTGATGTAGTTCACGTCACGACCGTTGATATTCGCCGTCTTCTGATGGAAGGCGGCATCATCCACATGCATGGGATAGGCAGCCTTGACGGCAAACTCCTTGGCCTTGACAGGGTCTTCGGCAAAGATCTTCTGATACTCCTTGGCCTGATCCGGCGACAACGGACGCGACAGCTGGGTGCGCATCCCGCTACGACGCTCCTCCGAAGTCTTACCCTCGGGATTCAACTTGCCATAGTCGGCCTGTACCATCGTGTTGCCGTCCTTCTGGAAGACACGGATCTTGTCAATGGTGTTACCTTCCGTGGTGGTTACCTTCGCCTTGGGAGCCTGCTGCTCCTGGCTCTTCTGATTCTCTTCCTGAGAACCAGCTTCTGCGACAGCCTTTTGCTGTCCGTCTTCAACTTTCTTTTTTGCCATTGTAAAAAATCAATTTAGTTTTTGTGTTGGTTCGAAAAGAGGCTCACCTCTTCACGGCGCAAAAGTACGATAAAGGGGCCAAAGAAGGGGTCTCGCGAAATTTTCGTGCGGTTTTTAACGTTGACACAACTTTCAAACTGAAGAGGCATATAAAAACACACATCTTTTTCATGAGAGCAACAAAAAACTCTTGTTTTTCTTTTTTGTTTCAAAAAAATGTTGTATTTTTGCAACCGAAACGAATAGTTCGGAACTGTCGAGTTCGATAAAATACAAAATAGAATATGAAGTTTTACGATAGGAAAGAAGAAATCGAGAAGTTACGGGAGATCAGGAACCTCTCGCACAAGGCGGCACAGTTCACTGTACTGACTGGACGCAGGCGCATCGGCAAGACATCACTCGTGATGAAGGCTTACGAGGACGAGACAATACTATATTTCTTCGTGACCAGAAGCACAGAAAGTGTGCTCTGCGAAGAGTTCGGGAGGGAAATCACGGAAAAGCTGCAGATTCCCCTGCTGGGAAAGCCGGAACGGTTTGCCGACATCTTCGACTTCCTGATGGAACTGTCGAAGACACGGCCCATAACCCTGATGATTGACGAGTTCCAGGACTTCAACCGCGTGAACAGCGCTATCTTCTCACAGATACAGAAATCATGGGACCTGAAGAAAGGGGAGTCTAAGATAAACCTGATTGTATGCGGATCGGTCTACTCGATGATGACCAAACTGTTCCGAGACAAAAAGGAACCCCTGTACGGCCGTCAGACGGAGTTCCTGAAAATCGAGCCTTTCACACCTGCCGTACTTAAGGAAATCCTGGCAGATTACAATCCTGAATACAGCAAGGAAGATCTTCTGGCACTGTACACCTATACCGGTGGCGTGGCAAAATATGTAGAACTGCTGATAGATACAGAAGCTATCACGGCGGAGAAAATGCTGGGACGCATCATCGCCAAGAACTCGTACTTCATCTACGAGGGAAAGAACATGCTCATAGAGGAATTCGGGCGCGATTACGGACGCTATTTCGACATCCTGAAGCTGATAGCCACCGGGCATAACACAAGGGGTGACATAGAGGGCATCCTCCATGCGGAAGTGTCCGGCTATATGACCAGACTCGAGAACGACTACGGACTGATTGCCAAAAACAAGCCCATGTTCCAGAAATCTGCCAATAAGAACATCGTCTATGCGGTGAGCGACCTTTTCCTGCAATTCTGGTTTCGCTATATCTACAAGTATAACTATATCATAGAGGCGAACGGCTACAAGAAACTGGCTGACATTGTCCAGCGCGACTATGAGACGTATAGCGGCAAGACTCTTGAAAAGTATTTCAAGGCCGTGATGAGAGAGAGTGAACAGTTCACGCGCATCGACAGTTGGTGGGACCGTAAGGGCGAGAATGAGATTGACATCATCGCGGCAGACGACCTGGAGAAAGTAGTGACGTTCTATGAAGTGAAAAGACAGCGCAAAGAACTCGACATGAAAGTTCTGAAAGACAAGGTACAGCGGTTCAAGGAGGTCACGGGCCAGTACGATAAATATAACCTTTCGGTGGCAGGTCTGTGTATGGAGGATATGTAAAGCGACTTTTCGAAAAACGATTAAATTATGAAACATCGAAGACTCGACAAATATGTCACGCTCTACAACGTCTGCAGAGAGGGTGGCCGGGAATGTTTCCAATACGTGGAAACGCTCCCTCAGAACCGTCTGCCTATCCGGGCCCTGAAAGATTTCTACCGTCAGGTCGAGGAGCATGGCTATGATGTCCTCTCACCAAGCGACAAGGAGTACGAGCGGGTGGTGAAAGCCCTGAATGCCGTGTCGAAGAAAGACGCGATGAAGGATGACATGAGTTCCTACAACCACTATAAGCCCGAGGAGGTCTGCACCTGCGGACGCTGGATTTTCTTCGAACATCTGCCTTATTACGAAGAGAAGGAACTGAAGGAGATTGTCTACCCCAAAACGGCAAGAAGGAAAGCGGAAGAAAAGCCTGGGAAGATCAAGGAAAAAATGTCTTCCATACGTGTTCCTGCCTTCCAGAAGGAATCCGTCAAGCAGTTCCTTGACTGGCTCAAAGAGACTAACGCATCCGATGCTTCCATCTATTCGGCACTCCGCTATGCCAAATACGCAATGGAGAGCAAGGCTGAGAAATACGCCGAGTCCCCTACCCTTCAGTCCATGGCTGATGACCTGAAAAAGCAGATTGCCCTCCTCGAAGAGCTGGAGGACAAACTGCCGAGATTATAATGGAAACAAATCTTATTTGATTCCTCCACGTGAAAGCTCCAGACTTTCATCGGCTTTCACCTGGCGGTCATAGTTTTCACGTACTGCCTGCTGCTGTTCATCATACTTCCGCAGGACAGCATTCGTGAGCATATTCAGCGGAAGAGCACCCTTATAATAGGCATCGACGGCTTCATCATTGATGGTAATGACAGAAGGGACATGGTCGATGGTGACCACAAGGGTGTTGCCCTTCATCACCGGCTGTGACACACGCAGGTCGAGCGGCTCGTCATCGTACTTACGATAATGACGGACTGCCTGTAGCCTGATACCGTCCCTGTTTTCCAAGGCCTCATGGCCAGCCTTATTCAGGAGGTTGGCACCGCCAAGGCCGACAAGAAGCATCTTCAACAATGGGTTACGGACGAACATGCCTGCGAAGATGGCTGCAAGGGGCATCACGTTATCGCCAAACTTCAGGTTGTGCGACTTTCCTGTGAACATCCCTACCAGCATATCGGGCAGCATAGCCAGCACATAGCCGAGATTCTTGCCCACATCACTGAAGCCATTCAGACCAAGAGTGTCTATCAGACCTCCCCAACCACTGACGGACTGGACAGCAGGAACCGTAGCCTTCGCCGCATCGGCGACTGTAACTGGTTGTGTCTGAACAGCCTGCAGAGGTGCATGATTCTGTTCCGCTGCTGATTCATTTTGAGGGAAGTGTTCCTGTATGGCAAAATGCAGCTCGCCAGCCTGACGCAGCTGCTCTGCATAGTCAGGGACTTCGGGCAGTTTGACCGTCTCAAGCCCTATCTTCGGCTTGAAGGCAGCCCCATCCGACAAGGAGCGGGAATGCGTCACGATCTTATGCCCTAACTGACTGTTCACTCCCTTCACAAGCTCACTGGAATAAGGATTCACACTTCCTTCATCCTGACGGAGAGTGGCCAATACGTCACCGTCCGACGCAAACAGTGCGGCGCTCACCATCCTGCTTACATCCTGCTGCTTTCCTGCCTTGGACATGATGGCATCTCCAGCAAAGCCGATGCCCAGGTCCATCGTCACGAACTTTCCCAGACCAGTCCACGAGCTGGCACCCATCATAGGAGCCGTCAAGGCCAAGTCTGTCAGGGAGCCAAGGGCCTTTCCAACGCCTTTCTCCAGTAAGCCAGGATCATAGCGCTCGACAATCTTCTTGTCTATGTATTGCTGCAGGTCTGTTGTCGGCGCACTGGCCAGTGACAGCAGTGACGAACGCCGGGCTTCATCGAGGATATAGTCGACAGAGCCCTTGAAAGGACTCTTCTCCACCTCATAGTCTACCATCCGCATCATCAGACGGTGGTTGACATAGGCCATCGCGAGGTCACCGCCCAAGGCATCAGAAAGCTGGCGGTAACGCGACTCACCCACCTGGGCAACAGCCGCAGTACGCCAAGCCTTTGCCAAGACCTCTACATCATGACGAAGCTGACTGTCACCCACCATATCGGCACTGAGCTTCTCAATGTCCTTGGCAGGAACGTTCAGCGTCACTCCCGCAGCATAGTCCTCAGACGGCATCAGGGCATTCCTCACGCCAAAGCCCGAGGAACGTCCTGACACCACAGCGGCATTACGGCAGTCAATATAGAAGTCCAGCCGACGGATCAGCTGCTTATCGAAATACCTGTCGATGCAATACTCCGCATCCCTAAAATTCTGCAAATCCATTATACCTTATTATATTATTAGAGACCAAGAAGTTGCTGACGGGTCTGGTCAATGGCCTTATGATAGATACTCATCTGCTTAGGCCAGAAACGGGTGAGCCACGAATCCTTCGAGATCTGGTCATTGATAAAAGCTATAGCCTGCTTGCGGGTTATCTCTATCGCCGGCTCACCCTTCTGCCTGTCGTTAAACCATGCCTTCGTCCAGCAGCGGTTACCCTCCGTGTCGAAATAGACGGAAGCGACACGCTTCACATCGAAACTCTTCACGTCTATCTGGAGTCCTGCCAACGGGTCTGTCAGATAGCCGTCGGCTGCTGCCTGGTCAGAAAGTTTTTTTTTACGTCGTCACCCCATGAGGAAAGATACACGCCATGGCGCAGGGCCATGTAGTTCAGGAAGTCACCTATCAGGAGATTCTGCACCTTGCCTGCCAAAGGCGCTCCACGGCTGCTCAGCCCAAGGGGATTGCCTATCTGGGGGATGGTCTCGAAGAAATAGCTCCTGCTGGCAGACTGCGCGAAGATATTCCTGAGCGACTGCTCCATCCTGACAGACGGAGCATAGCTGCCCAGACGGATGTCATTCATATAGGCCGGGAGCCAGCGGAGCATCATCTGCAGCAGCTCTTCCTGGTCTTCATCATAGTCGGTCTTCACCTTCACGCCGAGGTTGGCAAGGCGGTAATGGCCCTTGATACCCATCGCCTCCAGCTGCTCCATATTGCCATAGACCATGGCCAGAAACTCCATCGGGTCAAGCTCACGACCCTCACAGCTCACCTCGAAATGCAGGAAGTTGCCACTCTGGGCCACCTGCAGTCCGGCATAGACAGGCATGCCGTAAGTGACATACGCCTCTCGGACATGACCATACTTCACCTCGAACTTGCCATACTTGGTGATGATATAGTTCTCATGGATGGCATCCGTCCCCACACCTACCACCGTGCCTGTCGCCAGGGCAAACAAGGGCAGGTCGTGAGCGGCAAAGTCCACGCCACGATGGACGAACGTCTCACCTGTCATGGGGTGCTTCTGTTCACCATAGCCGAGACTCACCTGTACCTCTTCCTCCTCCGATGCCTCGAAAGGCATCATGAAGCCACTTGCGGACTCCAATAACAGATCTTTCGTTTTCATGCTCTTCCTCTCCTTATGGTATGCTCGTTAGACTCCTCACTCTCATTCATCGCCAGCTGGGGCTGATAATGCTGCACCGGTGCTATGGGCAGTTCCGCCGTCTGAGGATGATAGCCCTGACGATAGGGTATCTGCTGCTGTGGAAGGACTGCCTGCTGCATGCGCATGTTCTTCATGGCCAGTGAGCCAAGGAACAGCGAGGCAATCTTTCCCATCCAACCGAAATTGCCGAACATCAGGAAAGCTGCAGGTATCAGGGCAGCAAGGCTCATGCCAGAGCCACCGCTCCAGAAACTGCTGGCCACCTGCCCGACACTGTCGAACGGGTTCAGAGATGAGAAAAGCCCGCCACCCTGCTGGGGCATGATGGCCTGCTGCTGATAGCCCTGGACCATCTGACCTGCACCCTGACAGGCATTCTGAATACCCTGTCCTGCTGCATGGAAGCCGTTCTCCACCGTATCGACGGCATTGCCTGCCGCATGACTGATATGGTTGTATGCTCCCTCGCCGACCATGCCGTCCACCACGTTCTCGCCAATGGACTTGTCGGCACCTTCGGCACCGAAGGCGAGACCTTTGAGTCCGCCCGTGACGCCTTTCTCCTTCAAGCCCTTCGATGCATCGTCACCCAAGGCGACTTCCGTAGCCTGTTCCAACAACGACTCGTCATTGACGAAATACTTCCACCCGACGACACTTCCTGCCGTTAGTCCCAGGAACTTCTTGGGGCTGTGGCCTGCGAACCTGGCGACCTTGCCGCCAACATTCAATGCTGTACTCCAACCTCCCATATGCTATAAAGGATTATATTCTACTATCAGCCTGGCCCTGTAACAGTTGGTCTTCGGTGCCTTATGACGGCTACCGTCGGCCATCGAGAAGAGCCATGCCTGGTTCATCTTGTTCTGGGCCACCTCCGTACTCGTCCAGTACCAGCAGCCCGCATTCTCCGGACTGCGGTTCACGGGTGTACCGCCACATCGTTCGATGACGGGGTTCACTATCGGGAGCGCACTGTAGAGTAGTCCCAGCTCTGCCACACTCGGCACATAGTCACTCTGGAAGAACCAGTGGTGACGGAATGCCAGCAAGCCTAACGGGGATGTGTAGTAGTTACGGGGATCGGCCTTGTAATCCTTGACAACCAGACTGTCCCTTTCAAGATGAGTGGTCTGCAAGGCCACCGTATTCACATAGCCGTCATAATCCGTCTCGCTGCCACTGGTCTTCTGGTCGAAGCTCAGCGTATCAGCGAAAGCCACGGGAGCTATCTCGTCGAGCAGCACAGCCAAGGCCTGATGCTGGTCATTCTTCTCTGCGAACACCACGGCCACAGGGGTATGCACAGTGGCATCGAAAACCGACGGACTTACTATCCGGCCATCCGAACAGAGGATATAGCCAGGATGGATGTCAAGGTCTATCGGTTCATGCTCATCGCAGGATGACAAAAGTCCTACAGACATCACCATCATTATTATTAAAGATAAATTCCTCATATTTTTTCTTTATTAAAGACTAAATGTTTAAGTTACTTATTCACAGGACTATAGCGGCAGTTTTAGACCACCGACAATACCCGTTCGCCATTGTAAACCAGAGCCAATGATCACATCTTCCTTCACCTGAAAGAAGAGTTCCCAACCGCCTTTCAGGGCGTAGCTGTGCTCATAGCCGACATGCACACCGCCTACAAAATCATGGAGGTCTGAACCGCCACTGGCACCGATACGGAGGTTCCCGTGATGGTTACGCCCGCGATTCACACAAGGCTTGTAGGCTATGCCCAAATGCCACGAATTATAGTTATGCCAGAAACTCTTCTTGGTGACATGACCCGCATCAGGGTCATCCTCGTACTGGAGATATCCCGTAGCGAAATATTCCCAGGCATTATGGTACTTGCTGCCATGCTCATAGGCAATGGTCGCATCAAGGCCTCTCTCATACAACATACCCACACCCATCATGAGGTGGTTGCTGTTGGTCTGTGCATGGGCTGTCATACCCATTGCAGCGACAATCAGACATAAGACTGCTTTCTTCATCATCTTCAATTCTCTACCAATAATGAACTGTCAAAAGCATCCGCACTCAGCACATCCTCATAGTCAACGGTCATCGAGATGGTCCGGCCACTGATCTGACGCTCACTGAGCTCTATGGTCAGCACCTTGTCGTTGGGGAAGGTCATCTTCTTCAGCACAACGACATTACGATAGCCATGCTGGAACGAAGTGCTCTTCTCAAGCAACAGGACAGGCTCCAACATAAGATCCTGCACATTCGTGGCCTTCTGCTGTTTCTTGTCGCTGAGCTTAAAGCGCAGCTCATCGATGTCAAAGCGCAGGTTGGTCCTGTTCTCCACACTGAAGTCGATGAAGAAGTACTCACCCACCGAATAGACATTGTTCAGACGCATGGTCAGATGATGCCTGTTGGTCCTGGTGCTGTGATACTTAGCGGGACTGTTCCAGATACGACGGGCATAGCGTACCATCTCCCCGGTACTCATGCTCACAGCAGGGTTATGGAAGGCATTTCGCTCATCCACCTGCACCTCCTTGTCACTCACGGCTTCCTCCAGACGGGTCGTATAGATCAGGGCATACTGGGAACGATAGCGTTCCGTCACAACGGTCACGATGGCCAGCACGGCACCGTCCTCATGTCCGCCCTCCTTGGGTTTGACACGGATGACATTCTCGATAGGCTTGTCACCAACCACCTTGTCGGTACTGATGTCCACCAGTCGGATGGGCTCCGATGCCGTTATCACTGTGGTCACGTTCTCATTCACGGTCAACTGCTCCATTTCATTGTAGGTCTGCTGGCCGAAGGCGTTCAAAGCAGACGTGGCGCAGAGCAGAAACGCGCCCATTTTGGTTCCGAAAAATCTTTTCATGCTGAAATATTGTCAAAATTTTTTATTTCTTAAACACTTTTTAACAAACTTCAACGCTTGCGTTGTTGTTTGCTGTTCACGAGATACACCTGTGTGCCGTACTTCAGACGCACACGGTTCTTCTTGATCGCCTTACTGATGGCATTGGAAGTCTTCTGATAGGCATTCTGGAGGGCCTGTCCCGCCCACTGGCTGACGCTCGTCCCGCCACTGGTCTGGTTCAGGTTCATGTTACTCTGCATGGCAGAGCTGCCGATATCCTTCGTCGTCTCACGAAACTGGCTCGCCGGAACATAGAGTCCCTCCAGACCATCAGTCACATCATAGATGGAAAGACCTATCTTCAGGATCTCGTCACCAACGAGGACGCTCTGCACCTTTCCCTTCACACGCTGCTGGCCGAATCCGCTCATCGTGGCATAGAGATAGCTGCCCTTGGGAACCTGCGTCCCATTGATGTCGATATCATCCAAAAGACGCAGACGGACACGGCTACCCTCCACCGCCTTGATCTCCTCGTCGATAATAGCCTTGATCAGGTTCGAGTTCGGGGCATTCTGACTCAGCGTATTAAAATACTCCGAGTCATCCTTCGATACCTTCGTGACGATATTGTTCTGGGCATCCTCGTCAAGTTCACGCACGGCATTAGGTGCTTCATCAGCCACCTCCCTGGCCGCTTTCGCGCCTTTGGCAAGGACACTGTCCTGCATCTCTGCAGCAGCTCCCATCTTAGCAGCCCCCTGCGCCCGGGCATTGTTCAGGTCCCTGTCGAGGTCGGCCATCAGCCCCTGACGGCGCATCGCCAAGGCCTTGGCACGCTCCTCGTCTGTCATGGGAACCACGAAATCATCACTACCCATGGCCTCCCCTTTCCTGGCGGACTGCGCCACACGGCTGTTCAAATCCGACAGATGACGGATTCTCTCCTGCTGCTGGGCCTGGGCATCCAACTGTCGCAGCTCATCCTCGGAATACTTCGACTCGAAATTCTCCTTCTTATTCAAGGTGTCTGGATTCTCGGCAAAGTCCTGAACGGCACTGCGGTCTGTAATCTCTCCAAACGCATCACGCATATTCTTGCGCTTGCTGCCGATTTCCCTGCTGACATTGGCAGAGGGCAGCTGCGCATTCAGATACTCCGTCGTCTGAAGGCTTGCATCTTTCTTGTCCTCTATCTCCACATTGAAGACCTCCATGAAGAGATAGGGAATCAGCAACGCTCCGATATATACAAGCGTCGGGATGATGTACTTTGGCTGTTTGAAATTAATCTTCTTCATATCTTACTTTCCACTATTTCCCTTTATATAATGACCATGCGACTGGAGCGCACTGTCCACACGCTCTACCGCCGTGGCTTTCTGCCGCCCACCCTGCTGATAGGCGGTCACCAGACGATAGACATTCACTAAGAAACAGGCTGTAACAAAGCCGAACACCACTGCCAGAAAGGCCACCTTATGTGCCTGGCCTATCTCCTGCAGCCTCATGGCCCCCCAGCTGATACCAGCCTTGTCCGCGAACTTCCTGCCCGCTTCCACCTCACGCTCGTAACGCTCCCTGTACTTCGGATCGTTCTTGTCCGGCATCGGCTCTCCTATAATCAATCTCTTCCAACCCATAGCCTAATAGATGGTTTTCTGTTTCTGCTCCAGATCCTGGTTCAACAAGGTACGCCAGTTCGTTATCAACAGTCCGTGGGGATTGTTCTCCGTCCTCGGAACGCGCTTCAGCTCTCCGGCTGTGACCAGCTTTCGCATCAGGATATTCGTCCTGCGCTCGATACGCTGCCTGCCATAATAGGTGAAGGTCATCTGTTGCTTGTCGAACTTGATGCTGTCACAGAAGATTGAGAACACGGCACTCGTACCCATGATGTTATTATAAAAACCCTTTTCCTTCAACGCATTGAACTGGGCCAGTCCCGTCTCATCGACCAGGTACATGGCCTTCTCCATCGTATAGTTGATATACTTGTCGTCAGGCGCAAGGGTAAAGAAGAGATGGTGGAACAGCTCCACATGGCTCTTCGCTTCCACGTCAAGGGTCTCGTCCATCGTCGTGCGCTGCACGAGGATGGGCACGTTGCCGTCCAACACATACACTTTCTTGTGGGCATCGTCCACCATACCCTTGGCGGTGAAGATGGCGCCCATAGAGATGATGATGCAGCCAGCCATGAACATACAGCTGACTATCAGCACCAGCTTAATCTTATTCTCCAGATTCTTTATTACCATATTTTTCTTATTTAAATCTATCGCATTACTGACATGGCACTGGTCTTGGCCTGACTGGCCACGCCCTCACCGAAATTACGGGTCGAGAAGGCCGTATCACCCTCAGGTATCATCCATGCTGCCAGGTCCGGCACGAGGTTCAGACACTTCAGCGCCACCAGACTTGCCACCAACAGGTAGCCTGCCGTCATGAAAGAGTTCTGCAGATACCCGGAGAACCCTCCGTCAAGAATCGCCTGCAGGTTCTCATACTGGATGCTCAGCACGATGTCGAAGAGCAGCAGCACATAGAATCCCACGAAGTAGAGCATCGCTCCGTAGAAATGCACGGTGAGATACCTCGTGATCCACTTCGCCCAGGCTCCCTCCCATTTCGGCAGGAGAGAGAATGCCCATTGGATAGGACCGAAGATGGTCAGCATGCCCAGCAGGATCTGCTGACAGAATATCGTTCCCCACCAGCCGATACGGAACACGACCAAGGCCAACAGCATGATGATCTTGTCCAGTCCTATCATCAGTCCCGTATAGGTGCTCTGCAAGTAGAACTTACAGGCCTTCTTCTCCGAGTCCGTGAGTGTCTGATAACCCACATACTGCGTGATATCCGAGACACCGGCCTTCTGCATGCCGTCCACCGTCACCTTAGCTATCGCCATATAGTGGTCGATACTATCCTGACGCTGCTTCAGCGGCTCATGGAGGTTGTCGAACTTCTGCTGCACCTGCGCCGCCTCTATCTCATAGAGGTCATGGGTATAAGAGCCGATACAGTTCGGCACATAGGCCAGAACACCCAATACCGATGCCCCGTTGCCTCCGTGCGGATACCACCAGAACATCACGATGGCAATGGCCAGCACACGCAGCACCTTCAGCACGTCGAACGGCTCGCCCTTCGTCATCATCTTATACGCCATGCCCGCCGCCATGATGATGGCAAACATCGCCCCCAGGGCCATACACATCTCCAGTATCCACCAGAAAGGCCCGCTTGCTCCTATGAACGTTGCATCGGTCAGGAACTCGTTCGTCTGGAAGATGACATCGTCAATCTCCTCGTCGAACATGTCAATACCGATATTGTTGACGATACTGTCGACAACTTCCGGCATCGCACCTGCCTGCAAAACCAAACCTGAAACTCCCATTTCGCTTTTTTGCCGCGAAAGTACGACTAAAAACGCAAACAGCTCTTCCCGCAAAATTTTATTCCTGTTATTAACTGTTTCGTAACTTTCCCACGTGAAAAACTATCATCACTGGGGGCATTCGTAAAATGAATCAAGTTTTAGCAAACAACTCCATTTTGTTAACCATAGCTTATAGAAAACACCTGCCTTTATAAAACAGACTTTATAAAACGGATATTTTCTTATAAGCTTCAGTTTATATTTTGAGCATCAGCAAGCACATCATCAAGCCATGCCTGATAAGTCAAACAGAGAGATTGAACTCGAGCCTAACGGCACTGTCTCACTCTCCTATCCCGCCACCAGCTGCCATGGCAACTTTCCACCGGCCATGTGCTGAACGGGCAATGGTAACGATGTTGGCACGGTGTGGTGCACGGGCAGTAGCCATAGCCTCCTTGGCGGATTTCATATGACGCAGGGCGAGGATCAGCTCGCAGACTTCGGTATTTTTCAGGAGTATATCCTTATAAATGGCGAGATACTGCTCCTTACGCTTGCCCATCGGCATGTAGGCATCACGGACGGCCTGCAGGCCGCAGTTGATGGCATTGTAACGCTCCAGCCAGGTGCGGTACTGACCGGCACTGCCCCCCTCCAATGTGATACGCTCGATATTCTGCTTCAGGACGGCGAGCTTGCCCTCTATCTTTCCCTTCTCCACCTGATAGGCCAGGTCGGTAATGCCCGGTGTACGGTCGGCAATATTCAATCCCTCGACACGCAGGCGCTCATTCAGGGCTGAGTCGATTGCCTCTGAATGAGGCACCTCCTGATAGAGCGTGAGGTTCATCTGACTACGGAAGAACTGCTTGTTGGTCATCATGGCTCCATTGCGGTAGTTCTTGTGCAAGACATCATAATACCAGTCCGGCGTGAAACTGCCAGCACCCGTCTCCCCGATGGTGAACTGGTTCATCACGGACTCGTCATGATTATAGGTGACGCTCTGTGCGAGCGCCTGAAGCGGTAGCATGGCTGTCAGAATACAAATGATTAACTGTTCCTTCTTCATCGTCAATATCCAACTTCTTCTGTTACACGTTTCCACCGGGAAAAGGCATCGTTGGCCATCTCGCGGAGGGTCTTCGACTGATAGAGCGTCCGCTTGAAATAATGGGTACGGATGGTGACGTACTTCCAGATGACATAATAGGTATGGTCTATACACTGACGGATCCTGTCAAGGGACTCATTGATGTGCCCCATCACCGTCAGCAGACCCTCCGTCGTAATATGCTCCACGCCAGTGGCGTAACCAGCCAGCTCAACAAGGCTGTTCACCAGCTGTGTGCCGTCATCGCCAACCTGCTCAACGGCCCGCTGACAGGCATTGATGATGAGCGTGTCGGAAGAGACGATATCCCCGCGCAGGGTACGCTCGTTGATGAACGTCTCTATCAGGGACTCGAGCTGTCCGATCTTATAGGAGACATCATCATAGGTGTTCTTGACGTTCAGGACCGTCACGCCTCCGTTGTAGATGACATCAATAACGTCGAAACACTTGGTGTATTTGTCGAGCTTCACGTTCAGCGAGTCGTAATCGACATTGGCCTCGCGGCTGTACTGGTGCAGCAGCTCATTGGCCTGCTCCACACCACTACGGGCCATGAGGACACTACGGATGCGCTTATGGTCATCAATAAGGGCTTCGACGGACAGGAAGTCAAAGCTATACTGTGCCCGTGCCAGCATGGGCACGAGCATCAGCAGCAACAGGATTATCTTCTTACTCTTCATCATCATCTACGATATAATCACCACGGGCCACGGCAGAAGCGACATTGCGCCAATGGCGGAAACTGCGGCCACCGATCCTGATCCTGTCCGTACCGCCAAGAACCGCCACACCAAGGTCGCGCTTCAGGTAGTCGAGCAACGTCTCACGGCTGCGCATGAACTTCTCTATGAGCACCAGCTGGGCATAGATCTTCGAGAGACGGTAGTCCACATCACGGGCTATGGCCAGACGGTCACAGGTCCACAGGAGATGGATAGCATCCTCGTCACCCTCCGTCTCAGCTGGATTGCTATAGGCATAGTTCGCTTCAACGGAACAATTTGGGAACTCTTCCCTGAGCTCACGCATCCTGTCGTTGACCTTGGCGGCCTTCTCCTCATCGCTCAGCTCAGGATCCAGCTCCATGATATCCGCTATCTGTGAACTGGAGTAGTTGGCACTCAGCGTCCAATGGACGGCCAGGATGGCACGATGGTAGCGGATGCCGAGGAAATGGCTCTCACCACGCTCCTTGGAAAGGTCGGCACGGAACTCCACCTCACCACTGATATTCGGCACATTACCATGACGCACGAAACTCCAGCCCTGCCAGCTGCCAGCATCCGTCCAGATGATATGGTAGGCGGTCTCTATCTCATGCATGACGGCAGGGATGCGATAGGTCCCGTCGCGCTCGTCGGCATAGTCGTCTATCAGTTCCTGACGGGCATTGAGATATTTGTTGAGCTCTGCCTGGGCACGGCTCTTCTCAGCCTCCAGACGGCTGATCTCATTGCGGTTGGCATTATACTGTGCACGCAAGGCAGCGGCTTCCTCCACGCTGGCACGGCTGATCTGCGCCAGCAGGTCGTCGTTCTGCTGCTGAAGTGCACGGATCTGTTCCTGCAGCCGCGTCACCTCACTGCCCCATGTCGAGATACCCTCGTCGAGTTCCGAGGTGTCGGCACCGCCGGAAAGGGTGGTCTCCATGGCATAGCGCTTGGAGTCCTCGTCAAGGGCATGGCGCTGGTTGCCGTTCTCCTTCCAGGAGAAGTTACCCTCACCCAGATTGGCATGGTCATGGCACTCCACTGTGAAGCTGACGGTCGAGCAACCGCGCATACGCACCTCGTCAGCAGCCTGATAGTAGTTCTTGCCGTCCTTGCCGATACGATAGACACGGCCCTCCTCATTGTCGTTCAGCTCCGCGAGTTTCGCATTAAACCTCGCCTGCATGGCATTCTCATCGTCATACTGGCTGTCAAAGACCTCCTCATAGACTTCCTCATAGACATTCCACGTCTTATAGACATCAATATAATGGGCATAGGAGAAGGCCGTCGTACGGCCAGAATTCTTCTTGTAGATACGCGAAGAGCTCATATAGTTATAGAACTGATAGTGATACTTGTCATCATGGCTGTTCAGCTCCTGACAACGCGCACGGCTCCAGCCGGCATAGCTCTCCGAGTTACGCAGTGAGTTCTCATAGTCGGCAGACGAATACTGATAGTGTTCATCCGAGGTGCCGACACGATACCACTCACCGCCGTACATGATGCTCTCGCTGTCCGTCGGAGGAGCATAGCTGCACACCTGCTCACTGCCTGAGTCACGCCAGTAGATATACCACCGCTGGGTATAGAAGCGACCCTGCATCTCCTGAAGATAGTCACTGACATAGCTGGTGATATTATAGCCGTCTAGGGTGAAGAGGTTGGCTACGCCCGTACTGTCGGTAGAAAGAATCTGCTGCATGACCAGGTCCTTGATATTCGAGGGGTCAGAGAGCGTCTCGTACATATCCTTGAAGTCATGGTAGAGCTGGAGAATCTCTCCGGGCTTCGAGTGGAACACGCCCCCAACCTTGCTGGCATTCGTCCAGACAGAGTCGAGGACGGCACCGCCACCCGAGACGATGGCACCGCCTGCCGTCATGAGTCCGTCGAGGTCATCTTCCAAATCCTCCTTGGTGAGCCCGTCACCGAAGTCAGCCAGATGATCCCACACGGCAGCCCAGTCCACCTCCCCCAGTCTGGTGAGGTCGAACAGGCCTTTCAGATTATCGTTGATGGCCAGGAAAGCGACGTCCTGAAACGACACTTTCCCGTTGGCCACCACTGTCTCGAAGGTCATGCAGAGCTGTTTCACCTGCTCGCAGGTACGAAACAGATAGGGTCCCCAGTAAATGGCCTTCTCCGGGTTCTTGATGGCCAGTGCGCCCACATCCAGCAACTTGGGCATGATCTGTGCGCTGACCATCTTATAGATACGCTTATAGTAGAAGTTCTCCTCGGCATCACCGAAGAGCCCTGCATTCTGGAGGGCCTTGCGGTCAAGCCACTTCGAGGCGAAGATGCCAGCCGTAGCCACTTCGGCACTGGTATAGTGGTCGAGGATTTTCTGCACGTCCTCGTCATTCATCAGCTCAGTGGCCGTCTCTGCCGCATAGGCTGCCGTCATCGCCGCCGTGGTCTTCAGGTCGATATTGACACTGTACCATCCCCCCGCGAAGAGGGGGACGGCCAGCATCTGCAATATGAAAGCAAAAAGAATCCTACGCATGAATCAGCTTTTTAGGAGGCAGGTTCAAGACCCTGCCCTGCTTATTCACCAACTGTGCGAACTCCAGCGACTTGCCGATACCACTCCGCTCCCAGTCACGCACAAAGGCCTCGATGGCCTGCTGATGGGTACAGCAGAGTTCCCGACGGTACAGCTTCAGGGCTTCCTTCTCGGCTTTCTCCGTCGTATAGCTCATATAGCACTCACGGGGTTCCTCGATGCCGAAGACATCTCCCTCCGTGCCACGCTTGATGAAGACCTCCTTAAAGGGCGAACGCCCCACCTTATTGTCGAGACGGTTGATGGTGAAGATCTTCTTGCAGTCGATATCCGTCAGGGCCAGCGTCGCCTTGATATCATCAAACTTATCCTTGAACTTGCTCTGGTCAAGCAGCATGAAGACATCGGAGTTGTTGATAATGGCCTCCTTGACGATGGGCGAAGAGGTGATATCCTGGATCTCCTGCGTCACGACACCCACCATGGCCCAGTGCTTACGCGCCGTCTTATAGAGGTACTTGATGTACTCCGCCATGACAGGCGTGGCGATAGCCTTCCATGCTTCCTCGATGACCAGGCACTTGCGCACCTTGTTCTTGATACGCATCTTCTGGGTGAACACGTCCATGATGATGAGCACGATGATCGGAAAGAGCACCGGGTCATCCTTCACCTTGTCAATCTCAAAGACGATGAACTGCTCATCAAACAGCGAGCCGTCCATGTCGTTGTTCAGGGTGTACTCCAGTGCACCGCCACGGTAGAACGGCTTCAGGATGGCCGCAAAGTCATTGATAGGGAACTCGATACTGTCCTCACGGATAATCTGGGGGATGCGCTGACGGGCAAACTCATAATAGCTGTTAAACGACAGCTCCTGAACTCTCAGGCTCTTGCGCTGCTGCTCACGCTTGGAAATCTCACGCTCGATCTTCTCCATGAACTTACCCTCGACTATCTCCGGTGTCAGACGCTGCAGCTGGTTCTTGGCAGCCGCCTTCTCACCCTCCGTACTGGCTTCGTCATCAATCTTCGCCTGGAGTTTCTCGCTGAGACGGCTGTTGCGCTCATAACGCTGGCGCTCCTCCTCCGTCACATCATAGGAGCCGGTGCCGTTACGCGTCTGCAGCTCTTCCTCGTACTTCTCATATTCGCCATTGCTCTTGGCCGCGATGACCAGACTCTGGTGCAGCTCCTCCTTCTCTTCCTGGCTGAAGCCCTGAAAGGGTGAGAAATACTCACGGTAATACTCGATGATGGTACGCTCGATGATATACTGCTCTATCTTCGTGGGTTCCTGAGCGCCCTTGAAGATCAGGAAGATCAGCGAGGTGAGGAAGTTCTTCTTCTCACCGAAGTTCGTCTGGTACTCCACCTCCGTCACCTTGAAGGGGTTCATGGAGATGGGACGCTCCTTGGTATAGGAGATATAGGTGCCGCCGAAATAGCTGCACAGCCCTTCATAGCTGTCACCGGTATCGACGATGACCACATCGGTATTCTGCTCATAATACTGTCTGACGACGGTATTCATGAAGAACGACTTGCCACTGCCGGAAGGACCGAGGACGAAGAAGTTCGAGTTGTTGGTATACTTGATCTTTCCTTCCTTTCCCGTGGTGTCGATAGGCATCGGCACTCCCTGACGGTCTGTGTAATAACACTTCACCGGCGTGTCATCACCCTTGGTCTGACGCTCCTTGTACATCAGGCATAAGGCAGCATCACTGAGGGTGAGGAAACGGTCATAGTCAGGACTGAGACGATAGACATTGCCGGGGAACGAGGCCACAAACAGCTCCAGCTGGTTGTAGGCACGCTTGGAGATATGGATGCCCTGACGGGAGAAGATGTTCTCAAGATGGTTCGTCACCTTCTGCATATCCTTATCAGCATCCATGGCCACAATAAGGTTATAGTGGGCATAGACGAGCTGCTTTCCCTCACGGGCTATCACCTCCTGGACCTGCTTGATGTCCTCCACGGCCATCTGGTTGGACGGGTTGGGGATGCTGGCATGACGGTTCTTCTTCTTGTCGAGCATCGCCAGTTCCCGCTTCTGGTTAGGCAGGAAGACGACCTGGTTATATACCACCGTATCCACATCTGGAATATGGTCTATCTCACTCATGAGGTCAACAGGCATCACGGCATTGTTGACCGTCATATCCACATAGGGACGCAACACGCCAGGAAGACCCACAGAGTCCACATCCAAGAGACTATAGACCTTGCACTGACGACTGCCCATGCGGATCTCCTCACTGTCAACCTTGAAGTTGGTCATGGAGAAATGGGAATCACGGAAGTTCAGCGCAAAGAAACGGTCGGCATACTCACGGGCTTCCTTCACGGTCAGGAACTCAGCACTCTTGACACCGCCGTCATGCAGCTGGTCGGCCACCTTATGGATCTTCACCAGAAAGTCACGCCACTTGCTGCTGTCGTAACTCAGCAGGGCACTCTTCCTGGACTCCTGCGTTATCACCAGATAGGTACTGGCTGCCGTGTACTGGCGCCCATTGAAGAAACGGAAGTAGGCATCCGAGAGGAAACGGCCCGTAGCACCCGTTGCCAGGGCCTTGCCGTCAAAGCTCTTCCTGACGAACACGTCCTGCTTGTGCAGGGCATAGCCCTCACCCAGCGTCTGTACCACAGCCGTCATCAGGTTGGTGAAATCATAGTAACAGTCCGTATCTGCCGAATACTTCTGTACGGGGTTCTCCATCCTCAGGATGGCAGAATACTCACCGGTCTTGGTATAGAGAATCCCTACCCCATCCGCATCCTCGATGCTGAAATAGATGTCCTTGAAGGTATTGGCTCGCTTGCCGCCCGTGCCAAAGGCCCAGACTGACAATGCCATACCTACAAGGACACATAGAAACGCTATAATAACTACTATTGTCATGCTTTCATTTCAGTTAAGTCTGTTCAGTTAGATCCGCCGGGAATGGGCGAAAATGAAGATTCCCTTATCCTCGTTCTTCGAGTGCAGTCCCTTACGCTGCTTGAGGAAGGTCATCACACCACCGAAGGCAAGGATGACTGTCAACAGGACCAGTGCCGCTATGAAGCCGACGGCCACATAGCCGATGATGAAACCCACGATGGCACCGCCTGCCGTCCCTGCTGCCCAGTAGATGTAACGACCCTGAAAACCCAAGAATTCAAGAGGCCTTTGAAGCCCCTTGAAAACTTGGTAGTCAAGATGTCCGGTGTCGTTCATCACTCACCGCCGATGCCGAAGAACAGAGGCAGAGCCTGGGCTGCTGCAATCAGGAAGATGCAAGCACCCACGAGCATCATGATGCTCTTCTTCACATCCTGCTCCTCGTTGTTCATCTTGATGTAAACACTGATAGCACCCACAACGGCTACGACACCAGCGATGGCATAGCACAGCTTCACAGCCACAGGAACGTACTTCGCAATCTCCGTGGTCACGGTTCCCAGAGCCGTGGTACCAGCGGAATAATCGCCAGCAGCATTCTGGGCGAAGGTGACACTTACCATGCAGAGCATTGCCAGAACCATACCGAAACGGGGTGACATCACTGCTTTCTCACACATGCCGACGGCTCCATTCAGGATGCCGGAAACGGCCTTACAAAACTTACTTTTCTTCATTTTTGTGTTGGTTGATTAATTTAGTTTTTGTGTTGTATAGATATTTATGAATAGCCTAATCGAACGGCGAGAATCCTGAACTGCCGTATTGGTAGCCGAAGAATGCCGGAAGCACAATAGTTGCGCCAATCAGGAACATGATGGCTCCGAACATCATCAGTACGGCCTTGGTAAAACCTCCCTCGCCAGCCTGCAACTTGATATAGATGACTGTCGCATTGTAGATGGCCAGCAGCGACGCTACGGCATAGAGCAAGCCCACGACATATCCCATCGTCAGCACCACCTCGTCAGTCATCTCGGCAAGTGCCTGGGCAGTCAGCGAGTAGTTCGTCCCGCCATTGCTGATAGTTACAAGAAACAGCTGCTGCATCATACGCTCAGAGATTTCCGACCATCTTACAGAGAATACGAGACTGTTCACTCAGCGGTCTTGCCGTGGATGCCCTGTATTCATCATTGGTGTACTCGTCCTGATAAGACGGCTTGATAGACAGCATCTCCTTCTTCACGGCAACGAGACGCTCATACTCTGCCTGGCTGGCCTCGCTCTCTTCCTGCAGCAAGGTCTCGTCATCAGGGTTGTCATCAACCGGCTGCTCCTGGTCTTCCTGTGTGGCTGAGCCTGAAGAGATGGATACCTCCCTGGCACCTGCCTGCTGGCTGGCAGAAGAACCGTTGTCTTCCGGATGCTCTTCCTCAGCAGGTTCCTGCCCGGCATCAGCAGCGGCCTCGCCAGACTGATGGACATGGAACCCGTCTTCGGTCTCATCAATGACGGTAGAGGATTCCTCCCCGATGTCAGCTGTATTGAACTCCTCTGCCGCATCCTTCTTCTGACCTTTCTTTCCGAAAAGATCCTTCATGATCACTGCAGACATATACAGGATATACAAGCCGGTAACTACGAATGCATAAATTGCAAATGCTCCCATTGTTTTCTTTCTTATTTTTTAATTTTCTGGGTGCAAAGGAACAACATAATTCGCTAACAAAGGGGCTCCGAAAATTTCATTCCTGTTTTTAACTATGTTACAATCCTAAAACTCGTAAAACGCTTGAAAACAGACTTTTACAGGACATTTTTGACCGTTTTTACTTTTGAATGCCATCTTTCTGACCCTACCACGGTCGCACCGATTCGGACTATGACGGGATAGGAGCATGCTGCCAGGGTGCGTTCCTCCATTGGAGGAGATGCCACGGGCAGTCAGAGAGTTATACGGTCATCCTGCTGATGGACGTTGCTTGTCTCAACGGAAGAGCATGTTATGCACATCCGTTGTGGTTGATAACCAGCGACGAGACAATGTCCATCGGCTGACGGCACAACACTCTTTTCCTGCCTGAGTCATTTCCAACCAACTCCAGAACCTGATGCATCCTGGCAGGATCCTCTTATCCCAAGCCCGAAGGGACTGCGACAAGGAAGGGTGACATGAACGGCTCCGATCTCTTACTGTCCCGCCCGAGGGCATGTCCCATCTGCCTGCTGATTCCTCGCTGTCTTGGCAGCAGGACTGCTAAGGACAGCCGGAAACGGCAGCAGAGCATGGGCGATGACACTTACCTTGCGCTATGAACACACACGGCTGGCTCTCTCCAAAGGCTACGAAGCTCAGCTGTGTGTGTTCCATCACAAGGCAAAAGTCATCAGAAAGCCCATGCGGTGGTACATCACCCTCTCCCACCCCACTTTTCCTAATGAACAACAACAGACCTGAAGGGGCTTGCTCCGGACTTGAACAAGGAAAGGGGCTGTTCTTGATAATCGTTCATCGCTCACTTTTGACTGCTCACATCTTGTCACCCTTTTAACAGCCTTTTTGCCTGCAAAGTTAAGGGAACGCGGGCTATGATCAAGTACCACTGCGCTTTTCGAGGAGGAAAATCAGAGCAGACTTCCGCAAATCAAGATTTGGGTATTCTCTGTTTTTCCTGCACGAAATCCTTGCTCTAAGCCCTTGGCCGTTCTCTTCATGGTCGGCAGACAAAAAGGCTAAAAGGGCGACGGATATGCCGATGCTTAAAAAAAATTCGCGATGGACATCAAGAAACTTAAACAAGAAAAAGGCTTAGGGTTCTGTCAATCCGATAAATTTCAACTTAGAACCGCAGACGACGGGATAAATACTGTCAGCAAGTATTATGGCTATGATTGGTTTCTGGCAAGACGACGAGTTCATCATCAACTACGACGCTTCACTGCTTGAGTGCCGCAGGAAGATTAAGGCTTACAAGCGGAAGGACAAGCGTAACGAGGTCTGGCTCTAAAGGGTATTTACTATAAACTTCACAGATATGGATAAAGCAACTATCAAGTTCATGCCTGTCATCTACAAGGACGAACACCTCCATCAGGCAAGCCAGGGTATTGGCGCTACAGAATGCCGTGTCTTCGGCAATACGGAACAGCAGCTGTTCGAGAACATCAAGGAAAAAATCTGGGCTATGTCATCAGAGGCCGTCATCCTCGATGAAGCAACGGCAAAGAGGTATAACCAGTGGATTGCAGACAGCTGGAAGACATCAGTACCTCAGTGCATCAACAACATGGGACAGCGGGACATGCGCTTCGCCCTCCCCTACTCGGAGACATTCAAGCGATGGCTCAGAAAGAACAACTAACAAGGAAGAAGACTATGAGTATGACATGCGGAGAGATCTGGGACATCACCCGGGACATCATCAAACCTGAAGATCTGGCAGACGAACTGCTGCAGACCTATTGGAAGGTTAACGGCCACGAGGGGAACATCAAAGACCTCGATGCCTACCCCAAGGCAAAACAACGGCTCATACACCACCTGAACCTGTTCGTGGTAAAACAACTGGCAGATGCAGCGCAGGGAGCTGTCAGGGGACTCGAATACGGGAAATACTGCACTGGCAAATACCAGTATGTACTATAAAGAAGGTCACGGGGAGGCCCACCACCTCCCCACAAACAAGAGATAACGATGAAACAGAAAGAATGCGAGAACACGCAGGAGCCTTTGCGCATTGCCGACCTGTGCTTTGTCTATGCCAAGGCTAAATGGATGAAAACATTCAAGGCCTTCGACCTGGAGGGCCACTTCGCAGGCAGGCTGCTATATGCTTCCATGCTCGAAGACACCGATGACAACCGCTGCAAGCTGCAGGAACTGGCTGACCGCAATGCCTATGCCCAGTTCCAGCTACAGCTGAGAAAGGGCGACTGCATCGTGTTCGAGACAAGGCTGTCTGCATGACACAAAAAAACATCAGGGCTGCCTCATTCGAGGTGTATGCCCTGATGCTTCCATCGTATGAAAAAACAAATAACTGTTTAACTGATAATCACCTTAGACTGTAGGTTGTCCAGATGCTTGCGCATGGTGAACATGCGGGAGATAATCTGCTCCTGATGGCTGATTTCATCGGGGCTGAGCTGACCCATGAGGGCTTCAAGGCGGTCTATGTCATTACGTATGTCACAGACGCTCTGACGGGCTCCGCAGAGCTTGTCCCTGTATAGCTCGCAATTGCTCTTATAGGTAAGCCAGTTGCGATAGAGCTTCATGACCTTCCTATAGTCTGACTGGTCAAGGTCACCGTCCTCGACCACTTTCATCAGCTCCTCATTGAAGTGGTCGAAGGATTCCTTCATCTCATTATAGTCCTCGATGAACCCGGCATAATAGGCCTTGCGCTCCTCGTCGTACTGCTTGAAACGCTCGATCAGCGCATTCTTCTCCTGAATGACCTTGTCCAGACGCCTGAACTCCGTGCGCCCCACAAAACGGGGTAGCCCCTTGTTCAGGATATATGGCTTGACATCGGACTCCTGCGTTTCCTTATTGACTGCTTTATCCATCTTTTCCTTATTGGTTTTCATCCATATCTAATATCACTTCACCAGTCCCTGACACATATACATGGAATGTAATAAACTGTCACAGAGAAGGGTGTAATCCTGCTTGCAGAAGCCTTTGTACTTCAGCTTCTGAAGAACCTTCTTGAATGACTCCGGATCATCGGCATACTGCCCTGCCAGGAAATAGCGCCTCCAGAGTTCCGCACCCTTGGGACGCGGGAGATCCAGATAACGGAGGATGGTCACACCGATGACAATCTGCTGACTCTGGTTGAGATGAACACTCTTGCCTGTATCATACTCGTTGAAGTCAAACAGCATCTGTGCCGTGTTCGTCACGCGGTCAATACTCGCCTGAAAGCAGTCCAGCTTGAACCAGTCCTTCAGCTTCCTCGACAATCCCACGAGTTCATCGATGGTGGTCTTGTCGGCTACCTGAAACACTCCTACCCTGATAGGCTGGCGGTTCTTCGTCGGATAATAGCCCGTCACTTTCTTGATGGACTCCAGAACTGCATGATTCCTCTTCTTGAAGGTGTCACTCTGCCAATACTCCAGCTTCTTCTCCAGATCATGCTCACAGGGAGCAAACTTGATTACATCATCAAACATCGCACTTATTCTTTTGCCGTTAAATAATCATACAGGTATTCGTAATCCAGATACCGCCTTGACTCGCTACATGAACGTGAATTCTTCATGATGAACGTCGCCGTCATCACCTGTCCCCAGTCGTTGTTGGGAAAGAAGCAATGGACACGTTCATAGTTCACCACATCCAGCATCATCGGGATATAGTTCCTCACATCGTTCATCACATAACAGTCACAATGACAAGGAAGAGTTGCACCTCGGTCCTCCCGAAGAAGAGTGAGGTAGGCCAGATAGTCGAACATGTCCGCAAAGAGACAGCAGGTCTCAGTCTTTTTATTCGGTTCGACAGGCAGGGAGACAACTCCTAACTGACCAACAGTATTGAAATGTCTCTGTGATATGTCACGGCTGAAGAACTCCATGCCACCCTGGGTATTCCTGATACCCACTCCCCTGATGATCCTGTTCAGAAACAACACCTCACAGCTCTTCATCGATGAAGGCAGGCAGCATGGGTCGAATCCCAAGGACTCCAACAGGTTGATTCCCGGGTGATCCAGAAACGTCTCAAACGTGATATTACAATTCAGATTCATTGTCAAAATCGTGATCGTTGTGGTCTATATAAAAATGTACATAGGGATAAGCCTTCGCACTCAATATGGAGATGCGCTCAGATTCTTCAATGATATGAAGCCTGCTCTTCTTGATCTTCAGCTGGGTTTCATCGATGGTCTTGGCAATATCGGCAATTGACTTCTTCGCGTCCGTAAACGACTGCTTGGAGTCATAGATGTCCGGGGACAGTGACAACAGGAAGCGTATCAGCCACTTCGGGCGTCTTCTGACTATCTCCTGCATGATTACCCTGTATGCCATCGTATGAAACCTCCTCCAATTATGAGAAATAACAGAATGATATTCTGGGTGTCGGCATTTTGGCTAACTGCCCGGCTGACAAGCCGCCAGTATGAGCTACTGGAATTGAACTGGTTGTGTGAGAATTGGTCGTCTTTTCTATCTTCTTCATAATAACTAACTATTGAAAACAGGTGCAAAATTACGCAATTCGTTTTAGATAAATATTATTTTTAACAAATAAGTCCTGTTTTTAACACTTATATTTTCTTAATATGAAAACAATCTCGTAAAAGAGAATATAAAAAAAGCGCCACTCCATTTCGGGGAATGACGCTTAATATCTATGCTTAAACTGACGGTTTATCAGTCCTTGATCTCCTCGTAGGAATCCATCTCGGTTTCTTTCAGGAAGTTGTCCATGGCCTTGTAGACGTAGGCCTTGATGTCCTTGATCTCGCCCTTCTTGTCGTTCTTCACCAGCATGTAGATGCTCGACACCTTGGTCATCATCTCGGTGACGTTCTCCTCGTTGACGCGCTTCATCAGGCTCTCAATCTCCTGCTGGGTGAAACCGAAGTGCTTCATGATAAGCTCCTGCAGATGGGCGTACTGACGGTCGTAGACGGCCTGCTCCTCGTTGCCAGCGAGCTTGGGCGACTTGAAGATATGGAACTCTATCTGGTCAGGTTCGCCGGACTTGCGCGAGCCGCTGTATTTCTTCTGATAGGTGAAGTAGCAGTCGCAATAGCCTGCCTTGGCCAGTTCCTCCAGCTCCTTCTGTGCAGGGTCAAGGACACGGGCAGCGAGCTTGCGGAACTCACGGTACTTGTCTTCGAGCTGGAGCCACTTGCGCAACTCCTGCGACGACATGATGCTGCGTCCGGCACGGGTCCAGGCCGTGATATACATATAGATACGCTGCGTGTACTTGTTGTTACTGCTGGTGACGACCTCCTTACCCAGACGGTGCCAGCCCAGCTCGAAGGAGACGAGCTTTTCGGCGACCTCCTTGTCGATATGCACGACGACGTAGGTCTTGTACTTCTCTTCGGGGATGAAGACATCGCACAGGCTGGTGACCTTGATATAGCGCTTGCCCTCCTTCGACTTGAAGGGTATCTCGACGGGAATGCTGGGAAGCATACGCAGCGAGGAGCGCAACTCATTATAGTGGTTTCGGTCGATGCCGAAGGTCTTGAAATCGAGGTTGAACGACAGTCCGCCTTTCTCGTTGGCAATCTCACCACGCTGGAGGGTCGAGAGGTCACGGACACCACCACCGCTACCGTTGCTCTGGTCGAGGATCTTGCGGAGGATGTCCTGCAGACATTCAAGAATGGACATCAGCACCTTGTTCTGCACCGACGTGTAGTTGTGACGCATCAGGGTGAGCGTCAGGGGAGCCAGCAGCCAGGTCTCTTCCTCAATGGGGATGAGTCCTTCGGGGAGCTTGACTTTGGTGCTCTTGCGACCAGGTTTCTTCTTGGGTTTCGTCTGCTTGGCAGATTCTTCCACTTTGCTTGCTGTTGACTTAGCGGTAGTCATTTTATGTGATGATTTGGGGTCGAACGTTCAATTTCGGTTGTAAAAGTACGATTTTTCTGTGTAACAACCAAATTTTAAAGGTACTAATTTTTAACCGCCACAAAAAGGGAACATGACTCTTTTGATGTTCCTATTTTGTTCCGATTGCGCGTTAACTAACTGACTGATAGTCAGATAAAACCATTTTTAGGTGCACGATTTTGTTCCGCTTTGAAAATGTTCCTTTTTTGTTCCGCAAAGTATGCAGGATGCGTCTGACAATGCGGTTTGCAGGCTATTCAAGGTGCATGATTTTGTTCCGCTTTTCGCTCGAATGATAAAAATTGTTAATCAATCTCGTGAAACCCCTTTATTTACTGAAAATCGTCCTTCAAGGTGCACTGATTTGTTCCGCTTAGGAATGTTCCTTTTTTGTTCCGATAAGGTGCCTGGAACTACCAAATATAGGGACATGGAGGTGCATGGTTTTGTTCCGCTTCGGCTTGATTCGCCACAAAAAGGGAACTTGCATGGTTTTGTTCCGCTTCACCCCTTCCTATAGTTTACTTTTCAAGTAAACAGAGATCTTTATCTGGTTGCGTGTCTCGAAATGTTCCTATTTTGTTCCGCAAGTGCGCCAGAAGTGGCATTTAGAGAGGGGTTTGGCCATGTCGAGGTGCATGATTTTGTTCCGCTTTATGGTTTCAATTCAAGTTCGACCGCCACAATTTTGTGGCATCTCGCTAAAAATGTTCCTATTTTGTTCCGTTTTCGTTTTCGCCCTGAATAGCCTTAAAACAGAGGTGAAGTGCACTAATTTGTTCCGCTTTCCGGTTGAGCTTTTCTTGATCGTTAATCTCTTAATATAGCTTTTTTTATTGATTATATTTTTTATTTTTCCCTTTTGTTAAAAATGTCTCGTATAGATAGTTTTTTTCTTTTTATAAAAATCAGTATTAGATGTATAGCATTGGCGTAACTTATTGATATAGATACGTTTGCTTTGATTTTTCGCCACAAGAAGGGAACATCTGCGCCACAAATAGGGAACATAGCTGGAACAATTTCGGAACATGACCGCCACAAAAAAGGAGCGTCTTCGGAACAGTTTCGTGGCATTTTATGAAAACCGCCACAAATAGGGAACTTTAACCGCCACAAATAGGGAACATTAGTGGTTTTATTTCGAAAAATTGACAAAATCTGTTGAAATTGAATGGTTTTGACTCTTTCCTGTTCACCTCTCCCCTACCCTATTTGCTTTTAGTATTACATTTCTGCATTTCTTGAAATCCTTTTCGCTACAGTACTTCTGAGGCATACCGCCACAAAAAAGGTACTTTTCTTCGTGATGAAGCAAGTACCTTTGGAACAAAAATGGAACATTTTCGTTTTTCTTTACCTAAAACGGCATGTCTTTGTCTTTGGTTGCCTTGTTGATTTCCTTTGCCAGGGCCATATAGTCCTCAGCACCGTTGCTCTTGGGACTATATTCGAAAATACTCATGCCGCAGGCTGCTGCCTTGTTGAGCTCCTCGCACTGGCGTATAGCCGTGTGATAAAGGTTCTCAGAAGCCTGTTCAAGCAAGAGTTCCTTGATCTGCTTGCTGACACCCCACCTGGTCTGTTTTGTGAGCAGGTAATGACCACTGACCTCCTTGTTGTTCGCACGGATAATCTGTGTCAGTTTCTTGGCTCCAGGAATGGAGAACTTATCGGCAATAGGGATAATCAACTCGTCAGCAGCTACGATGACGTTGACAAGCATTGCGCCGGAACCTGGAGCAGAATCGATGATGATGTAGTCATACTCGTCTTTCACTTTCTCCAGCCAGTCGGCCATGTATCTGGTGGCTCCCGCATCTTCTTCAATAGAGAGTTCAATGTTGTGTGAGTCTGCATCTAATGCTGATGAGCCAGGAATGAGAAACAGCTTCTTCGATACCTGCTGTGGCTGCACCTCTATATCGTCGTTGTTAAGATAGTCTGAAAGTGTGGGAACGCTAACCACCTCGACGCACTGCATGGTCAGATTGCACTGTCCGTCAGCATCAACCAATAGCACCATCTTGCCCATCTTTGCGAGGGCAGCACCGAGGTTCGCTGCCGTCATGGTCTTTCCTACCCCACCCTTGTGGTTTACGACCGTTATAATTCTTGTTTTCTTTGTTGTTGCCATAATCTGTATTTCACTTTAATAGTTCCGGATATGTGCTCATGATGGCATGTCCGATAATCTCCTTGATAGTTATCTTCTCGTCTTTTGCTTTCTTCCTCAATGCGGTGACAAGCGTCTCCGGAAGCTGCAGGTTGACAGACACTTCGTCGATGCCTTTGATGAGTTCCTTGCGAGGACGGCCCTGTTTGGGAGCTTCAAGTCCTCCGACACCCTTGGCGCCGCCTTGCTTGAGGATTTGCTGAGCCACTTGCTTGATGAGCTCTTCTGATCCCATCACATCTTCCAGGGTAAGAGGCTTACGAGGCTCAGAAGCTGGTTCTGACGCAGGCTGTGAAACTTCCTGGGCAACAGTTCCCTCTTCTGCAGCAGGAGCGTTGACCTGGGGCTTCTCAGAGATTTCAGGAGCAACCTTCACTGGATTCTCCTCTGGGTTCGCAGGAGCAGCTGCAGGCGTCTCTGTTGAACCTGATTCAGGTGCAGCCTGTGCCCCACCCTGCTGGTGTACTATATTGTCGAATCTCTCAACTGTTGTTCCGTTCAGGAACCCCGTGTTACCTTTCTTCTTGATAGCCATAATACATTGCGTTTGAATTTGATGTTGCGAAGATACGAATTTATCTTTAATAAAGTTCCACGAATTTATCTTTATTAAACAATATGATATAGGATTTAATAAATATTAAGAATATTCTTTATTATTTATGAAGTTCTGTGTTTAATAAATAAGAAGCTTATTCTTTATTATAGATAAAACTAAATATATAATAAATACGATATTATATCTTTAATATTTAAATACACTATCTTTAATAAATAAGAATAATATTATTTAATAAATAAACAGTTTATCTTTATTAAATATATTGCTATTGTCCTTACTAATATCATACTTCTTCTTTAATATTTATATTGTCTGAAATGTCTCTCAAGCAGATCCTGTGAACTTTTTCTTCGAGGTCTGCCCCTTTCTCTTTGGAGATGGTGTCTAACTTGCCATCTGGCAGGTACCCCATGCCTATTATATACTTATCAAGCCAATCGAATGTTTTCGCCTAACTATCTCATATTCAATATTTAAATATTTTATCTTTAATAAATACGAAGTATTTCTTTAAAAATGATGACACTCTCCCTGGTCTGTGCTGAGACTGTGCCTTTGGACTCGTTTTTATTTATTAAAGAAGAAATGTTATTCTTTAATAATTCACATGCTTATTCTTTGCGTGTCCCACATGGTTTGGGTCGGGACGATTCGTGTTGATTTATAAAGATATAGTCCCATATATATTAAATACAAAATATATTCTTTAATAAACATAAACATTAAACTATAATAAAGAAAAACAAAAAACTATATTAAAGAAATAACTATTAATTTAATAAATATAAAACCTGTTATTTAATAAAGAAGTGATATAATATATATTAAATATGATATTTCAGATTTATTAAATACAAACATATTCTTTATTATTCAATAAGTTTATTCTTTATTATTTATCAGCACTGTCTTAAAATTGTGAGTTTCGCTCATGACCTTCCTAAAGGGTAACTGAACAGTCACCTCTCGCTGATACCCTAAATCTTGAATACTTATTTAGAGATTACAAATGTGATGCCTGGTCAACTCAAGTAGAGTAGGGGCTTTGCGATAAACATTTGGTTTCAAGCATCATATGTTATTCATAAATATTAAAGATTAAATAACTTATTTATTAAAGATAAAATATACTCTTTAATATTTCCGTATCTCTTTTGGTTACTATCTACACAAATAACCTTAAAAATTCTCAGATAATTCACTTCTTATCAAGAATTCTTCGTAACTTTGCAGAATATAAACGGTTATAGAATGCCTACGAAGCGAGACTTGAAGAAAGAGCAGGGTAGGGGAGATCAGATAATCGTCCCGATGACTGTCATCATGATGCGCCAGGGTTACGACTTCTGGCAGAACAAGGTTTTGCTCGCTATTATCGATCAGTTGCAACCCTATATCCGTGAAGGATCACAATATGACTTGTTCGGAATTCAGGAGGATATTCTCTTCTCGATTCGTTTCAAGGATATGGGTATTCGTAGAGCAGACTATGCTAAGTTCCGTTCTAGGTTAAGCACGCTTTCTTTGATATCCGTTGCCATTCCCAGTAAACTTAACAATGAGTCTTACAAACGCTATCATCGTTTGGGTACGGTATTCTTCGAAGAGGGTGATAGCAAGGACTTCATGATTCAGCTCGACAAGGATGTTGTGAATCATATCATCTCTAAGGAATATGGTTTCTGCGAAATAAGCAAGGCCGCATTCTTGGCTTGTAAGACCCGTTATACCCAACAGATTTACCTGATGCTTGCAAGTTGGCGCAATGAGAACCAGCATATAATTCCAATGGCAGAACTGGAGAGACAGCTTACTGCAGTGCAGACTCAAAAACTACTCTGCACTTCTCCCGAACAAAAGACCAAGGTGCCAAAGGATATTGACACTATTCTTACCGCCACAAAAAAGGAACTTGATGAACTGTTAGCATCAGGTTCCAGCGATCTCTCATTCAATTATTCCATCGATGACGATGGGGTAGGGGAGAAGCTCCTGCACGTTGAGATTGTCACGACAGCGTCATAGTAACACCCTTCTTGCCATTAATCTCACATGATTCTCTCTTGCTGTGTTGCCTGTCATCGAGTCCGGCAATCTGCATCGTCTTCAAATTCAGTACAGGAGAACCATAAGGTCCTGTAATCTTCAGCAACTCTGGACAAAGACTCAGTGCTCCAATGGCTATTGATTTTACTCTTCCCATCATCGTGATGCTCTTCAGGTTCGCGTTGCCACTGAAAGCATCTTCATGGATGTTGGTTACAAGTTCAGGTATGGTTACGTTTACCAGATTGCAGCACTGAAAGCATGCCTCGGGAATCTCTGTGATAGAGTGGGGGAGAGTCATGTCTTTAAGACCTGTATATGCAAAGGCCGCATAGCCAATCTCTTTCACTGAATCAGGGATGTAGACACTATTCAGCTTTCTCATGAAGAAGGCACTGTTAGCGATAATCTCCGTGCCTTCATGAATCTTCAGATCCTTGGGACAACTCTTCGTGGCTGCTCCATAACAAATCTTGTAGTCACTGGTATAGAGCACACCCTCTTCCACTGTGAAATATGGTGATAGTACGATGAGTTCCTCTAGTGTATAGCATGTGGCAAACGGGTTAACAGTTTCGATATGTCTTACGTTCTTGGGAATCACGAACTTCTTAAGATGTGTTTTCCCAAACGGGTTGTAGCCAAAGGCTATGACAGTGTCAGGCAAGATAATTTCTTCGGCCAGTGTTTCGCAGAAAGCACCATGGCATACCACCTCTATCGGATATATAATGCAGTATTTGGTCTTCTGGCCAACGACATTAATAAGCCGCTTCTTGTCCTGGCTGTAATAGATGTCATATTCGTCTTTAATTTGACAGGTGACATCGTATTCGGTTCTCGTTGTATTGTATTTATGGTGGCCTTCTATGTGGTGTGGGATCTTTTTTCCAAGACCCCAGTTCATCCTTTCTAAACTATCCGTCTCTAGGTTCTCATTTGTTTCCATCTTTCAATCTTTTCCTTTTGAAATTAAAACGTCTGTGTTATCCGTGGTTTATCTTATTCCCATTTTGAGTGCTTCATTCCAATCCTTACTGGGTTCTGGTGATTTCTCTTGTAGGACGCGGTTTCCGTAGATGCCTGTCATGGCACGGAATGTCTCGACATCCACAAGATCTGATGCGATATCAAACTGCTTATCACCCAGCTCGAAATGCACCATCTCGCCATTGATGCTGAACTCCAAGTTCTTTACCTTATATTCAAGGAGGCATACCATCCGGCATCCGTAGAGTCTTCCCTGCAGGTCGTTGTCGAAGCAATCTACTGCTTGGGCCTCGTTATAGTAACCCATCGTTTCTGTTATCTGCTGGTCAGAGAAGCTGCCGCCTGTTGATGCGAAAATGCAGTCGGAGAAATCCATTCTGTCATGATTCAACTGCCAGAACGCCATGCCATCAAATGCACTCTCAAAGAAGAACACTCTTTGTATCTGATAGGGTAGGGGGGCAGCCTCTTTTCCGTGTGCGGATTCCGGCTCTGCCAGCCATAGTCCTGAAGTACTGTTCGTACCTTCGGCCTTTCCCTTGAATCCCTTATATCCTCTTATCTCATATCCGACGATTTCTGCGGAACCAGGGATGTGATAGGGGAAGCCCAGATTGTAAATGGCCTTTGGACTTGTGCTGTCCTCGTCTGCCTTTTTCCTAACCAGCTCGATGAATGGTGCGAACGTTTCTGCTGTTTCCCTGCTCAGTCCGCGTTGGTCAAAGAAGGTCATGACATGGTCTATCCGTTCAGCAGTGTCCAGTCTGTCATATCTGGAAGCATCAAATTCTTTTGCCTCATGGATGCCTGCCTTGTCCAGGTAATCGTCAAGATTGAATGATTCCTTTTCCTCTTTTCCCATATACCTGGCCAACACCCTATTCAGCGTATCCACATCATTCCTTCCTGTCACGGGAAATGCCGCCAGGTTCTCGCGTATGAAGTCAATCAGGTCACCCTTTCCGCCGTCTCTGCGCCAGTAACCCTGATTCTCCAGATTCTTCGGATTCTTGACTATCACACGGTCTATTTCCTTTCCGTGTTCGTCTCTCAGCACGAAGTTGGGACTCACGCCGCCCTTCGACTTGTCGTACTTATACCCCAAGTCCAAAAGCACTTCGACGATGCTTACTTCCTTACGCGCCTCACGATAATCTATCTTCATCCCACTTGAACAATCATCAATAGTTACTAATCTTCCAGATCTTGAAGCCGTTTCGCTTCTCGAGGTCAATACCTACGACATACGTCTGGTTGCCTACCTTCACTTCCACAGACTTTCCCTGTCTTATCTTCTCACGCTGGGTGCGGGTCAGCTCCGTACCGTGGATATCGGTTGGTATCAGCCTGCCGATGTCATCTGCTTTCGCGTACAGCAGACAGTTCGTCAGTTGGTCCAGTTGTACGAAACAGCGGTTCCGCTGTCCGTCAATGACGGCTTCCGTATAGATAACCCCCTGCCGTTTCAGTCGCTCAATGTCCCGTTTCGACAGTTCGAGGTCACCAGTCTGTATCTCGTCATATTGTGGGTAGGCTTTCACTTCTACACCCCCGTCAGGCTTGCGTATAAATCCCAGTCGGGCCAGTCTTTCCACAGTCTCGCCGTCACTGTTTGTCAATTGCAGTGGCAGCAGACTCGTGGTCTGTCCCATACACAGCATTTCCAAGTCTTCTTTGGGCAGCGTGTAGAAGTCATGTTCCGTAAATCCAAATGGCTCGAACAACTTCCATGTATCTTCGTTAATGGGATATATTTCAAGCATAATAATTTATTTTTCTTAAAAATTCCGAGAATTTTGCCGCAAAAGTACTCAATTTTTTCTATTTGAGCGAACTTTTCTCGATATTTAACACAAAAAGCTGACATTTTGCTTCCATAATAACAAGATCGTCTTGCTTTTCGCTGAATAATTCTCGTACTTCGCTGATTATTTTTCGCCACGTTTCGGATAACACGTAACTTTGCACCAGTTTTAAAGAAGTACAATATAATGAGAAGATTATTATTAATAGCAATCGCAATGGTTATGCTGTCAGGCTCCCTGATGGCACAGGATAGTTCGACCTCAGGGTCACACAGCTCTGAAAAGAAGATGCCTAAGCACAAACGTATCACCTACGAGCAGATGACTGAAAAGATGGTCAAGGAACTGAAGCTCGACGAGAAGCAGCAGAAGAAAGTGGCCAAACTCAACAAGAAGTATAAGAAACTGATTGAGGGTGAGCAGGTGGAACGTCCACAAGGTCAGCGTCCACCAATGGGAGAACATCCCAGTGGTAGACCCAGTGGCAGACCCAGTGGAGGAATGGGTGGCCCCGGTGGTGGCGGTTTCGGAGGAGGTATGCCTGGAGGTGGTATGGGTGGTCCTGGTGGTGGCATGCAAGGAGGCCCGCGAGGTGGCGGCATGGGAATGCCCGGTGGCAGTAAGCCATCAGAATCGAGCTATGACTATGACAAGCAACAGCAGAAGTACGACAAGGCTATTGCCAAGATCCTAACCGAACAGCAATATGAGGGTTATCAAAAGATAAAACCTCAGTTTGCCTCACAACGCAGAGTTAGGGAGTTCCTGCTTGGAGGACAACAGTTTTTAGGACAAGCAAGTATGGGTATGCCTGGCGGTCCTGGCTCTCGCAGTAAGGATATCAAATATGCTGGAGCTACGGAGTTGAAGGCTCAGACAAGCGAAGTCGGAAAAACGTATCATAGCAATAAGTCTGATGAAAGTGCATTGATGATATCCACTAAGGAAGCGGTGAATATCGCTCAGCCAAACATCAGCAAGACGGGCAGTTCAGAAGGTGGTGACAACTGTAGCTTTTATGGTGTAAATGCAGCCTTGCTTGTGAAGGGAGGTAGCACCACAACTATCAAAGGTGGTACGATAGCAACCGACGCTACAGGAGCCAATGGTGTGTTCTCATACGGCGGTAACGGTGGACATAATGGTGGTGATGGCGATGGTACTACAGTTATCATCGAGGATACCAAGATTACCACTACAGGCGATGGTTCTGGCGGTATCATGACTACCGGCGGTGGTGTGATGAAGGCCAAGAACCTGACTATCAATACAAGTGGTCGTTCGTCAGCGCCGATACGTACCGATCGTGGCGGTGGCATCGTGACTGTGGAAGGTGGCAGCTATACCAGCAACGGCCTTGGTTCACCAGTTATCTACTCTACAGCTGATGTGACGGTATCTGATGCCACACTAACCTCGAACAAGTCTGAAGGAGTGTGCATCGAGGGTAAGAATAGCATCACGCTGAATAACTGCCAGATGACTGTCAGCAATACCCAGCGCAACGGCCATGCCCAGTTCCTGGATGCCATCATGATCTATCAGTCGTTCTCTGGCGATGCCGATAGTGGCAACTCGCACTTTACGATGAATGGAGGTTCGCTGACCAATCGTCAAGGCCACCTGTTCCATGTGACCAACACAAATGCCATCATATCTCTGAACGATGTCAAACTGGTGAATGACGATCCAGACAAAGTACTGTTGTCAGTATGTGCCGATGGGTGGCATGGAGCCAGCAACAAAGCAACGCTTAATGCGAGTCATCAGCAATTGGACGGCACCATTCTTGTGGGCAGCGACTCTGAACTGACGCTGAATCTGGCTGATGGTTCTACCTTCACAGGCTCTATCAATGGCAACATCACTAATGCTGCCGGCAACACCGTATCTACTGAGACAGGAACTGTGAATGTCACTCTTGGCGATGACTGCACATGGAACCTTACAGCCGATACCTACATTACATCCATAAAGGGTGATGCGTCACGTATCAAGGCTAATGGACACCGATTGTTTGTGAACGGAAAAGAATTCATTCGCTGATTTTCTCTGCCATCCTCACCAATTCTTGATAAGGGAGACCGCCAACGATGCGTTCGATATCGCCATCCTTGGTGATAAAGAACAACGTGGGAATGGACTGAATGCGAGCTGCCGCTGCAAGAGCTTGATTCTTGTCGACATCCACCTTCAGGACTTTGACACGACCTTCGTACTCGTCGGCCAGTCGTTTCAGCATGGGTGCAAGAGCCTGACAAGGGCCACACCATGTAGCATAGAAATCGATGATGACGGGAGTCTTGCCCGTGTAGTCGTACCCTCTGAGGTACTGCTGATAGTCTTTGATATTTTCCATAATTGTTATTTCCTATTTTTTTAATGACATAATCTTTGTAGGACAAGCCAAGGTACATTTGCCGCACTTCAGGCAGTCTGGATGCAGATAACCTGACTCCTGACCTCGGCTGTCGTAAGGCGTAAGCTGCATGGGGCAGACACGAGCGCAACTCTTACACTTCATCTGACACGATGCTGCTACATGCACAGCGGTATAGGGCCTGGGTAGTGGCTGCTTACGAGGAGCTACCCACGACGAGATGGTTCCCATGGGGCAGAACGAACACCACGTGCGAGGGGCATAGATAAACGACAAGGTGATACCGACAATGGTTGTCATCACGATAATCGTCCAGAATACGCGACCAATTCCGCTCCACATGGCCAGTCCTCCCTCGCTCCAGGGAACAGTCAGCGATAATTGTACGCCAAACATCGTGAAGATAAAGAACACCATGAACAGGCGGAAGCCGAAGGTGCGCACAAACGCCGGTATTGGCTTGTGAGGTGAGTATTTCGACAGCAGCCGGTCATACAGATTCCCTCGTGGACACACATTGCCACACCAGAAACGGCCTCGCCAGATGGAGGTCAGTACTGGTCCAATCATACAGATGAGTGCGATGAGTCCGATAACCGGATAAAACCATCCGATGATGATGTATGCGATGATGATCCAATATAGGTTCAGTCCTGGAGTCGCAAAGTGACGGTGGAAGTTCTTCTTTTTCTTATTGTTCTGATACATAATCCTTATTTATTCTTAAAACTGGTGCAAAGGTAAGAAGAATATAATAGATAAACGAATTATTTTATCTATCTTTGCATCGGTTTTATCTATCATTAAGTAAGCGTATGACCCTACAACAACTGAAATATATCGTAGCCGTCGACCGCCAGCGCAACTTCGCCAAGGCAGCCGAACAGTGTGGCATCTCACAGCCTACACTTAGTGCCATGTTGGTAAAACTGGAAGAAGAGCTCGATGTGCGCATCTTCGAACGGAGCAATAAGTCAGTCACTCCAACTGCTGCTGGTGAAAAGATTATCCGTCAAGCAGAGAAGGCTCTGGCTGAAGCAGAACGTATCACGGAACTTGTAGCAGAGGACAAGGGAGCTGTCAATGGAGAACTGATTCTCTCCGTAGGTCCCACCATCGCACCTTACATCCTGCCCAAGTTTATCCGTTATTATGTAGAGAACTACCCCACGGTGAAACTCTCTGTTCGCGAGATGAAGGCTGACGTGATGCTCAGCGAACTACAGCTTGGACACCTCGATGCTGGTATTGCCATCAGTGGGAACTCACGTCAGGGCATCCTCGAAGTGCCGCTTTACACAGAACGCTTTATGGTTTATCTTGCCGAGAGTTGTTGGCGTAAGTTGCCTGTGTTCAAGCCAGAGAACCTGGAACACGAAAAGATGTGGATTATGAAGGAGGCACAATGCTTGCGTGAGAGTGCCTTCAGTTTCTGTAAAGCAAGAACCAAGGGCAATCGTGTCTATGAGGCAGGCAGTATCGAGACGTTGATCCGTATTGTCGATGAGAACGGCGGCTTTACTATTATCCCAGAGATGCACCTGCCGTTCCTCTCAGAAAGTCAGCGTGAAAACGTGCGTCGCATCGAGGGCGACTATCTCTCCCAGCGTCGTGTGTCGCTCTATATTCGTGAGGACTATATCCGACAGCGCATGCTCAACACCATCACAGAAACACTCCTCCGATTCATGCCCGAAGGGATGATGGAGGAGCGGATAGCAAAATACGGAATCAGGTTGTAAAACACCTTCTATTCCATTCTTCCATATTTCATCTCTTCGCCTTGCTTGTCGTACTGCTTACGCTTGCCGGTGGGAGGAGCAGTAAGGGTTATCTTTACCACAGCTGTTCGTTCCAAACTGCGGGCGATGGCATTATCGAAGGCATCCATGTGGTGGGGAAGGAAACGTAGGCAGATAGCTCTGAGAGCTTCAATCTTCTCGTCTCTATCCGTCACTATCTCTGCCTTGCCAACTGCCATAGCCGATTTGTACTGTAGGGTGAAACTGCCATCCTTGGGGCCAACGGTAGGCGTGCAGCGGGTGACAGCCGACAATGCCACCATTGGATTGGCGGCAATGCAATCCAGTTTCTCGCCTTCCATAGCACAATGGAAACAGAAAGTCTTATCGTCTGTTCGAGCCAACGACAGAGGGACACCATAAGGTGTGCCATCAGGTCGTGTGAAACTAACTGTTACGTAGGGAGCCTTATCTAACACCTCCAAGGCGAAAGCGGCATCCATTGCTCTGCTTGCTTTTCTCATATCGTTATTTGTGAAAAAAATGTCTTATTGCTTCTTTGGGTGAATAAAAAATCATTCTCGGCCCAACCCATCGCATGATTTCACGAATCTGTTCACGCTCCTTTGGTGCGTAGCAGTGGGTGGGGCAGCCCTTGCAAGCAGTCTTATGCTCACCATACTTGCAATGGTCGAGACGGCGACAAGCAAACTCTGCCAGATGTTGGTATTCATCCGGCATGGTGTCCTGCTTCAAACGATGACGGCAATAAAGCTCTATCATTCTGCGGACGGTCTGCTTCTCCCGCTCTATTCTACTCATTATATTGACTCAGTTGCGAATATCACATATTATAAATTATTAATTGCTCTGGCAAATCCCTTTGCCATCCGCTTGTCGGAATCGACGAAGTGATTGCCTGCATTCCATTCAAGTATGGTATTAATCTTTTGTTCCGTCAATAGCTCATGCTGCTTACGGATGGCATTACCGACCTGCGCCATCACAGGATTTTTGGCTTTTTCCTCCTTGTCGCCAAGACTTAGATAAACGGACTTTGCA